>JAKSDO010000001.1 GCA_022360055.1 Cytophagales bacterium | reverse complement strand
TACTTTGTAGCGATCGGCATAGTCATAATTTACATCTTCATCGATGGGGACACCGTTTTCCGAATAAAACATCTCCGCTATGCGCATCGGAGGTGACCACCACGACCGTATAGAATTTATGGTCTCAGCCGTAAGGCCAGGAGCTATTTTGGCCTGTGACCAATTCTGCAAAGTTGTTCCTGCGCTGTTCGAACCGCCCCAGATCACTTCATTGTTCCACCTTTCGGTGATACTTCCCCTGATGCTCAGTTTGAGCACCGTGGTATCGGACCAGTCGGCACGGGCATCGGTGAATTCATACAGGGAATGACCGGCACCATGAGCGAGGTCGATGGCTTCACGACACGCCTCGACGGCACGAGTCCATTTTGCTTCATCGTAAGTTGTGTTGATCAGGGCTTTGCCATCTTTGTTTACAAAATTTGCGTAGTCAGCGTTTCCGTTGAATAATGGGCTGGCCACTGTCATTAGTACGCGCGCTTTGATCGCGGCAGCCACCGGAGAAGTAGCTCTACCCAACTCCTGGCCTGTATCATCAATCACAAGTGGCAAATCGGGGATGGCCTCATTACACAGTGCTACGATATATTCCGCCACCTCATCCACAGGATCCCTGCTGACCCTCACAGCATCCACGCCACTACCCACGGTAATGTTTTCCCGCGTGATTGGAATTGGACCGTACATACGCATCAGATAAAAATGATAGTATGCTTTTAAGAATTTTGCTTCGGCAATCCATCTCTTTTTTTCAAAGCTTTCCAGGTCAAATGGCTTGTCGATGTTTTCAAGGAATATATTGCAGTCGCGCAAAGCTATAAACAGGTTAGAGACCGTTCCTTTATTTCCCCAATACCCTAACCTGGGATTAACGACCGATTGCCCGCCCAAGGCAACGGTACGCGCAGGCCAGTTTCTGGATGCCTCTTCATTTACAGCTATTTCGTCTCCGGCGGCCAATGAAGGGTTATTGATCGAGGCATAAGGTGGCAAGTAGCCGTACAGGGTTACTAAGAACCGCTCTGCGGAATCCCTTGTCTTAAAGGCATCTTCGATCTCCGCAATATTTTCGGGAACAACATCCAGAAAATCTCCACAAGATGTTCCTGTTGCTATCAAAGCCACCGTAACTATAATTCTTATAATTCTGCTTTTCATAATTCTATCTTAATTAAAACCCAACATGCACCCCCAAATTAATCACCCGTTGAATCGGGTAATTCAAACCGTTACCTTTTAACTCCGGATCCCACAGCTTAAACACCCCCCAGGTATTCAAGTTAGTTCCTGTAGCATAAAGTCTTAAAGTCGAGATGCCTAACTTATTGCTCTCCTTGCTTTTGATGATGGTATATCCGATCTCAACTTGTTTCAAACGCAGAAAAGAGCCGTTTCGCAGCCACCAGGTACTGGTTTGATTGTTGTTTTCAATCACCCTGGTAGAGAGCCTCGGCCAAAGGGCGTAAACATCCTTATTTTCTTCTGACCAGTGATCATCTGCGTAGGCCTGGATTAGCCCGTTTTCAGATAACAGGCCATTCCCACCCAGGATGGCGCCTATTCCGTTGTTCCCTTGTACGCTGTTTATAAATGGTGCGGTTTTATACGGATCTATGAAGAATGAGGTTCCTGCCAGTCCCTGGAAGAACACATTGAAATCCAATCTCTTGTGTCCGAAGGAAAACCCAAAACCATAGGTTATCTTTGGGATTACGGGTTCGCCTATAGGAGCCCGATCCAAGCCGCTGATTATCCCATCATTGTTCAGGTCTTTATACTTAATATCGCCCCCGCCATAATCAACTCCGGGTATTCCGAATTGTGTCGGGGAGTTGAGCGCCTCTTCATCGTCTACAAACAAACGCTCTGCTATAAAACCATGAGCCACATCCACGTTTTTGCCTATGTTTGATACCCAGGGAGCGCCGAGAGCTGCGTAGTCCGCTTCTTCAAACACCTTGTATTCGTTATCTACATAGGTGAAAGTAGCCCTGCCTGCTATCCAGAAATTGTTACTGAAATAATGATTGATATCTAGAGAAGCATCCATCCCTTGCGCCGTCACCTCGCCCACGTTGGTTTTCAGTGGCGCTTGCAATCCCATTGTCGATGGAATATCCGATCTTGTCTGCAAAATATTGGTTCGCTCGTCACGGAAAACATCTGCGCGGAGTTGCACGGCATCATCAAAAAGATTCAGGTCAATTCCAAAGTTTATTTTTTCCGATGTTTCCCATGTCACTCTGGGATTGGAATAGCGGGTAATTGAAACCCCGCCAACACGATTTGTAAAATCCCGGCCAAAAGTGGAACCGGCGCCAAAATCATCAAGATCCACTTCGGATAAATAGAAAAAGCGGTCTTCCCTGGTATTCCCGATTTGATCATTACCTACAAATCCATAAGAACCTCTCAATTTTAACAAGCTGATAATCCCGGAGTTAAAAAACTTTTCGTTGGATATCAGCCAGCCGGCACCGAAAGAAGGGAAAAAGCCAAAGCGGTTTTCCTCGGCAAACCGCTCGGACCCGTTATAGCCAAAATTGAACTCAGCAAAATAACGGCTGTCGTAGTCGTAATTGAACCGGCCGGCTAATGTAAGGTTACGGCTTGGAAGCGACAATTGCACACTTCCTGCGTTGCCATCCAGGAATTCCCTTGCTGTGAATACCATCAGGCCGGTTACGTGGTGCTTTTGGGCAAAGGTGTTGTAATAATTCACTGCCGCCTCCATGTACAAGGCGGAGTTATTGATACGACTGCCCGGCTCCAGTTCAAGCGCTTCATTCCCTTCTGCTGTTCGAACGAGTGTATATTCTTCCGTACTTGGATCAAAAGTAGAGACCCGGTAAAAGAACGGTCGATATGCTCTCCGGTTTTCGTAAAATGAGGTAGAATTGGCGTTGCCCAGAAAACGCGCGCTTAAGCCAGGTAAAATGCCTTTTAGATCTTGCAAAAGTTCAAGCTGTACCAGTGACAATTGCCGTCTGAAATCCCTGTACCCTCGTTGTAATTCGGCGTAGGGATTATACCAGACAGCGCCTTCATTACCAGAGTTAACACCAAATCGTGGCCCCTCGTCGTTGCCAAAAGTAATGTGGGGGACGCCGGCTAATGACGGGTCGGGGTCTAATACCGCAGGGAAGCGTGCCGGGCTGGTTCTCACCGCTGCGTTATAGATGGTATTGCCACCTTGCAAAGGACCCCGGTAATCGTCAATGGTGGAGTGCAGCCTGACAATCATTTCCGTGTTCTCATGCAGATCAATATTGATATTTGACCTTAACAAATACCTTTTCAAACTAATGTTGTTGGAAAAGTTGTTTATTTCATTCACTTCCAACAGGCCATTATCTTTGTTGAAAGATCCTGCTACATAATATCTCACATTCTTGCCTCCGCCTCTTACATTCAGGTTTACCCGCTGCGAAGTAGCATAGTCTTTGAATAATTCATCATACCAGTCAACCGCAGGATAAATATTCGGGTTCCCGCCTCTTATGGTACCTGCAATTTTCGACTCTGTAAACGTGGGGAACAGCCCCCTGGTCCTGTCCGCTTCATTTTGCAATTTCATGTGCGTTACAGCATCGGCGAGCTCTATTAAATCGGCAGGCTGATTTAATGAGTTTTCTATCCTTAGATTTACAATGGCCGGACCGTCTTCACCTGATTTGGTGGTCACCAAAATAATGCCGTTGGCACCCCTGGCACCATAAATGGCTGTGGTGGTGGGATCCTTTAACACGGAGAAACTTTCGATATCGTCGGGTTGCAAGCGGGCCAGATCATCTGCGGTCAACTCCACACCATCGATCAGGATCAACGGCCCGTTCTGACCATTGAAGGAAGCCACCCCACGGACAAAAAACTGTACGCTGCTCGTGCCCGGCTCTCCACTCGTCTGGTAGGCCACCACTCCGGATAACCTGCCCGCCAGCGCCGTGGTCAGGTTACTGGAAGGCACTTTTAATTCGGCAGGTTTTACCGAACTCATTGCGCCTACCACAGCCTCCTTTTTCTGAGTGCCATATCCCACAACCACAATTTCCTCCAATGCTTTAATGTCTGGCACCAAACTAATATCTATGACGGACATCGTGCCGACCTGCACTTCTTCCTTAAGGAATCCTACCGAACTAAACACCAATACGGCTTCCTCATCAGGCACACCGATTTTATATGTGCCGTCAATCCCTGTTACCGTTCCGACTGATGTTCCCTTGATCATGACGTTGACACCTGGTAAACCTTCGTTATCTTCGGAAGAGATCACTTTGCCGGTGATTTGCTTTTCCAACATCGGATTCGCCAGGGCTTCATCTAAAAGTGCAACCGCGTGCTTCTCTTTTTTTGTCACATGGATGGTTTCATCAATTCTCTTAAACCGTAAATGAGTAGTTTTGGCAATATCCCTGAGCAGATCCGCCATGGACAAATTTGTCTTGCTAAGATTCAGCCTTTGCTTTCGGTCAATGGCTCTTCTTTTATAGGAAAATTTGAAATCGGTCATTCCTTCTATGAGCCTGAATGCCTCTTCTACCGAGACATCATTTAACTCAATATTCACTTGAACATTTTCAAGGCTGATTCCCTGTGCCCTGCCGGATTCGGCAAATAGAACCGTAAGAAACAGACATTGTAGCCACATGCCAAAAATCGCATACTTTGACATGATTAGAATTTTTTTTAGTAATTTCACATTCATAATTCTTGTTTTTGGTAATTATTTATCAGAAACATGATCAATCTCGCGACTGCTGAGAAGCCATTCCCCAATGTCCGGATCAGCGTCGTGAGATTTGATACTCATCGATCGAGATTCATCTCTAGCTTGAATTCATTCGCATCATCATCTTAATAGTTTAGTTCAACACAACAATTTTTCCTTTTATTTCAAATTCAAAATCAAATACATAGCCCAGCCCGTCCAGCACAACTTCCAAAGATTTTTTATGGAAACTTCCGGTATAATCCCGGTCCTCGTTGATCTTCCCGTTTTTGATGAACGTGACACCATACCAGTCCTCCAATGTCTGCAATACTTCGTGTATATCGGCATTTTCAAAATAAATGATCCCGTCTTTCCACCCGATTTCCTTGATAAATTCAAAGTTCACTTTCTCTATTTCCTTCGTATCTTTCTCAAAAACAGCCATTTCAGCGGGCTCCAGAAGCACCACATGTCGGTTGGTGGCGCTTTCCGGACCGGACATTCTTCCCACAGAAACCTTTCCGCTGGCAACAGCGACCCTGATCGTGTGTTCGTACGGAAAAGCCCTCACATTGAAAGATGTGCCGTGAACCACCGTAGCGATCTGGCCGGAGGCCACAACAAAAGGTCTCGACCGGTCGGCAGTTACGTCAAAAAAAGCTTCTCCGGTAAGCACGACCTTTCTCTGTGCTCCGGCAAAGACCCTTGGAACGATCAACTTACTGTTGCTGTTCAGCTTTACTTTTGTGCCATCCGCAAGCTTAAACGTCAACTTTTCACCGGCCCCACATGATTTCTCTATAAATTCATCAGCCAGCCTGTCGGGCGGAAGGTCGAAATTATTGTATAAAAAAGCGAAAACCCCCAGCGCTATGGCCACAATGACAATCACTGCGACCCTGTACCAAATCCTAATCCTATTTCTTCTCTTTTCAAAGTCATAAAGGATCGTTTCATCCAAATTGCCGTACCCCGGTTTCTGCGAACTCCGGGCAACCTGCAGATCTTCCGTCAGCTCTTCGGTTTGAATGGCGGCATTGATGTGATCCAATACCCTTTCCCGGTCAAATTCGGAAACATCGATCGACCTGAAATCAACATTTTGAATAACGGCCCTGGCCTGCTCAACTACTTTTCTCTTCTGAGGGTTGTTTTTTAACCATTCCTCCCAGAACGAGGCCGCTTCCTCCGTGCGGTCAATGACCCACTCCTGGAAATGCGGATCAAATATAAAATCGATAAGATTGAAATTCCGATAGTTCATTCATTTCTGCTTCTTATATAAAAGGGGGGATAATCTCCGAAACGTCCTCAACTAAATTCATTTTTTTTTGAATTCGGGTATTTTCTCCGTACCTGTTCATAGATTTTTTCGCATGAGGGCAAACCGTCCCAGGAAAAACAATACCGGATCCATCTGAAAATCTCGGGAGCACACTTAATGTCGGATCCGTGTATAGGTATGGGATAAACGTGGACCAACAGGAAAGCACAACGGCCAACAGGTGTGTTCCTTGATTTATTTAAGATTCAAACGCGGCCTGAATTTTTTGCATTGGACCGGGCAAATTAAGTTTGAGGTTTTTAAAGCCAATTAAATTAGCCGGTTTCGCGATACTGGCACTTGTCGTAGTTGCATTTTCATTCAGGGCGGTAGCGTATAACGTATTTGGAGCATTAAATAAAAAATGCGGATTAACCTGCGATTTCAGCATGTTTAATTCCGGCTCCTTGGCGCTGAGCTTTTGGTGAAAGCGGGTTTCGCTGGCAATGTGATTTTCAGTTGAAATGAGGCTTTTCTTATTAATATTTACATTGAAGCACAAAAATTGAATCAAACTCATTTTATCTAGCAACATTTTTGCTTAATATATCAGGCCATGAAGATATTTTTGAAAACACCCGCAGTAATTAGAACAAATAAAGTTTACGGCCAATGATTATTACCTACCACAAACAGAACATAAAGATTTAATATGCCTAGCGATTTACACCCATTTTATGACAAGCAAATTTGCATTGTTATATCATCAATATTTTTCGTTTTTTTATTCAATCCTTCCCAATCGCAAAACAAGCACACATACGCCCGGGGTTCATTGGCCGAAAAGATTTATTTGCAATTGGACAGCAAGGTATATACAAAAGATAATACCATCTGGTTCAAGGCCATTGTTACGAATTCGATCAATCACACTCCTTCCCTTATAAGCGGGGTGCTCTATGTAGAATTGATCGGCCCAAATGAAAATATCGTTGAAAAGAAGATGACCAAAATTCGGAATGGTATCGGAGATGGTTTTTTTGAATTGAGCCAAGCTTATCCTACGGGGGTTTACTTGATCAGAGCGTATACCGAATGGAACAAAAACTTTGGCAGTGATTTTTTCTACGAAGAATACATTCGCGTATTTGCTTCTTCAACGGTTGGCAATGCCAGTCCGATAAGTAATGTCGCCTTAGTTGAGCAGCAGAATAATCTTCGCCGGCTTTTCGCCGACTTTGATCCGTATGTTATAGATAGCCTGCACAAAAAAGACCTCACTCTTTTTATTACTTTGGATGATAAGAAAGATACCTTGTCGATAAAAAAAGACAGGGACAATCGGTACAGGCTGGAGTATGCCGTCCCCAATGAATGCCAGTTGGTCACTGTGCAACTTCAGACTAAAAACCTCTTCCGTTATCATAAAACAATTGCGTTGAACGAAAATCATCTCGATCTGCAATTCTTCCCCGAGAGCGGGGAGTTGGTGCATGGAATTACCAGCAAAATTGGCTTTAAGGCGTTGGACTTTAGCGGTAAAGGCAAAAGAGTAACGGGTGAAATAGTCAATGAAAAGGGAACAGTTGTTACTCGGTTCAAGAGCAATTCATTGGGCATGGGGAGCTTTACCCTGTTCAATGCAGACAGCGCGGAGTCTTACTTTGCTAGGGTAAAATCAACGTCAGAAAAAGGACTTACGGTGACGTATAAATTACCTGAGGTCGCCCGGGTTGGCAATGTATTGTCCGTAAGTAAGATTGGAAGCAATGTACGGTTAACGGTTTCCTCCAATTATTTGACAAACGATCGTATTTTCTTTCGTGTCTCGTGCCGGGGGCTTGATCATTATGAGATAAAGGGACGATTGAATCGCGGACGTCTTATGCTTTCCCTGCCGGCAAATAAACTTCCGGAGGGTATTATTGCATTTACCATGATGGATAGCTCCATGTACCCCATGGCTGAAAGGCTGTATTTTAACCAAAGGCCGGACAGCAGGATAAACATTGCCATTTCAGCGAACCAAAAGGACTATACGCAGCGCGAGCAGACGGTATTGAATGTTGAAACTACAAATCAGCTTGGAGCGACGGTAAATGCCAATTTATCACTACTGGTATTGAATAATGAGCAAATGGGGCAGATGCAAAACACGCGTCAAAATATTTTGTCCTACTTTCTTTTGAGCTCGGACTTAAGAGGAGAGGTTGAGAACCCCGGTTTTTATTTCAGCGCGGACGATCATGTACATGAGGATGACCTGGATGCACTCATGCTCACTCAGGGCTGGAGCAAATACAATTATACAAAGCCTGAGACCGAGATACGTTTTCAACCGGAAGCCAGCCTGAATGTAACCGGAACGGTGAGCGGGTCAATCAATAAGAGAAAAAAGAAAGTTTCGGAGTTAACTTTGATGACTTTTGGTCAATTCCCGTCCGCGCAATCCCAAATTACGGACAGTCTTGGCAGATTCAGTTTCAATATCGACGATGAATACGGGCAAAATCTTAATATTTTAATTCAAAGTGCGAAAAAATCGGGGAAAAAGCAGAATTATACGATTACCCTGGATAAGAAGGAATCCCCCGCTATTTCATACGATCGGATAAAGTCCGTAGAAAAGGTAGACAGTGTTGTGCGAAAATTTGTCGATAAAAACATTGAGCGCAGAAGCGTGGAAGAATCGTTTCGATTATCCTCCGATATAATTTTAGATGAAGTGATCATTGAAGATTACAGAATAACTCCCGAACGGGAAGAAGTAATGAAAAAATACGGAAAACCCGATAAGGTGATTAGCGGGCAAGCCATACTGGAGGAGGAGGAAAAATGGTCTTATGGATTGTACAGTGTACTTTTGTTTAAATTTCCCGATAAGGTGAGGATCACTAAAACCAGGGATTTTCTATATGCACAATGTATGAATCCCGAGGTAACGCTCGTGGTGATTGACGGTATCCCGGTGATGCCCTACGACTATGCTCTGATTCCCAATATTCCTCCCAGTGAAGTAAAATCTTTTGAAATCATTGAGTATGCCAAAAGCTTTTCGAGACTTTTCATGGAAGTATTTCCCGAAGTCCCGCCCCTGGATGTACCCACTTTAGGGAATGTTATTGCCATTTACACGTATGCAGGGCGAGGGCTTCACGGAGTGTCCAAGCCTGTAGGTATGCAAAAAATATCTATTCCGGTATTCTCGGTTCCCCGGGAATTCTATGCTCCCAAATATGAAAAGCTTTCACCGGATGACTGGGTTAAACCAGACCTGCGCGCCATCGTGCATTGGGAACCAGACATCAGGGTGGACAGTTTGGGCAGGGCTTCCGTGTCTTATTACAATTCGGATAACATCGGTGAAATGCAGGTTGTGGTAGAAGCAATATCGGATAAGGGAGCGATTGGTTATCAGAAATTTCTTTATAACGTAAAAAAAAGAAAGAAATAGCGACGTATTCAAGGTGTAAATTTATCCGGAATGGAAGGGGGAATAGGTAAATCTTCTGCAATTTTTATAATGGTGTTTTTGATTTTTGGATCTCTGCCTTTTTGTTTTTCACCTACTGGATAAAATGCAAAAGTATAGACTACCTCACTTCCTATGGCGTCGTTCAGAAAACCAAACTCGTGAAATGTAATATTGTATTCCGTTCCTTGATCAGTAAAAAATGAGAATTTGTCTAACTCTCTACTGCAATCATAAAAATCAGGCAAACTTAATCCCTTTGTCTTTTAATTTAGATAAATCCTCTCCCTTAGAGATGCATTCAATAATCTCTTTCTTTTCCCCCAAGGCCTTTTTTAATGCTTGCCCAAATTCAGATTTTGAGGAAATCTTATACGATTTAGCGGATTTCATATCATTTTAAACTTGAGTTACGCTGTTATCTATTATAAGCAACTCCGGTGAGTACCTCTTAAGTACCGGTACTTACTACAAAAGTATATTATTACATACTATCAATCAAGCTTTTGTAACTATATCAGTACCCCTATGAGTGCTCTTATTCGTATTAACGGAATTCCATCTCCCCGTGTTTTACCACGCTCTTTTAATAAGGTTTGGATTGTCTGTGACAAACCTTTGCCAGATTTTAACTTCACTAGTGATAAGTAAAAAATAACGTGTCTCCAATTTTTGAAATTCCCAAAATATTTATCCACATCTCTTCCAATAAGGACAAATCAAGCTTAACGGAATCTTTTTCAGAACCATCGTATGCACTCCATCTCGGGAAGTATTCAGGCCTGAATTTATCGGATCACTTAAGACAAATTACCCATCAAGTGCAATCGCCGGATTCCATCTTCTTTGTAGCCACTGGCGCCGGAAATAACTCCGGTCCGGGTACGATCCCTCGTTGCTAAAAACTTCCTGATTCTTAAAGTGTCTTATTTAGAAAAAATATAAAAACTGCAATTACGAATAAAATAAGTTCACTATATTTACTGCAATTACGAACAATATAGTCTATGAAAAAGACAAAACTTGGAGAATTTGAAGAACTCGTATTGCTCACGGTAGCCGTATTACAGGAAGAAGCCTATGGGGTTGAAATCAAACGGGAGCTTGAAGAAAGGTTGCGTGAAAGATTGAGTGTCGGGTCCATCCAATCCGCATTGAAGCGAATGGAACAAAAGGGGTTTCTGACCTCTGAATTTGGCGAAGCAACCCGAAAAAGGGGAGGTAAACGTAAAAGAATCTATTCAGCCACCCCGTACGCACATAAAATACTTGCCGAGATGAAAGACATAAGGGCAGGCCTATGGGCATCCATCCCTCAACTTGCCTATGACTTAAAGACAATATGAAAGAAAAAAAACATATTACCCCACCCAAATGGCCCCTTAAATTCCTTCGATCCTTTGTAAAAAAAGAATATGTGGAGGAGATAGAGGGGGATATGGAGGAGGTTTTCCAGGAGAATATTGAAATATACTCGATCAAAAAAGCCGAAAGGATTTACGCGTGGGAGTCGTTGAAACTGCTTCGCCCGGCACTGATCAAGAACTTAAAAAGAACCAATGAATTTAATCCATACGGCATGTTTAAGAACAATTTAAAAATCGGATGGCGCAACCTTTTGAAGCATAAAGGTTTATTTGCCATCAATATTACAGGGCTTGGCATAGGTATTGCCACTTGTATGATTATCCTACTTTTTGTGGTTGACGAATTGAGCTATGATCGTTATAATGAAAAGGCGGATCAGATAGTTAGGGTCGTTCTTCGAGGAAAGATGAACGGTGAATTGATTAAAGAAGCGGTAACTTCCGCTCCGGCTGCCCCTACGCTGCAGCAAGAATTCCCGGAAGTACTGCAAGGCACCCGCCTCCGGGATTACAGCACGCCTCGCATAACATACAAAAACAACACATTCAGGAACAGCAGGGTAGCTTATGTAGATGCTAATTTTTTCAGTGTTTTTACCTTACCCTTCATTAAGGGCGATCCAAAAACATCTTTAAAAGAACCAAACACGATTGTAATAACACAAGATGAGGCCGTAAAGTATTTTGGAGACGAAGATCCAATGGGGAAAATATTGGACTTCAAAGAATGGTCTGCGCACTTCAAAGTTACGGGGATCATCGAAAAGGTACCGGCAAATTCCCATTTTCATTTCGATCTTTTTGCCTCTATGGAAGGGCTTGACGATGCCAAAGAGCTCAAATGGCTCGAATCAAATTACCACAGTTACCTGCTGCTCAATATGAACTCCGATCGGAAGGATCTTGAAAGCAAAATGCCGGCTTTCGTTGAGAAATACATCGGCCCACAGGTAAAACAGGCCTTGGGAATATCCATGGCCGAATTTAACGAAAAGGGGAATGATGTGGGATTGTTCTTTCAGCCATTAACCGATATCCACCTTCATTCCGATTTTGCAAGCATTACCGAATTGGAACAAGGCGGGGATATCAAGACGGTCTATATTTTCAGCGCTATGGCCATATTCGTATTGCTCGTTGCCTGCATCAATTTCATGAACTTATCTACTGCTTCAGCTTCAAAAAGAGCGAAGGAAGTAGGCATCAAAAAGGTCATAGGTTCAACAAAAAAACAACTACTCATCCAGTTTTTGACCGAATCGTCGATGTCAACCATATTGGCCATGCTCCTGGCTATAATCCTTGTTTTGAATACACTGCCAGTATTCAACAACCTTTCAGGGAAAGTATTGCAGGCGTCTTATATTTTGAACCCACAAATGCTGCTCTATTTATCGGTATTCGGAATTATCATCAGCTTATTGGCAGGGAGTTACCCGGCCTTTTTCCTGTCTTCCTTTAAGCCCATATCTGCTCTAAAAAATAAATTTACGATCGGACGGGGCAAAGGCATCAGAAGTGGGTTGGTCGTTTTTCAATTTGTGATTTCCACAGGCCTGATCATTGGGACACTTGTAGTCAATAAGCAAATGTCATATATCTTAAATAAGAATATTGGATACGATAAAGACCAATTGCTCGTGCTAAGGGATTCCTGGATGCTCGGCAATAAAGAGATTGCTTTTAAGGATCACTTTCTCAACGATTCCAGGGTAGAGCATATTACCATGTCCGGATATGTTCCGGCAGGTCCTTCCAACAACAATATGACGGGAGTTTATCCGGATCCAAGCTCAGGTGTTTTTAGACGAACAATTGTTTATCATATAGATGATCGGTACTTACCTACCATGGGCATGGAGTTGGTGGCCGGAAGGAATTTTTCAGAAGAATATGGGCCGGAATCCTCAAACGTGATCATCAATCAAACCGCTGCTAAGATGTTTGGGTTAAGCGATAACGCTGTTGGCAAAACATTAAAACACGCTACGGATAATGAAGGAGGTACGGAAGACCTTATTATAATTGGCGTGGTAAAAGATTTTCATTTCAAGTCCCTGCGCCGGCCTATTGATCCGTTAATCATGCTCAAGAATCCGAATTCGGGACTCATGGTCAGAGCAAAAACTTCAGACATGCCGGGACTGATCGGCGATATGAAAGAGATGTGGACAGATTTCAATGTTGAAGAGCCATTCAGCTATGCCTTGCTTGACGAATTATACAACAAGACCTATTTGTCAGAACTAAAAATGGGTACGATGCTCAGGATCTTTACCTTGCTTACCATTTTCGTGGCCTGCCTGGGATTATTAGGTCTGGTAACCTTTACGGCTGAACAAAGAATCAAAGAGATCGGCATCAGAAAGGTATTGGGTTCGACGGTTGCACAAATCATAGCCCTGCTTTCTTTAGACTTCCTTAAACTGGTGTGCATTTCATTCATAATTGCATTTCCGTTAGGATATTATTTAATGGATAAATGGCTGCGGGATTTTGCTTATCGCATAGAAATCCATTGGTGGGTATTTGCTTTGGCCGGTCTGATTACTCTATCGATCGCTTTGATGACAATAAGTTTCAAAAGCGCTAAAGTGGCTATGACCAATCCTATAGATTCTTTGAGGGATGAATAGCACCTCTGACCATACTTCCACTCCCACATGGCCATTGAAATTCTTTTCGTTGTTTTAAAGAAAGAATATCCGAAAGAAATAGAAGGGGATAGGAAAGAAGCTCTATAGAACTTCTGCGGGGGGCCAAAATCAACGCGGGATCAGGAGTGCCCTTATCAGTATTAACGAATTCCTTCTCCCCGTGTTTTACCACGCTCTTTTAATAGGGTTTGGATTGTCTGTGACAAACCTTTGCCAGACTTTAACTTCACTGGTGATAAGTAAAAAGTAACGTGTCCTTTCGAACTTGTGAGAAATCCGGTTTAATCAATATCGGGTTACCATTAATAAGCCAGATCTCTCCTGACGTCGAGATGACAAGGTCATTTTTAATTTTACTTAACTCTAATTTTCTATCCGTGTCTTTCGATATCTTCTCTAAACAGGTCAAAGTCCAGCAACACATCAGGTGACCCCAAGCATTCCGGTTTTTGATATTCCATAACTACTGCTCGAAGTAAAACGATCTGATCCCATTTATCTCGCCATACGTTCCGTCACACCCTTTCACTGCTAGGCAGTCGATCCCGGAGGAATCTTTTATCATGATCGCCGGCGCTTCCTTAGAAACGGGATAAGAAACCCGGTCAAAGACGATCCCACGGCTGCTGTCGACAAAAAATGCAGGTCTGCTGTCTTTTTTGGTGTAAAGCAGTTCGCAATTGACAAATTTGATCCTCCTGGCATGCCGGATATACCAACCGTAGGCGGGCCGAATGCTGAGATGCCTGGGAGATGCCGCCATAGTATTATCGGGCACGTCAACCTCCCGGTCTTCTGCTCGTCCTCCACCCTCATACTTGATGGAAACGCGCTCAAATGTAATGTCTTCAATAGAGCATCCGGCTACACCGTTGATGGTAGAAGTCCATCCTTTCCGTTCACACCTGGCATGCCGGTTCCGGACTTTTTTTACCCGAATGTCGGAGAATATGACATTGCGTATCTTACCGGAAGTCCTTTTACCCGGGGCACGCAGTCTGGACGAAGTATAAATGAAAAACGGAGTCGCAGATTTTTTTATCTCGATGTTTTTGAAAGACAAGTTTTCAATATTCCCGCCGTCGTTTGAAGTGATGCTTAAGCCCGCCTTTCCCGACCCGGTAATTTTACAATCCTCTACCCGTATATCTTTGAAATTGCCGACGGTTTCCGATCCTATTTGAAAGCCATTACATGTCCTGGAGGCAATCTCGCAGTTTTGAATCACGATGTTTTCCACATTCAAATCTTTTCCCAGCGAATAATCGCTCTTGAGGGCGATCGCATCGTCACTTCCCCGAATAACGGAACGGGTGATCTTCACATTGCTTGATCCGACAATATTGAACCCATCGCGGCTCTCATATTGGTCGATATGGATGTTTTCGACCACAATACCATCGCAATCGTTTACTATAATCCCGAAATGTCCGCACCGGGTAATGGTAAAATCCTTAAGAGTAATGTTTTTGCAGGCTACCAGCGAGATCCCGCGGTTGGCATTTCCCGGAATTACCTCATTGCTGGTCGTAAAATCACGTCCATCGATGAGCACCTCACCTTCGATCCCGATGTTTTCAAGGTTGCGTCCATAAAAAAGCGCAGACTCATAATGGCTATGACCAAAGTCCTGGTACCGGTCCCACGGATTAGGTGCAGGCTTGTCGTATACCGGTTCTTTTACGCCCAGCAGAACGGTCCTTTTTTCAAATTTCAACCGCACATTGCTTTGCAGGTGGATGGTAGCGCTTGCATACACGCCTTTCGGGAAAAAAACAATACCGCCTCCATCCCGGTGGCATTTTTTTATGGCTTTGTCAATGGCAGCTCTATCGTTTGTCATACCATCGGCCCGGGCGCCAAAATCCTTTACGTTATAGATGTTGTGCCGTGCACGAATACCTGCAGGAACAAATAACGGCACAAAAAACATGAGCAATATGAGGGGAATATAAAATTCAGATCTCATTTTTATTATATATGTGATGGCCAAGCATAGTTCCCCGGCATATTTACACCATTATTTTTTAGTTTCCAGCCCCCATGCTTTATTAGGTTCCGGTCCCATTTCGAAAACCAGCTCACCTCCCCGTACAAGCTCATCGTGTGACAGCCAGCAACGATTCAGCGGCTTTCCATTGAGTGTTGCTGACTGGATATAATGGTTCTCTTTACTCAGGAGATTTGCCTTTATGGAAAATGATTTGCCCGGATAAATCGTTTCGTCGAGATCGATGGTAACCTTTTCAAAAATCGGAGACGTGATCTGGTACACCGGATCGCCCGGGCAGACCTGAAAAAGTCCCATGGCGCTCATGACATACCATGCCGCCATACACCCGTAATCATCGTCCATCTCTTCGAGATAACCGTCCGGCGTCGCCTTATAAATGCGGTCGAATATCGGCTCCGGGAAGAAACCATGTGTCCCATAAAGCTGTACCATAGGCTCTGTGAGTATCTTGTGCACCCACTTTTGTGCGCGCCAGGGCGCTCCGGCAAAATTGAACATAAACGGCGCGTGAAGATCGATCTGATTACCTGCCGTATACAGATCATGCTCAAAGAAATATTCCAGTTCCGTGACGAAGTGCTCTTCCCCGCCAAATTTTTCGATCAGTGCGGGGACATCGTGCAGGACATTCCAACGGTATTGCCATTTGGTACCTTCGTAGGTGTATTTTTCTCGGTTTACGGTAGGGTCCGGAAAGTCAAGCCAGGCACCGTCCGCAGCCCGCGCACGGAAGTACTTGATTTCAGAATCCCAGGTATTTTTCCAATAATCAGACCGTTTCATAAAGAAATCATAATCCGCCCGGTTTCCAATGGATTTAGCCACTTGCGCCACACACCAGCTGTCCCAGGCATATTCGCCCGTTTGATCGGGCCGGGCCGGGATATAACCAATTGAGTCGTATTTTTCAGGCATCTGCAACAGCGCTTCCTTTTTCATATACGGATATACCTCGCGGACATCGATGTCGAACAGGTTTTTGAAATAAGCATCGGCCATCACCATCAGCATGTGTTCGTGCCGGCAGGTCGTAAATACCTGAGCGCGGTTTTTACCTTTTAAAAGATAGCCATGTCCGTGGGGCTTGTGATCACTGTCGGGAAAAGGCAACGCGTTGTCGGCCTGTTTGTAAATATCGCGCAGGGATTTTACAATATCGCGGTAGACATCCGGCAAATAAAGGCTGTACAATGGATATTTTGTCCTGAAAGAATCCCAAAAAGCATAATCACTGTAGTGTTTGTAACCCTCGGCGCGATGAACTTTTTTATCCAGCCCGGGATACGTTCCCTCCACATCGGTTAAAGAAACAGGCAGGAAACAGGTCCGGTACAGCGCGGTATAAAAGATCGTTTTGTATTCGTCGTTGCCTTCCACCTGTATTTTTTTCAACTTTTCATTCCATAAACCTTCCGCTTTTTGTTTTAAAGATGTAAAATCCCAATCCGGGCATTCGGCGGCAAGGTTTTTCCGGGCAGCCGCGTGGCCGGTCAGCGATACTCCTACCTTTACCTCCAGGGTTTCTCCCTCCAGATCTCCAAAGTTACAAATGAGTCCGCCATCTTTTTGATCTTCCATATGCGCGGCATCATAGAATTTTTCACCGTCCCACGCCAGGGTCGTTTGAACAGGAGCATTAAACTTCATGATAAAATAAAATCCCCCGTAACTTTTCTGGATGCCTTCGATCGTATAGGCATCCACCCGTCTGCAATCCACTCCAGCATTTTGTGTATTCCCTTCGTTGATGAACAGGTTGGCCCGTTTTCCGGCGGGAAACGTATAGCGGTGCATTCCGACATGTGCTGACGCGGTGAGCTCCACCCGAATCCCCGCCTGATCGAGGAAAACCGAATAAAATCCGGGGCTCGCCGTTTCGGTCTTTTTATCCATATCGGCTACGGGATTTTTTAAGAACGATTCAATGGGCATTCCGGTAAAGGGCATTACCGAAAAATTTCCTGCCCGATCGCGAATGCGCGTCCCCCCGGAACTTCCTTTATGGAAATGGCTGAATCCCCTTACTGCACTGTCTGCGTAATTATAACCCGAATGGGCGAAATCACCATCGCCGGTCAGGCTGCTTGGGTAAGTGTCCGGGCCTAGTTTGACCATCCCAAAAGGAACCAGGGCCGAAGGATGCCATTGCCCGTGGTCCCCTTCGGTACAAATAAACGGGTCGACATAATGAACCGGATTTTTTTTCTCCTGTTGCAAACAGGAACTTAAGAGCAAGACAAGTAAAGCTGTTGCCGGCGCATGAACATAGTTTTTCAATTTTCTCATTTTAATTCGTTTTTCATCCGTTTATATTTTTTTTAAGTTTCTGACACACAGATCAATACAATCATGCTCGTGTGTGTCCTGAATTTGCCCCGGTCCTACCGGTTTCTTTGTATTCAGATAAAAAATGGTTCCGGTAATTCCGAAGCTTCATTTCAAAAAATGCCGGTTTAGTTAAACAGGTTATTGTTCACAAACCCATTCCTTCCCCGGATGTGATCTTCGACCCGTGCGATGTTGTTCGAAACAATATAATCCGTCAGCGTCACATCCTTATTTTTCTTTTCCAAAATAATACCGGCCTTGCGCACACTTTTAGCGCTAACATTTCCGATGAACAGATTCTCGTAGATCTTATCGGTCGAAATGCTGAATGTAACCCCACTGGATAAGCTGTCTGAGTTCAGCAATTTTATTCCATCAATCGTTACTTCGCTGCAATTTTCGACCAGAAGCCCCGTTTCTCGCGAGGTGCAATTGATGATGGTTATATCTCGTATAACCAAAACGTCACAGTTAGTAACCGATATCGCAGGCCCCTCCCCACCATATCCGACGATACGTACATTTCGGATATTCACACCATCGGTATTGGATACATATAATGTTTCCTTGCACTGTTCCGCCGTAATATTCATAATTGACAGATTGGAGTGGCCATTGGGGCGATTAAAAGTACGGATCGCATGGGTACAATGCAGCGCATATACATCGCTGACAAGGATATCGCGATTGACCTCCTGTTTGTTGTGATCTTGCACATCGACAGCGTACAAACAGTGCTCCGCATATATCTTGCGCGCCGTGATGTGTTCACAGCCGTCACTGATTTCGACCGCCCCGCGCGCGGGGCTATTATAACCGCGAATATTTTCCACAAGAACATTTCGAACATGCGCTTCCGGACCCGCCGGACCACTCAAAGAGATCACATCCCTAACACATCCTCTGCCGACAATATCCCGGATAACACCCCCCTCAATAGGGATGGTACACGTTCTCGGATCTACTTCAATGCCATCTTTAGAGCTGTTTTCAACGATTCCCCGCTCGATCCGGAAATCGCCGGCATAAATTGTAAGCAAGGCGGCACGCTCTTTTTGCGAAACGGCTTCGGCATTACCGTATAGTGAAAAATCCGTAATGGTTACACCTTCCGATTTCACTTCAATAATTGATGTCCCGACCGATTTATCGAGCAGCCGGGCATTTAACCCTTTCAATGTTAAAGGCTTCGCTATGGTTATGGGAGCGGATATCAACAGTTGCTTATTGCGATTGCAGATTATAGTGGCATGCGGTGGCGCCGCATCAACAACCTGTTGAAGATGATCCCCATCCGTATAAATAAGGGGGCTGATTTCCGTGGGCGGCAGTTCACTCCAACCTTTGTCCCCTTCCCGCATGTAGCAATTGTAAAGTAACCCGACGAGCGAAACGAACAGGAGGATGCACAGCCATTGATATTTATTGTTTTTATTTCGTTCTGATTGAGTTTTACTTATTTTCATTGCATACTTTACAAAAATGGTCGTTGTCAAAATCTTTTAATCAGGGGTATTTCACTTTCCATATTCATTTAAAACTGACGCGGAATGCCGAGGCGTGCCCGCCCCTTACTCTTTGATTTCATATTCTTGTTTCCCACTATGGTGTCATATTCAAAGGAGGATACAGGCTTTTTATGACGTTCTATTATGTAAACCTTGCCTGGATCTGTTTTAAAGTTCAGTTCGGGTGCATCGGCTGTTTCCAGTATACGTTTAGAAGAACTCGCAAGCTTTACCCGCACCTTTTCTCCTGCTTTCCAGGGGTTGGCCACACAACAGGGCTGTCCCTTCAAGCTTTTGACGGCCACGTATTTCACCTCTCCTTCAGCACGTTCAGAGATAATCTCAAAACCACCTTGGGCGTGCAGCTTGAAACGGCCTGCCCAGTTATTGGGAACAGCCGGAAAAACATGGATCTTGCCGCCGTGGCTTTGAAGCAACATTTCGTTGATAGTTGCTTCAAAGATAGAACCGGGTTCCAGAGCCATATGTGCAAAGGGTTGACGCAGTAACTCTACCCGTTGCTCAGGATCACTAAACAATACCCTGACATTATTGGTAAGCCCCCTTATTTTGTGTTCGGCAATATTGTATGGCTCATCGTGCATGTTTTTATCGAAATACTCTATGTAATCACGTTTTAAATAGCAAAAATGCCCTTGTGAAAAGAACTGAAATTCATCAACCCAGCGATCCAGAAGGTCAGGAAGATACTCTGCCATGCCAAGGCGCGCAAAACAAATAGGAATGAGCGAGTGTCCGTTATTAGGCAGAGGATCGAAACTCAAAGCCATGTTTCGACAGGCGTTAAAAAGCTTTGTTCCTTTATCATCGAGTGTTACCAGGTTTGCCGGGAATACAGGGGTTAGCTGGGCATTTATCGCGTGAAAACTACTCGGCATTTCTATGGGAGCATTAGGTAACCAATACGGGCGGGTTACCCATGGCTCACCAGGTAACCCCGTCCTTAGTCGAGTACCATATGCAATGATTGTATCTCCTATATTTACCGGCCCCCAGGGTTTTGCTTCTTTAGGGATCGTAGTTAAAACAAAGGGAGCAAGTTTCTCAAACATCTCCTGTGCCTTTGCACGAAGCTCTTTATCTTTTTTAAGTTCTTTGGCTGCTTGAACGAATGCAGGAAACAGGTTCCGGATGGCTGCCAAATCATTCGTGGTATTGCAACTAAGCCGATCTTTGGGAGATTCGAAGGGAAGCGCTTTTGGGATGTGATATAGACCATTCTCTCGTTTTTCGAGTAAGTTGGTATACAAACGTACGACCTCAAGCATAATCGGATAAGCGTATTCCTTGAGATAATCCTTGTCCAGGGTATACTGGTAATGTCGCCAGAGATCTATGGCCATTAACCCGGTTGAGCCAAAGCTGTTGCTGACTTCGCTTGCTCCTTCTCCTACACCTTGATTTCCTCTGCGATCGGAAACATCACTGTAAAATGCACCATCGATACCATGCACATGCTTTGCCGTCTCGATGGCCTTATCAAGCCCTTCAAGCTTCCACTTTGCGTATGGCATCATCAGCTCGGAATGGCCGGAAGTATGTAACGGCCAGGTATATATTTGTTGATTCCATTGATAGTAATGATTCCAGGGTCGTACATCACGGTTCCATGACCAAATGCTGTTGATAAAATGCGGTGGATAATCGCCCCGAGCCGCGGACCCCACCTGATAAAGGTTAAAGTACCATAAATTTTCAAGGTAATCATCCGGTATATCAACAAAGCTCTTCGACCAAAAATCAGCCCATTGTTCCTTGTGCGCTGCATACATTTTTTCCGTACGCACTTTCGCTGCCGCACGAACATTTTCCCTTGCTTTTGCTAATGGGTCATCGGCCTCCTCACTTGTAACGACCGATAGGTACAGGTCAAAAGAACAACGTTTACCTGTGTTCATTATGTAACCCGTTTCACGGCTATTAAATTGTTTAGCATTAACTTCCGGTCCCACGAGTTTCACAGCCATTACGAACTTAAGGCTGCGGGTTGACTGTTCTATCCATGCCTCGTCCCCTTCATGTCCGGTTTTAGTTCCGTTGTTGCCTAAATGAAAATCACGCCTAAAGAACTGATACCAGTGTTCGAACACTCTGCTTCCCCAGCGCGCCAGTTTTACACGTCGTTCCACCGGTTCATTCAGCTCATCCTCGTAATGAACAACCATCACAGGCAGATCTCCATCGGCTATGAACGATCGGCATTGGATATTACCGAGAGGGCCATTGGCTTTCCATGAGGCCTGTGCATCAGACAAGGAGAGCCGTCCTTCAAAGTCCTGAAGGAACATCCAGTCGAACACGGGTAAACCCGGTTCGATCATTAACTGCCCACAACTTCTCAGCGAGGTGAAAAGCTCGGACTTCTCGGGGTTATTACGGTCTTCCCATGGGCTAAACATTCCCTCAGGTGCATCATCCCAGGTGTTCGTCTTGTTTATCTGAAAAAACAGCTTGTCAGGCGGTGTCCAGGCCATAGCACCCAAATCGCCGTTGCCAATCGGAAAACCTTCATACCCTTCTGCTGTTGGCGACAAATAAACGATATCGTGCTGTGAAAGGAAAGCCTGTCGGTCGACACTTAAATCTTTGCCGTCAAATGCGATGGTATTCTGCCCAAGACTATTGGAAAAAGTTCCACCGGTAGTTTGGGCTATCACTTTAGTAAATGGCAAAAAAAAGGTCAAAATAAGGAAATACCGAAAGCCCCCGCTTTCACGGCTAAAAAATATGTGAATCGTGTTTTCTTTAAATTTATTAATGATTTTACTCATCTTGTAATAATCCGATGTTTACAATACTTTTTCATCTTTGTTCGATCACCTGATAATGGATGAAATAGGTTCCGTCTTTCACCCCACTGAATCTGAAGCTCTCCAGTTCAGTGAGTGAATGCCCTCCGTTTAATTCAATATTTCTAAAAACCTGTTTATCTATGACTCTTCCTTTTGTGGATTGTAATCGAATGATCAGATCCACCTTTTTATCATCTCCCAAATGGTTAATTACCGGTTTTATTTGATCGTCCGGGCCGTATACCACATCTACATTGTTGCTTGCCGCCCAGGTTTTCTGGAAAACCATCTTATTGGTATAGAAGGCCAGCTTGGGATGGTTTAAATTATCGATCAATGGTTTTTTGTAC
>JAKSDO010000160.1 GCA_022360055.1 Cytophagales bacterium | reverse complement strand
TCTGTAAATCTCTTTTCGATTATAGTTGATTGATGCTTGAGACTGTTCAAAAAATAGTGATTTTCGAACAAAACCACAAAAAACGACAAGATTAGAGCGTTGATTATAAGCACTTTGCATCCTGGCGCCTTAGCAAAGAATCGTACTCATTGAACTTTTTAGACAGCCTCGATGGTGTTGCATTGGGTACAGATCCATGCTTCCTGCCGGTCTTTCAGCACCTGTTGTACCTTCCCTGCATCCGCCATTTCCGGGCATTTCCATTGATATGGATCTGATTTGAAATGACATCGAAATATTTTCATATTTTCCGGCGCAAAAAACCGTATAATTATATCACAGATTCTATGTAAATTCAACATTTTGATTTCAAAGGAAAAATGAAGGCTTTTTTAATATCGTTTCTCAATATTCTTTTTTTTACAATACTTTCATGCTTTCTTCAAATAAGCTGTACCGGTCCACCTCCCGAAATACCTCCGGGCCCCAGGGAAGTACAGCTAGGCCACGACAATTACATACGCAATGTGACATACCACGTGCCTAAGAAATTGAGGAAGAGACGCAGAAGTCTGGTGCTTTGCCTGCATGGAGGTAATGAAACTCCGGAAAGCTTCGGTAGAATTACGCGCAGGGGATTCAATAAACTGTCCGAATACAATAACTTTATCGTGGCCTATCCGGAAGCGCTTAATAATTTCTGGAATGACGCCAGAGAAGATTCCGTTTCTCTGTCGCATTATGACAATATCGATGACGTCGGATTTATCGAGAAGGTCGTCGATTATGCAATTGACAGTTTCAGCATTGATCCGGCCAGGATATTTGTTGCCGGCTTATCGGACGGAGGTTTAATGGCTATGCGACTGGCCTGTGAAATACCTGTCAGGTTCAAAGGTTTTGCGACGGTTGCTGCTTCTCTTTCTTTAGATCAATTGGTCGAGTGTAAAGCTGATACGGCTATTTCTTTAATTGCCATAAACGGGACACGAGATCCTATACTTCCATATGACGGAGGTCAGATTATTGTTGACGACGAATTAAAAGGAAGCGTTTTACCCATAGAAGATGCCATTGAATTTTGGTTGAAAGAAAGCCAGTGTGAAAATAAATCTGTTGCCAGGGATATACCAAATACCGACACGTATGACGAAACGCGATCCGAAAGGATTTCCTATACCAACTGTAAATACGGGAATAAGATCGTGCTGGTTAGGGTAAACAATGGGGGGCATACCTGGCCGGGAGGACGACAATACGAAGTTCAGCGCAATATTGGGAAGACATCCAAGGATTTTGACGCTTCCGAAGAAATATGGAAATTCTTTAAAAGCTTGTAATACAAGATTCCATCCCCCGTAATGGGTGTGTTGTTTGATCTCAAACAGGTGTTCAAAATCGCAACAAAAATGTAGGATTCATTTTACAAATCTTTGTAAACCATAGATTATCAGAATTTTATATCTTTTGGCATACACTTTGGTCAGTCGACAAAGTCATCTATACCGGATAATCATGGAGTTATTTAATATTATTGAGAGCGGGAATTTTAATCCATCACTTTTAGTTGGTCTTGTGCTTCGATTCATCTTCAATATTGGTATGGCTACGGCACTTGTATGCTTCGTCTATAATCGTAATAGCCAAAACAAAGAATTTGCATTTACATTGTTTTCATTCAACATGATCATTTTCGCCTTATGCACCATACTCAATAATATTGAACTGAGCATAGGATCCGGCTTTGGTCTGTTTGCCGTTTTTACCATGATGCGATATAGAAGCGAACAATTGCAAATTAAAGACATGACCTATTTATTGATGATGGTGGGGCTTGGGTTTATCAACTCTACCTTTCAAGGTCCTGTCGGCCCGCTCGAAATTGTTTTTCTGAATCTGTCGATGATTTTGTTTCTGTTCATACTTGAGAAAACCATATTCAGGCAAAACGTGATCAAGCAAAAAATCAAGTATGAAAAGCTGGACCTGTTGAAGGTTGGAAACAGGAAATTACTGAGACTTAACTTAGAAGAGCGAATCGGAGCGCGCATTGTGAATGTAAAGGTAGAATCGGTAAATTACCTGGAAGGGTCCGCCAGTCTGGAGGTAAAATATAATCGAGACGATCCCAATATCGAACCTGCGATCATGATTCGCAAAGAACAAACAGAGAAGAACGACGAAACATTGTTTGTAAACGGTTTGTAGCGCGCCCATCTACTGAATCGTAATTGAGTTAATTACGAGTTCTTTTCCAGACAAGATCTCGTGCCTGAACGCTTCACATGCAGGACATATCGAATAAAAATCATCGCATTCAAATTCATGATTGCAATTCAGGCACTTCATTTTTGCCGGAATCTCTTCTATTGTAATCCTTGCTCCGGACAATCGGCTCGATGCTCCGGAGGCCTCCAGGGCAAACTTTAAACTTTCAATAACGATTCCCGACAATTTACCTATTGAAAGGCTTATGGCAGTGATCTTTTCCCTTTCCGATTTCCGAAGTTCCTCTTCCGCTATCCTAATGATATTTAAGGCAATTGACATCTCATGCATATCCGATCATGATTTATTGCAAGTTATAGGATTTTACCTTTTTGAAAATCAAGAATTTATATGAATTGTTATTTTTTTTTCTTATTTTGTTTGTAGCCTGATTATTAGCCTTAAGTTCAAAGGTAAAACCTTCAAAAGTTTATGAGTCTTTTTAATACTATTAAAATATAAAAGTCATGGGTTTAGTTAAAAATTTACTTGAATCAAAGGGTAGAGACGTACATAAGATCGATGCAAATGCTACGGTATTTTCTGCGCTCGAAGAACTGGCTAAGTATGACATTGGCGCTTTGGTGGTCACCGACAAGCAAAATGAGATCGTCGGTATTTTTTCCGAAAGAGACTACGCGAGGAAAGTGATCCTGAAAGGAAAAAGCTCAAAGAAAGCTCGGGTAAAAGAAATGATGACGGCAAACGTTCATTACATAAAGCCTGACAATCTTTTAAGGGAATGCCTGGAACTGATGACAAAGAAGAGAACGCGTCATTTGCCCGTAAAAGATGTTGGAAAGGTAGTGGGAATAGTTTCCATCGGGGATATTGTGAACAGGATGATCGAGGAGCAGAAAACAAAAATAAATTATCTTGAAAACTACATCGTTGGATCCGATTACGGGAGCGAAATCAAGGTTTCAACCTGATTACTGATATGGAGCAATAGCTCCAAAGGCAAACGCATTTAAAATTTTTTTATCTCAATCAATCCTCCAAGGTTTGCTATACATTATCTCCAAAGATGGCTTTTAATCACGTTGGAATTAGTTAATCGAAACCTTGGAGGATTAAAAAAAGATTTCCGATAGCCAATGTATATGCCTACCTTTAGGCGTCGATACTCAATCATTGATTGTTTATCTTTACTCCTATTATATTTCAATCTTAGCAGGTTTTCAAATGAAACCGGTAGGACCGGAGCAAATTCAGGACACATGCGAGCATGATTATATTGCTTTGTCTGTCAGAAACTTAAAAAATATATACAGATGAAAAAGTATGATGTTTTAGTCGTCGGCGGTGGAATAAGCGGGATGAGTTTCGCGCATTATGCTTCAAAAGCCAATCTGAACATAGCGGTCATTGAGAAGGAAAATCGTATTGGAGGATCATTTCATTCGGCAAAATTTAAAAATAACTCCAATGATTTTTGGATTGAGCTGGGAGCGCATACCTGCTACAATTCATATCGAAATCTTATAGAGGTAATGGAAGATTGTGGTGTTATCGATGATATATTACCAAGGGCAAAAGTGCCTTTTAGATTGCTAAAGGGACAACAGATAAAATCATTCCCGTCTCAAATTAATTTTCTTGAATTACTGATTTCCATTCCAAAGTTATTTACCAGTAAAAAAGAAGGGAAAACTGTAAAATCCTACTATGGAAGCATTGTTGGAAGAAAGAATTTTGACCATGTTTTCTCGGCATTATTCAGCGCGGTTCCTTCACAGAATGCAGATGAGTTTCCGGCAGATGCTCTATTTAAAAAAAGGGAAAGACGCAAAGACATACTTAAGCATTACGCTGTGAAAAATGGCCTGGGATCCATTACTGAGGCCATTGCCAAAAACAATCGCGTGGAGGTTTTGTATGGCACCGAGCCCAGCAAAATTGATAAAAGCAAAGTTGGGTATTCCGTACAAACCAATAATGGAATAGTACATGGCCCGCACCTTGCTGTCTGTACTTCAATTGCATCGGTTCCCGACATGATCGAAGATATCCATCCAGCGGTGGCTGATCAAATTGCCAGGATCAAATTCCAAAAGATTGAATCTTTTGGAGTAATAGTTCCGAGTGATGCCACAGATATAAAACCTTTTGCCGGGCTGGTGCCCGTCGACGATGTTTTTTTTTCCGTCGTATCCAGAGATACGCTTCCCGACAAAAATTACAGAGGGTTCACGTTTCATTTTAAGCCGGATATATTATCGGCAGCACAGAAGCTTGAAAAAGTTTCAAAGGTACTTGGCATATCCAATGACCAAATTATCGAAACGTTCGAAAAGCTGAATATTGTTCCTTCCCTGAGACTGGGGCATTATGATTTGGTTCATGAAATTGATCGTTTACTTAAAAATGGATCACTTTTTCTAAGCGGTAATTATTTTGCCGGATTGTCTATCGAAGACTGTGTCAGCAGATCTAAAGCCGAAGTGGAAAGATTGGTGAAAGGGGAGTAAAAATCCTTAGAGTTTTGCGTCGTGCAGAGCGTCGCAAAACCTGTTGTCCGAATACAGACAGGCATCTCAAAGTTACTGAAATTCTACGTGCAGAATATTCTTCACGATAAATGAACTTGGACGGCCTGATAATAAACGTGGAAAACCGGAAAGAATTCAATGATTTAAAGCCATTTCATTTTCTGAGATCAGTTAGTAAATTTGGTCGTAAATACAATCTATGGAAATCAATCTCACAACCCCCGCGCTTCTTTTCCCTGCGATATCTTTACTTTTATTGGCATATACCAATCGGTTCCTTACGATCGCTACTCTGATCAGAAGCCTGCACAGCAAGTACAAAGAAGCTCCGGATGAACTGATATGGGGACAAATAAAGAATCTTCGTCTGCGGGTAAAGCTCATCCGGAATATGCAGGCCTTAGGAGTTTTGAGCTTGTTGCTTTGTGTTGTTTGTATGTTTGTAATCTTTGCCGGAAATATGCCATTGGCAAAAGTGATATTTGGGATCAGTTTGATCCTACTAATCCTAAGTTTGGGCGTTTCGGCATGGGAAATTCAAATATCCGTAAGAGCGCTGAACATCCAACTCAGCGATATCGAAGAATCACCTGTAAAAAAGAAATAGCACGATGAAGTTCGCCAGCAGTACAGATATCGTATTTCAAACCTTGGTCTTCACCCGGTCCCACAACTTGATCTGCCATTTTACAGCCCCGGTGGAAATATGATTTCCTGCTTTGTCATGAATCTTTACTTCACAATCCACAACAACTTTTTCGGTTGATGCCAATGGCCGGTAGATCATTTCATCCAGCCATTCCCCTGAAATAGCGAAGTCAGCAAAGGAATCCATTTTTGCCTGATAGTTGTATTCCATCTTCAGACACTGCATGATGAGCCGGTATTTTTTCGGATCCAATTTTGTAAGCAACAAAAATCCTGTTGTAAACTCCGACAGGGTAGCGAGCGCACAAGCGTGAATTCCTTTGATATGATTGAAGTTCGCTCGCTTATATGGAACCATTGTCTTGAGGTGATAATCGTTAATCTTGACGATTTTAAAGCCGTGCGGTTTGTTAAAAGGCACCATAAGGTTCAAACCAACATTCAAAATCCTCCTGTATATGTCGGAATATTTGGATTTTTCAATAATCTTGTTGAGGTTCATAAAGCAGGTTAAGTCGCTTGATTTTTCCTCAATTTAGTTATTTGCAAAATAAGGAGGAAACCGCTTGCGATGTGATGCTTCAGCTAATTGATACAATTTTCTTATCTTAGGCATTTTATTTTCATCCACAAGCAATTTTTATGGCAGAAAACACGAGAAAACCTACCTTGGCAGAGGCATTTATTCCAATCGTATTTCTCATCGCACTGCTCAGCTTAAATGTCACTATATTCGGAGATGCTGCGTTGGAAGGTTCAAATCAAATAGTGTTGATCCTCTCCGGTGCAATTGCCGCCATGATTGCTTTTAGGACAGGAGTAAGTTGGACAACTCTACAGATGGGAATACTGCGCAATATTAATTCTGCCATGTCCTCCATCCTTATTTTGCTGCTCATCGGTGCTCTTGCCGGGGCGTGGATGATCAGCGGGATTGTTCCCGCCATGATTTTTTATGGGCTGAAAATCCTTAACCCTACCATACTGTTATTCGCATCATGTGTTGTTTGCGCGTTGGTATCGTTAGCGACCGGAAGTTCCTGGACAACTATTGCAACGGTTGGCTTGGCATTGATTGGGATCGGTAAAGCACTTGGTGTAAGCGAAGGTATTATTGCCGGTGCGATCATTTCAGGTGCCTATTTTGGCGATAAGATGTCTCCACTATCAGACACGACCAACCTTGCCCCGGCCATGGCGGGTACCGATCTTTTCACACACATTCGATACATGACAATTACGACAGCGCCATCATTGACAATAGCGCTGGTAATTTTTCTTGGAATCGGATTTACAACCAATTCGGGAGAACAAATTCACAACGTCGAGCCCATACTTGTGGCTTTGACAAATTCTTTCAATATAAATCCTTGGTTGTTCGCCGTACCAATTGTGGTGATCGTGATGATCGTAAAGAAGATACCGGCGATTCCGGCATTATTGGTTGGAAGCCTGTTGGGGATTTTGTTTGCCATCATTTTCCAATCGCATATTTTCAATGAAATTTCCGGGATCACCGATGATCCGTTAAAATCGGGATATATTGCTTCAATGAAGGCCTTATATACCGACGTAAACGTTGTAACAGGACACAAAACTGTAGATGAATTACTCTCTACAGGTGGAATGAGCGGAATGCTCGGCACGATATGGTTAATTATGAGTGCCATGATATTTGGGGGAATTATGGATGCCGGAGGTATGCTGAAGCGCATTACTGAAATGATTATCGGTATGGTCACTTCTACGGGATCACTGGTAACATCAACCGCTGCTTCCTGCATGTTCTTTAATGTGACGGCGTCGGATCAATACCTGGCTATCGTTGTGCCCGGCAAAATGTTTGAGCACATATACAGGGATCGCGGATTGGCTCCGGAAAATTTGAGCAGGACACTTGAAGACTCGGGCACCGTGACTTCCGTTTTAATTCCGTGGAATACCTGCGGAGCAGCACAATCAAATGTTCTCGGAGTCGCCACATTGACCTACGCGCCGTATTGTTTTTTCAACATTATAAGCCCGTTTATGACATTGTTTTTTGCTTTTGCCAAAATAAAAATAGCCAAACTGAAAAAAGAGCGCAAGGCAGATGTTTGAGAAAAGAATAACGAAGAAGGAGATAAATGAGTTGCCCCTATTCAAGTATGAAGGGAAAACCGTAATTGCCGCTACAGAGAAACAGATCGACAAAGCAATATTTGAAATCGAAAAGCACGAAGTAGTTGGTTTCGACACAGAGACCAAACCTACTTTTAGAAAAGGTGAGTTTAACCATGTGGCCCTGGTACAAATTGCCTTGCCGGAAAAGGTCTATTTGTTGCGCATCAATCAGGTAGGAATTACCAACACGTTGAGGAGATTTCTATGCAATGGTCGCATTACCAAAATCGGAATTGCACTTGAAGACGACCTGTTTGCCTTAAAGAAGAGAAGGAGGTTTGTACCGGCAAGCTTCCTCGATCTCAACAAAATCGCTTCTACACTTGGTATTGAAAATATTGGAGCAAGAAATCTTTCAGCTTTATTATTGAATAATCGCATCTCCAAAAACCAGCAAATTTCCAATTGGGAGAATCCTACACTCACCGAACATCAAATAAGATACGCAGCAACAGATGCCTGGATTTGCCTTGAAATCTACAACAAACTGCTGACCTGGGGGTATTTGGATTAGCCCGAAAAATTCACGGAACTTCCCCTGCCTTGCCCTTTGAGCAAGTTGGTTCGCTCATTGAGCGAGAGCGTACAAGATTATCTATAACCAAGGGCTGTGCATACGCACAGGTATTCTGGTAATGGCGGCTATTCTACCACCTTCAAGTTTGCAACTTTGAGTTACTTCTTTGGAAGTCCTGCAACCCGGGTTAAGGTACTAAACCTGAATCATTTAAAAAAAGATCTGCTCTTCAACTCAAATACGATCAGGTTTGAGAATGTAAAGAACGTCAACGCAATTAAAGATGTCTTTAAAATCGGAGTGAGCTCGAACGAAACCGCAATCTTATTTAAAATTCCCCTGACTGCCCCCGTGTCAATATTTAGTGTATATCCATACAGGTTCAGCCCCCGGCCTTCCGGGGCAAAGCCCAATAAAAGATATAGAAACAATGAAACACCTAAAAAGGCAATCATCAACCATACTTTACGGCTGATAACGGGCTTATATTCAAAAACGGATTCCTGCGTCTGAGCTTTAATCGTATTAATTATTTGGCTGGTGAATTTGCCGGATGGCTGCTCGATTCCCCCTTCGTCAAATATGGACTTTATAAGCGAATCTCTTTTGATTTTTTCCGGTTTCATAATATATCAGCGATTTCTTCCTTCAAAATCTTTTTCAATTCAAATAACAGATTATTCCTTCCCCTGTACAAGAGAATTTTAACATTTGAATTGGAAAAGCCAGTAATTTCCTCTATTTCTCTCGTACTGTTTTCACTCAAATAAAACAAAGTCATCACAACCCCCTCGTCTTCTTTGAGTCTACCGATGGCTTCCGAAATAATTTTTTTGCGTTCTTTAAGATGCATAATATTCAGGCCATCGTCATTTTCCTCATAACCTGTTTCCCGAATGGGGGTATCTTCAAGCGAATAGCTTTCAAGATGTTTTTTCCTAAATCTTGAAATAGTTGTATTGTAAATTATTTTGTAAAGCCATGTAGAAAATTTAGATTCATTTTTGAATGATTTAAGGGAATTGTATGCTTTTAAAAAGGCATCCTGCGCAATTTCTTCAGCATCCTCATGATTTTTTGCAATTCGCAAAGCCAGTGTGTACGCCAATGCTTTATGTTTTTCTACCAGGATGGCATACGACGCTAAATTTCCTTGTAATACCTTATTGATATAATAGTTGTCCTCCCTGTAATCCATTTCGTCATTAGACGCCGTCCGGTTCTATGAAGTTACAAAATTATAAAGTGAATCTTTGTAACCGGTTCGCTTCGTACTGCGTCAAAGGTTGCAAATAGACCAGAACTTTAAACTTATAATAAAATGGAAGATGTGTTAATACCTTTGATTATTTTCGGGACGATGTTTGCTATGTTGTATGTATTTCTAACAACAAGAAACAAGGAACGCCTGGCACTGATCGAAAAAGGGGCGGATGCAAAATTATTTAAATCCGGTCCAAGCAATAATTGGAGCGGCGTTCTCGTAATCAATGTCGCTTTTCTGGCCATAGGAATCGGTGTGGGAGTATTGTTGGGAAGTTTATTGGAAGCGAACGGAATGGATGACGATATAGCGTTTCCCGCAATGATCTTTATCTGTGGCGGTGTCGGTTTATTGTCAGGTTTTTTTGTTTCCAGAAAATTGGTCGACAATAAAAAAACAGAGTAAAAAATAATCCAGGGTAATCCCCGGGTACGCCCTGTGGTGAAGAAACAATTGATCTTTGCGGGAGCACTGCAACTGCGAATCAGTACTGCCCGCAAGGTTTCAAAACCAAGTGTGGCTATGGGGAGATGTATGGGAGACCGCTTTACTTTCACTCATAACGAAGAATAATAGTTCGTCAACTTTGGAAATTCTTCAATTAATAAATACTTTCCTGTAGTGAAAACCAAAAACAGCATATGTGATTGCCAATGGAAATACTTTCGGTTTTCTAAAAAGGCTCCAGAAAAATAACTTCCAGTAGTACTTTCGGCCTTTGTCAAGCACGCCTAAAATTATTATTGATCTGAAGAGTGCTTTGATCTTTTGCATATTCACTTTGGTTTGATATTGAACTCCGGGCTCAAATTCAGCAAGGAATTTTTTAACACGCTCAAAGTATGGTCGACAGGAGTAAATACCGTGAAGGATTTTCTGATATCCTTCCAATAAATCTTCCTTATTCATTTTGGGAATGAAATTGAGTGCAAAATTGGTATTATCCCCATCAAAATCATTCAGGATCCTTCCTTCTTTATGTAACCGCTCATAGAGCCGGGTTTTCTTGGGCGCATTCAACAATCCAACCATTGCAGAAATAATTCCGCTTTTCTGAATAAAATCGATTTGCCGCTGGAATATGGAAGGTGAATCGTTATCAAAACCCACGATAAATCCGGCCGTAACCTCCATGCCAAATGATTGAATTTTTTGAATCGCTTCAATGAGATCGCGATTGTTGTTCTGGGTTTTGCTACATTCGACCAAGCTTGCCTCCTCAGGAGTTTCAATACCTACAAAAACTTTCGAAAAACCTGCCTTTACCATCATTTTCATCAGCGCTTCATCATCGGCCAGGTTTACCGAAGCTTCTGTTTGGAAATAGAAGGGGTGATCATTTTCTTCCATCCAACGGATGATTGCGGGAAGCAATTCTTTTTTCAAAACTCTCCGGTTTCCTATAAAATTATCGTCGACAAAAAATAAACTTCCCTTATACCCCCGTGAATTCAGATGATCGAGTTCTGCAATGATTTGAGCTGTTGACTTTGCCCTTACTTTTTTCCCGAATAAGGCCGTAATATCACAGAAATCGCAATTGAAAGGACAACCTCTTGTGTATTGAATACTTAGAGAAGCGTAGTGTTCCGTCTGCAATAAAGAATAATCCGGAATGGGTGTTTCGGTTACATCTGCAAATTCGCCTGAACTATAGATATGCTTGGGTACTCCTTTTTCGAGATCTTCCAAAAACGGCTGTAAAGTGATTTCCGCTTCATCTAAAACTAAATGATCAACACTCAAAAATGACTCATATTGTGCTGTAAACAGGGGTCCCCCGGCTATGATCTTTTTATTGAACTTTTTGCACCTGGCGATGATCTCATTTACTGACTTTGACTGAACGGACATTGCGCTGACCAAAATGTAATCCGCCCATTGGATATCCGCTTCCTTGAGCGAGGCAATGTTCAGATCTACCAATTTCTTTTTCCAGGGTTCGGGCAGCATGGCAGCAACCGTGATCAATCCCAATGGCGGGTGAGCGGCCTTTTTTGATAT
>JAKSDO010000141.1 GCA_022360055.1 Cytophagales bacterium | reverse complement strand
TATAATATCTACAATTCAAATTGCATATATCGGTAACTTCAAATCTATTAAATTGGATCTTATATCCTTATCACCAATTTTTGAAGACTTATTATTCATTACAGGTCCTCTTTTACTTTAATCAAAACCAGAATGGGATTATCATTTTCATCTATGGTTTTCATCTGATTAAGCCATAAAGGAGAAGCTTTTTCTTTTAGGTAATAATAATTGTTATCTACCTCTTTATGTATTTCAACTGGATATAATCCCGCAATTAGATATTCTGAAGAAAATGTAAATATAAAATTTGGCAATTTTTGAAAGCCGACCAGGTCATCATAAACAAATGAAGCCTTGTATTTTACCATTTCCTTTGTATGCCGGTCTTGGATATAAATTGCAGAATATTCTTTTTCTGACCAATACTTCTCAAAAATGAACATCAGAGACGAAAATGGGATAAGATGTACCATATTATATGGCTTGGCTGCTTTCCGCCATCTTTCGAAATCCCCTTCATAAAATTCAATTTGCTTTTCCTTTGGTAGCAATTTTTCTTTCATGCCAAGAATGAAAGCAGGTTCTTTGCTTTCCTGATTAATACACCAAATCGTATCGCTCACATAGTTATTAAAAAGTAACTTTGATCGTGTTTTTTGAAAGTAAGTCATAAATTGACCTCCATACATGTATTTGTACCTTCCACTAGACACATTATGTTCAATCTGTAATGTATCTGCCATATTTAATTTTTTGTTATGGACATAAATTTTCCCTTGTATACGATGGTACCAGGCAAGTCTGTCATCATGTGTTGTATTAAAAAAGACCGGTTGATCTCTAAAGTATATTTCTTTGTAAAAATTGCCATCCAAGGCATATTTAAGTAGGGATTTTTTACCAGTAGAAGATATGTAAATCGTATCTTGAACTACAACAAAGTTAAAAATCATTCCATATTCTCCAGGCCCCTTTCCCCTCTTTCCAATTTGTCTGATATATTTACCATCAAGAGAAAACATTAATAGCCTTTGACTATCATTGATTAGGATTAATGAATCATCTACCCATACCTGACTAAGGAATTTAATATAACTTTCTTTAGTGGTTTCAAGAGGTATATATATTACGGTATCGGCAAAATAAGAT
>JAKSDO010000110.1 GCA_022360055.1 Cytophagales bacterium | reverse complement strand
TTCTGTTTTGTGTGAAATCAAAGAAGTCAAAATCCATAATGTTGAGATTTTCTACGGACAATTTTGTTTTTGCTTTGTTGAATGAAAAATCCGCCGTATTTGATCCATAGTAGATTCCATTGAGGAATATATCTTTTTCTTCGGTAGAAATATCGAAGTGGTTTACATTATAAAAATCACTTTTCCCCTGGACAAAGCAGGAAAGGTAATCTCCTTGCAGATGCACGTCATTCGCAAAAAGAAATCGTTCAGGGACCATTTTGGTGGTGGAATCAACTGCAAAATTGTCTACAAGCAGGTTAAAATGATCAATCTCCACAATAAGCGAATCATTTTCTATTTGTTGATGAAAACTTAATTCCGCACGATCGATCTTTAGGGTATTTGCCCTGGCTCCCAGATACCTGTTTTGTAAAAGAACCGGTATAAATCCCAAATCCAGGGATGTCAGATTTTCCTGCCTGCCTTTGACCAGCTTAAGCTTTATTTTAGGATTCTTAATTATTATATCATCGCCATCGTAATAAGAATCTTTCAAAACCCTCTTAAGATCTATTCCCGACATGGTGATTCCGGGAATTTCTATATCATATTGGTTATTGGCTTCACCAAATGGTTTGAGCCTGATGCCTTTCATCGAAAATGTGGAATCGCTATTGTTCCAGTGAATTTTTTCCGACTGCAACAAGTGATTTTGATTTCTAAGGTAAAAATCGTAATTGTCTATGGACATTCGATGAATTTCACTGTAATCAAACTGATTTGGCAGATTATCGCTTATCGTTTGATCAAAGATCAATTTGGAGATATTAAAATTAATGTTGTCGGCGTAAAACAACCGCGATCCTTTTTTTCTTAAATCAATATCATAATTCAATCCGACAAGGTGATCTATCTCAACGCGGGGAATGGCATATGGTCGTGTATTTTTTAAGCTATTTTCATTTCCGGGAAGTTCGGACAGCAGGTCGGCATACATGCTAACTTCTCCGAATTTCAGGCTGTCCAATGATATTTTATTTTTAAACAAGACCTCGTTGGGGTCGATGCCGGTAAGCAATAGTTCGGGAAGATCGACCTTGATATTTTGGCGGATTTTTGAGGAGTCCAATGCAATTTGCATGCTGTCGACCATTAACTTTCCATCCTTTGATTCAAAGCCCAGGTATTTAAAATTGATGGTTCCGAAAGGCATATCAATAGTGCTCTTGTTCACGGAGAGGTCGATTCCAAGTGTACCGTAAAAATCGTGTTCGGTATTCGTAAGACGATCAACTGCCAGATTTTGCAGCCCGACATTTACTCCGTTCAATTCAAGATTTAATTCCTGATCTGCTGCAGGATTTTCAATCACAAATTTTCCGTTTACGAGATTCAGGTTATTTAACTTGAAATAGTCCGACATGGATTGAATACGCTCATAAATACCAAAAAGTCCACCCGGTCCTCTTCCGGTTTTTTTCGCTTTCTGTTCTCCGGATTGAACAAGGTTTATTTCGGGATTTTCAATGTAAATCTCATCGACTAAAAAAGTATCCGAATTGATGGCTTGTGCTACGTCAAATTCTGTAATTACGAGGTATGGGATCGATGCATATAGCAAACCGGTACTTTCTGCTGAATCTCCTGTCCGGCTAGGTTGAATGCTCAACTCTTTGAGCTTTATTTCAAACGGATCGGAAGAAACGGAAAACTCATCAAATTTTACCGTATTCAAGCTGTCGGGCAATTTAACCTCATAATCTTTGACGACAAGATCGGCATCGTCAAAATTGAACCCGTACCGGTATTGCGAATTACTTCCCGCATCGATTTCGATCTTTGTAACATGTGCCGAGATATGGTCTACACGATATTGCTTTGAGATCGGTTTGGTTTCATCCGTGACTATCAGATGGGCGTCGCTCAAATTGAAATGATCTATCTCTAAGAAATCATGATAGATCATTGCAGCGTCAAGGATGTTGTGCGAGGAGGAATCCCTGCGCTCTTTGACGGTTCTTTTCATTATGTTCACGACCGGATCTTCGATATTTAAGCTATCGATTTTGAGCAGGTTGTCATTATACGCACTTAGAAAATCGATCCCGGCCAATCTCAGGACAGGCAAATCGATTTCATAATGATCGTGTCGTTTAAATTTTATCCCGGCATCAGTTCGCCGTGTCAGTTTGAAATTTTCAAAGCCGAATTCATTAGTGCCGGTCGATATGTAAAACTTATCGAACGAAACTTTATGAAGGCTGTCTTTCAGAAGCAATTCCTGGTCTTTGATTTCCAGAAAGATGTCATCCGTATAGAAGATCTTGTCTTTTCGTTTATTGGCATCTTCATTTACCTGGAAATTGTTGACTTCAAAGGTCAATTCCTTAATTAGGAAATTGTCATAGTCCGGGCCATTATAGGTTTCGTAGTCAAATTCCGCACCGGATATTCGGAAATCATTTACTTTCAGTTCTTTTAAATGGCCGGATAGGATCTCATATAGATTGCCCGCCTCAAAAGATAATTTCTTAGGTGTTTTTTCTTTGTTTAGATTGATGATTTTTATGAACGGCTCTGAGATATCAATTCCTATGATCCTTAGTTTCCGGCTCACAAAAATGGACCAGAAATCAATAATATCAATGTGAAGGCTTGGGATCGTTGCACTGAAAATATACTTGTAATCAAGGCTGTCAAAGCCGGCACGGTGATCCGGGTGAACATCAAATTTGAATTCACTCATATAAAACCTGCCGTTGTTTAGGATGTAGGCAATTTCCTTAAAATCTACGTAGTAAAAGCCATTGGATTTTTCATGAACAAATTCTTTTATCAAGGTACCTACAACTTTATCGACATAATAATTAAGGGTTAAATTAATACCGATAAGCAGCCCCAGAAATAGCGTGGGCATAATGAGCCATTTTTTCCGCTTGTGCAGAAAATTGATAATTGATTTTTTTACCAGCTTTGTAAACAGACTCATTCCGTGATGTGTAGTTTCCGAAATTTAATTTCCGCATCAGAATTAAATCCATCTAACTTAATTAATTTTTGGTTTTTTATTTACACCTATGCGTCTGTGATTTTAAAAACAGATCATTTTAAACATTATTTAACCCGTGCGGTATTTCGGGTAGCGACACTTTAAAACGACACAAAAGCCGTAATAAAACCATTTTTGTCCTTATTTTACCGTTAAAGTGAGGTTTAGTCCCAAATCTGCTTTGAAGTTAGCATTTGGGCATTGTGTTAATAAATTCATGGATTCTATGTAAATTTACCGGCAATAGATCACAATATGAAACCGGTAGGACCGGAGCAAATTCAAGACGCCCACGAGCATGATTATATTTCTCTGTGTGCCAGTAACTTAAAAAATATAAACGAATGAAACAATATCTTGATTTGATGCGTCATGTTTTGGATCACGGGGTGGCCAAGGGAGATCGTACCGGCACCGGAACGATAAGTATTTTTGGATATCAAATGCGTTTTGATCTAGCGGATGGTTTTCCTGTGGTAACAACTAAAAAACTGCATTTGAGATCAATAATCCATGAGCTGCTATGGTTTTTGAATGGCGACACCAATATAAAGTACCTCAAAGAAAATAAAGTTTCCATTTGGGACGAGTGGGCGGATGAACAAGGCGAATTGGGGCCGGTGTATGGTCATCAGTGGAGAAGCTGGCCTGCGGCAGACGGAGAAGTTATTGATCAGATATCCAATGTGGTCGATCAGATAAAGCATAATCCGGATTCGCGCAGATTAATTGTCAGCGCCTGGAATGTAAGCGACATCGAAAAAATGGCGCTTCCTCCATGTCATACCTTTTTCCAGTTTTATGTATCCGGAGATAAGTTGTCCTGTCAGCTTTATCAGCGAAGTGCCGATATTTTTCTTGGGGTGCCCTTTAATATCGCTTCTTATGCTTTACTGACCATGATGATGGCGCAGGTTTGCCAGCTTACCCCCGGAGAATTTATACATACGTTTGGCGATGCACATTTATATTCAAATCATATTGAGCAAAGCAAGCTTCAGTTGACCAGAGAAGTACGTCCTTTACCTGCAATGAAGATAAATCCCTCCGTTAAGAATATCTTTGAGTTTAAATTTGAAGATTTTGAGTTGGTAGGCTACGATCCACATCCTCATATTAAAGGAGCAGTTGCGGTTTAGATGTCAGGTTCCACAGATTCACACTCCATACTTAGAATTTTGCTGCATGGATTTTTCCTGATATCGGCAAATCTGTTTTCGATCATGGTGGCATTTGCCGCTGTAAAGATATGGGCATTGCCTCCCGGGAAATTGTTTCAGGGATCATTTGCATTAATCACCAATACCGTTGTATATCTGATGGTTTATAAGTTGATGTCAGGAATACAGAGAGAAATTATGGAGATCGATGATTTTTCGATGTTTGTAATTGTCTTATTGGTCTCAATGGCCTTATTGCCGGCGATTTTTTACCCGATTCATTATCTTGCTCAGGGGTATTGGAGCTCTTTTGATAATCTTCTGGCCACATGGCCGTTTCAACTGATCGTGAATGGCATTTGCCTTGTGATGAATTATTTTATACTTGGAAAAAGAGACTAGCGTATAATTAGGTAGAAAAAAAGCCCGGCATAGCCGGGCCTGAATGTGCTTATTTTATCTGATGATTTAGAATCTGACCTTTAATCCCAAGTTCCATGTTCTTCCGAAACCATAAAATATCCGATTGCTTACACTTCCGTTTTCCGAATCGGGAATTAAGCGATCGCTTCCGCTCTCAGGATCGTATAATTTATTTGTGTCCGATTCGGATATGTACTCGTCGTCCAGTACATTGTTTACATTGAGCCGAAGTGTAAAATCAACTTTGCTTACTTTAAAAGTGTAAAAAGCGCCGATGTCAACCAATCCATAGGAGGGGAGCTTCCAGGCCTGGCTTCCTTCTTCAAAGAAGAAGTCATCTTCAACAATATTGAAATCGGCATACAGGTTATTTGCATAGTAATAGTTGGCATCAACACCCAAACCGGTTAGAATCTCATAATCTGCTCCAAGGCTAAATGTCGTTTGAGCAGCATCTCCTACCTTGACGCCGTCCAAATATATGGTTGTGTCAGCAACTTGATTTTGATTGTCATCAAATACCAATGCGCGCGAATTGCTTCTATATTTCCAGTCGCCAACAGACAACATGCCTTTAATATTTAATCGCTCTACAGGTTTGATAACAAAATCGAGCTCTATTCCCTGGTGCGTTTGATCCACCGAGAAATTTGCAGTGTACTCGCCTCCTTCCGTATTAATACTTCTACTGAATTGCCGGTCGATCCACTGCGTTCGGTAGAAGTTAACGTTTAATGCAGCTATTGAATTCCTGAAGCCATATCCCAGCTCAATTGCAGCGATTTTCTGATTGGATGTCTCATTGCTCACTTGGTTTGTATTATTAGGGAAAACGTTGTCAAAAATGGGCTGCCTTGAAAGATAACCGGCGTTTATAAACACATTGTGGCGCTGGTCAATGTTATAGTTGAGGCCGGCTTTTATGTTTCCACCCAGGAAGTTCTCCCAGTTGCTTTCCATATTTTCATCGACACCATTTGCCCTGTTTAGTGCATCACTTTGATAATAGTTGAAATAATCCACCCTTTTGAACCCCTGGTTAGATCCTGAAAGAGAGAGGAATGTCGAGATTTTATCTTTGACATACTCGATTTGAGCGTATGCGCCAGCCCAACTGACAATTCCATCGTTGTAATAATGCAATTTATCTTCACCGCCCATTTTTGACAGCGGATCGGCCGGATTCTCTTCGGAAATAAACTGTCCCTGAATGTTGATATTTGCATTTGTATAGTACGCGTCCGCGCCCAGCAGATCCGTTACCCTTCTGTAGTGAATACCTTGATATTTTCTCAGGTCAACGCCGGTTGTCAGTGTGAACGACTCGCTCAATTGATGCGTTAAGTTTGAGATAATTCCATACCAGTTGTGCGAATTCATTGAGGCTCTCCGGATTAGACCGTAAGAATTTGTGTTCACATATTTATCGGCAAAAAAGTCATTTCTATTATCAACATCCGGATTTACATTTTCCCAGGTTTCTCTGTCATCCCCAAAGTCCGGAACGGATCCGCCATTGTTCCATTTATAGATATCATCGAACCGATGAAGACCATCCGAAGTTTTTGGAAGCTTGTATTCGGCATTTCCGTTAATTTCCCCTCTTGGGCCCGTTCCTCCGCCTCTTCCCAGCGATAGATAAGCAGATGTCGCCAATTCGGTTCTGTCCGAAATAGTCCAATACCAGTTTAAGAAGGCTTTCGGTTTATGATAAAAGTTCCTCCTCCAGGTATATTCGCTTCCGTTCAGATAACCCCAATCGCTGTTGTACTTAGTGCCGTATTTTTCATGATCCGTATATGGATTGGCATAATCCCTTTGGTGATGCCATTGGGGCGCTCCGAGAACCGTAAGTCCGATGGAGTGTTGGGTGTTTATGACTTTCGATAAGGAAGCAAAGTAGGACCAGCCCCTAAATTTTGTGCCATCGACATAACCATTACCCAAAGTGTGTGTGCCCTGGATGGTAAAAGCCCATCCGCTTTCGCCAAGCCCGGTTGACAGTACCAGGGAATATTTTTGATACCCGTCGTTTCCAAGCATGGCTCCGAATGCACCACCCTTATTCATTTCAGCAGCGTTTGTTATGATGTTGATGGATCCGCCAATTGCCGGAACGGCAAGCTTGGACGCCCCTAACCCCCTTTGTACCTGCATTTTGGTCGTGACATCGCTAAGACCTGCCCAGTTTGACCAGTAGACCCAGCCATTTTCCATATCGTTTACCGGTACGCCATTGATCATTACGGCGGTATTTCTTTGATCAAATCCCCTCACGTTAATTCTTGAATCTCCAAAACCTCCGCCCTGCTTTGTGACATAGATCGATGGGGTATACCTGAGCATTTCAGGAAATTCCTGATTGCCTACTTTAGATTCAATCTCCTGACCTTCAATGGAGGTGAAGGCTACCGGAGTCCTCCTGTCAATGGCAACAGATGCGATTACTTCCACTTCGCGCAATCCGATGGAAGACGTGGCCAATCGAATATCTCCAAGATTTGTGGCCTGATTGGGCCTGATCGTTGCGATCATTTCCTTGAGCTCATATCCGATAAATGAAATCTCAAGTGCATAACTTCCGGGAGTTAAGTCACCAAGTGTGAACCTCCCATTAACGTCGGTAGTTGTTCCTTTTGAAGTTCCCTTAATAATTACATTTGCCCCCGGGAGCGCTTCGTAAGAATCTCTGTCGCTGATTTTCCCGGTGACGCTTCCGGATTGTGCATGTACCCATCCTGCAATGATTAGCATGCACACAATTAGTAAGTTTTGTCTCATGTCGATCGATTTAAGTTAGGATTAAAATATTATGTGAATATAGCATTTAAGCAACAAAACTAAACGGATCGTTCTCAACTGTGAAACTTAAGGGATTAAGTCTTTGCTAAGAATTACTTTACGGATATTAATACTTTTAGAATTTTCAAGGTTTTAATTGTTTTTTTGCAAAAATAACAAGTAATCGGGTTAAAATTCTCAATTGCACAACCCCTGAGAAATCCCGGATAAATGAATGTATATTTACTGTTTTCTAAAGAATGTCCCGGAGCCGATATAATTTCCGTTTTCATTCCACAAAGGTTGCCAGGACAATCTGGTACTATGATTTCCGCCCTGATCGTAATCGTTGATCATGAGGTTGAACCTTACGGTTTTCCACGCGTCGATTTGTTTTTCATTCAGATATGAAGTCGGGATCGCCAATTCCAGATCATACCCTTGTTTTGTCTTTTTAATTGCACTGAGGAAGCCTTTGGGAAGTTGGTTTTTCCTGTAGACGGTTCCTTCACGATCCGGAGAAATTGCGATCAATATCCAATCCGAAAACAAATTTTGTCCTGCATTCATGCTGCTTTCGCCCACAGGCCGGGCGTCAATGAAAATAAAAGCGGCATCCTGGCGAAGCGGGCTCTCACCATCCTTCGCAATTATTTCGTCATCGATCACCTTTGCAGCGATATACATGTTTTTTTCATCGTAAACCACCGAAAAAAACGATGAAACATCCTTATCTCCTTTATGAGAAAACGGATCTGCCGTGATATGAGCGTCCTTGGCAACTTCGAATTCCAGGCCATCCCATTCGTTTAATTTTCCGTCAATCTTTACGGAATTTCCGGTTGTTTTCATATCGTATCTGATGGCCGGCCTTATATTATAGGCATGCTCTATTTCTACGTTCGACCGGTCTTTGATATCGTACTTGAAGGTTACATTCATTTTAAGGGGATCAATTTGGTCCCGATTGGTAATATTGACCCCTTCAAGATTTAATGAAATTTCCCGGACATCATTCGGATTTATCGTGTCCTGAAATACTCCGGGTTCAATGATTAAGTTTTTACTGCTGAAAAAATTAAAATCTGCCGACATATTATAATCCGAAGAATTTGTGATCTTAACTTGTGAAATTCCCTTCACAAAATTGTTATCATCTATAAAAATCGGCTGGATTTGGATTGGGAAGTTCGCTGAAACCGGATAAATGAAATCGGCAAAATCATTTGTCATTACATTTTCATGCCAAATACCATCCAAAAGCAGGTTTGCGATTATAGGTCCATCGTCTGTCATAGTAACCCAGACCACATGATCAAACTCCCCGAAGTTTGGACCGCGAAGCCGGCTACCGCCGCCTGTTGTCGCCAGAATGAAGTATTTGCCGTTATTTCGGTCATATTTTCTGTAGCGGTGGTTGTGTCCGACAAACACCGTATGATTTCTATCCTTTAGCAGTTGTTCCACGTCTTTCCAACGTTTGGTATCTGTTTGGTTCCACAACGGTTGATGCATAAAGACCAGTGTCCATTTCACTTGAGTGTTTTCCTCCAAGGTCTTTTTGATATATTCAAACTGCGAGTCGTCGATGGTTCCTTTGCCGGCGCCGCGATAATTATCCTCCGAATTCAGGCAAAGAAACAGAACGTCCTTGTACAAAAAGTGATAGTAGGTCTTTCCGAAGAGCTCCTCCCATTTTTCTTCCATTACTTTGTTGGTGATGTCGTGGTTGCCGGGTGTATAAAAAAAAGGCATATCGAGGCTATCGATAAATCCATTGAACTGTTTCCATTCCCAATTGAGTTGTGCAGTGTCTTCGGTATAGCCTTCGATAAGATCGCCAACACTCATGACAAATTCAGGCTGTAATAAATTGAGTTTCCGGATGCCATCTGAAAATACGCCTGGTCGATGTCCCCCCGTCCTGTCGGTAACTATGGCAAATTGGAAGGTAGCCGGGTTGTTGTTCAGATTTAGGCTGCTCCAGGGGACAGGGCCATCCGGGATTTCTATTTTAATTTTTGCAGCATCCTGACAAAATGAATGATACGCGAATGCCAACAGGCTCCAAAGTAAAAGGAATGAGTTTTTCATAAGTACGAATTAAAGTTATTTCCAACTAGTATTTTGCTAATATTTCTTGTAATACTTCATTGTTCTGGCCCAGGACCATCATTTTGATGTCGATTGATTTTCTTTGCTTTTCAATCTGCAGGATCCCAAAGTTCTTTGCGATTATTAATTCTCCGATTCGATATTGATTTGTTTCACTTCGTTTGGTCGGCCATGTGTGCGTCAGGCCGCTGGAAGTAAATTCATAAATCGGATATTCCAGGTCCTCCGGTTCTATGCTGGAAAATTCTGCTATATGGCGGTCTCCGCTCAGTATAATCGGTCTGGCAGGTTTTGTCTTTACAATCAAATCAAAGAACCGTTTTCTCTCACCCGGGAAATTCCCCCATTTCTCAAAGCCATGGTCATTTGGGATGAGTTGATAGCTTGATCCGATTAAATGAACATCCGCACTACTTTTTGTCAATTCGGCTTCGAGCCAACTCCATTGTTCGTCACCTAAAATAGATCCGTCTTCATTTGGGAGGTAAAGAGGAGGTGCGTCGGTATTTATCTCAAGCGTATCTCTGAAATACCTTGTGTCGAGCAATATGAGCTTTATTTTTATTCCCTCGCCTTCAATAAGGTACGATTGATACGCGCCCGAATGTTTATGGACAGGTGCATCCGATGGAACGTCGAGAAAATCGAGCATCAAGGCCTTACTTTCGACTTTCATTGGGAACTCCTTGCCGCCATCGTTCACTCCGTAATCATGATCGTCCCAGATGCCATAAACATCCAACGATTGAATCATCTCCTGATAGGACGGACGAAGTTTTTGCCTGTCGTATTTACTTTTCATGACTCCCATGTCTTCCGTATCGCCATAAATATTGTCGCCAAGCCAGATCCAGGCTTTTGGATTATGACTCAACACGTTGCTCCACATCTGTGCGGAATCAAATTCATGCGAACACGATCCGAATGCGATCGTGGTTTTGTGCCCGGGGACATCGCATGAATAAGTAAGTATTAAGAGCGACAGAAGGATCAAAAAATAAAATTTCATACGGAATTTATACGGACAACAAGGATAATAAATTTACCTTAAAAATGTATTAACTTAAATATTTCATTAAGTTACCAAGCAGTTAATTTTTTGCAACATGATCATAGAATAATTTTTCAATAGCATCATTTGAGATGAAATTTAAACCCGACATGAACACATAGGTTACAGGCGCATTTATCATCAGCTTGAAATTAAGTAAATTGAATGAAAGGCATCAGTTTTTTTAAGTAAATGAAAAAAAACGGGAAATTTTGGAGATCAATTTTAATACTGCTAATCGCCGGCGCTCTATGGACTAAATGTAACATTACCTACAAAGTCAGGAATCAATACAATCAGATAGCGCATTTGTATCATTTTCCATGCGGCAAATTATCCGTTGAACTGGTTGGAAAGGGGAATTCAAAATTCATAGTGAAACAAAAATTTGATTTGTATGCGGATATTGTCGTTCGGCCGGATTGTCTGCGGATCGTATATAACGACATTGCGGTCGACGGAGAATTTAAAGAAAAAATGGCAAGAACAGGGAAGAGAGAAATAAATATATCGGATAAGAAAACACTGGAAATTGCATTCGATCTGGATCGGGGAGTTTTTGAAGGTGATACGATCCTTGTGTGCGGGCAAAAATATATGAAGTGTCAAGACGAATTTTTATCGCTGGATACCGTATTTTATTCTTTCAGAAATAATATCCGGATTCGGGGAATAAATGATTTTTAATCGACGTTCTCTATATAAAGGTCATGGGATCATCAAACTATAAAATGATATCATTGCCTCGAGTTTAGAAAACAGGTGTACTTATTGTAAATAGCCGGTTATCGTTTTATACTTAATGAAAACAACCTTTGCGTACATAGGGGCTTTCCCGGCTTTTGTCTGGCAGGTTAGAAGAACCTGGTGAAGTAGCTGTAATACGGAAGAGCATCTCAAAATCTCACAAAGATTTGCAGCGGGAAACGTTCTGAAATAAGAATGCTGTACCGCGGGTTGTCTGTCGTTTAGTATTATTAGTCTGGAAACTAATGTATTGCCCCCTATCCTGCTTTATCGAAGATCGAAATTTGAATCGGTATTCGGTCGATCAAGATATACATGTGTATCCAGAGTTATTAACAATGGTAAAATTTACCTTATATTCGAAGTGACCGACTTTATGGAATTTGACGTGATATATTCTTTCGGAAAACTGATGATTTGTGTAATTTTTTGATTTAATTTGGGCTTTAGAAAGACCAAAGAAGCAACTATAATATTTTGCAAGTGGAAAAGGAAAACCCTAACCTGATAACCGTTTTTATCTGCTTTTTAAGATCCGGGTTGAGATTTACCCGATATGACACGAATAATGTTGGATTGGCATTCATTGAGGAGATTAAAAAGCATAATCCGAATTTCAAACCGCTAAAAGTCCAGCAGCGGGAGCGGGATCAAGTTTATACGGTGAATGCTTATCCCAAAGAATTCGAGTCTCTGATCATGTCTCTTATTGAGGAGTACCGTGTAAAGCATAAACTGGAGTATCGGCTGAAAAAGCCTAGGGGAGGAAAAGGCGGTTATAATCGTAGTGGCGGAAATCGCCCGGGAGGACAAAATCGGGATAACAGAGGATACCGGCCACGCCGCAGTTATGACGATCAGCAAGCGCAGGGCGGGAGCGGTTATCGTCCCAGACGGGATGAGCATGGAAGTGGTTACAATCAGCGCAGGGAAGGTAACGGGAACAGAGAGGGCGGTTATCGCCCGAGAAGGAGCCCCGGGCACCGAGATGAAAATTATGAAAACAAAAGGCCTAGAAGACCGAGGACCGGTTATAATGAATAGATTCAAAAAATGAAACAAAAAACCCGCATCTGTTTAAGTTGCGGGTTTTTTTATCCGTTTATATTTTTTAAGGTTGCTGACACATAAAAAATATAATCATGTTCGTGTGTGTCCTGAATTTGCTCCGGTCCTACCGGTTTCACTTTTCAGTAAATTGAATATGTCTGTTTAAACTTTCTTCTAAAGAGATTATGGTTTCAGTTCTTTCTATTCCTTCAATCTGCTGGATTTTATCATGCAATACATCTTTAAGGTGATTTGTGTCTTTACAATGCAATTTTATGAATACATTGTAGTTGCCGGTTGTATAGTGAATTTTTACTACCTCCGGGATTAAGTTCAACCTCTTAATGACCGCATCATACAACGAACTTTTTTCCAGATAGATGCCCAGGAATGCAGTAATATCATATCCCATTTTGGAATAATCCATTTTTAGGGTGGTACCTTTCACAATTCCGATTTCTTCCATTTTTCTCATTCTCACATGAACTGTACCCCCGGATACAAAAACTTTTTTGGCGACTTCCGTATAAGGCATCTTGGCATCTTCCGTGAGTAATGCCAGGATTTTCAAATCTACATTGTCGATATCATAATTTTTATTCATCTCAAACTAATCCATTACGGTATTTGTAAATATGCGCTCTCAAATATATTAAAAATATAATCAATTAAATGGAAGCATGAATTATTTTCAATAATAATATAATTTCTTTAGCTTTGCACAATTGATTATAGGGGGAAGTTCCTTCCCTTTATTTTTCATTTTTGGGTTTATGTTGTTTATTAGTTGGCTTATCAGAAGTGATAAGCCATTTTTTTGTGCCTTTCGTATCACATTCTACCGCGAGACAGGATCAATTGGGATCAGTCAGCTTATCAGTGGGTAATGCCATTTTTATAGAGAAACTTTTTTAATCCCCGGGTTTGCACCCGACACAAAAACTGTTTCAAACTGGACAATCTGTCCAACCTTAGACAAAATCCAGGATTTCGGATTAATGTAACCATCTATAATTCAGTATTTTATTTATTGGCACGTTAGTTGGCTAGGCTCTTTTGATTTTTTTGAATGACAGATACTTTTTATGGACAGGGCATTAGCAGAATCGGTAAAGAAAAAACGCAAGCGGGCGGTAGTTCTTAGAATAACCATAACCGGACTACTGCTGTTACTAGCAATCTTTGCATTGCGCCATCTGATTCAACCGGGCATTCATCAGGGTGATTTTTACTTTTCGGTAGCTGAACGGGGAGATATAAATGCATCGGTTTCGGCATCCGGTACGGTTTTGCCTGAGTTTGAAGAAGTAAAAAACAGCCCCATTCAGTCAGCCATCGTCAAAATTCACCGAAACACCGGCGAGGAAGTTGAATGTGGCGACACCATTTTGTCGCTCGATACAAAAAAGACATTGTTTGAGCTCGACAAACTGAAGGACCAACTGGCATTAAAAAAGAACAGTGTGCACCAATTGAAGCTGCAACTTGAGAAAGATCTGCTTGACCTGAGAACAGAATATCAAATCAAGAAATTGCATGTGGAAAGTATGGAGGCTGCCCTGGATGAAGAGAAATACCTGAATAACATCGGCGGCGGCACTTTGGAACAGATCAAAAAGGCCGAATTGAATCTGAAAATTGCAAAACTGGAATTGGACCAGATCAACCAAACAATCAAAAACAAGGAAAAATCTGTCAAGGCCGATCTTAAGGGTTTGAATTATGAGATCAATATCCAAAAGAAAAATGTGATGGAACTAAAGGAAAAACTCGACCGGGCGACCATCAAGGCGGATAAAAAAGGAGTCATTACCTGGATTAACAGCCAGATCGGGCAAACGGTAAACGCCGGAGAGGAATTGGTGAAAATAGCAGATCTTCAGAGTTATAAAATCGAAGGTACCATTTCGGATATGCACGCTGCAAAACTGCACATCGCCGGTAAAATCATCGCTCGCATCAATGAAGATACCGATCTCCCTGGGGTGGTGGTCAATATCTCACCATCTGTTCAGAACAATATCATTGAGTTTGCGATCAAACTGGACGATAAGAATCACTCCTTGTTGAGGCCAAACATGAGAGTGGACGTATTCGTCCAGACAGATTACAGAGAAGATGTGGTTCGTTTGGAAAACGGGGCTTTTTACAGGGGAGGAAACAGGCAGAACGTATTTGTGGTGCAGGATGATAAACTCATACGGAAAGAAGCTGAATTTGGAAAGAGCAATTTTGATTATGTCGAAATTGTCGGGGGCATCAAGGAGCATGATGTAGTTGTAATCTCCGATATGTCCGATTATGAAAAATGGGAAAAATTAAAGATCAAACGGGATTAACCGGAATACAATGCAGGGTTGCCTAAAGTCAAAAGTTAATCGAATAGAACCGAACGTGCCTGTGGCCGGGTTTCTCCATGCGGGCAGTGGCCTTTCCGTTGCGGTGTTGATGATGGTCTTTGTGTTTGTACGACCGGCAATTGCCTTTGGGCAGGTATATTCTCTGAATGAAGTGATTGCATATGCTCAAAATCATTCACCGGAGGCCCTTAAGGTAAAAACCACAAAGGAAAACAAGTATTGGCAGTGGAGGTCTTACAAATCAAACTACAAACCTCAACTGGTGCTCAGTTCGACGCTTCCGGACTATCGGAACAGGAATATCGCGGTGATCCAGGATGACGGAAGCATTGAATACCGGAATGTCAACCAGAGTCAGGCCAACATCGAGCTGTCCCTGGAGCAGAATATCAGCCTGACCGGGGGCAAACTTTTCTTGAATACAGGTCTTGCCAGGATCGATAATATTAATAAAAACATTCACAGTTACAGCGGAACACCTTTTTTTATCGGTATTTCCCAGCCGGTTTTTGCATATAACAGGCTGAAATGGATGAACCGCATTGAACCTTTGAAATATGATGAATCTCTGAAAGAATACATCGAAAATATGGAAAGGATCGCCTATGGCGCTGCTTTCAGGTTTTTCAATCTCCTTATCGCTCAGATCAGCTATGAGATTGCAGAAAAGAATCTCAACAACGCCGATACCATCTATACCATCGGAAACGAAAAGCATGCGATGGGAAAAATCTCTAAAAATGAGCTACTTCAATTGAAATTCGGGTTAATATCAGCGCAAAAATCCGTATCGGGCGCTTTACTTTCCCAGGAAACTTCGCTTCTCGAATTGAGTTCTTATACAGGGCTCCAAAAAACGGGAACTTATTCATTGTCCCTGCCCGATCATATTTCCATTTATGAAATTGACAAAGCAATAGCTGTAGAAAAAGCCCTGGAAAACAGTCAACGGTCGGTGGCATTTAAACGCACTGTCCTGGAGGCAAAACGCAATGTAGAGCAGGCCAAGAGAGATAACCGGCTCAACGCCGAAGTAAACCTGAGCTATGGCACCACCAATGTGGCAGCACATATGCCCGAGATCTATCAAAATGCCCAGACCTTACAAACACTAAACTTTAATGTATCTATGCCTATTTTAGACTGGGGAAGGGCCAAATCACTATACAAAACAGCGGAGGCGAACCTCAAACTTGTGGAATATACGGTGCAGCAGGAAAAGATTAATTTCAACCAGGAAATTATTACACAAATTGAATATTTCAGAATGCTTAAAGGTTTAATTAAATACACGCGAGAGGCAGACCAGATCGCGGATCAGCGATATGAAATTGCGAGGCTGCGATATATCAACGGGAATATCAGCCTGACGGACTACAACATTGCTTTGGAAGAAAAAGACCGGGCCAAGCTCGATTATATCAGGGCCCTGCGCGATTACTGGTTGACGAATTATTCGATCCGGATACTGACATTATACGACTTTAAAAATGACAGGCAAATAATTATGGACAATTAAAACAGTTTATCGAAATGTTTAGAAATTATCTGAAAATAACCTGGAAAGTACTGAAGCGTAAAAAGGTGTATACGTTTGTTACTCTGGCGGGTATCATTATTCCGGTGACATTCATTGTGCTTGTTTCTTCCGTCCTGGTGCATATCAACAACTACAATGTGCCAAAATCCGGGTTTAGAAACGTGGTTTACCTGGATTATGTAACCTGGAAAGAGATCAAAGAAGACGGCACGCAGAACCAGAGAACGAGTAACCCACCCACCTATTCTTTTATCCGCAAGTACGTAAAGACGCTTCACTCGCCAACCCTTGTATCGGCGATATCGACCGACTTCTTTTTGAGCAAGGATATTGTGTACATGAATGGTAAGCCGAATGAAGTGGCCATTAAGTATTCGGACAGTGAATTCTGGGGCATTGCAGATTTCAGGTTTATCCATGGCCGCCCGTATAATAAATCGGAGTTTGACTTGGGGGCCAGGACGGTTGTGATCGATGAAAAAACGAGTAATTCCCTTTTTGGAACACCGGACGCCGTGGGCAAAAGCCTCGAAATAAAAAACAAACTGTACAGGGTAATCGGGGTAGTGGAAAATGTGGATATCACGATGTTTAGGATTGCAGCAAATATCTACATCCCTTATTCCTGCCAGGACAATTATCTGTCAAATCACATGTATATGAATTCTTCCAGAGCGCTGATCTATTTGGAAGACATGGATAATCTCGGAAAAATCAGGGATGAGTTTCAGCAGAAGTTAAAGACTGTGTCCTTTGAAAATGTGGGTAACTTAAACCGTATTGAGGCTACATTTACGCAAGAAAATTACCTGGAGCGGATTAAAGTTCTTGCCCGGACATTTTTCAGGTTTCATGACGACGTAAAGAAACCTCTGTACATTATCGGAAGTTTGCTGTTTTTTTTCCTGATCGTTCTTCCGGCTGTAAACCTCGTAAATATTAATGTCAATCGTGTTTATGAACGATTATCCGAAATTGGTGTCCGGAAAACATTTGGCGCTACGACGGGCAGGCTCATCGGCCAGTTTTTGTTCGAAAATGTGGTGATCATCCTGTTAGGTGGGATACTGTCTATTTTTTTGACGATGCTGATTATTCATATTATTAACCGGACCGATGCGTTGTACGGCGTTTACCTGACTGTCAATTTCAAGGCCTTGGTTATCAGTCTTTTGGCCATATTTATGTTGGGAATCCTATCAGGCCTGATGCCATCTATTGGTATGGCCAGGGCAAAAATAATTCAATCGCTATCCGGTTCGGAATCAAAATAAAAAAGCTGTGAAAATATTCATTTTAAAAAGACTGCTGAGGGGCGGGCAAAAAAGGATCTTGTTGATTGTCGAATTGTTCTTCTCGTTTATCGCCTTTTTCTTTATTCTCACTTTTATCATCGGAGAAATCGACAATACCAAATACCCATTGGGTTTTGACTATAAGAATTTGTATAAAGTTGATATTGATGTTACCGCTCAAACGGATGACATGGACGTGGTTATGGAAAACTTCAGAAACATCATGCGTTATGTTAGGGCCTATCCCGGGACACAAAATTTTGGCCGTTGCCAAAGTAGTTTCTTTTTTATGAAAGAAGGTTATATGAATCCTTCCAAACCTTTGAAAAGCAAGGACATCGCAGTCCCCTCCAATCTGGTCAATCAGATTTTGGCTTCGGATGAAGTGGCGGAAGTTCTGAACTTAAAATTGCTTGAAGGGCGGTGGTTTAGTGTTGAAGATAATGCATCCAAAAACCGGCCCGTTGTTCTTACGCAAAACCTGAAAGAGCGAATGTTTGGGAGTGAAAATGCGCTGGGAGAAATTGTCGATTATTGTGGTCAGCAATGTATTGTGGTGGGTGTATGTAACGACATCAAGCATAAAGGTGACTATACACAGCCCGAGCTTACCATATTTATCAGAAATGTCGACGTTGAAGATTTGCCGTATGAGACGTGGATGTGTATGAGCGGCTCATTTTGCGGGCAAAATCTTCTGCTCAAATGCAATGCCGATTTACCGGCTTCATTCGAGGAGGATCTAACGCGAAAAGTGGCGGTTAACTTCCCCGGTTACAACATCAAATTGACATCTATGGAGAAAATCCGTCAAAAATATATCCGGAGCACCTGGGCGCCCCTGGTCGCGATCTTTTTAGTGATTTCCGCACTGTTCTTAAATGTGTTGTTCGGGTTGTTCGGTGTATTGTGGTACAACATTTCGCAACGCACGTCCGAGATCGGATTGCGTATGGCCGTTGGAGCAAGCAAAGGACAGGTTTACAGGCAGTTTGTACACGAGATGATGTTGCTGACCACGGTTGGCATTGTGCCCGGAATAATCGCCGCCGTTCAATTCCCATTTTTAGGCCTGTTCCAAATGGAGTCCAGGGTATACGTTTTCGCCATGATTGCTGCGGCCCTGATTATATACGCACTGGTGGCAATCTGCGTCATACTCCCCAGCTTCAGGGCGACAAAAATACAACCGGCCCATGCGTTGCACGAAGAATAACGATACTTAAAAGGAAAGCCCATGTTCAGGAATAATTTGAAAATCACCCTCATCCTGCTCAAGAGAAAGAAGATATTCTCTGCCATCACCATTTTAGGCATCTCCGTTCCTTTGATGTTTTTGATGATCATCATTTCCATCGCGACTCATATTGCTTCGTTTGAGTCTCCTCGAAGCAATTTTGACCGTGTGTTGCTGTTCGACGTCATGAAGTATTCCATCAAAAGGAAAAATAGCATGTCCGGTAATATGAGAGGTAATCCAACGTATGATTTTGTGAAAAAATATGTAAAATCTATGGAGTCCCCTGAAAAAGTCGGAGTCGTTACGGGCTGGAACAATTTTAACCTATATGTGAATGACCGGAAATCCAAATTGGTGGCGGTGTACAATGACGATGCATTCTGGGAAATTGCCGATTTCAATTTTGTTGAGGGGAAAGCGTTTGGCAAAGCCGAAGTAGAGGAGGCACAATTGGTTGCCGTAATTGATGAATATACCAAAAAAATTATTTTCGGCAACGATAGGGCCCTTGGAAAGACGATGAAACTTTTCAAAAAGAATTATAAGGTCATCGGAGTTGTTAAAAATGTGGATATTACCCGCAGGAGGACCTATGCCAACGTTTACCTCCCCATCACTACCTCCGAAAAATATATGAAGAAAGATATTTTTGGCGCCGGATGTACGGGGCTGATTTTGGCAAAGTCGAAAGACCAATTTCCTCAAATCCGTTCGGAGTTCCGCCATATCATAGATAATTTCCAACTGGGGAGCTACGAAGGATTAACAAAGATCGACGGAGAGTTGGAAAACGAAACATTTAACAAAATACTTCAAGGCTCATTTTATGATTTGTTTTCTATCCGAATTAGGGAAGACCACACGATCTATATCATTTACGCGGTTATCTTTTTCTTTTTTATCCTGTTGCCTTCCGTCAATTTATTATACATTCATATCAGCCGGATAAGTGAGCGCTCCTCTGAAATCGGTGTCAGGAAATCTTTTGGAAGTTTGAAAAGTACCCTGTCGAAGCAATTCATTTTCGAAAACATTTTTATAACAATTCTCAGCGGTGTCCTTGGGCTTATTTTTACATTATTGTTCTTCTTCGTTCTGAATTCATCTCAGTTAATTTCAGGGTTGCATCTGGGACTGAATGTCAATAGCCTGGTTCTTATATTGATGTTATGGATATTTTTCGGCATCGTCACCGGATTTCTTCCTGCTCTGAGAATGAGCAAGATGAAAATAGTCGATGCTTTGCATCAACAGGATGCGCATCATTATTTCAATTTTATAATCTGGAAAGCCAAGCGGTTAAAAATGTTGCTTGCGGTCGAATTCATGTTGACATTCATTGCATTGGCGGCCATCATCACATTTGTCTTTCAATTTCAAAAAAACAACCGTTTTCCGCTCGGTTTCGATTACAATAATGTATATCAGATATCCGCGAACCAATACGATAGAAATTTTGGTACGGTGTTCAGCCCGGAATCTACTAAAAAGAGCATCGCCGAACTGATTGAGTCTAAGAATTATATTGAATCGTATGGTGAATTCAGGTGGAATGAGCCGTATCATGAAGGCTATACAAAGATTAACGGCATCGTAAAGTATGATGGAATTGCAGTAGAAAACATTCATCTTACCGAAACAGGCCCGAAGATGGATGACATTTTCAAATTGAATGTAATTGCAGGAAGATGGTTTGACGAATCGGATGACATACCCGATCATAATCCCATTGTAATTAACCAATCCCTGAAAGAAAAGCTTTTTAAGGATAAAAATGCGGTTGGAGAAAAAATTCAGATCAATGAGAATAATTTAAAAGTAATCGGTGTGATCGATCATTATAAATACCATGGTGAATTTTCCAAACCGGTGGACATACTGTTTTTCATGCATCAATATGATCAAATGAATATTAATTCCAGTGGAAAGCAGAAAACGGATTTTTTCCGCGTCAAGCCCGGAACGACGATTGGAGAGATAAATAGCTTTGCCAGAATTCTATCGCAAAAATTTCCGGATTACGAAATTGAGATTACATCGTTGACAGCGGTAAGAGCAAAGTATTTCCGTAAAATCTGGGGACCGATTGTCGCAGTATTCACTGTATTTTCATTTGTGTTCCTGATTGTATTAATGGGATTGTTCGGCGTGTTGTGGTATAATGTGAGCCTGCGCAAAAAAGAGATCGGCCTGCGCAGGGCAGTAGGCGCCGACGCAGGAAAAATATTTACACTCGTCGTACGCGAGATGCTTTCATGGGCATCGGTCGGAATATTCATCGGCGCATTGATTTTTGCCCAAATTCCTTTGTTGAAGCTATATTCGATCGGGCCCGGCAATTTTGCATTTTCGGTAGTTAGCGCCGCAGCAATTATTTACCTCCTGGTTGCCGTATGTTGTTTAATCCCGGGCATCCAGGCGGCAAAAATACAACCGGCTGTGGCCCTTCGCGAAGAGTGAGAACATCTAACGGAATAAATCATGCTAAAGAATTATTTAAAAATTACCTGGAAAGTGCTGATGAGGAACAAACTGTTTACCCTGATCAGTTTGTTTGGCATCAGCTTAACCTTAACCATTCTGATCGTGGGGGCCTCATTTTATGATTTCTATACAAAACCAAATTACCCGGTTCCGGATCAGGATAGAATTTTATATCTAAGTCAGTTGCGATCGTGGGATGAAAAAAACGGCGAGAATTCGTACAACAGATATAATTCGGGTGCCCCGGCTTACGATCTCCTTCGTAAATGCGTACAACCGCTAAAAACACCGGAAAGAATTTCTATTTACTCGTCATCCCCGACTGGAGTAAACGCTTTTATTAATTCAAGAAAAGCGGAGTTGATTATCAGATATACGGATAATGAATTTTGGCGCATATTAAATTTCAGTTTTGTTAGTGGCAGGCCTTTTAACAAAACTGAAGTTAAAGATGCTCAAAGAGTGGCTGTGATTGCCGAATCGATCGCCAGTAATTACTATGGCGGAGTAAAGTCCGCAATCGGAAAAACGATCGAAGCAGATAAGATTAATTATATAATTATTGGTGTTGTAAAAAACGTTCCGATTTCCAGCCAAAATGTTTTTGGGAACATCTTTGTTCCACTAACTACCATGAAAGAAGATTTATCTTTAAAGAAGCTTTATGGCGGATTAACTGCAATGTTGCTCGCCAAAACAAAATCCGATTTTGGCGCAATTGAAATGGAGCTCCAATACATGCTGCAAAAAGTCGAACTGCCAATTGACAATTACAACTTTATCGATATGCATGCTGTATCGATCCTTGAAAAGTTAATCGATGTGTCTCCCGTAAAAAGCACGGCTACTGTTTATCTATTGTTGACAGTAATCATTTTTATTATAATGCTCATCCCTTCGCTCAACCTGGTAAATCTTAATGTGAACAGGATAAACGAAAGGATATCCGAAATTGGCATTAGAAAATCCTTCGGTGCCGGGAAATTGTCCCTGATCGGTCAGTTTCTTACCGAAAATATTATGCTCACTTTGATCGGCGGAATACTGGCATTTGTTTTTGCATTTATCATTCTGAAAATGATCCAATCGACTGGTATCATTCCGCACGAAGGTTTACTGTTGAATTATCGGATTCTTTTTGCAGGATTGATTTTCTGCCTTTCCTTCGGTTTTATATCCGGCTTTTTACCGGCATACCGGATGTCCCGCCTGCAAATTGTTGAATCCTTAAACAAAGGTGAATCATGATAAGGTCCATATTCAGATTAATGTGGAGACGCAAGAAAAGTAGTTTCCTGATGACATTGGAAATATTTATCTCATTGCTTTTGTTATTTGCCTTGTCCACGATGGTGGTAAACAATATTAATCGCTACAATGAACCGTTGGGATTTGATTATGAAAATGTTTGGGTGATGGAAATGAATCTTCGCGGAGGATCACATGACGGAGCAGGCAACAAGCAACTGTTTGATTTGCTGGTTAACAACATTAAATCAATACCGGAAGTATTGGAAATTTCAAATTGCAGTTCAAACTTCCCGTATGATCAAAGTACCCGTATGACTACTTTATATAATGAAGGGTTTAGAATTGGCAATGCGGATATCATTTCTACGGATGTGAATTATGTACGTACCTTAAATTTGAGAATATCCGAGGGGCGTTGGTATAATGCTGAAGATCATGTGAAAAATGAAACGCCGGTGGTTATAAATAGAAAACTAAGGGAAAAGCTTTTTGGTAATAATCCGGCTATAGGAAAAGTTTTTCATTCGGAGAAATACGTGGTCGTGGGAGTGGTTGATCACTTTAAAATCAAAGGCGAGTTTTCCGAGAAGCCGTTGATGATTTTTGAAATGATCAAACCTGAGCGGTTTCAATCTACCCTTATGATTAGAACCAATTCCGCTGCCGGACTGGCTTTTGAAGAACAACTTTATAAACTGGCTTCATCGACGGCCAGGGAATGGACGATAAAGCTTGGTAAGCTTGCTGAGTATCGATCGACCAGTTTCAGAATTACATGGGTGCCTATTGTTATTTTTAGTTCCATCTGTGGTTTTCTAATCATAAACATTATTCTCGGTTTATTTGGGATCTTGTTGTATAACATTAATAACCGCAAACATGAAATCGGTTTACGTCGATCGGCAGGGGCCAATAAAGGAAATATTTATTTCCAGTTTATGGGTGAAATGCTGGTGCTGACGACAATGGGCATTGCGCCCGGGATTTTGATTGCCGTCCAGTTTCTTCTGCTCAAAGCCTTTGGTATCGAGCCGAAAATCTTCCTGATCGCAATCATAGGTTCAGTACTTGTCATATATTTTCTGGTTCTGATTTCCAGCTTTATACCGAGCAGATATGCTTCCAAAATACAACCTGCTGTTGCATTGCACGACAAATAAATTGTTAAAATAAAATAAGTAGATCAATGATTACATTAAAAAATCTTGAAAAAGTCTATCAGACAGATGAAATCGAAACCGTTGCATTGAGCAACATCAATCTGGAAATTGAAAAAGGAGAATTTGTATCCGTCATGGGCCCGTCGGGCTGTGGAAAAAGCACCCTGCTCAATATGGTGGGGCTATTGGACGTCCCCACCAAAGGAAGGTTGACCATCGATAGCAACGAAGTGGAAGAATGGCCCGATAAAAAACTGGCGCAATTCAGGAATCGTAAATTGGGATTTATCTTTCAGAGCTTTCATCTGATCAATGACCTGCCCGTCTTGGACAATGTGGAGTTGCCCTTGCTTTACAGAAAAGGAATTTCCGGCAAAGAGCGCAGCAAAAGAGCTTTGGAAGCACTTAAAAAGGTTGGCTTATCCGCCCGGACAAAGCACTATCCCAGCCAGCTTTCCGGCGGGCAAAAACAGCGCGTCGCCATTGCTCGGGCAATTGTCGGTCGGCCCGACATCATCCTGGCCGACGAGCCGACCGGTAACCTGGACAGCAAGATGGGAGGAGAAATCATGGAAATTCTTCAAAACCTTAATAAAAATGAAAATACAACCATCCTGATGGTAACGCACGATGAACAACTGGCAAAGAGGACAAACCGGATCGTCCATCTGTTTGACGGCATGCAGGTGAACTAGCTGATAGCCAACAATCAAGACTGGAGTATGCGAACATATTCAAAAACCGCCATTGCGTGATCCCGGAATTATCTTTCAGGAGAAGTGTTTTGCCGGGTCGGAAGGATCGGCAGGATTGCGGCATTCGGAAGTTCAGTAAAAAAATCTCGTAAAAGCATTGCAACGATCCAAAACGCCGGATACTTTCGAAGATATGTACTGTTCGTGCATTTTTGTTTTTAATGCAATTGCCGGTAAGTATAGGGGAATTTGGGACGATCGTTCGGAAAGTAACTCGTATGAATGAAGTTTAGCGGTTAACCGGTAAACGGTCGGATTTTAATAAAGGCGGAAAGCAATTGTATCATTTTCCCATTTGTAATGGAAGCTTTGCCATCAATATTTCACAACAGGTTGATTTTTGTTGTTTGTTATTTGTTTATTTACGTAGGATATGCTTTTGATCATTGACGACGATATTGCCGTTCAAAAATCAATCAGCCTGCTGCTTGAGGAACACGGTTATAAAACGGTTTGCGCTTCCAGTCCAAGTGAGGCTTTGATTACGCTTCAGGATGTTGAGCCTGAACTGATATTGCTCGATCTGAATTTTAGTAACGATACTTCCGGACAGGAAGGACTTGAGTTTTTAACAAAACTAAAAGGTGTTTTACCTCGTGTGCCTGTTGTGCTCATTACGGCATGGGCTTCCATTTCCCTGGCCGTCGAGGGGGTCAAAAAAGGCGCGTTTGATTTCATAAGCAAGCCATGGGAAAATGAAAACCTGCTTCACACCATCTATACGGCACTGGAACTGAATAACTGTGCAGCACAGAAAAAAGATCCGAAAAGGAAGTCCCTCGAAAAGAAGTACGATTTCTCAAACATTATCGGCGACAGTCCGCAATTGCTGTCGATACTGGAAACAGTCGGGCGCGTGAGCAAAACCGATGCCGTCGTTTTAATCTTGGGTGAAAGCGGAACAGGTAAAGAGCTTATAGCTGAAGCCATTCACAACAACAGCAAGCGAAAGAACAAACCATTTGTAAAAGTAAATCTTGGAGGTTTGTCGTCCACACTTTTTGAGAGCGAGTTGTTCGGTCATAAAAAAGGGGCGTTTACGGATGCTTACAGCGATCGGGTCGGAAGATTCGAGCTTGCCAACGGCGGCACTATTTTTCTGGATGAAATTGGTGATCTGGATATGAGATCGCAGGTTAAGATGCTGCGAGTACTCCAGGATAAAACCTACCAGGTATTGGGCGACAGCGCAACAAAAAAACTCGATGTAAGGGTTATCTGTGCCACCAACAGAAATTTGCAGGATATGGTGGCCAAGGGGACATTCAGAGAGGATCTGTTTTATCGAATCAACCTGATTACGCTCAATCTTCCGCCCTTGCGAACCCGACAGGGAGATATCGCCTTGTTGATTGACCACTTTATTGATGAGCTGAAAAGAATTTATGACGAGGAATTTATTTCGGTGAGCGCGGATGCCCAAAAGTGGCTGAAACGCTTACACTATCCCGGAAATGTCCGGGAGATCAAAAACCTGCTCGAACGGACCTGGCTTATATCCGGGAAAAATAAATTGGAAATAGCCGATTTTGAACATGCGTTCGAAAAAGATCAGGCGCAACCTGTCGAGGAGAATCTGCCTCCGGCGGGCCTTATGACACTCGAACAAATTGAGAAAGAAATGATCCAGAAGACTATGGAAAAATACAACAACAATATTTCAAAAGTTGCCAAGGTGCTGGGCTTGAGCCGGGGCACATTGTACAGGCGAATTGAAAAGTTTGGGATTGCCTTTGATCCGAAAAAGTAAAGTTGATTTTGTCCTGGCGCTATGACAAACGAACGTTTTTTTACGGAAAGATTGTCGGCTCAAATCGCATAGACCGCAAGAGGTTTTGACAATGTGCGGATGCGTTGCTTTTCAATTGCCCGTTGCGTGAAATTGTGCGCCGGGGTAATCCGTTATGCTAGATAAATAAGAACTCGTAGAAAACAGCAGATGAAACTAAAGACAAAATACATCCTGTACATCTCCGTTCTTCATGCGATATTGCTTGCCTTAACAATTGTCATTTATAATTACAACAAGACGTTCTTTCTCGTTTGCGAGGCCATCATCTTTATGTCCTTTGCCCTATCCATATATTATTACAAGGCATTTTTCAAATCATTCAATTTATTCAACGCCGGAATTGATTCTATTGCAGATAAGGATTTCAGCATTAAGTTTTTACCTGTAGGACAACCGGAGTTTGACAGGCTGATTGATGTGTACAACCGGATGATCGATCAACTAAGGCTGGAAAGAACCAAAGCAAATGAAAAGCACTTTTTTCTTGAAAAGCTAATTGAAGCTTCTCCTGCAGGTGTAATTATCCTGGATATGGATAATAATATCCGAACGATAAACCGGGCCGGGCTCCAAATACTTGGTTTAAAAAATAGCGAAGACGTAAATACGCTTCGGGGTCTCGCCGATCCCTGGGATACCGAGCTGTCCGGATTGAAAGAAAACAATACTTCGGTAGTTCAAATCAACGGCATCAATCAATACAAATGTTTCAGATCGTATTTTCTGGACAGGGGGGTAAAGCGGATTTTTTATTTCATTGAAGGCCTTACCAAAGAACTGCTCCATGCGGAGCGACAGGCCTATGAGAAGGTAATTCGCATGATATCTCATGAAGTAAACAACAGTGTGGGTTCGGCGAATTCAATTATGGATTCCTCCATACATTATTTGAAAAGCGTTGATCATAGCCGGATGGAGCATTACATAGATGCCCTTGAAGTTGCCAAAGAAAGGATCAGTAACCTCAACAAGTTTACAAAACGATTTGCAGATATCGTACATATCCCTCCTCCTGAAATCACCCAGTGCGATCTGAAGGAGATTGTTCAACACGTATTGCTGGGATTCCTGGGCGAGTTTCGACAAAAGTCAATCCGCGTAAATGCTTCTTGCAAACCGAGCGATGTCTATGTTTCTTTCGACTTTCAGCAACTGGAACTGGTACTTGCGAATATTATCAAAAATGCGATTCAGGCTATTGGATCCATTGGTAAAATTAATATTATCATTGAGAAATTTCCGGTTTCCATAATCATTGAAAACGATGGCGAAGCGATTCCCGGCGATGTTCAGCGAAAACTTTTCGAACCTTTTTTTACAACCAAAAAGACAGGGCAGGGGATCGGGCTGACTTTAATCCGCGAAATACTGATCAACCATGAATGCGAATTTTCACTCAAAACCAGGGAAGACGGCATGACGGAGTTCAGCATTGTTTTTGCAGGGAAAACACGATAGATGGAAAATACATTTTGCAACATTCTCTTTTTTGGGCGATCTGATAATATATTTTTAATGACAATGGAAATTTCAAAATGCAACTTCACCATGTAAATGGATTGAAAAGCCGGCCGTATTCGAAGAAGATACGGATCGGTCAAGCTGCAATTTCTCACATGAAAAACAGAAGGGAGATCTTCGATTCCAGGTAGAAATGGAGGAGGTTTTGCCGCAGGGTACGATGTAACAGTGGAAGCAGCAGCATCCATGGCCTTCCCAAAGAATCGCTCAAAGGAATGCTCCTGAATATATTTTAGCAAATGCAGCCATGCCAGGTGCGATCACGGCACCCTGTTATGATCATTATTTATCTGCCGAGAAGCGGAAAAAACGTAAGTAATACTCCACGGAATACAAAAATTGCGGGAGCTCCGGAAATGGTTCTAAAGTTGAACGCACCAGATGCAGGACTTTTAAATCGGAAGAGGGGTAACCGTACTTTTTTGTGAGAAATTTTAAAGCGTGAAATTGGAATTCAAAATCTGTTGAAAATTAAGTATAAATTAGCGTTGGTGTATCTTTGAAAAACTTAAGGAAATTTTAATTAAATCATGAGGAGAATAAAGGGCTTTTTTCTGATCGCAGTATCTGTTTCGTTTTTAACCTTTTGCAATCCTGTAGTGAAGGAGCAACGGCCAAATATCCTTTTCATCGCGGTGGACGATTTGAGGCCGGAGTTGGGATGCTATGGGAAGGATTACATACATTCCCCAAATCTCGACAGACTTACGGAAGAAGGGTTTGTTTTCAAAAAACACTATGTGACAGTACCTACATGTGGCGCATCCCGGCACAGTATGCTCACCGGAAGGTTGCCGGGATCGAAAGCCGATATAAAAAATTCGGCCTCTTCGGTAGCATTATCCGGCAAACCCGAAGGACAATTGCCGGAAACATTTATTCATTACCTCAGGAGAAATGGCTATTACACGGTGGGCATTGGTAAAATAACCCATCATCCGGACGGATACGTTTACGGATATACGGACCCGGTAAGTGATGTTTTGGAATTGCCTCATAGTTGGGACGAAATGCTGCTAAATGTTGACAGGTGGGGAACAGGCCATAATGCATTCTTCGGATATGCGGACGGATCCAATCGAAACACTCTGAAAGGCCGGGTAAGGCCTTATGAGTTTGCTGAAGTCGATGACGAGGGTTATCCTGACGGACTGATTGCCAAAACCGCCATAGAAAAACTGAGACAGTTGAAAGAAAGGAAGCAACCCTTCTTTATCGGTGCAGGTTTCTTTAAACCGCACCTGCCGTTTAATGCGCCTAAAAAATACTGGGATCTGTATGATCGCGACCTGATACCACTGTCTTCAAATCCGGATTTGCCCCAAAATGTGCACAGAAACAGCCTTCAACGCATGGGGGAATTCAATAATTACAAATTAGGTGAGGAAAAGGCTTCATTGGATTATTCACTTTCAGAGCAATATGCCAAAAAGCTCGGTCATGGATATGCGGCATGCATAAGCTATATCGATGCCCAGATTGGAAAAATCTTGCGCGAATTAAACAAATTGGAACTTGATAAAAACACGGTAGTCGTAGTATGGGGAGATCACGGCTGGCATCTGGGAGATCATCGTATTTGGGGAAAGCACACGTTGTTGGAAAGATCCGTGCATTCCACTTTAATATTGAAAGTGCCCGGAGAAGAGGGTGGGTCCTCCATTGAAAAAATCGTAAGCAGCATCGATATTTATCCGACACTTATGGAGCTTGCTCAACTGAACATGCCCTATGAAACAAAGGGGAGAAGCCTGCTGCCCCTGATGCAAAATCCAGGTGAAAGTTCCTGGAAGGAAGCCGCCTACAGCTATTTTAAAACCGGCATATCCGTTCGGGTGCCAGAGTATCGAATGAATAAATATTTCAGGGAAGAACAACCGGATGTAGAATTGTTTGACCATCGGTCAGATCCGCTGGAGACCAAAAATGTGGCTCCGGAAAATCCATCTGTGATTGAATCAATCATGCCTGTTTGGGAAGCTGGAAATACCGGGTTGTTTGCAAAATGATCCCGCGGATCAAAGTACGTGTATCAATTAGACCATTTTATCCTTGTTTGCATAATTTTTATTTATTTTATTTGAGTACTTTTTTTACTCATTCTTTCGCCGGTCCATGTGACTGACGTGGCGAAGCTGTGAAAAGAGTTCGCTGGCATGGTAGTTCAAATTTCATTTCTTTACAAGGTGAAGGGAGTTGAGTAAGGCTTTTGAATCGGTATGATCAC
>JAKSDO010000010.1 GCA_022360055.1 Cytophagales bacterium | reverse complement strand
CCTTTTCTTATGCTTCCGGCAATATTCGAGTTGGAGGCCTGCCCTGTATTTATATCGCCGGCGCCCGGGAGGTTTAACTGGCCGATCTTCTCATCTATCGTCATTAAGGACAGCACAGAATCCGCTCTTTGCGCATAGTGTTCGCTTTTTTTTGAAGCGCGATCTTCTTTTGACTTTTGGTCGCAGGAAAACAAAGTAATCAAAAAAAACGCCAGTAATAATGTAATTCTCATAGCGCCTCGTTTATAATTGATTCTGAACGGCAAATCCCAGTTTATTCATGCCTGTTTTTACTTCCGGGCAGGACATGAACAGATCCCATAGAAAGCCTGTCCTGTAATTCTCGATCATAACCGGTATGGGCCCCTGATCAATCGCCAGATATCTTGGCAAATACCAGCCGTGTTCCAGGCTGAATGCATCGTAAGGCCCGTATTCTCCGATCAGTGAGTCCGCTTCATTGTACAAAAACCTTAGAACCTTCATACTTTTTTCGGGCGTGTAGGGAAAAGATGAAAGCGCCGCCGTAGGAGAGATTACACCCAAATCCTTGTCGGGGCGATGGCCGGCATAGCCCTTTATCGAATAGCTTGAGGTCAGTCCCCAACAGTCGGTCCCATATCCTTTAAACTGATTCGGGTTTTCGACACAATGTTTATAATGAATCAAGGCATGGTTCCGATTAAGTGTCCAGTAGTCGGCATACCGGTCGGACAGGTGGCGCGGATCGAGCCCCAGGTAGGAATAGTGCGCCCAAAACAGGGGCCCGACCGGAGAATTGTTCGTTTCATAATGATTTAAAACCGTACGGTACCCGAGGAACTCTCGATCCGTTTTTATGTCGCCATTCATGGCCCAGCCTTCGTGATAAACCGCCGGATCGATCGGATGCGTTGGCGAAGAGGCCGCCAATACGTACATAATAAGACATTCATTGTATCCCCTAACATCAAAATTCATATCCCAGCCATAATTGGGAGACCAGTGCCAGTAAAGTACGTTTTCACCACCTCTGGTGTGCCAATCCCACTCCACATTTTTCCAGAGCGCGTCGATCCGCCCTGCCAGCTCCTGCTCCTCTTCGGTCCCGTCTTTAAAATATTGACGAACGCACAGCAAGCCCTGAACCAGGAACGATGTTTCGACGAGGTCGCCCCCATCGTCTTTTTTACTGAAAGGTGCTACCCTGCCGGTTTCACCGTCCCACCAGTGGGGCCACACACCGTGAAAAGAATCCGCGCGCTCCAAAAAGCCGACGATTTTAAGGAATCTTTCGAACCCTTCTCTTCTGCTGATAAATCCTCTTTCTATTCCGACCAAAATTGCCATAAGCCCAAATCCGGATCCGCCGGAAGTAATGATCTTCGGCGGATGATGAGGATAGATGTCATCCATGTGCAGACGCTCCCGGGCCATTCCCGATGTGGGTTCCGCTCCGTCCCAGAAATACCGAAAGGTTTGGTATTGCACGAGGTTGAGCACCGAATCATCGGATATTTGTACGGACGATCTCACTTTTTGAGAGGTAACCTTTGAGTTTCCGGTCGTGCATTCCGTAAAAGTCACAATTAAAAAAATATATATAAGAATTCTCATTTTTTCTATAGTTAATAAGTAAATCCGAGTTTTGTCAATCCCTGTTGTATTTCAGGACAGGACATGAACAGCTTCCAGAGCAGGCCTGAACGATAGTTTTCGATCATGATGATGATGGGGCCCTGATCAATGGCCAGATATCCGTCAGCATACCAGTTATCTGTCTTGCTAAAAGCATCAATGAAACCGTAATTTTTCCAAAGTACATTTCCCTGCAATTCATACATCCACCTCAGTACCTCAAGGGATTCGTCAGGGGTATATGGAAAAGAAGACAATGCGGCCGTAGGCGTAATCACGCCTAAATCATTTGTCGGTGAATGCGCCGAATAACCTTTTGTGCTGTACGAAGCTGTCAAGCCCCAACTTTGGCTGTGATAGCCTGAATAGCCTTTTGGATTATCGATGCAATATTGACGATTGATGAGGGAATGATTTACATTTTGTTCCCAGTAATTTGCATACTTATCGGTCAGATTTCTGGGATCCAGCCCGAGAAAAGAATAGTGGGCAAAAAATAATGGGCCGCCAAGATCTTTGCCCAGCGGCAAGGGATGACCGTAAAAGGTCTTACCATTCACCATAGCCCCGGACCTGGCCCAGCCATTATGATAGACGGATGCCTGAATTCCATGATGTTGCGATGCCGCAGCCAGTACATATACGATCAGTGCTTCATTCCAGCCGCTGATCCTGTGGTTTTTCTCCCATCCCAAATTTGGGGACCAATGCCAGAACAGCCCCTCCCGGCCACCTTGAGTATACCAGTCCCATTCCACATTATTCCACAATTTATTGATCAGGTCACGGATCTTTTCTTCCGCTTCGTTATTCCCGTCGAAATACTGCCTCACAGTGAGCAAGCCCTGAACTAAAAACGCTGTTTCCACCAGATCTCCCCCATCGTCGTTCGGGCTGAAGGGAATGGTCTCGCCGGTCTCGCCGTCTAACCAATGTGAAAAGGCGCCGTGATATTTATTGGCTTTTTCATCCAAAAAAATCACCATGTTCAGCAGCCTGTCCAATCCTTCTTCCCTGGAAATGAATCCGCGCTCAATCGCCACAAGGATGGTCATCAATCCGAAACCGGTTCCTCCGATCGTAACAACGCCTGTCGGGCCTTTGCTCAATCTTCCCCGTTCCCTGATCAGTCCGCTGGCGGGATGAGCAAATTCCCAGAAGTATTTAAAGGTTTGTCGCTGTGTTATATCCAGCAATTCTTCGTCCGATAAGCGGGGACTTTCTACGGGAAGCACATCATCCTCGGGTTCAGGGGCATTGTTATCCGAACAATTTAAAAAGAGGAATGGAGCAAAAAATAAAAAAATACGGATTCTGAACATACTTATATAAAGTCGATCTTGAAAATGGCTTCAAAACAGGCCCCGGAATGAGTCTCAGGGATTAACCCGAAAATATCGTGAAACCTGCCCGGCGGTAAGAGCAGCTCTTTTACCCACAAATCGATTTCACCTAAAGCACTCATATTCGATCTTATCTATTGCCATTTGAGTTTTTATAATTAATAGTTCGCATCCAATTCCGGTCGTACTGCTTTGCGCTCATCGGGGTTGGCCTGCCGAAGGCAGACCGGTTTGTGCGAGCAACGACCAGCTCAAAGATGCTCTGTAAAATTAGGCGCAAGTGCCACAGAGGCACCTGCACCTAATTATAGATCCTTTTTTATTCCCAACCCGGATTTTGTACAAGAACGTCTTCCGTATCAAAATCCATTTCAGCCAATGGTATGGGATACAGGTCATGTTTTCCGACCGCATAATCGGTTTTCCCAATCGAATGATACAAGTTTTTTGCAAAATCCGGCTCGACCTTATCGTATCTTCTGATATCAAAGGCTCGATAACCTTCCAGGGCAAGCTCGAACCTTCGCTCATCCCAGATCAAATGCCTCAGAGCTACCTTGTCGGTCTCCGTGATTTCCGGCAATACATCTTGTCCTTCCCGGGCACGGGCCCTTACCATCTCGAGATATTTCAATGCTTCGCCCGGATTTCCCGTCTCGTTGTAACATTCGGCGGCCATCAACAGTACGTCTGCGTATCTCAATACAACTCTGTTTGTCGGAGAATGGCCGGCAAAACCGGGGTCAAACGGCCTGGGAAGCATCGTTTTCTGATTTGCCCTCGGGTCGGTGCCGGGGGCCCAGTTGATATTCGTATCTCCTGAGAACGGCCATGGCTCCCCCTGAAAATAAATGGTATATTCTTTTCTCGGATCTTCGTCTTCATAGGCGTTTGCCAGTTCTTCGCTCGGAGAGAAGAATCCCCATCCGGAACCCGAACCTCTGACGCCCTGCCATTTCTGCCAGTTGTTGGTCATATCGCGTTCTTCGCGATAGATCATCTGAATCTCAAAGATGGATTCTGCGCCATTCTTAAACTGATGATTCGAGACCTGCCAATATTCGGGATATAAACTGTACTCCCCGGACTCGATCACCGAAGTTGCCTGTACGAGGCAATCGTCGTAATTCCCCTGGTGCAAATACGCCTGGGCCAGCAAGGTCTGAGCCGCGCCCTTGGTAATTCTGCCGAGCTCGCTTCCCGGATATTCGCTTTTAAGCGGTAAATGTGGGATGGCGTCGGTCAGGTCCCCTTCGATGAAATTGTATACCTCCTCGGCAGAAGAACGCGGAGTTACTTGCGATGCGACCGCAGGATCGAAATCCACATTCTCCTTGATCGGCACTCCTCCCCATCCTCGGACTAAGTTAAAATATACTTCTGCGCGTAAAAATTTCGCTTCGGCAATCAGCCGGTTTTGGAGGCCGGAATCCTCAAACTCAACCAGAGGTGCATTCTCGATCACCAGATTAGCCTGAGCTATCAGGGTGTAAGACGAATTCCAGAATGTATTCAGGTCTGTGATGTTCGATAAATATCTGAAATTGCTGAAATCCGTCATTCGCGGCACACTGCCATCGCCCTGATTACTTCCGGGGTTGGTGTCGTCCGAACCAAGTTCTTTCGCCACAAACCAGCCGAACGCCGTCAAACCGAATTCACGATTTTGTGCATATGCCGCATTAAGCATGAGTTCTATTCCTTCAGGCGTATTGAACAATACGGAGGACGAAGGTCTTCCAAGAGGATCTTTATCCAAAAAACTATCGGAGCAGGATATACTTGATAAAACAAGTACGACCAATATAAAGTGTCTTAAGATTTTCATAACTCTAAATTTTAAAATGTTAAGTTGACTCCAATTCTATACGTTCTTACCAGCGGGTATACCTGGCGGTCAACACCGGCCCCTAAGGGCCCCTGGTTCGGGATCTCGGGTATTTCCGGAGATGGTCCGTTATACTTGGTGAAATAGTGAATATTGTTTCCGCTTACGTAAACCTGTGCGCTTTGCAGTTTTATTTTCTGTATCAGCGGGGTAGGCAGGTTATAGGCCAACCGGATGTTCTGAATTTTCCAAAATGAAGCGTCTTCTACCCACTGGCTCGACAACAGTTTGTTTTGTCCTCCATAGGTAATTCTCGGCATCGAATTGCTGGTGCCTTCACCGGTCCAGCGATCTAAAAACTCTTCGGTGAAGTTATCCTCCGAAGAATAGGATTCAATGGCTTTTGCATTGAACACTTTGTTCCCGAAAGAGCCGTACATATCGATCCCCAGCTCTATTCCTTTGTATCCGACATTTAAGTTCATGCCGGCAAGAAAATCCGGGATCGGATCCCCGATGTTTACGCGGTCGTCCGAGGTAATTATTCCATCCGCTTCGTCCGGAATTCCATCTCCATTGGTATCGACGGTCAGTTGGTCTTTGTACCTGATATCGCCGGGGACGACATTGCTCTGAGTGGCATGGGCATCTATCTCGGCCTGATTCTGGAAGATGCCGTCGGCTTCGTACCCGTAAAAATAACCGATGGATTCTCCTACGGTAGTCCAGTTTGACTGGCGCCATCCCTTGATGATCTGTTCCTCCGTGCCGAGATCCACAACCTCATTGTTTATCGAAGTACCTGTTATGGCAATGCCGTAATTGAAGTCTCCTTTTTCCTCTCTCCAGGACATGGACAGATCAAAACCTTTATTCTCGACCGAACCGACATTTCCTTCGGTTGCGCTCAGTCCTACCGTACCCGGCACTCCCACATTGACGAGCATATCGTTTGTCGTCCTTTTATAATAATCCAGCTCCATGCCAAATCTATCGTCCAGCAAGCCGAGCTCAAAACCAATGTTCATTGATTCGGCCGTTTCCCATGTTACCGATTGATTTACCAATCCCTGGACCGTGGAACCTCGTTGGATGGCGTTATTAAAAATAGCATAATCGTTCAGAGATATCGTAGCCAGCGCAAAATACCTGTAATCTCCGATTTTGTCGTTTCCTATTTGTCCCCAGCTTCCCCGTACTTTCAGGTTTGAAACAAATGAAGCATCCGACATGAAACTTTCATTGGAAACATTCCAGGCTGCCGCTATTGATGGGAAATAGCCGACCCTGTCATCTTTTGGAAATCTCGAAGAGGCGTCGGCCCTCAACGTTGCCGTCAAAATATACCGGCTGTCAAAACCGTAATTTGCCCTGAACAACCAGGAAGTGTAAGCGTTGGAGGTCCCGATATTGCCGTTCTGCTGACCTTCTGTATTTCCGGCATCCAGGTACCACAAAGATTCGTCCTCCGCAAATAGATCGGATCGGTTGCCATTCAATTTTTCGAAGAAATTTTCCTGTGCGGTATAACCTGCCAGAATATTTACATGATGTACGTTAAAGGTTTTATCGTAGGTCACCGTATTCTCCCACAACCAGTTTTTCCTGCTGCTCCATTCTTTGCTCAGGCTGCTGACCAGATTCCTCTGATTGCCGGTCCCAACCTGATAGGTGGGATTAAAATTATAATTCTGAGTGTTTTGAAGGTTAAATCCAAAATTCGATTTGAAGGTAAAATCCTTTAGGAAGTTTATGTCCATAAATGCATTTCCGATCGCACCGAGCAACTCGGTCTCATTGTTTGTGTAATGTATCCTTGCGACCACGTTCCCGTTTGAACCTACTTCAACATCATTGAATTCACCGTTTTCATCGTAAGGGGCTATCGTAGGCTTGACCCGGTACAACCACCCCCAGACATTGTCCATATTGATGTTCTCTTTGTTGGACCTGACAAAGGATACATTATGGCCCAGCGAAACATTTTTCGACAATTTATAGGTATTGTTTAGCCTGACCGTAATTCTTTCGTACGCGCCGTAATCGATAATGCCCTTGTTGCCGTGATAACCGACACTCACATAAAAATTGGCATTTTTTGTCTGCTGACTAAATGATAATTGATAATCCCGGATAGGTCCTCCTTTAGCCACTTCATTAAACCAGTCTGTGCCAGCGCCGAGGGTATCCGGGTCATAGGCTGCCTGGCCTCCCTGACCAATATTCCCTTCGTTTATCAATTGCCCGTATTCCTGTGCCGAAACAAGATTAAAGGGCAAAGGATTCTGATACCCTTCGTAGAAGGTAAAATTGAAGGACGGCTTGGCGCTTTTACCGGATTTTGTGGTGATCATAATAACGCCGTTTGCGCCCCTTGATCCGTAAATAGCTGTTGCCGAAGCATCTTTGAGCACTTCGATCGACTCAATATCATTGTTGTTCAAATATTGAACATCGTCCATAAACATACCGTCGACCACGTATAACGGGTTGCTGTTCCCTGTGGTACCAATCCCCCGTATTTTGACGGTAGGAGACGTTCCCGGAGCCCCGCTCTCCATTACCTGAACTCCGGATACCGCGCCCTGCAGGGCCATGGTCGGATTTGCATTGGAAGGGGCCGTGAGCGCTTCGCCCCGCAGGCTCGCAACAGATCCGGTCAGATCCGATTTTTTTACCGTACCGTACCCGATCACCACGATCTCCTCCAGCGCTTTAATATCCGGGGCCATCGCTACATCGAGCACCGATTGATTTCCAACAATGATCTCTTCGGGAGTGAAACCAACGGAACTAAATACCAAAATGTCTTCATTTGAACTTACATCTATCGTATAGGTACCGTCGACATTGGTTACAGTACCCACGCTGGTACCTTTCACAATTACGTTTACTCCCGGAAGGCCTTCGTTCGTTTCAAGGTCGGATACCGTTCCCGAAACCTGACGTTGTTGCGCATTTCCTATGAAATAGGATAATAAAAGCGCCACAAAAAAGAGCATTCGAAATGTTTTCATTCTTTGTCTTTGTTTTTTCATAGCTTAAAAATTTATTGATGTACAAATCTTAACACTAGAAAAAAGAAAGCGAAATTGTCGGGTACTACTTGAATACATCACAAAAATGTGGGGTGTTTTACTCGCCTTCTCAACACCACATCAAAACATTGTAATTCACTGAATAACTGCACATTATACTTATAAAAATATTACATTTTTAAAGGGTCCGCTTTGTAATTATTTTGTAGAAATAAAGAAAATAATAACTGGTTGCCCGTTTATCAAAAAGCAATTAACCCGCTAATAACCCATGATAAACTCGACAAGATTGGTGTCGTGGTTCAAATTTAGTTTTTTTCTCAATCGGTATCTTCTGATTTCTACGCCCCGCACGGTTATGTTTAGCAAAGATGCGATCTCCTTGGAAGATAAATTCATTTTCAAATAAGCACAAAGCTGGATATCGGCAGGCGTGAGATCGGGGTATTCGTCTTTTAGCTTGTGAAGGAAATTTTCATGCACCTCGCTGAAGCTTTGCTCAAACATTTTCCAATCATTTTCAGAGGTTATGCCCCGGTCAATATTTCGTATGATCCTGTTAAAATATTTGCCGGGAAACCTGACGCCAAGCTCATCTTTTACTTTGGATAACTCCTCCTTAATCGCAATCAAGCTATTGTTTTTATGAATAAGTGAAAATGTCGACTTGGCCAGTCTGCTGTTTCTCAGCTTAATCTCATTCCGGAGATTTTCATTTCGAATTTCGATCAATTTTCGTTCATTCTCCGAGGCTTCCTTTTCCAAAAGTCGCCTGCGTTCAAGTTCATGTTTCTCATGGATCTTTCTGATTTTCCTGTTGTTGATAAGGATCATCACAACCAAAGCAATTATGCTTAATAGTATGTAACCCGCCTTGGCGATGGTGCTTTGATACCACGGGGGGTGTATTGTGAATTCTACCGCCAGTTCTTCATCGACGGTCGAATATTCCGGTTTTATTTTTAAGGTATATTTTCCAAAGGGAAGGTTTTGGAAGCTTATCTCTTCCTGAAAATTGGAATTGGTCCACTTTCTATGATAACCGTCAAGCTTATAAATCAGGTCCCTTTCCTGGGTATATTCCGGGAAGGAGAGCTTTACGCTTAAACTATTGTATTTAAAAGGTATTTTATAGTTCCCGTCGACTTCGGGGAATTGTGCTCCCAAGGGCGTTGAAAAGATCAGCTCCCGCAGCATGATCCCCTCGCGATTTAAATTGTGATCCCCCTTCCAATCGTGATTGTAGATGGCGAACCCATTGTCAAGATGAATTAAGGTCAACGTCGGATCAATGACGCATATATCTTCATGCCCCGGAATTAAATATCCTATCAAATCGTTAAACGAGGTATTGTCCAGCTCGGTGAGTTTTGATTCATCCATCGAGGTCACGGCGCACTCTCCGTCTTTAAACAACCAATAATTGTCGTGCCTCGTAGGAACGATGTGGGCATTTAGCGATAACTCTCCGAGCGCTTCGTTTATTTCCGAAAGCCCGGAAAAGCTGTTTTTCATATCGTCATAATATATAAATCCCGAATCCGAGCTAAATACGAGCTTATTGTTCAATTTGTTGATGTAGGTCTTTTTATCCGCCGAAAAAGCCCTCAGGTCCACCACTTCGGTCAACTGGTCGTTCAATTCCAGACGATACAAACCGCGATGCGGGTGAGCCACCCATACTACATCCTCGCGTTCGAATTCGATGGACTTTGAAAGCTTTGGGAAACCTTTGATCTGATGAGAAAATGTGCACTTTCCCTGTTTTATCCGGTAAACGAACAAGCCGGAATATCCTCCCTGGATGATATAGTTGTCGTTGTACGGATATTGCATGATGTCATATCCCCCGGCAATGTCCGAGACCTTTTTGATCTTGTCTTCATCCACAATAAAGGTGGCCGAATTATGGCCGCAAAAAAGCACGCCATCGATCACCGTTAAGTTCCATACCTGCCCCTGGGATCCCGGCACCAGAGTAAATTTATTACCGGTATTGCTCACGGACCGGTCCAGTCGAGTATAAAAAATCCCCCTGTTTGTCCCAAGGTACAAATAATCGTTATGAATGGCCGAAGTATATACCGAACCGATATCACCGGTCGATTCGGTTTTATAATAAAGCGGCGAGTTGAGTTTAACCAGGTCAATTCCATTGTCCAAACCAACCCACAAATTCATGTCGTTGTCCAGTTTCAGGCTTAAAACCGTATTGTTATTCAGGCCCTTTTCTCTATCAATATGGTTGAATATGTTTCCCTGCTCATCTATGAGATACACACCGCCCAGGATGGTGCCGACAGCGTATATGGAGTCCGATACTTTCAACCCGCGGTTTATTTGATCGCGCTGAAATATCCTGTTTGAGGGGATATCCCATCTTGATACATCGCCCTCCGAATAATTGAAAAAGCCATTGTTTTCAGTACCGATGATTATGGAGGACCGATCATATGAAGGCACCATCATTTTAACATTCATATCAACCAGCTTCCCGGTCCCCGGAACAAAAACAGCCTGACGGTCTATTATCTCAAATAATCCGGTATTGACCACCTGAACGAAAAGTCGTCCGTTTACAATGAACGGAGGGAATATAACGCCCACATTGGAAATGATCTTTTTCACGGATCTTCCATCGTACAGAAAGGTATTTGCAAATGACTGAAATAAAATGTCGTTCTTAAATTTGACGATCCACCAAATCTCCTCATCACCAAAATCATGATCAATCAAACTTGCAAGAGAATTGTAGCGCAAATCAAATTTGTGATCGGTTTCCCAGTATCCAAATTCTCCCAGCGATCCGGAGTATATTTTGCTTCCATCGGCGTAAACGGATCTTATAATTGTGCCGCCGGGCAGGTTAAATTTCTTCCATCTGATGCCGTCGTACTGCAACAGGCCGTTTGTATTGCCAACATAGATAAATCCATTCGAATCTTGGGTAACAGACCAGTTTTTATTGCCGGCATTGTAGTCTTTTTTCGTAAAATGCTTTATGAACGGCGTCCCGTATTTTAACAGATCACCGGAATATGCTTCCTGCCGAAGCAATACAAAAAACATGAAAATAATAAAAATCGCTACAGCATGTTGTCTATACTTAAGATGGCTCCTCATCATATTCTGTTTATGCCAAGCATCTTTATAAAGCCCAATTTGAAAAAGACCATAAAATAGACCTTCCAATGATTTGGGAAGCTTAATTACCGTAATTATCTCATAGATTCCATGTAAAACACAAAATGGTGCTCCAGATGCCGGTTTGATTCTTATCTCCTACCCTATAATTCAATCAAACCCCCGGATCATACTTCAATTTTAAATTACTCCATCGACAATTTAAATACTATTGCATTTAAATTCACTATTATCACGCATTTCTCAGGTTTAATTTGTCTGAAATTTGCGAACGCCGGGCATAAAAGGGCATTAGACCGGGCGGTGAGTTAAGCCAAAACCGGATCACCCCGAAAATCCGGAAACAATTTGTTTACCTTCTCTGACAAATGGCTCCCCATAGTTTTATCGTTTTGATCCCGTCTTTTTATCCATACCTTCCTAAAAACATATATTCCTTACTGCTCCGTATTCATCCCCCAGTTTTTATTAGGCTCCGGTCCCATTTCCAGTTCGAGGGTCCCTCCTTTCAGCAATTCGTTGGCCGGAAACTTAAAATCATTGAGGGTCTTTCCATTCAACTTCGCCGATTGCACATATTTGTTCAGGCGTGAAGCATTTTTTGCTTCGATCACAAATTTATTTCCGCGGTCAAAGCGCCCTCCCAGGTCAACCTCCACTTTTTCGTAAAGCGGACTTCCTATTTCATAGATCGGATCGACCCGGCAACCGCCGTCGGTCTGGAACAAACCCATGGACGCCATGACAAACCAGGCACTCATTTGACCCTGATCTTCATCACCCAAATAGGCATTTGCAATGCCATAGCCATAATAGCGGTCCATAATTGCCCGGCTCCATTTTTGTGTCAGCCAGGGATGATCTACCCAGTTAAAAAGAAAAGCAAAATGCATGGACTGCTGGTTGCCCTGCATCACCGGATAATCCCAGTACTGGTCATTCATACCGTTGAAGCGCGTTTTATCGCTCTCGCCAAATCCCCAGTCAAGACGCTCGACAAACCGGTCTTTACCAATGGTTTCGGCGAGGGCCGGAATATCCTGCGGCACAAAATAGGTGAGCTGCCAGGCATTCCCTTCAACATAGTGTTTGTTCGCGCCTGATTTGTACGCGTCGAAATCCGGGAGCCATTCACCTTTTGAGTTTTTCATGCGCGCAAAACCCGTTTCCGGATCAATGATGTTTTTCCAGTAATAACCGCGTTTCAGGAATTTTTTATAATCAGCTTCTTTACCCAGGGCCTTGGCAAACTGAGCTACGGTCCAGTCATCGAAGGCGTATTCCAGGGTGTTTGAGAATCTCCCCAGATCGTATGGCACATACGAATATTTCAGGTAAGGCTCAAGGTCCCGGTTTCCGGCATATCCGCCTCCGACAACACGTCCCGGGGTGGTTTGCATTTTCTTTACTGCCTGAAAAGCTTTTTCCACATCATAATCGCGAATCCCCATTTGGTATGCTCCGACGATTAGTGGGATTTCGTGTTCGGCGACCATTACAGGAATATATTCCATTCCCGCCGGCCCCTTGGCCAGCCAGCCATTGGCATCATACATGGCGAGTTGTGATTTTACCCATCGATTGCTCCATTCCGGCGTGACGAGGTTCCAAAACTGATTGAGGTTCCAGAAGGTATTCCAAAAAGCATCGCACCCCAGGGCCGGAGAGGCCGGATCTTCCATTTTACGCAGTTTTTCATTTGCATCCAACCATTCACCATTCACATCGCTGAAAATGTTGCGGCTACATATAGACCTATACATATTGTTATAAAAGCGCATTTTTTCACGCCTGTCGCTTGTCGTAATTTTTACGCGCTCAAACAAATCATCCCAGGTATCTACATTGTTTTGGCGGACGGCTTCAAAGTCCCAGCCAAAAGGTTTGATTACTTCAGTCTCCAGATTTTCCTTTGCATTTTCAATACTCACATAGGAAATACCCGTACGAAGCCGGACTACATTATGCTCTTTGGTATCGAATTCTGCGATTGCACCGGCATCTTTCGCATTCTTGACCGACAAATGCTCCGCTCCTTCCCGAATGCCGTTTTCAGTCCACACGCTGAACCCGGAAATGGGTTGATCGAACTCTGCAACAAAGTGGACCGTATATTCCTGCGAAATACCGCCGCTCCAGGTATTGGGGGATAATTGATGGCTGAATCCTTCAACGGTATGCGCTCCCGTTTTCCTTATATAAGCCTCAACGGAATTATACCGGTATTCCGCGGGTATCACTAGATCAAGCAGCACACGGGAGCCCTCCCGGTCTTTTGGGAATGTATACCGCTGGAAGCTGCAGCGCGTTGTTGCCGTCAATTCCGCTTTGATGTCGTAATCGGTTAAGTCGACACCATAATAACCAATAGGCGCTGTTTCCGTCTCTTTATCTATTCCGGACCGGTACCCGCTATCCACATCTTTTTGGTCGCCAACACTGGTTTGAAGCGGGCCGTTGGTCGGCATCGTACCTAAACCGGCAACAGTCCATTCGTGGATGTGGGAGAAAGCACCGATGGATTCAAAGGTTGGCTCATACCCGGCTTGCCAGCCATCATTTTGATTGTCCGGACTCAATTTTACCATGCTGAATGGCATCCAGGGACCGGGAGCTATCATCCATCGGGAATGAGCGGTACCGATTTTTGTGTCCACATATCCGGCCGGGGTAAAGGTCTCTTTTGGTCCCCGGACAACTTTCCCGGATTGAATCCGAACCCCATCAGCCAGAATTTCATATTTGCTCTCGACGGAAGTTTCTGCAGCCGACATCGGGGCTTCAAATGTATATCTTCCGGTTTCAACGGCCCCGGAAAATATTTCTTCACCGTCAAGGATCACATGTATCCGGGGTATGTCCGAAAGATGCCGGACATCAACCAATAACGGTTGCGCATTTACGCCTTTCGATTCAATTTCATAGTCCGCAGCTTCAACACGGTGCAAATAGACCTTGTCATGCGCTCTCAAGCGCGCATTCCCCGGACCTTCAAGTTTTATCTGGTCGAATTTCAACCAGGACCCCTCCAGGGTCGTAAGGTTGATCTCATTCCCTCCTTCCTGTATCAATCCATCGGGTATCGGAATCTCAATCAGGTACTCCGAAGAATCTGCAACTGCATCATCGATCGTATTGTCCGGATTGATTACAGGCAGGCGCAGCTTCCACGATTTTCCGTTGATCCTTATCTTAAACAATGGTAAATCAGCGGAATTACAATCAAGAATATCCACGGTAAGTTTCCAATCGCCATGCTTTGGAAGCCGATCGATCCCAAACAAAATATTCAAGGTACTCGAGCGCCAGCCTGAAGTCCCCCATGTCCCTCCCCAGCTATCACTCGTGCCCGGTATGATATAAGGCCAGTCTTCATTCGGATCTGACGTCCCAATCAGATAAAACTTATCTTCCCATCCAAAGTCATTGGCTATGTATTTTTGATAATTGCCGGGAGCAAGCGCAAATTCATTGCCGCTATTGTCATTTTCTCCGATTTGCCAAATGATTGTACTCTTGGTCGTACAGGCGCTAAAGAAAATTCCTGCTGTCAAAATTTGTATAATAGTTGTTTTCATCTGTTTATATTTTTTTAGTTAGCCGACACACAGAGATATATAGTCCTGCTCTTGAGTGTCCTGAATTTGCTCCGGTCCTACCGGGTTCATCTTTTGTCAATTTATAAGGCAGATTATTTCATAAATGCTCTCCATGGCTTCTTCTTTCGATTCATTAATGATCTTGTATGAGCCTGATCGATGGTGGCACGCGTACCGATACGGGATCATTGCCCCCGGAAAGGGCCCGATCAATTGGTCGATCTTTAATTTTATTTGTTCATATGTTTGAACATACAAAGATATAAGATATAAGCACTTGGCTAAATAATTTCGAGGATTTTTAACTCAACGCATAAACATTTCAAATGCAAAATTGCTGCAATAGAACGGGTGATCTTAAAAAAGAGGCTGCCCAAAAAATCCTATGCCTGCGCTTCTCACTAATGCGCAAAGAAGCAAAGTGCTTTTAGTCAGCTCTTTAAGCTTGGCGTCTTTGTGGCTTTGCGATAAAATCACCACTTTTCGAATGGTCTCTTTTATTCACTATAATCCATTCTAATCGACATGTGGTTCCACAAGCATAGGGTTAATCTTTTCCCTCTAAATGGAATGAAACAAATTTATATGTTCAGACACATCGTCAATGGTATGTATTTTATAATTGTGCTCTGCTTCGGCTTTTAGTGATCCACCAAGTGTTTTCATTACACTTTCGGCCTTTCCGGTCCGTTTCAGGCCTGTCCGGAGATGATTTTCAAAAGCCAATTCCAACGGTCTTTAGGCTGCGATCAAATTTCACTTTAACTCAAGTATGTATGCTTTGTCGCAACGTTTTGCCAGATTTAATTTCTCCATCTCCCTAAAACCATATTTTTCATACAGCTTGATCGCTTCCTTAAGTACACTTGCCGTTTCCAATTCAATTTTTCTGTATTTCTTTTCTTTCGCAATCTTTATGATCTTGTCCATCAATATTTTACCCAATCCTTTTCCGCGGTGTTCTCTGAGAAGATACATCTTTCGCAATTCACACGTATCTTCGTTCAATTTTAACAGCCCAACTGTACCGACAAGTTTATTTTCTGTCATGATTTTCCCAAAAAAGCCATTGTTGTCCATATAATTCGTTTGAATATCGCTTAAATCCGAATCCGTCGAACCTTCGTCTTCTTTCAGCCCATACTCATTCAAAACAGAAAAAATAACGGCCTTTATCTCCTGAATATCCTTATTTGCGGCGGGAACCAATGTGTAATTATCCGTCAGGACCATAGCGGCGGATTAATGGTACGCAGGGTAAGAATACACGGCATCGGACGCTTCGACGTACCGCGTAGACCGCTATTCACTATGCCAAATATTCCCATTTTCGAATTTAGCTGTATCCGCCCGATGAACTCCACCCGTCGTGTTGTTTCTTATTTACGTTGTTTTACAGGAATACCATCTATTCCAGGTGCAACGTCAATTCAATGACTTCAAAGCCTTTAAATTACCGAAAATGAAATATTTGCACAACATCCCTTCCAGCCGAATGTCTCTCTTTTCGGGATTTAGACACTTAATCATCCCAAATGGATTAGAAAGGGGCCCTTTTGTCAAACTCATGTCAGGTTGTAATCGCGGTATTCCCATCTACTTTTCTTCTTTGCCTGTGATCAAGAATTCCTGTAAGGCTGTATATGCCAACTCCCCTCCGGTATTGCTATTGATAAAAACAGCAAATCCCATATTCAAATCCGTAAACATTTTGAACTGACATTTAAAATCTCCGTTGTTGCCGCTGTGTCCGAAGGCTAATCCGTAGGGTGTTTTTTCCAGGCCAATCCCCAAGCCAAAATATTGTTCCCAACCCGGTTTTTCTTCACCCTCTTCCGATGGGATGATTGTCTGAATTTTGAACATTTCGTCATAAGTCTCCGGCTTCAATCCTTTTCTATTCGCTAGTCCGAGTATAAAAGCCGTAAATGCCTTTGCTTCGGTATGCATGCTCCACGCCATGCCCGGACTTCCCGGAAGAGTGGCCCTGGTGGGTAAATTGTCATAATGACCGTGAGCTACTACTTTGGCCAAATATTCATTCTTTTCAAAATACGTATTCCTCAAGCTTAAAGGGTTTAATACTTCTTCTTCCAATACATCGCCAATATCCTTTTGAGTGATATGCGCTACCACCCTTTTGAGATATTCAAATCCTTCACCCGAATAGCCATAATCCGTTCCGGGTGTAAATTTAATATTCATTTTCCCGTCCTCATTGTTACTTCTCCAATTCGGGAAACCGGTTTGGTGACAAAGCACGTGTCTTGCCGTAATAAGTCTATATCTTTCGTCATGCGCAATTTCTTCAAAAGGCAGATACTGATAAAGGGGTTTATCCAGGTCGATGATCCCTTTTTCCATCAATCTGCACACGGCATAAGCAAAAACAGGTTTGGTGACAGAAGCGGCCTCAAACAACGTATTTTCATCCACGGGCTCCTCGGTGAATGCATTTTTTACTCCATACGTTTTATGATAGACAACCCGACCGTTTTTAATAAGCGCCAGGGACACGCCGGGGATTTCATAATATTCCTGGTATGTTTTTATAAAATAATCCAGTAGAATTTCCTTTTCACGATCAAAGCTATGCAGGATTCCTTTTTCCGGAATCAGGTCCGGGGTAGAAAGCGTAGAGAATTCCAGGAGTGGTGCCTTCACTTCCTGACCGGCGCTGACGTTTACCAGTACATTCGAATTTTTGCTGTCTATTTTATATACATTCCCACGATTACCATAAAAATTCCAGGCAGGAGAGACTTTGTATACATCCGAGGGGACCATGGCTGAATATCGTCCCGCTGAATCTACCGAAGTTTGTATCCAACACGCAGAATTATTTATCGAAGTAATCTTAATTTTGTTTGGAAACCCTCTTATAGAATCATCTTCCCATTTTAGCTGTCCGGTGACCGTACCGGTTGGTTCATCCGTATCCATTAATATGACATTGCCCAATCTTCCGGACGTATAACCTTTCCATTTGGCTTTTCCCCACGTTATATGCGAATGAGCACCTTTCTTATCGTCAGCGTCTTTATCAATAATAATATGATCCATCCCGACGGATCTTCCTGCGTAAAGTTGCTTATATAATGTTATACGGCATTCATAGATTGTTTTGGAACCTACATGCCGGGATGCAGTTTCAACATGATCCCACGTAGCATCTTTTACCGCCGGATCCCAACTATCTGCGGGATTGTGCAGGTGTGTCCAGTTTTCGTTGAATTGATAGGCAATTACCCCTGAGCCGGATGGCAGGTGTTGGCTATCCAGGTAAAGACTATACGTGTCTTGTGTGTCCCATCGGGCGTTTTGTGCCGTATCGATCAAATGAGCATCGTCCGAAACCACTACGGCAATATACAGGGACTGACTTAACAAATTATGTCCTACCATAAAATAAGCCTCAAAGTCTTCTGCATTTTCCAGTGCATTCCCGTAAACATTTTCTATGGAATATCGAGTTACATTTTCGGGCCAGTCGGAAACATCGCCATCAACTGCAATATTGGCAATCGGATACGCATGGGCTGTTTCAGTATCAGACAAGGGAGTCCGCCCATCCTGATTACATACCAAAAAACCGGAATTGATACATATGGAAACCCCAAAGACAATAATAAGCACAATTACTTTTTGCGCCTTGAAATGCTTATCGCTCTGTTTGAAAACAGGTAAATGAAAAAGGTCGTATCGGAACATAACGTGCGTAGTCAGGTTTTAATTTAAGGATATCCTGGAATTAAAAAGGTTGCACGGGAGGTCCCTTTTTTTGGAAAGTGCCCCATCGAATACAAGACGATCTGCCGGTTTTCACTCTCTGCGCAAACTCACCAAACCTTATTGGGGAAAATATAGCCGGAAATCCATCGGTCCTATCGTGTTCTCCAAAATATGGGATCAATCGGAAAAATCTGCGGGTGAGGATAACAAAACCGTTATTTGCAAGATCATCTGAAAAGTAAGTCTACCATCGGTTATAAAAGTACCGGACAAAATTACTTCCATCCGAATGTGCGTTTGAGTATTTCCAAAATCGGTTTAGAAATCAATAATCAACTTAAGCAACAACACAAAACGGTGGTTGCTGATGAAGTTGAAAGGAATTTGCAGCACCGGTGTAGCCAAGTGGTACGGCAAGTGGGGCAAGGCGGGGAATTGCCGATAGAACATTTAACCTAGTGTCAAAATTCCCGTTACCCGATCAGTTTCTTCCGCAATCCCGAGGGGCTTAGGCCGGAGTGCTTCCTGACCGTGCGGGCAAACGATGCTTCGGAGCCAAAACCGGCCTGCCAGGCAATGGCTTGTAATGAAAGGCTCTGTGCCGCATCATGTTTCATAATGCGCTCCGATTCCAAATAACGGTAATGGTTTACAAAATCGTTAAAATTAAAATTTAGCCGCTTGTTGATTACTTCCGACAGGTAGGTTTTGTTGGTGCCTAAATGCATGGCCACATCCCATATGGTTAGACCCGGCTTGAGCCAGGGCTTTTGCTCCTCAAAATAAAGCAAAAGCTGCTGTTCGATCTGTTGCCTGTTATTATTTAAGGCCGTATCGCCCGCTTCATTTGCCGGCATTTGTATGTCAATTGGAGATTGTTTAATGCCGTGCAGGCAAACCATCAGATGGGCCAGGCTGAAAACAAGGCCCGAAACACCCAGCACCACCACTGAATCATAGAAAAAACCGCGTCCGGCAATGGTTGTAAACAGGCCGGAAACGATCATAAAAATTAAAAAGAGCCCGTTGATGAGGACAAAGCTTTTGGTGTTCAGATCATTGGCATTGGAAAAATAGTCTTTGAGGCGGCGAATGTTTACCGTTATGTGAAAAACAATGGCGAGGCTGTACAAGATAACCTGAACGATATGTATTGAACGGGCCAACTGATACACCCGGTATAATACCCGCTGCAGATCAGTCGATAATTCGGCCATGCCGGCCATCTTAAAAAAATAAGTTTTGAAACCGGGCAAACCAATCACGGTCGCCAGGGTAAAGGCAGCTGTAGAAATAATAATAGCCGGAACAAAATGCAAAAAGGAAAACCGGTCATTGCTTCCGGTATAAAAAACCCGTTTTACGTAGAAATAGTATAGCGGGAAAAACGACAGCAGGGCAAAAAGAAAAGTAAAATCGTAATGCCTGTAACGGTTGACATAACCGTGAAAAAACAAAAAATGGCCGGCAAACAGCAGGGCGCTATTCATCATAAAAAAAGCCAGTAAACGTCTGTTAGGATACGCCTTACCTGACATGAACAATAGATATACCCCCCCTGTAATATTTATAAAAACCGGCGAAAGCGTTGCCAGCGTAATAAGCATTTGCGTGTTTTCCATCGTACTGTTACATCTTTACTTCTCACCTTGCAAATAAGAAATATCGGATATGACCGGTCAATTGCTTATCTGCGCACCAATAACTGCCTTGTATTGGATACATTCGGTTTTTCAACGATTTAAAAATAGTAAAAATGAATATTTTTAGACAACCGCATTTATGCGTATTCACGGCATTGTTGTGTGCCGTTTGTTTTATGTTTTTCACAGCTTGCGAAAACAGCGCCGATGAAGACAGCCATCAGGAGGAACAAATTTCGCTGCTGACGGAACACCCATGGCAACTGGAGAAAGTGTATACGGATGGTGAAGAGGTCGGGCTGGCAATTCCCGACATCCCCTTTATAGCTGTGTTTAATGATGACGAGGTGATGAAAGCTGCTAATTTTTCAAATGCCTGGGAAGAGGAATGGACATTTGGCAACAATCTTTTTCTTATCGACAACGAGCCAATGGATATAAAAGAATTGGACGACAGCCGGTTGGTATTATCCTACTCGGAAAACGACAAAGTCGCGGAGCTGCATTTTAAGGCTGCAACACATCCGGTCGCTTTTCCGGCGGATGCGGTATTGGGAAATACTTATTACGTATCGGATGCCGTATATAGCGATCAAAATACGACAAAGGCTTTTTCCATGAGAACCCGCGTTTTGATAGAAGCCTTTGTAATGACCTTTACCGATGAAGAATTATGGGTAAGCGAATGGGAAGCCATATCGGGTGCTTTTATTTTTATCCATACCGACAAAACGGAAGGCAGCGGATTGGGTTTTAAGGTTGTCCTTAATGAGGACGGGTCCCTTGCCGTTACCCGTATCGGTGAGGCGGCCGAAATCGACTATACGCTGTCGCCCTGCCTGCCGGTCAATTACCTGTGCGGGCCCGAATGGGTACTCGACAAAATGAAAAAAAACGGGGTGGATGCAAGCGGTTTCCCCCTGCCCAAAGGCACAAAATGGTATTTCAACCTCGAATCGGGTCAGGTTGAGGAGCAATCACCCGGCGAACATGATAAAGAACTTTTCCCCTGGGAGATTGTCAGTAACACGGTTGAGGACGGGTTAAAAATAAGTATTGAACCGGAGGGAGCAGGCAGCGGACAGGAGTTTGTGATGCTGAAAGGAACCATTAATGAACTGGAACTGCAAACCGGTTTTGAGGGGGATACCTGGCTGTTGGAGTTTCGTGTAGAAAACGAATGATGTCGGTCGGATAACATGGCGGGGAGTCCGTCGCCTTCAAGGGAAATGTGCCATTTACTGCGCTAGGCTTGGACCTATCGGAGGGCTCTCGACCCGTATCCCGTGTGCGGGAAGAAATACCATAAACTGAACGATTTATTCCGGTTTTTAGGCTGAAGCTGAAACCTTCCCGATTGGCGCGGATATTGCTCTACACATAACCGGCGCGGGAGTAGAGCTTGAAAAAACAGAACGGCAGTGCGGTGGGGTTACTTACGGTTCCTTCTGGCAGAATTTTCTTTCTTCAACAGTGATTCTGTTCTGTCCAGGGCTAAACAGTTGATATTTCCAAGAGCTTCCTTTTCATCAGTTGGATATTACCAAAGTCCTCTTCTCAAAGACTTCTTTTCTCGGAAGTCTAAATTTCTTCATGGCTCCTGAACTCTTAATCGGATGGCTTCTGCCACAAAGTTGTTCAAAGATGTTTGCGCTTCCATCGCTAAAAGGGCTGCCTTTTGATGAAGGGCTGCTGGTATCCTTACATTAAAACTTCCTTTAAATGGTTTCTCAGGCTTTTTCCCTTCTGCTTTACAATCAGCCAAATAGCTATCAATTGCTTCCTTAAAATCCCGCTCAAGCAGTTTCCCAGTTTCCCCTTCATAAGAGATCAGACCTCTTATCCCCAATACTTTTCCATAAAGCAAATCATCCTCCGGACTGTATTCTATGCTTCCTGTATATCCTTTGTATTCTAAATATTTCATAGTCCTAAAATTTCTTTTACCTGTTTCATTTGATACTTTTTCATAATCCCGCTTGGGTGTGGTTTATGAAGTATGATTGGAACTCCTTCGGCATTCTCGAACTTCACTCTTGATCCGGATGTTTTTCCTTTCTTCACTTCATAAAAACCATAGTACCCCAAAAGCGGAACCATCTCATCGTAATGAAAATCAGATGGCATACTTAAAAACCTGGCAATTAGTTTCTCCTTCTTAGACATAACTCAAAGTAACTATATTTAGTTGCATTCAACAAGCTATTTTTTATCCAAACAGATGATATTGAATAATTTCTTCAACAAGCTCTTCCATATCATTCTGTAAATAGCTTTCTGTGCTACTGATATTATGAACAGGATGAGATGAAGCCGTCTATCGAGGTGACTGCTAAAATGGCAAACTATCTGAGCGTGTCTTTGGATTTTCTGGTAGGCGCTTCAGATGAGCAAATGGATAAATCTACTATGAACCGCATCCTGGAACTGCAAAAACTCCCCGATGATGACAAACAACATATCTTCTACACACTCGACAACCTAATCAAAGCTGCTAAGCTTAAAGCTTTATAATGCAAAAAGCCCTGGCTCTCGCCAAGGCTTCTTGATTATTTCTATTCCCCTACTTCTCTGATACTCCGGACGGACGCCCTTTCATATAGCTGGGATTATTGTGCAAATGAATAATCGGACTCAATTCGAATATTTTCAAGCTTAACTCCCTTAAAAGTATAATAGTGAACAATGCCTGTCAACCCTGATTCCAACTTAATTACATTAACTTCCTTAAACTCATCATTGATATTGGCATTAAGTATTTTGATAAAATCTTGTTTCAAAATCCCTTTCTTGATACAATACATCAACTTAATTTCATAGTCTTCAATAAATGATTTAACAATATCTACTTTTCCTTTTTCCTCATTGAAATATATAGTCAAGTAACTATTCCTAAACTTTAGGCTTCTATAATTCTTCTCAGTATTGCTGTCCATTGCAACATCATTGGAAAAAGTTTTCCATATAGATTGATCATTTTGAAATTTTTCCAATGACCCATAGACTCCAAATGGATAGTACAAAAACGATGATGTCGTAACAAGTAACAACGTGTCACTATAAACCTTCTTAACAATTATATCAAAATCCTCAATCTTGGAAAATTTATCATTATTAGGGCATGTACTTGCTTTTAATTTGCATTCTAGAAAACAAAACATGAATATTAATGATAATAGATAAATACAATTTTTCAATTTCATTTTCTCGTAATTTAGTACCAACGGTTATCAAGATTATGCTTCTGAGTCTCAAAATTATGTTCAATCAGTACATCCATAAATTTCTGACCTGGCTTTCTATTCTTGTGCATCTGTTTTAAATAATGATCATAACTCAATTGTTGCCCCTGCCCTCCATTACTATTACCAACCGGTGATATAGGCTGCAGAGTATTTGTGTTAGTGCTTCGAATGACTACTTCATTTAACTCTCTTCCAAAATATGTATTATTATCTTCAGCTCCTCCTGAGTTGTCACTCTCACTTATAGGCCTGAAATAGCCAATGAAATTTGAACGATATTGTTCAGGCTTTATAGCCCAAGCATTTTCTTTTGCAAGTTTACCAACACCACGCGCATGAGTTAACTTAATCTTTCCGTCATCACCTACTTCAGTTACAATTCCAAAATGTCCATCCCATGCAGCAATATCACCGATTTTAGCTGTTTGTGAAAATTCAAATTTTTCATCATTCTGCAAATAGCTTAACAAATCCTTACCCGCCATATGCTTAACACCATCCGTAATATTATCTGCTGCCATAACTCTACAAACAAATTCTGAACAATCCATGTATTTCAATGCTTCGTCTGACCCTCCTGTTCTTAAACTATACGTCGTCTCTTGCTTGTAAGCAGTTCCTGTGAAATTTTTTGCAGCCGTAACCCTATCTTCAGGCCCTAATCCATTCTTGTCAATAAACCTTAATGGATTGTTACCGGCGTAAACGTAAGGCGATAAATTCGTGTACATTTGTGCATCTGGATCAATCATACCAAATCTCCCAACCGCCGCATCATACATCCTTGCCCCGTAGTCGTACCAGTCTAAATCCAGATCATCTTGCCATTCTTTGGAGTTGTACAAAAATTTGTTGCTGGTGTATCCGCTTCTTTCCGATGAGTTAAACGTCAAACCGAAAGGATAGTAATCTATGCAAAAAATCTGCTGTCCCCGTTTTTGAGCTAATGGCCCAAAAAAATGAACAGTGCTTTTCTCTAAGCCTCCCTCTTGATCATATGGTATTTTTAAACAGCCCATTGCTTACATGCAAGATAACGTTTTATCACTACTGATCAACATTTCGCTTAGAAGGGAATGGCTTCCATAAACGCT
>JAKSDO010000158.1 GCA_022360055.1 Cytophagales bacterium | reverse complement strand
AGGTATTGCCTGTGGATTCTAACGATTTTGTGGTATTGGCTTACCGGTCCGGTAATCCGATTTTAAATATCCATGGTAATTATGAGAGACGAATTGAATTACCTAATGTGAAAAGATACGACGAACTGAATGGTTTTTGTTTTTTTTTCAAATACAAAGATGGTTTTGGGCTGGCCGAAAGATTCGGAAGGCTTTCCCTATGTCCAAATTTGAGCGGCGATTTAAAAAAAGTACAAATCGCACAACCGTATTCAATAGATAGGGCGTTGCAGCCTTTCTTGTCAGGAATCTCATACAGAGATTTGGATGATTCGTTCGTTCTGGGAATCGAAGATGAACTGTCCTATTTCTTTCCGGCAAAATACTGGGCAAGGATGAAATTGAAAAATAAGAAAGTCTTTGGTTTTAATTTGCCTCGACTTACCCCCGTACTTGATGAACTAAGCGTCCTCGAGATCAATAAATACCCGGCGACAAGTAGAAATTATTCGGAAGGCGAATGGTTGAGTATCCAAACTTTTGAAGTAGATGCGAATAAGTTGCTGATACACACTAATGGAGGAGCCTCCACTCGTTCAAAAAGTGGTCCTGCATTTGAATTTAGTATAATTAGTGAGTTTGACAGAAACCTTAGGTTTATTGACAACTACATAGTGGAAGAGGGAAAAGTATTTTTTAGCGCCGATAAAAAGTATTTTATAATTCTGTCTCGAAATAATAAAAAGCTCTTCGTGTATAATAAGGATAACTTTCAAATGGACTTTGAAATATCGTTGACACCTAAACAAAACCTTGGGACAGCAAAACCAAAACATATATCTGTCGATGTTTGGAAGGACTATTTATACATATACGGAAAAGATTTCTTGAATATTTGTAAGATATTAAAATAAACGAACGCCAATGTATAAACACAAGAGCGGATAAAGTACTTAAAATGAAATAATCACATAAATTTAAGGTCTGCTTCGTCCCGATAGTTTTCTGAAGTATTTGCTTTTTACTTCCATTGATTTGTCAATAAGCAATGCGGGGTGTGAAGAGAAATGAAACGACAATACAATAAACAAACGATACGGCAAATTGAAAGGCAAGTACAAGAAAAACCCACACGTGTGCAAACACGTTGTGTAAAATAACGAAAAATGCTTAGACTGATATCAATTAATATAAAGCACGCTCCAAATGACACTCACTTCAAAAGCGCAGAATATCTACTCCCAAATCAACACAGAAGGAACAAAAATGGGTGATTTGCGAAAAATCGCTAAAGAAATCAAAAAGGACCACGAATTAGCTATGGAGCTTTGGAGTACCGGAGCGTTCTTTCCGCAACAATTGGCCATCCTTATCATGGACAAAAAAAAGCTTTCGCAGGATTTAATAGACAAACTTGATACCGATATACAACGTCATGAATTAAATGAGCGCAATCAGTTAACGGATTGGCTAATGGCCAATCAGCTTGCCAAAGACAAGAAAACCATTGCGCTGATGGAATCCTGGGAAAACAGTACTTCTGCCCTTCAAAGACGCATTTTCTGGTATTATCAGGCTCGGTTACGCTGGATGGGACAAACTCCTCCTCCCAATACGGAAGAACTGCTTTCTTCTATAGAAGAGCGAATGGAGAAAGAAGCACCGGAGGTTCAATGGGCGATGAACTTTGCCGCAGCTCAGATTGGTATTCATGAACCGCCACATCGATCCAGATGTATTGCATTTGGTGAAAAGATCGGACTCTACAAAGGCGAACCTGTTTCCAGAGGTTGTACCCCTAATTACCTACCCGAATTTATCACGATTGAAGTTGCCAAATTGGAGAAACGGATATAATCCTTCGATTAATTGAAGCGAGTTTCAAAAGTTAATGATGAAAACAAAAAACTTCACACACCGTGTAAAATTGCATTAAAACGCATTTTACATGAACCGTTGTGCAACATGCCGAAAAAGCCAAAGTACGGATAAGGCATTTTCTTGCCACTCTAAATCTGAAGATGCTGGATTTTAATAAATTATATGAATGATATATCATTCTAAAGAATCAAAGCCGCAGATGCCAATGCTTAAACCGGAGATTGTCATACAGTGCGTCTTTGCATACGTACGGACAGAAGAGAAAGTACGATTGCACAACAAACAATATTGTGCAATTCAATTTTTATGGAATATCCAATCTTTTCAATGGTCATAATTCAAATTTAGGTAGTTTTGCGCCTACTCCTGAAAAGAATAGATTAAGTCTATTTTTCTAATGTCGGAAAAGTTCAAAAACTGACCAGGAATGTTCATAGGTATGATTTGCTTTAATTGATAATTTTACTTAAAAATATTACATTTGAAAATTGACATATTTTGATATATCAGAGATAAATATGAACCTCCATTTTTTCTAATGAATGACCTTAATCACTTAACAAATGAGGAACTGATAAGCAGGATTTTCAAATTGAATGATGAATATGCTTATTCAATTTTGTTTAAACGCATATATGGGAGATTACTAAGATTTGCTTTTTTTTATGTAAAAAGCCATCAAACTGCAGAAGACATAGTCTCGGAAGTTTTTGTCAACTTCTTAAAAGGCAAAGAATCGAAAGAACTAATTAGAAATGTTGAAGCTTTTTTCTATAAAGCTATCCGAAACCAATCACTAAAGTATATCCGAAAACGATCATCAACTCCCATAATCTCAACAGACAAAGATGATTATGAGGTAATATCTTATCAAAGACCTGACCAAGAATTAATTAATAAGGAGTTGTACAGAATTATTACAAAAGTAGTTAATTCCCTGCCTATGCAGCGTAGAATCATATTTGAAATGGTTAAATATGATCAATTGAAATACAAAGAAGTGGCAAAGATACTTGCGATTTCACAGAAAACCGTTGAGAAGCATATGTCTATATCTTTGAAGATTATTCGAAAATCCGTTCAGGATTACTTAGAATCTAAGGATACAAGAGTAAAAAAAATCCACAAAGCTTCTTAAACAATTTTTAAAAAGAGATTCTTTTTCGTAGGGTAAACTTCGATAATCGGTTCTTGTAATAAAGAGTTGTTGTCGATGAATGAAAATATTGATGAAATTATTTGTTCAATCCTGAACAAAACTGCTTCCGAAGATCAAAAGCAAACTTTTAAAAGATGGAGGGATGAGAACCATCTGAATGAAGAAACTTTTGATATGATCAAAAAGTTCTGGGACATAAAAACTCACGAAGTCGAAATAATTAATGAAGATGATGTAAAGAATAAAATTTGGGACAAAGCACAAAAGAAAAAGAAATTAATTAGTCCGATAAGAAATCTGATTCGTTACGCTGCTGTCATTAGCTTTATCGTTCTTTCCATTTTTATAGTAAATAATCTGTTCAACTCAACTCAGAGGAATGTAGAACAAGTACGTTTGGAAATCATCGAGAAAAAAAATCTTTCTGGGATGAAGTCAATGATCCATTTGCCTGATGGATCTGTTGTTAATCTCAATTCCAAAAGCAGCATTAAATACATTAGAGGATTTAAAGATACCGTGAGATGGGTATTGCTTGATGGAGAGGCATTTTTTAGTGTCGCCAGCAATAAAAATAAACCCTTTATAGTAAAGTCACAAAATATCTACACCGAAGCAATAGGTACGGCCTTTAATATTCATACAAGAAAGGAAAAAGCTTCCGTTCAGGTATCTCTGACCGAAGGTATGGTAAGTGTACACCCTAAGATTGAAGGTTCCCAGGGGAAGCGGATACTATTGGAGCCGGGTCAGAGTGTTTTATACGAGAATTCAGAAGTCGTCGATATCAAGGAATTTGATTATGATAAAACCATTGGATGGAAAGATGGGATAATACTGTTTGAAAATGCAGGTTTTATTACGGTGAAGAATAAACTTGAAAAATGGTATGGTGTGAAAATTGAAGTCAGCAATCCTGTACCTATCTGGAATCTGGATGCAAAATTTCATAACGCATCCTTGGAACAAATATTAAAAGCTCTTTCGCATAGCGAAGGATTTGAATATCAACTTATAGAAGAAAAAGTAATAATAACAATAAGATGAAACCGGCATGGCCGGAGCAATTGTAGGACACACAAGAGCATGACTATATGTCTCTGTGTATCAGCTAACTAAAAAAATATAAACAGATGAAAAAATATGATTATGGCTAAACAAAGTAACCGGTGATAGATTCCCCGGTTACTTCCAAGGTCAGTAGTTGCGCCAACAACTACATGGCCCCTAATTAAATGTTTAATAATAATGACAAAATTATGAAATTTAAATTACTATCATTTATTGTAATGATTACAAAATCGATTTTTTATGGGACATTAATTCAGACTTTTGTATTTTCTGTTTTACTCGCATATAATTCGGATGCTCAAATAATAGAGAGCGTAAAGGATAAGGAATTAGATTTGAACCTCAGGAATGTAAGCCTGAAACAAGCAATTATTGAGTTAGAACGTAATACCGACTATGAGTTTGTTTTTGATCGGAAAATTCTGAATTCAAACATCCGAGTAGATTTAATTGGTAAAAATCTTACTGTTTACGATTATCTATTAACATTATCTAAAGAAGGGAATCTCCATTTTAAACAATACAACAATAGCATTTCAGTTAGCGAAAACAAAAGCAAAGAAGTTATTGCTCCAATAAGTGTTATTTTTCAGTCTATTGAAATAACAGGGAAAGTTTTGTCGAGTGAGGATGGAGAAGGTTTACCTGGAGTCAACGTTATTGAAAAAGGTACATCGAGAGGAACTGTAACGGATGTAGAGGGAAATTATTTTCTAAATGTGATTGATGAGAATACGGTATTGGTATTCAGTTCTGTAGGTTTTGTTTCCGAAGAAGTTACCGTAGGAAATAAAACTGTAATTGACATTTCGCTTGTTCCCAATTTGACTGCTTTGGAGGAAATTGTGGTGGTTGGATATGGAACTCAATCCAAAGCAAATATGACTGGTGCAGTATCTACCGTAGCTCCTGAAGAATTAATCAAAAGGCCGGTAACAAATACCGAAAACCTGCTGCAAGGAAAAGTTACTGGTCTTCAGGTTGTACAGAATTCCGGGCAGCCAGGAGATGATGGGGCCAGAATGCGTATCCGTGGAATGGGCACATTTGATACAAATAATGGAGCAGGAAATGATCCTATGGTTGTAATTGATGGCATCCAGGGAAATTTAACGGATCTTGACCCGAATACAATTGAAACGGTATCCGTCTTAAAGGATGCAGCTTCTGCTGCGATTTATGGTGCCAGGGCTGCTAATGGTGTGATTTTGATCACAACGAAAAAAGGTAAATCCGGATCATTAAATTTAGATTATACAGGTAACTTTCAATTACATGAGCCAACCCGTCAGCCTGAATTAGTAACTAATTCTGCTGACTATATGGAACTGTGGAATTATGCAAATGAAAGGGCAGGATTACCGCATTATTTTGAACAATCCGATATTGACGCGTTTAGAAACTCAAATGATCCGGTGAAGTATCCGAATTATAATTGGATGAATGAGACAATCAATACAGCATTTGCGCATAATCATCATTTATCGGCAAATGGGGGAAATGATAAAACCAGATTTGATTTCTCACTAGGTTATTCTGATCAGGAAGGTGTTCTGCCAGGCCATGATGCTCAGAGATACAATTTGAGGTTAAGTATGGATTCAAAGATCAACAAAGTTGTTGATTTTGGTGGTATCGTACAAATGGTGAGAAGAGATATCAAAGAACCGATATGGACGGATGGAGCAATTATGTTAATGATTTATGGTGCTGGACCTAATTACACACCCTATTTATCTGACGGTAGCGGCAGGTTCTCCGCAAGGTATAACAGCGCTGCATGGCATAATCGGAATCCTGTAGCTCAACTGGAAGCCGGTAGTAAAACCAGAAATAATTACTCGGTTGCTGCCCAAACCTACTTAAATCTGAATATTACAGAAGATTTAACATGGTCTACAAAAGGAGCAATTAACTTCAATAATAATTTTTACAAGCATCATGAGCACACGATAGATAATTATTTTTTCAAAGATAATACCTATGCCCACGACAATTGGCCAGGTAACCTTGGAGTGACTGATCAGAATGTTCAATCATCACTAGCTACCTTGTATTCTACATTAACTTATTCCAAAACTATTGCAGGAAAGCATAATGTGAATGCAATGCTTGGATATAATCAGGAAAGTTTTGTGGATAGGACTTTGTCTGGTAAAAGGATAACATTTCCGGTAGATTATTTGGCTGAGCTCAATGCTGGTGCTGCAGATGGCCAATCAACTTCTGGTACGTCAACGGAATGGGCCATTCAATCCTTCTTTGGAAGAGTCAATTATGATTTTGGTGGTAAGTATTTAGTTGAAGCAAGTTACAGGTACGATGGCACATCGAGAATTCATAAAGATCATAGATGGGGTGGTTTCCCATCCATTTCTGCAGGTTGGAGAATTTCGGAGGAACTGTTTTTGAACAGAGCTTCCTGGTTGGACAATTTGAAGTTGAGGGCTTCCTGGGGGCGGCTAGGAAATCAGAATATTGGATTATACCCATACCAAAATATTTTATCAATAACTGCATATCCAATTTCAAATTCACTGGATCAAGGAGTGGTCTCAACTAGATTGACGGATGAAACTCTTACATGGGAAACCACGACTGTTACTGATATCGGTTTGGATTATAGCATGAAGAAAGGGCTGTTTTCGTTCTCGGTTGATTGGTATGAGAAAATAACTGATGACATCCTGTATCAGATTCAAATTCCAGCAAGTGTTGGCTTAAGTGCTCCAACGGTAAATTATGCAAAAATGAAGAACACAGGGTTTGAAATTGAGCTGGGGCATGCGCATAAGGTCGGTGAGTTTGCCTATGATGTAAACTTTAATTTTTCAACCTATACAAATGAAGTTCAAAGGATTGTAAGTCCATCTTATGGGAATACCACAATCCAGGAAGGTTTACCTTGGCAATCGTATTATTTAACAGAATGGATCAGGATTTTTCAATCGCAAGAGGAAATTGACAATGGGCCAACGCACCAATTCAATCCCAAACCCGGTGACTTAAAATTTAAAGATCAAAATGATGATGGTCAAATAAATGGCGATGATCGGGTAGTAGTTGATGGAGCCCATCCAGATTTTTACTATGGAGGCGGATTTAATTTTTCGTTGAAAAATTTCGACTTCTCCGCATTTTTTCAAGGTGTTCAGGGGCAAAAGCATTTAGTGAATCTTTGGGGCATTGATCCATTTATTCAGGGAGCTGCACCAACAAAAGATTTAGCTGAAAATGCATGGACTCCAGACAATCCAACAAATGAATATCCAGCAATGTATGCTCACGGCTATGGTCCTGTGACGGGAACAATGTCAACATATTATTTAAAAGATGCATCCTATTTCAGGTTGAAAAATCTTGTTATTGGCTATAATGTGCCTACGGAAATCTGTTCAAGAATTGGGATGAAATCGTTAAGAGTATATTTATCCGGAGATAATTTACTGACGTTTACCGATTATCCGGGAGCCGACCCTGAAAGATTGGGAAGCGGTTGGTTTGTAACTTATCCGCAGATTCGAATATATAATGCAGGGATCAATTTTAGGTTTTAATTCAAATTTGAACTACGATGAAAAATATATTTAAATATTGTATTGTTATAGTTTTTGTTTTGACAGTAACTTCATGTGAGGATTTTCTTGAGAAACAGCCGCTTGATCAGATATCGAGCGAGACTTTCTGGAAAACTCCTGAGGATGTAGAAATGGGAGTAATTGGTGTTTACAGCAGACTGCAAAGTACAACATTCAATTATTTCAGAATGAATTGGGATGCGATGTCAGATAATGCTTATCAAAGACATAATCACCAAAACATATTGACCTTGGCACAGGGTAATGTAGAAGCTACGTCAGGAGGAATTGTTAATTCCATATATTCTGATTGCTATCGCGGTATTTCTGCGTGCAACATCTTTTTAGAAGAGGTGGAAAATGTTGAAATGGATGAGTCTTTGAAGAACAGGTACAAGGGTGAGGTGCTTTTCTTGAGAGCACTATTTTATTTTACGCTTACCGAGTTTTACGGAGGAGTGCCTATTTATACGTTACCTGTTACAGTTGATGATGCTATTGTAAAACAAGCTTCAAAGACCGATGTGATAAGTCAAGTATTGAGTGATCTTGATTTTGCCATTAGTAATTTGCCTGCGGCCCCCTATTCTGGTAACGCAGTAAAGGGATCGGCAATGGCTTTAAAAGCAAAAGTATTGATGCATAATGATAACTGGTCAGAAGCCGCTGGCTTAGCAAAACAAATTATCGATGGAAATGCAGGAGAATTTAGTTTATCAGATGATTACCGTGGTCTATTTATTTCTGCTGGTCAATCAAATAATCCTGAAATAATGTTTTCCACGAAATACCTTGGGCCTGACAATGTTGCGACTTGGGGACAAGATATTGAATTTGGCTGGTGGAATTCTCTACAACCAATGCAAGCTCTTGCAGATGCCTATGAAGATATAAATGGATTGCCAATCGACGATCCTAATTCAATTTATGATCCGAACGATCCCAAGGCCAACCGTGACCCTCGCTTTGATTATACCATCAGATTAGAAGATGAACCGGTTGTGAGAAGTGATGGTTATGAGTGGAATGGTGGTGAAGGTACGTTTACCGGAATGATTGTGAGAAAAGGGATGGATGAAGAACTTGTTCCTTTAGGTTATGCTGTCGTAAATCAAAGTGATGCTGATTTTGTAGTCATGCGTTATGCAGAGGTTTTATTAATGTATGCCGAATGCCAGAATGAAGCGAATGGTCCTGATCAAAGCATTTATGACGCTGTTAATGAAATTCGAACAAGACCAAGTGTGAATATGCCACCTCTTCCTACCGGCTTATCTAAAGATCAAATGCGTGAGAGGATTAGACATGAAAGGCAAGTTGAGTTGGGCCTAGAAGGATTAAGGTATTGGGATTTAAAAAGGTGGGGTACTGCAGAGACTGTTATACCCACTATTATGGATCCGGGTGATATTCAACGTCAGTTCGATCCTTCAAAGCATTATTTATTTCCATTTCCTTTGTCTGAGACGGACATAAATACCGAGCTAGATCAAAATCCGGGATATTAGAATTTTAAGGAGAGGAGAAATGCTTATTTGCAAAGCTATTTCTCTTCTCCAATTTTTACCCAGGTTTCCCATATTAGTGAAATTGTTATTGGACCCCATCAATTTTTATTGATCAAGAATGGACATTTTTTCAAAAAAAGTAATACTCCGTTTTAGTCTTGTTTTTATTTGTTTATCCTTCAGCCCATTAAGTGGAATTTTTGGACAAAGTGAAAAAAGATTACCGACTCCATCGCCCGAGCAAATACTTTGGCAGGATATGGAGCAAACCATGTTTATTTGCCTTGATCCTTGTACGTGGGAAGGTGTTGAACAAGGTAACCATACCTATCCGATTAGTAAGATAAACCCTACAAAACTTGATGTAAATCAATGGCTGGATGCAGCGGAGGCTTTTGGGGCAAAAATGGTATTGTTTGTTGCAAAGCATTCAAGTGGTTTCTGCTGGTGGAATACTGAAACAACCGATTACGGTATTAGAAATACACCGTACAAAAATGGGAAGGGCGATATCTTAAAGGAATTGTCTGATGCTTGCTGGCAAAGGGGAATAAAGTTGGGCATATACGTATATCCCGGAGATCTTACCTGGGGGGCCTACCTTGGAGGTGCAGGTCGAACCGAAGATCCGACAAAGCAGGAGGGGTACAATGAAGTACTCAGGCAGCAATGGAGAGAAGTACTTTCCAGGTACGGAGAAGCAACCGAGATTTGGTTTGATGGTAATTGTATTATTCCTATTGATGATATAAAAGAAGAATATGCTCCAAATGCTATTGTTTTTGGTAGTTCCATGGCAAATATCCGATGGGTTGGAAATGAGCGTGGTTTCGCTCCATATCCGGCATGGAATACAGTTAAAAAAGAAGATGGTGGTACCGGAGCAGCAACTGCTGCACATAGTGACCCCAATGGTGATATGTGGATGCCCCTTGAAGTAAACACCACCTTAAAAGACCATTATTGGTTCTGGTCGGCAGAAAATGAAAAGCATCTAAAATCCTTTGATCATTTACTCGAATGCTATTATAAATCTGTTGGTCGCGGCGGAGTTTTTTTATTGAATTCTGCACCAGATACTTCAGGGTTAATACCTGAAGCTGATATGAAACTTTATCAGCAATTGGGAGAAGAGATCAGAACGAGGTTTTCGAAAAGTATAAAGGAAACTTCTGGTAAAGGAGAAATTGTAAGCCTTGATCTAAAAGAAATTACTGAAATAGATCATATAATTATCATGGAAGACATTGCTTTTGGAGAGCGGGTAAGAAAATATACAGTGGAAGGCACGAAAGATGGGAACACATGGTTCGAAATTCTACACGGTATTTCTGTTGGGCACAAACGGATCGATAAGTTTAAGCCGGTAAAAGTGCGGAAGATACGTTTTAGAGCAGATGAGCATGCAGCTCTACCCATAATAAAGAAATTTGCCGTGTACATGGTAGGCGATAAAAAGAATTATAACAGTTTACAAAGCATTAAAGATGATTTCGGTTATTCCTGGCAGGAAGGACAATCAAAAAAATACATTGATTTAGTTAATGTAGGGAAGATATCTAGGTCCTCACAAAGAACAAATGGACGAAATTTCACAGTTGATCTATCCAAAATTATTGATCGGCCTGGACAATATGAACTTTTCGTTGCAAACAATGCAAATGGCACTACTAACAAACCATCCGATGCGGTAATTCTCTTGGAAGGCAATGAAACGCCTGGATTCTGTGATGTCGATAGGGTATTTGGAAGAATGAACCTCAATATTACTGCCCATCCAACAATGAAAGACGGGTCAATAAAAGTAATTTTTAATCTGGCAGACAAAATTCAGGAGGAAAATGTATATCTGAGAAAGGTTATTTTTAATTGAAAGTTCACAATATAGCTTTAATCAAAAACAAGTAATAAAGGAATTTACCTAGGGCTTTGATGTGTAATGGTGTAATGATATATTGATTTAAGCATTGCAGAAAACCTTTCTGGTTCAATAATTTAAAATTTATAAAAAGTACAATGTTCATGAATATTTATAGGGTGTTATTGTTAATACTTACTTCAACAATGTTTTGTTTTTGTAAAACGAATGAGGTTGAACAAATAGGGATAAATCTAGAGGAAATGCTTGACAAATCAGCCATTACTCAAAGTGTCCACAGTAATTCAATACAAAATTCGGTTTTTATTGGGAATGGAGATATTAATGGAATGTTGTTTTCAGAAGGTTTTGACCTGATAATTAACTTGTCGAAAAATGATGTTTGGGATGCAAGATTAATTACCCAAAACGACCCTCCCTTAATGAAAATTGATATTGCAAACCAAAAATATCAGGGAGGGGCAAAAGAGCATGATACACCGCCAAGCTGGAAAAATCCCTACCCATGTCCCCGAATTTGTGGCAAGCTAATTATCAAAGGCATTGCTCCATTCAATTCGAAGCTTGATATTCGGAAGGCACACGGAGCGATTAACAACAACGAAATTGATGTGAGAGTACTTGCTCAAAAGAACGTGATGCTAATTCATTCGGAAAAGAATGTTGATTTAAAAGCCGCTTTCATAGAATATTTACCTAAAGCAAAGAGTGGTTCAGAGGAAAACATTCAGTGGATTACTCAGGATTTACCTGCCGATAAAGATTGGAAAGGCATGAGCTTTTCCGTTGCGCTTGCTTGTGGAGAGAACAAGAGT
>JAKSDO010000143.1 GCA_022360055.1 Cytophagales bacterium | reverse complement strand
TTGTGCATGAAGCGCATAGATCAATTCTACTAGATCGGTCTTTGTAGCTGTCCAGTGAAATTTTGATATTCCATTTTCATGTTCAGATTGTCCTGGTATTTTATTTCTTTTCTTCTGAAGAAATTCTTCCAATAGATCATAAGCTATTATTCGAGCGACTTTATTATCATAACCCGTTGAAAAACTACAATCAACATCTGGATATAAATTGAATTGACTATTTCTCCTCACAAAATATTGATGATCATGATGCTTTCTACCTGACTTGAAATAAAGGTATAGTTCTCTGTTCCTGGCTCGAAATGCTCGGATTTGGCTTAGCTGTTCTTCGTAAAATTTATTTGCCTTTTCATAATCTAAAAAGCTAGTTTCAATTTCCTTATCAAATACCCACTGATGAAAGAAATACTTTGATTGGAACCCTGGCTTTATCTCCTTAAAAAAACAAACTTCCTCTTCCTGTTCTTTGAATTCGTACAGATGGATGAATTGCTTCAATTCAAATAAGGAATCCCGGATCACCTGAATTATTTTGGCTGTCGTCGCCAAATCATCCGTTTCTTCATTTCTGGTAGCTTCTATCTGTTCATTCATTCGACTTCGCAATTGATCTGAGAAGGTCTTTACATCCATGGGTACATCGATATTTTATTTGACTATTTCCGGCAACCGGTCTTCAATGATATGGCTGATGTCTTGTTTGATCCGGTAATAGTTTTCTTGTATTTCCTGGTGGCTAATCTTCCTGACTACTGGAATTTGACGGTAGCTTCTTTCTTCTTTGCGTAATGCTTCATGATCATTCAGAATTTCTGAATGGAAAACCTTTAAGTCAATTTTCTGTTCCGGGTTGTCGGCAACCATCCCCACAAATTCACCGGAAGAGAGTGCTGCGATTTTCGATGCAGGGATCGCAGAATCCAGTTGGGTAGAACGGCTTACCGATGTATCCGTACGGTTAATGGAAACACTTTTTCTTTCCTGAACAATTTTTCCAAAGCGCTCTGATAACAGTTTGGCCGTATCGCCTACCACCTGCCCACTCACTACATTGCCTACAATGTTCATAATCACTTCTGCCTGATCCCGACCATAATCCTTTTTTAGCTGGCTATAGTCCTGCACACCCAGGGTAGTGGCCACTTTATTGGAACGTGCTGTTGCTATCAGACTATCGATGCCATTAAAGTAAATGGTAGGAAATTCATCGAATATCAGGCTGCTTTTTTGCCGGTATTTTTTATTGACCAATTTGATCACCCTTGATATGTATAATGAAAGCACCGCCCCATAGATCTGTTGTTTTTGTGGATTGTTTCCCATGCATACGATCTTAGGTTTTTCAGGAACATTAATATCCAGGGTAAAGTCATTACCCGATAGCACATAATAAAGCTGTGGGGAAGATAGTCTTGCCATAACAATTTTTGCGCTGGCTATTTGCCCTTCCAACTGTTCCCTGGCTTCATTGCGGAAGGCAGATTCAAAGGGATTGATCAACACATCAATCTCATGTTCTGTACGCAGCAGGGGAAACAGCATTTCATAGTCCAATTGCATCAGTTCAATGACATGTGGTAAGGTACAATACTTTCCTTGTTCATATTTTTTAAGGAACCAGATAATGGCGGTCACAAAGTTGATCGGGGACTCGACAAAGAAATCACCTTGCCTTTTGATCCAGTCACGGTTGAGGCCCAGCATGATTGTGCGTGAGGACTCTGATGCATCGGTAATATCTTCCATAGTAGAAGGATCAAGTGGATTACAACGATGCGAACTGGAAAGGTCTTCAAAATTGATCACATAAAATTTGGGTCTGACAGGGTAATGATGGTGATATTTCAACAGGGTATTATAGGCGATCCTTGACAGGTCATCGTATTTGAAGTCGTACAAGAACATGGAGAAACCTTTTCGAATGTGTTGGGTGATAACATGGCGAATGACAAAATATGACTTACCAGCTCCGGGTGTCCCGATTACCAGCAATGCACGAAATGGATTGATGATATTGATCCAGCTCTTTCGGTTCCTGTTTTTCAAATTGTACATTGCTAGCAGGTTAATAGAATACTCATTTTCCAGTAATCGTTCCTCCTGAGGAAAGGACTCATTCATTTTATTGAATATATCTTCTCCTAACCTGATCCGGATAAGACGGGAAAGCCATGTACCTCCGGTTAAAATAAGTATATAACCTGAAGCTGTTATACCCATATATGAAAAGGTTTGGATCTCTGCATTCAATCCGAACCTCAATATAAAATGGCTTGACAAATAGACCCCCAATCCTGTGAGGATGTATAGGATCGCTTTCCCAGGAGTGATCTTCTCATCTTTCTTTCCCTTGGCCCCGATCAGGGAAACTGCCAACATAGCCAGAGCGATCAGCTTGGAACGATGGATATTGTCAAACATCCCGGTGCTGGCTATTGAAATGATCATGCGGTCAGTGATCTCCGAGATCAATCCCCATTGCTTAAAAGTTTTATATAAAAAGAAGTAGGCATGAAGTAAAAGAATGACAACACTCAACAGCCTTAGAAAGTCAATGATCTTTTGTAATGCTTGCTGGTTTTCTCCCGTATTCATATTGTACGACCCTTTCGTTTTTTTCTTCTTTTTTTGAGTTTCATAGTAGCATCAGGAGAAAGGTAGTCTAACGATTCAGTCTTTATCAGATCACTTAAAATCTTGTCTGTACCCAAATCTATTTTTGGTAGATTGGCATTGTTTTTTGGTCCGTTATCTTTCTGGTTTTTGACTTCAGTATAACCTGGTCGAAACTGTTTTAGAAACTGATCTTTGGTAGTTAATCTTTCCAAAATTCCTTTGGCGCTATAATTCTTGCCCAGGTTGCTTCCATTGAAAACACATTTTGTTCTGTGATCAACAAAGGTGACCCCGTAGATCCTTCCGTCTGTGTTTTCCCGGAATATAATTTGGACCCCCTTTTTATCCAGAGTTTTCAACAAAGCAGCTTTGTCTTTAGGTCCCGTTTGAACGGCTTGATCGATAGCCTGTTTTAGGCTGTTCTTATAAGGCTTCCGTAAAGCCTGGTTTAACTGAAACTGTTTTTCCAGGAAAGCTAATGTTGGCTTACCGTATATAGAGCTGGCTTTGATAGGAACACCGACTTTATTTCCCTTTTCATCGATCAGGCTGTAGATCAATCCTTTCCTTTCATGCATTCTGGAACCTTCGTTACCCCTATCTGCGATCACATTGAAAGCTTTCAGTACAGCATTTAGTTCAGGAAGCGAAGTGTATTTATAAGTTCTCGTGACCAATCCAACAACATTGAAAATACTCCGCTTTGTTTCGGACTTGCCATAGATAGCTTTCTGTACATCAATTGCGTTAATAAACTCTTTCTGATCCTTCTTTTTGCTTTTGGCTTTAACTAAACCAAACTCCTTTTCTATTTCTTTTCGTGCTTTTTCCGACTGGTTCCTTCCGATGTTATGGATGTCGATGCGTTTTCCATTGTCCTGAATGTTGGTGGTGACTATATGGACATGGGGATGTGCCGCATCTTTATGTTCATATACAAGATAAGGCTGATTTCCGAAACCGATCTTATCCATATAGAGGGAAGCGATCTGACAAAGCATACCTTTATCTAGATTTTCACCCACATCAAAATTGAGTGATATGTGCAAGGTATTGGTCTTTACTCTTTTATTCTTATCAGTAAAATATTTAAGGAGATTAAGCTTATCATGGAAATTCATTTCATGGATTCCGCCGTGGAATCGATGCGCCAGCAAACATTCAGCAACTCCTTCTTTTACTTTATGCTCATTATAGTTGAGCGCTCCTTGTATGTCTTTTCCACTGATCACTTTTGCAACCATTTCTTGCTTATCTCAAAAACAATTGCCAATAAATGATCCACCTTTTCACCAACCTTTTTGTATTCTTTTTCTACCCTTATTGCCTGGTCTATCATTTGACCGGGATTATCAGCGATATGGAATTTGTGGGTGATCTGGTTAATGTTCACCCCGATGGTATTCAGCTCTTTTCTAATGAAGATCAACTCTTCCATCGGAGCATCCATCGTTGCATCCCTGTAATAACAGGTGATCTTTTCCCTGGATAAGATCTTTCTCGCCAGTTCTCCTATCGATTGACAATCGCTGCTGTCCATCATTTTAACCAGGCGTTGATAAACGCTTTTCCTGATCCTGGTACGTATTGGGTGGGTAAGTAACTCTTCTCTATGTTTCGCTTTCCTTCTTGACATATTTTTTAAGAATCATTACCTGAAAGGTGAAGCAAGTTCCGCAGCGAAACCCTCCCGGAGCGACCAAACAGAGCAGAGGGCAAGATAGTTTTTGTGGACAAAAATACATCTTGCTTCCCGCTATCGCGGGATATCTTACCTGCGGGCTTTGCATAAATATTATTAAAGATTTCCATCATATTTTTAGTTCAGTATTAGAACATTATTGATTGTTTTTTTAAGATGCTAGCAATTATCGATTGTAAGATTTCAGTTAAGTGTGCTTTAAATGACTTATTGCCCGCAGGTCCCCTAGCCTCAAATTAGTAGAAACCTTCCTCCTCGAAGCGTTTGTTTCATGTGTTAATCGGATGGTCATGATCAATGCTTGGGAGAGCCCACGCAAATGCCTGAGACCGGGAACACCATTGGACAAGACAATATCGCCTGCCATTAAGCGCATATCTTTATTTGCCTTCATCATCTTCTCTAGAATGTTTTGATTTTGACCTGGATCGTGAAGCGATATAATCGGCGATCAGCTTATACAGCAGCCATACAAAACCACCAATCAATGCTTTTGATGTGTAATCCAATAGGTTTGAGAAATCAGTATTGGCCAGGATGTTGAATATCGCTCCCAGTAGGAA
>JAKSDO010000068.1 GCA_022360055.1 Cytophagales bacterium | reverse complement strand
CTTATGTCGTTACCATTTCCATCAAAAACAATGATTTCGACTTTACATAAAATAAGTATGGAGAAAGGAGGAGAAGATGTATACAAATAATAAAAAAGGTTGCATTGTAGAAAAACAATATGATACCTACAAAATACAAATTGGAACAGATATTAAACAAGCTAAGCTGAAAGGAAAATATTTTCAGACAATACAAAATAAAAGCGAATTTCCTTGTGTTGGTGATTGGGTGGAATTTAACGAATACGAGAATATGGTTCAGATAGAAAAAGTGCTGGAAAGAAAAACTCAGATAAGCAGGAAAACAGCAGGTGTTACTACCGAAGAGCAAGTATTAGCAGCTAATATTGATTATGTAGTGATTGTTTTAGGTTTAGATGGTGGACGTAATTACTCCGACAGGTTACTGGAAAGATTAACTGCCATTGCCTGGGATAGTGGTGCAACTCCGCTAATTGTATTAAACAAAGCCGACCTTAACGATGAAGCTGAGTTTGTTCAATATCAAGCCGAAACCATTGCTCCGGGTGTTGATGTTATAACAACCAGTGTTGAGGATGGAAGAGGTATTGCTGCAATTGAAAGTTATTTGTCAAATGGGAAAGTAGGTGTATTTATCGGACCTTCGGGTGTTGGTAAATCAACGCTTACAAATTGTTTGTTAAGAAAAGATCTGCAAAAAACCAACGAGATAAGACAGAAAGATAAAAGAGGGAGACATACGACATCTGCCTCGTTTATGTTTGAACTGGAGAGTGGGGGATATATTATTGATTCGCCCGGATTACGGGAAGTTCAGCTGTGGGCCGAGTATGAGGCTTTAGATAATACTTTTACAGATATTTCAGAAATTGCACAGTATTGTAAATTCAACGATTGTCAGCACGAAGGAGAGCCGGGTTGTGCAGTGCAATCTGAATTAGAGAAAGGCAATATCAGTCCGGAACGCTACGATAGCTATTTGCACTTAAAAAAAGAACTTGCCTTTTTAAATCGTCGTAAAACTGATAAGAATAGGCAATACCAAAAGGATTTTAGTAAAATGGTGAAACAGGTGAAAATATTAAAAGAAAAAAAGATATTTTAAATACATTAACCGGTCTGTTCTAAAAATGAATAAATAAAAAACTCCCGACTGAAATAAATCAATCGGGAGTTTTTTGTGCCCAGGGCGGGACTCAAACCCGCACGTACGTAGTACACGCGGCCCTCATCCGCGCCGGTCTGCCAATTTCAGCACCTGGGCTGGTGTTGATTTTTAATTATCATTTGGAATTAGACATGTCAATTAGAAATAACGTGAAATTTCGTATATTTAATTCAACACATGCCAAAGCTTCGGAAAAAAATACCGCAATTTCCTAACCGAAGTAATCCCTTCGAAAAAACAACATGTACTCGTGGTCACAATACGGTCACGAATTTTGTAACATACAGATAATTAGAGGTTAAATCGAGACTAGTCAGCTCCACGATAAATCTGAATCTCAGCATCAGCAAAGAGATTGCGGAGTTTTTTATTGTTTAACCCAAGCCGATATTTCCTAAATCCTTCTAATTATTAAGTATTTATGTCTAGTGGATTAGGTTAGAACCCGTTGGGAATTCTTATAAATCTGGAATGGCATCAATAGCTTTAAATAATTAATTGCAACGACATTTTAACTCTAATATTTTAGTAAAATCTGTAGTAATATCCATAATCTAATTTTTACTAAAATGGTCATATCACAACGCAACAACATCCTTAGCTTAAGTTAAAATGCATTTGTTTCTATATTTGGACCAGCAACAAGTTCATGTGTCATCGCTACGCCCGATACGCGAACGGCCACTGCGCGGGGCGTTGTGTGGCATAGGATAAACTCAGTACGGATATGAAGAAAATTTTGATTACAGGAGCAGCGGGGAATTTAGGAGGATTATTAGCTAAATACCTAAAGGATTCTGACTTAAATCTGAATCTCATGACCTATAGAAACGAGGTTCAGGATCGTCTAAAGGTGTAGACAGCCAGTGGGCCATATTACCAATAGATACTATTCAGCATGTTTCAACCTTGAATCAAAAGTAAAATACTGTGTTGACATAACTTTGATTTTGGCCGCATCAGCATGCATTGGATTAATCAAATAATTATACTCCCGGGAAATAATACTGCTAGGTACTTTTAATACAGCAGCTTCCATGCTTTTAATAAATGCATCTCCAATTAGTCGAGTTTTATTTATGGGAGGTTTATTGTCCCAATTTACAGGTAGATCCTTGGTAGATAACTCCAATATTTCAATATCATCAGGAATATTAATTTCAACATAATGCCTGTCTGTAGGTAGATCTTCACTAAGATCTAAATGAACAGCAACTTCCAGATTTGCCAGTGCGCGTGATTCGGCAGTATAAACCATTGAGGTATATAGGCTATTCCATCTGTTACCCTCACTTTGAGCGGCACCAATTCCTGATAATGTAGATTTTAAATATTTTTCCCTCTCAATCCTATATACTCTCACTATGCAAAGTTTCCAAATTCAAGCCTGTTCAGACAATTCTTTACTTCCTGTATTCCAGTAATAGAATCAAACAAGCTTTCCGGTGTTTGATTGCCCAGGGAGATATTGGTTTTTTTTAACCATCGTTGAAATTTCTCTTTCTCCCCATTGAAAACCTGAACACCAAATTGCATAAGCTCAAATAAATCCAGTACAATTTCACTATCGCGGCCACTCATTAGGCTTGCCTCTCTTTTTCCTTTATTATATGTGGTTTGTGGGATTCCCATTCTCTCTAACATGAACTTTACAGGAACAGCGGCCATACTGCCTACAGCTTCTATGCATTCATATGGTAATCCATTTCTAATAATCTGAATCTTATCCATATCTGTGTCCCAGGTGATTTTTTGCTTTCGCACATTTAAGCAATAACTTCCTTGATTTATCATACCAATAGAAGTATCCCTTTTCCTTTTTTTGAGATCGAATGACCTATGTTTTTCTCTTACCGCCACAACAAGAAACAATTATACTTCAAACATACAGCAAAATTGCTTACAAAGCAACTGCATATTTATTTACGCTAAAATATGATTAGGGTTGAGACAAAAAGGCCTCTCCAGTATAGAGAGGCTTTACTCAGGTTTCACAGATGACGAGTGCATATTTTTTACTCCATACATTCAACAGAAGACACTTGCAAAAGGAGATTATCTTCTTCGCGAAGGGCAACAATCTAATCAAATTGCCTTTGTAGAAAAAGGGGCTTTAAGAATTAATCAAATGGCAGGGAGATTAATAATCATTTTTTTGAGAGAATGATTATGCGGTATCTTATTTAGATTTTATCAAGAATAGAGCGCGTAGATACAGTATTCAAGAGAGGATTGCATGCTGTTGACATTTACCAAGCAAGCCCTTCAAATTGCCTATCAGGAATCTAAAAACTGGGAGAGGTTCGGAAGAATTATCGCTGAAAGTGCTAATTTTAAGGTCAGTACATTTAATAAACTTTGTATCGGCTTGATAGGTAAGTGTTTCAAAATGCCAAACGCCCCATATTCGAGCCGCTATGTGCATATGGACGAAATGAATTATCAGGAGAAAAATACAAATGGATTTATTTCAAACTTCGTAAAAAGCTATTGGGAATATGATAATAAAGGGCCTGAATGTTCCTACGAATTACTCCCAGATGGCTATTTCGATCTGATTTTCCAAATACAAAAAGAACAGCTTACCAAAATATGGCTAACAGGTGTCTGGACTGAACAAGTCACTGTCAAAATACCCGCGAACACCCGGTTGATTGGCGCTCGGTTCAAACTCATTGCAACAGAGTATATATTCAGACAATCCATTAAAAGCATAAGGAACAAGAAAACCGATTTCCCAAAGGACTTCTTTGGAACAAGTGGTTTTTCTTCAATGGATTTTGAAAATTTCACATCTACGCTTTCACAGAAACTGTTGTATGGGCTGAAAAGCCTTAAGGAAATCGACAATAGAAAATTCGAGTTTTTCCAAACTCTCTACGAGCGAAAAGGAGAAGTTACCGTAAAAGAATTGGCGGAACAAGTCCATTGGAACAGTAGACAAATCAATCGCTACTTCAACAGTCGTTTCGGATTTCCTTTGAAAACATTCGGCAATATACTAAAATGCCATTCTTCGCTTAAACATATTGCCAAGGGCAAGCTCTTCCCTGAAAACGATTATTTTGACCAAGCCCATTTCATTAAGAAAGTAAAACAGTTCACAGGAACCACCCCTACCGAATTGTACTTGAACAAAAATGACCGATTTTTACAATTGGCCACCCTTCGTGAAGCCTAAATTTGTACTTTATCAAAATAAAGTACAATGAAAGCGAATAAATTGACACCTAACCTCGAGGTAAGAAACATCAAGGAAACTGTGAACTTCTATCAATCGGTTCTTGGCTTTAGCCTAACAATGGCTGTTCCTGAATCGCAGGACGGAATTGAATCGTCTTTGTTGGCAGATAAAGAATATATATATGCGCTGGTCAGCAAGGACAACGTAGAAATAATGTTCCAAAGAAGCGATAGTTTCAAACAAGACGTAACCCTTGCAAAAGATCTTCCATTAGGGGCAAGCGTATCGTTCTATATGGAAATTGATGGCATTGAAAGTTTCTACAAAGCAATCAAGGATAGGAACACTAAGCCAACCGAACTGAAAACTGCTTGGTATGGGATGAGAGAATTTTACATGAACGATAATAACGGTTATATTTTGGGTTTTTCCGAAAAAAACGAATGATGGACATCGAAGCTCGAAACTACTGCTTGTCGTTCAAGGGTGCAGAAAAAAAATGACGTTTGACAATACGACCTTAATGTTCCACTTGGAAAGTCCGCCACTATTAATAAAAACGGTGTCACTTGGTAGCAGATTAATAACAAACAGGCTATTTAATACACTTAATAGTCTCGACGAACGCCGGATATTGAGTAACAAATGATCACTTCCGTATAATATTGAATATTGGCGAAGGTCCGGGAAGATATTCATAAGCAGACAAAAGGAACTTTTGTGTAATCTCAGGAAGTTCTGCATTTTAATGTACGGCGATATTTGATCCTGTTCCATACATATGACGGCCATTTCTATAGCTAAATGGCAAACCGTCATTCGGTTTCCTGGCTCAGCAATTGCCGGATCAAGGTATTCTTCAATGAATTCCTGCGATCAAGATCGCTCACAAGCGCATATTTCAAATTTTCACTCAACGAATCCCTGTAAAGTTTTTTCAGCAAGGCGACTTTTGAAAAATAATCTAACCCGGCGAAATTAGATGCGAAAAAATCCTGGGCCAAATCATCGTTCAGCAAATAAGCGGGTATTTTTTCAATCGCATTTTTCGAATAATACCCTTTTCCCCGGTGTATGGTTTCCAGCACGAAAGGCAAAAATCGCTCAAATTCTTCTTTTGAAAAGCTATGGATCAAATAGTAATTCACCATCTGATCATTTTTGCGTACAAGCTTTTGGACGAGGTCGGCTCCAAACATGGATCTGGTCGATTTCCGGAGACTATCGATCACCGAACCATGTGTGATGTGCCAAAGCGTATAACAGGAATATACCGCCCCCCCGATAGCGTATTCCTTTATCTCCTGAATGGTAGCCCCTGTCAATCCATCTATTTCGGAGCTTCTTGTATTTTCAACCAACTCTTCTTTTGAATAATGCACGAACGGGGAATTCGGATCATTCAGTATACCGCCGAGTTTATGATAATCCCGCTCTTCAAAAGGTTTATGATCGAGCTTTGTCAGCCCTTTTCCCGGAATGGTATCGAAATAGAGGTATCTGCCAATCAAATCCCAGTACATGTCCAGCTCGATCATGTAGCATTTATCTGTCTCGCACACCGGAGTTATTACGCGTGCGCCGTATTTGTCGGGCAGACTGTCCGGACCGAGCAGTACATGCAGTTGTATATTTATGGAATCGGCAACGATTATGGAAGAAACGGGAATTCCCGGAATCGTACTTTTCATACCTAAAAAAAGCATCGAAGCACCTATGAAAATCCCCGGCCGGATCATTTGATTTTCTCCGTCTCCATTAAGGTGCCTCCCAGATTGTAATTTTGAATGTTGGGCAGATCCGCAGCTCCTATTCCTTTCGTCATTAATTTCTCAAGATCGGAAAAATGGTTTTTATAAACTTCTCTGGGCAAAACGTTTTTATCGTTGCATACGGATGCGGCCATACCGATTACTTCGCCCATCATGCCTCCGGTACGCATAAGACGTACGGTACCTAATGCGACATGCGACACGCTGATGTTGCGCCCCGCCATCATGAGATTATCGATATTTTTTGAATACATGCACCTAAACGGAATTGGATACGGGTAAATCTTGATGTGCTTTGCGATCGACCTGAATGCCTCGCCTTCAAACTTCTTTAAATTTTCGGGATCCGGGTAATGCAAATCTATCGTCCACGAAGTTGGAGCGGTGCCATCGGACTTGAAATCTTGCGCTCTCAGATCATTCTCTGTGAGGATGTAATCGCCGATCAGCCTTCGGGATTCGCGTTTCCCCCCAATATATGCCACCCACTTCAACTTTTCATTCTCAAACTTCTCCTTATCGGAATAATGGTTTTTGAGATACGACCAATTTGAATAGACCACGAGTAAACCGTAATCCCTGATAAATTCCGTTTCCTCGATCATGTCTTTTCCCATGCCGGTCTCCCAGTCCCAATCTCCTTTGGTAATCGCAAAAGACTTTTCTTCGTTCCAGGGCAATCCCCATTGGATATCCGGGAAACCGGAAGGGGCGTCAAGTTTTTCGGAGAACCATTGCACCGAGATGCCCATCGTGAGATTATCTGCTTTTTCCGGTGCGGTGGGTTCATTAAAGGTATCCCTGCTTTCCCGGCCCGACATGTAGGCTGCGCCGGCAAGAAATCCAATGGTCCCGTCGCCGGTACAATCGGCAAACAACTGAGCTTTGAAAGCCCGTCGCTGTCCGGTTTCAATGCTTTCAGCAACTACCTTTAAGATTTTTCCATCTTCCACTTCAACCTCATTGGCATGATAGTTCAGAAATAGCGAAATATTGGATTCGGCGAGAACCGCCTTCAATTTTTTATCATCCTCATAATAATCTTTAGGTTGGGCATTACCCCCTCTTCCGGGACCTATTTCATTCACGAGATTGCCCAAGGCCGGATAAGGTTCCAAATTGATTCGCGCTCCCAAATGAACCCGGACCTCAGAACTGTTATTTCCGCCCAGGACCGGCCGGTTTTGTATGAGCGCAACTTGTACCCCAAGCCTAGCTGCCGATATAGCCGCACAGGTTCCGGCCATGCCTCCCCCCACCACTACCAGGTCAAATGCTCGCTCGACCGGATCATCGCTCAATCCGAGCATTTCCTTTCTAAACACTTCCAACTCCCTGAAGCCACTCGGAGGAGTATCCGAGGCATCCGGAGTGAAATATATCGCATCGCATCTGCCATTAAAACCGGTTAAATCATGAAGGGTCAAGGTGGCCCTGGTATGATCTATATTTACGGTCCCACCTTCAATCCAGGCCCAGTCTTTGCCTTTAACGCCAAACGTCTGATCAAGGGCTTTGCCGTTGATCAAAACTTCAAACTGACCCGCAGCCGATTCGGACCAGGGGGCCGTCCAGTTTCTTGTTCGGATAAAAACGTGGTATTTGCCTTTCTTCGGGAAAGTGACCGAAGTCGAGGCATCCGGAACGGGAATCCCGATACCGTGCGCCATAAGATACGGAGATCCCATCACATCCATGGATTGCTGATCTATTACCCATCCACCTTTTTTATCAAAACTTTCGGCTTCGACCAAAAGAGCATGTATATTTTTACCGTCCGAGTATGAGGTAAACGATAAACAAAGTAAGGTAAACAGGAGTGCCTTCATAGGTAAAACTGCCATTAGATTTTAAAATGATTCCAAAAAAACAAGTGTGTCTTTCCCACAAAATTAGATTTTTAAATCAGGTAAAACAAACCAATTACTCGCGCCCGGATGATGCTCCGACTACTCCGGGAACATTCGAAGACCTGTACAAAGACATGGAAGTCGCGCCCAAAAGAGGTGATCTGACAAGTACGCTGCTCCGTAAGCCGGTTCGAATGCGTATCAAAATGCTAAAGTTCATACAAAAATGACTCCGGAAGGGGCATCACACCTTGGTATTTACGAAAAACTAGTTTTCAGAGGGCTTTTTTACCTGGCAGGGCAACACGATCAGGTCCATTCGCCGGCCCAGGGTTCGCGTCGTGTGAAAGGCCGTAAGAAGGGGCGCTTCCCTGTCATATTCCGCAGGGCTTTGATGTGCGTTAAGCATCGATCCTTTGCCTTACCCGATTCATTCATTGGAGTTTCGCGACGCAGGATCAAAACTATTTAATTATATATTGGGTAGCCCAGGTCATTGCTTTTAAACACTCCTCCAATCTGCCCGGCCACCGATTGAAACATTATGAATTTTTTACACGAATATATTCGGCTATTTTATCCCGTTTCGAAGATCTGTAATCCTGAACCAGTTTTCCCAGAATTGTACCGCCAAAGGTCATCAGGAAAATAAATAAGATCGATAAGAATATAATAAGCAAGTTCATATTTCCGTGTTTTGATTAAATTATACAAAACCTGTGCCAAAATACTCATTTTGATCACAAATAACTGAATATCAATAGCTTAAAATACCTATAATCTCATAGCGAAAAGGGATTAATCCGAAAACCTGCGGGGAAGGATAATAAAACGGTTATTTGCAAGATCATCTGAAAAGTAAGGATTTCTTTCTACCATAGGTCATAAAAGTATTTGACAAAGGAAAACCAGCCAGTCCACTGAAATGTTTTTGATCATCGGTATGCCAGGGCACTCAGAGCCAAATACAGGGCAACACAGCGTCTTGAGAAGAAGTCCGGGCGAGATGCTCAAATTAAGTAAAATTAAAAACGGCGTTTATGTTATTTCCTACCTTGTCATCTCGAGGCCTAACTTTTTTTCAAAATGCACAAATTTGAATGACGTATTCTTGTGTATTTATTTGATTTACAG
>JAKSDO010000290.1 GCA_022360055.1 Cytophagales bacterium | reverse complement strand
TAAGCAGAGAACTGCTAAGATCTACAAATTTCAAAGAATATAAACCCTCTCCGGATTTGGTATTCAAATCTTGGGATCGGGTTAACGAATTGACCATTGATAAAGGAAAGGGATTCAGGTTTAGTGATCTTTATAAGGTCGCTGCGACAATAATAATTATTGTGGCGGTTTTTTTTACCATTAAACATGTAGTTAACCGCCATGATACGGTTAGTGATAGCCCCCCCATAGCATATATCGAGAAAAAAGCAGAAAAAGGAATTAAACTCACCGTACAGTTACCTGACGGTTCAAGAATAAAGCTAAACTCTAACAGTAAGTTGATCTATCCTGCTGTATTTGGAAATGATTTAAGAGAGGTTCAGCTTATTGGTGAAGGATACTTTGATATAGCTCACGAAAAGGAGAGGCCATTTGTAGTCAAAACCGAGAGTTTGACAACTACGGTACTTGGCACAAAGTTCTCGATCAATGCATTCGATAAAAATAATACACATGTTGCCTTGGAAACTGGAAGAGTGAAAGTGGAAGAAGTAAAAGAAGACGCCAGGTCTGCGAAACAAGACCCTCTTTTACTGGAGCCCGGATATAAAGCTATTTTTAGCAATAATAGTTTACAAAAGAGTGAAGTAAATAATCTGCTTGATTTTGGCTGGAAGGATGATATTCTCTCGTTTGATCATTCCAGCATCGACGAAATCACATCAAAGTTGGAGAATTGGTATGGGGTTAATTTTATTATTACAAATAAAGGAAGAATCAATAAATCATTTGAAGGTAAATATAAGAATGAGATTTTATCAAATGTACTTCAGAGCATGGGGTATGCCCTGGATTTTGAGTTTGAAATTGTAGGAAATACAGTTTACATAAATGGACTTTAAAAATGGATAGTATGTTTGACACAAGTTAAAAAAAGAGGCAGTATCACAAGGATGATACTGCCCTCTAAAATCTTAATTCTTACAAGTCATATTTCACCGTCGCCAAACAATAGATTTATGACTTCGTATGAATAAAATTTTTATTTGATATTAACATTACGAAATTATGAAAATTAAATATCTACAACTAATTAAAATGCTTTCAAAATTCACAATTTATGGCATTTTATTACAAGCCTGCTTCTTTACGTTTTTGTTTGCCGAGAAAGGCGAGGCGCAAAATAAAAGTATTCGTGAAGTATATGTAATTGTTAAGGACTCCTATAGCTCAGTTAGCGAGATACTTAATTCCATAGAGAGCCAGACTGAATTCGAATTTGCCTATTCGACAAAAACCATAAATGGGAAGAAGAGTATTCGTTTAACACCGGGTACCAGAGCGGTAAATGAAGTGCTTTTTGAAATATCACGTGAAAGGGGTTTAAAATTTAAACAGGTAAATAATAGTATTTCGGTTAAAAAGCTCAGGAAACCCCAAAGTGAGATGGAATTTATAGTTGAAGTAATTCAAACCCGCACGATAACCGGAACGGTAACCGATGAGAACAAAGAAGAATTGCCAGGTGTAAATGTGATCGTGAAAGGGACTCAAATTGGCACGGTAACAGATATAAACGGTAGCTTTTCAATTGAGGTTCCGGATGATAATACTGTGTTAATTTTCAGTTCTGTTGGTTACATAACTGAAGAAGTAGCGGTTGGGTCTAGAACTTCTATTAATATGGCTCTGACTCCTGATATAACTTCACTGGATGAAATCGTTGTTATTGGATACGGGACACAAAAAAGGGCTAATGTTACGGCTGCTATTAGCACAGTTGAATCTAAAGATCTCAAAATTACAACCTCAGCAAATACAGCAAGTCTACTACAAGGTAAAGTTACCGGAGTTAATGTAGAGAACAGTGGTGGCGCACCGGGAACAGGTGCAGTGGTTGTTATCAGAGGGTCAGGCACCTTATCAAATAGTGATCAGCCATTATATGTTGTCGATGGAAGCATTGTTGGAAGTATAGCATTTCTGAATCCTGAAGATATTGAAAGCATGCAAGTTTTGAAAGATGCATCAGCCGCTGCCATCTATGGTAACCGTGCTGCCAACGGGGTGGTTATCGTAACAACTAAAAAAGGCGTTAAGGGAAAAGTGCGAATTAATGTTAATTCAAAGGTTGGGATACAATCCACGACAAATAGATTGAATTTCTTAAATGGGGAAGAATATATTGACGCCAGAAATCAGGCAATTACAAATGGTGGCGGTGGCCCAGATGATCTATTGACCTGGAACGGGGTTTCGACCGACTGGCAGGATGTTCAGTTAAGTGATGCACTTTTTCAGGATCATAATTTTAATGTCTCAGGTGGAGGGGAACGAGGAACATACTTTTTTTCCGGTCAGTACCTTAGTCAGGATGGTATTGTGAACTCTTCCGGTTATGAACGGTTTGGGTTGAGGGCAAATTCAACCTTTAAAAAAGGGAAGTTTGCCATGGACCAGAACTTTTGGTTGAGCAGGGAAGTGAAAGATGTCAATTCGTACTATTACCGGGAATTTGGTCCTCCGCCAATACAAGAAGTTTACGACGAAAATAATGAAGGAGGATTTGCCGGGGCTCCTTCAGGGTTTGCATCCCGACCGGTTAATTGGTTTGGTGTTTCTGAATTGATTGATGATGAGAGCATTATCGATCGCGCAATTTTAAACTTAACCCCTAGTTTTGAGATCATCAAAGGATTGACCTACAAGTATAATTTGAGTATAAATTATAATGTTTTTCATAACTACGTATTTTCTCCCACATTTTTTATAAGTGGTTCGCCGGGAGGATCAAATGATATAGCACGACTTACAGAGAGTTATACCAGGGCTGTTGATATATTGCAGGAGCATACACTCTTTTATGAAAACAGTATTGGTGATCATAGTTTTTCCGTACTGGGAGGGTATACAACCCAGAAAGGTGAAGCACGCAGTGCAGGAGGTGTGGCAACTGAATTTGGGTCTAATGATTTGCGTACCTTAAGTGCCGGTAATGTCGATACCGATGTATTTGGTTCGCTGGGCGAAAATGCACTTGTCTCTTTTTTAGGTCGATTAACATATTCATTTAGAGATAAATACCTCGTTTCTGCCTCTATCAGGCAGGATGAAACTTCCAGGTTTATAGAGGCCAACAGGAAAGGGAGCTTTCCATCATTTTCTTTGGGCTGGAGGATAAGTGAAGAACCATTTTTTCCTGTCGATGGTGCAATAAGCGAGTTGAAAATAAGAGGTAGCTGGGGGCAATTGGGTAATCAAAATGTAGGCAACTATGATACTCAAAGTACGATAAATATCCAAAACGGTTATGCAATAGGTGGTGTTGCACAAAATGGCGCCACTGTTCTAAACCTATCTAACCCTGATTTGTTTTGGGAGACCACCACTTCTTCAAATATTGGATTTGATATGGAATTGTTAGAGGGAAAATTATCTTTCATTGCAGATTACTTCATTAAGGAGACGGCCGATATCCTTGTCAACCTGCCCATACCCACGGGGGGAGGTCAGGGCAGCTCGATCAGAACAAATTCTGCCACGATGGAAAACAGGGGATTTGAATTGGGACTTAATTATAAACAGGATTTTGGAAATGATTTCAGCATGAATTCATTTCTCAATTTTACTACCCTGAAAAACGAAGTTACCTCGCTTGGCGAAGGTGTTTCCCCGATAATCGGAGGGAGATTCAATCAAGGAGGTTTGTTTGCAACCAGGACCGATGTCGGACACCCCATCGCGAGTTTTTATGGTCATGTGATGGAAGGTATATATCAAAACATAGAAGAGATTGAGGCTGATGGACGCGTAGGTGAAGCTGATTTGGGAGACATAAATTTCAAAGATTTGGATAATGACGGCGATATTGATGATGATGATCGTGATTTTTTAGGAAGTGCAGTTCCAGAATTTCAAATTGGATTCAACATTTCTCTTAATTATAAAAATTTCGATTTAAACATGTTCATCAACTCTGTGCAAGGCGTTGAATTGTGGAATACGAGATGGAATGATAACTTCTTTCTTTCCGATGAGGGAGGAGATATCTTTGCAGAAGCAAAAAATGCGTGGACACCTTCTAATACAGATACCAATATACCCATATACACAGAAAGCAGATCAGCAAATAACAGCAGGCCTTCTGACTTTTATGTTGAAGATGGCTCATACACAAGGTTAAAAAACATAGAAGTTGGATATACGGTACCTTCAAACGTTTTTCCAGAAAACACAATAGCAGGATTAAGAGTCTATGTAAGTGCCCAGAACATACTGACATTCACTAACTATAGTGGATATGATCCTGAGATTGGAAGGTCTTTTGCGGGGGGTGCGGTTGGTTCTAGTAACGGATCAATTTTTGGAGCCGGAATTGATCGAGCATATCCTAATGCTAAAACGGTGTTTTTTGGTTTACAGATTTCATTTTAAGAATAATAAAACTAATTAATCATGGAAAAATTAGTAAGAAGATTAGCAACACAAATAAATCTAGTCGTTCTGATGGTAACCGTTGGTGTATTTAGCGGTTGTAAACCGGATATGGATTTGACAAATCCAAATGCATTGAATTCTGCAAATTATTGGAGTAGTGCATCTGAGGCAGAACAAGGATTGATTGCAGTATATGCCACTTTACCCACAGTTCATTCTTTTGGAAGAATGGGAACAGGCATAATGCTGATTCACCGAGGCGATGATGTAGATCCATTTGAAATACCGGATGTGAATGATATCGGTACCTTTGCTACGTTACCAACTCAACCGAGGATGAATGAATTCTGGAGTGAGATTAGCAAAACAGTTTCTACGGCAAATCAGGTAATTGACAGAGTGCCCGATATCGAAATGGATGAAAATAGAAAAGCGCAGATTATAGGAGAAGCTCGCTTTTTGAGAGGGTTTGCTCATTTTTACATATTTCATACCTGGGGCCCATATGTTCCACTGTACTTGACTACAATAAATTCCGTTGAAGATATCCAACTTGGTGCGGCGACAGCAGAAGAGTTTTATGCATCTATGAAGGCTGATTTTGAAGCAGCCCAAAATGCAGGATTGCCGCAGAAATGGGATGCAAATAATGTTGGACGAGCTTCACAAGATGCAGCAACTGCCATGTTGGGCAAAATCTATTTATATCAGGAAAAGTGGGAAGAAGCTAAAAATGAGTTTGCCAAACTATTGGACGGTGAGTATACACTCAATGGGGTACCGTATGAAAACAATTTTAATGAGGCCGGTGTGAACAATGCAGAATCCATATTTGAAATTCAGTACGATGGTAATATCAATGGTGGATGGGGAGGATCCGGTGGAAATAACTGGAGAGGACAGGCCTGGGAAAATGATATTGCCCCACCTCACGGAGATTATACCAGTCAGGGGAGTTGTGATGTAAACCAATGGGTATTTGATTTATTCATGGCTCAAACGACAGTTGATGGTTTGGAAGACCCGAGAGCAAAGGTCACTATGGTTTGGGATTATCCTGGGGCGATGGTATATCAGGATCCTCTCACTAAAAATTTTGGGCCGGGTGATATTTTAGTAAGAAAATATATTAACTATGAGCATACTCGCGCGGATGACGGTGGATGGGCAAGTAGTCTTGCTAACTGGAGAAATATTCGCTATGCGGATGTACTCCTGATGTATGCGGAAGCGGAGAATGAGGTAAACCCAGGTTCAGCAAATGCCCTGCAAAGATTGAATGAGGTGAGACAAAGAGTTAATATGCCGGATTATACCCCACTTGATCAGGAAGATTTAAGGAAAGCTATTCGTGATGAACGAGTAAGGGAATTATCAATTGAAGGACATCGATGGTTTGATCTTTTGAGGTGGGGAATTGCTGCGGACAGGTTTACAAACCATCCGGAGCTGCGCGAAAATTCGAGTGGGACCTTTATTCCAGGTAAGCATGAGTATCTTCCTGTTCCACAAGTAGATGTAGACAACAACCCTAACCTGGATCAAAACCCAGCCTATCAGTAGATTTCTCCAAGGGAAGTATTTCTGATAAAAGCTTATAGAAAGTTCAGGGAATTTTTAATTCCCTGAACTTTTTAAATTGTAAATACTTTGATTGATGAGATCAATGCTTTTTATGAAGAACAGGGAAGCAGCAGTTATGAATTTTTCCGGATTGATAATTCACCTCTTTTTGATGATTATTCTCTTATCAAGTTGTGCAGACAATTTTGATAATACGACTATTAAATTTAGAATCGTTCCTTCCGCTAAATCAGGAATCAGTTTTTCAAATCAGATTGTAGAAAATGATTCCATGAATCTGTTTGATTATTACTACATCTACAATGGATCAGGTGTTGGCGTTGGAGATCTGAATAATGACGGTTTGCCCGACCTGTATTTTGGAGGAAACATGGTGAGTTCGAAGTTATATCTGAACGAGGGCAAGTTTAAATTTCGCGACGTAACCGAGGTTTCTGGAACATCAACACACCAATGGGTTATGGGTGTTTCCTTGATTGATATTAACTCCGATGGTCTTTCGGATATTTATTTAAACATTGGAGGTAAGGGATTGAAAGATTCGGCCAGCGGAAATTTGCTGTATATAAATAAAGGAACAAATACATCGGGCACACCTGTTTTCACGGAATCATCAATTGAATATGGAATTCACGATACTTCTTTTAGTGTACATTCGACTTTTTTAGATCATGATAAAGATGGTGATTTGGATCTTTTTATTCTCACAAATCGAATTGACCTAATAGACAAAACGCGAATTTATCCGAAGGACCAATCTGTTACAAATGGAGAGACCATTGATAGGTTTTATGAAAATATGGGCATCATAGATAGCCTGGGACATCCCTATTTTATTGAAAAATCAGAAGAGGCCGGTATCGTTCATGAAGGTTACGGACTTGGTGTAGCTGTTGACGATTTGAATGGTGATGGCTGGCCCGATATTTATGTTTCAAATGATTTTATGCCCAATGACCGTTTATATATAAATCTTAAAAATGGAAAATTCAAGGATTATTCCGGGAGTTATTTGAAACACCAAAGTTATAATGGCATGGGGATGGATATCGCCGACATAAATAATGATTTGTTGCCAGATGTAATGGTATTAGACATGTTACCAGATAATAATGATCGCAGGAAATCCATGATTCCCGGTATGCACCCTAACAAATTTAATATACGATATGAGCATGGTTACACCCCTCAATATGTACGGAACACACTTCAATTGAACCGGGGGACCGATAAGTTCGGTACCGTATATTTTTCTGAGATCGGTCAATTATTAGGTATTCATGCTACCGATTGGAGTTGGGGTCCTTTGATGGCAGATTTTGATAATGATGGCGATCGAGACATATTTATTACAAATGGTTTTGTTAAAGATATGACCGACATGGATTATATCAATTATGATAGGATGAATTCATATTTTGGGATCAAACAGGTCAGACAGGCCAAAAGCAGGGAATTAATGAATGCACTGACGGAAGTAAAGATCCCGAATTTCCTTTACCAAAATAATGGAAAATTAGAATTTAAGGATATTAGTCTTAATTCAGGGATCGCCATACCATCTTTTTCAAATGGTGCTATTTATTCTGATTTAGATGCTGATGGTGATCTGGATATTGTGACAAATGATATAAATAGAGAAGCACTTGTCTATGAAAACACCTCGGATGGAAATAATTATGTAGGTATCGATCTTGAAGGTTCAGGACAAAATCCCGACGGGCTTGATTCAAAGATCTATATTAATCATGCGACAGGTCAACAGTATGCTTATGTTTCACCATCGAGAGGTTATTTATCCAGTATTAAAGAGCATATTCATTTTGGATTAGGAAGCGATTCCATTATTGATGCGATTCGAATAGAATGGCCTGATGGTTCAACCCAGATCGAAAAGGATGTAAAAGCCAATCAAATCATAAATATATACAAAAAACCGGGCGAAGGCTTCTTTCAAGTTCCGGAAAAGCAGGTTAAACCGTACTACCGCTTACTATCCGAAAATGTGATTGAATACAACCATATAGAGAATAAATATAATGATTTTAAAAGCCATCCATTGTTGATTAAGATGTATTCAAAAGGGGGACCTGGAATAAGTATTGGGAATATCGATCAGGATAATGACGAAGATATCTTTATCGGAGGAAGTGCTGGAAATAGAGGGTATTTTTTTGTTCAGGGTAACAATGGCAAATTCTATGAGAGTTTTTTACCTGAAGATGAGGAAAAGTATGAGGATATGGCGTCCCTGTTATTTGATTATGATAATGATGGAGACAACGATTTATATGTGGTAAGCGGAGGGAGCGAGTTTAACTCCGGTTCGCTGAATTATCAGGATAGGCTGTATACGAATGATGGAAACGGATCCTTCAAAAGATCCGGCAAACTTCCGCAAGTAATTTCAAGCGGAAGCTGCGTAGCAGGTGCTGATTATGACCGGGACGGTGATATCGATCTATTCGTAGGAGGAAGATATTCTCCTGAAAACTATCCATCAAGCCCAAAAAGTTACTTGTTAGAAAATATTGATTCTGAGTTTTATGACAAGACTGAAAGCGCCATCGGATTACAATATGTTGGAATGGTAAGTAGCGCTATTTGGTCAGATTATGATAATGACGGTTGGATCGATCTGCTGTTGGTTGGAGAATGGATGCCGCTCACGGTATTTAAAAATACGAATGGCAAGTTAAGACGGATGAACTATGAAGCGCTTTCAAATAGCGCTGGATGGTGGAATGTAATTAAAGGTGGAGATTTTGATAAAGACGGAGACACGGATTATATTGTTGGGAACCTTGGAGTTAACCAAGATTACAAAGCAAGCCTGGGTAAACCTTTTACGTTGATTGCAAATGATTTCGACAAAAATGGTAGTACAGACCCCATTTTCGGATCTTATATAAAGGATATTGCTGATGGTGGTATGAAGTTATTCCCATTTCACGGTCTGGAAGATCTAAGCAATCAGATCTTAGCTTATAAGAAGGTTTTTAAAAGTTACCAGGCTTATTCTGAGGCTACATTTGATGATGTGCTTGCTGCGAATTTGAAAGAAGGCGCAACTCATTATAGTGCCTTTACATTTTCCTCTACTCATTTTATTAATCTCGGAGATGGAAAATTCGACATTAAGGAACTTCCTGTTAATGCCCAGTTTGCGCCTATTTTTTCTTTAATTTTTGAGGACGTCAATGAAGATGGGAATTTGGATATAGTTGGCGCAGGGAATACTAATGCTTCGGAAAACACGTATGGTTGGCACGATGCTTCCCTGGGGATCTGCCTGTTGGGAGACGGAAATAATAATTTCGTACCTGTCTCACCCCCAAAAAGTGGATTGTTTCTTAACGATTATGTCAAAAGTCTAGTGAATATTTATACAGTAAACAATGAAAAATTGTTGATAGCTGGAATCAATTCCAATGATTTAATTATTCATAAGCAAATAGAAAGAGAGGACAAAATAAGATTGATAAAAGTTGATCCGTATGATGCATGTGCGGAGATAATCTATAGAAACGGACAAAAATCAAAGTACGAGTTTTATTATGGTGGTTCCTATATCTCTCAACAGACCCGAATATTAGAAGTGACTCCGAAAATGGATAAAATTAGCATCTTTAAATTTGATGGTACTGAAAGACTAATCTCGGTTGATGATTTATTGGTGGATTTATAAAAGACTGGAATATGTCGTTTTGGCTCTAGTTTCTAAACGGAGATCAACTCCCGATAATTATCTATATATGGTCAATTGATTTCATGGCTTGTAGAAGTGGGGCTAATCCAATGTAGATTTGTCATATAGTGAGATTTAAAATCAGCAAAAAAAGATCAATTCCTACTTTTGATTTCAATTGTATTTGTACTTTTATCTTTTGATATATTTGTTTTTGAAAACCACTAAGTCAAATAAAGAACTAGTCCTCGAAATAAAGAACGACGATCACATAGCTTTTTACAATATTTACGAAAGATATTGCAAAAGATTATTTGGTTTTGTACTTAGGTATATAAAGGTAGAAGCTGATGCTGAAGAAATTGTTCAGGAGGTGTTTGTTAAGATTTGGGAATCTAGAAGTAATCTCAATACTTATTCTTCGTTTGAATCATTTTTGTTTACAGTTGCTTATAATACCACCATTAATCTTTTGCGAAAAAGAAAAAGCGAAAAAAAGTACCTTGAACACCTTAGTTCTTTGCAACAGATTCAAAAAGCGCCCAATCAGATTGACGAGCTCCAATTTAAAGAGTTGGATACTAAACTTAAAAATCTTCTGGATAAACTTACTCCACGCCAAAGGGAAATATTTTTATTAAGCCGTAAAGAAGGACTGTCGCATAATGAAATAGCAAAACAATTGGATATTTCTGTAAATACGGTAAAAAAACACATGGTAAATACACTCTCATTCTTAAAATCTAATTTTGATAATGAGTTGATCGTCAGCATTTTATATGTGTCATTGTTTGTTTCCTAAAAAAAATCATATTTTATATACTCCCTAACCGCAGGTTAGCTGTACTACCATTTGAAAATAAATAGGAACGGTGGTCTAGACGGTGATTAGTTTCGCCCTATTTAGAACGAAGGAATAGTTAATTTGGTGTTTCATGAAACAATGGGAAGCTTTTATTAAAGAATAAATGACAAGAGAGTTATTAGATAAATATCTAAGTAATACATGTACCGAGGCAGAGCTGGATGAGGTCTTGAACTGGGTGGCAAAAGGATCATTAGAGAAAGAGGGGAGAGAGTTGGCACAACGTGACTGGGCAATGTACCGGGAAGAAAATATGCCGGAGGATGATCACAAGTTTTCAGTTCTGTTTGATAAGATTCAGGAAGAAATAAAAAGCAGGGAGAGGAAGAATTATAAAAAAACACATGTATTCTTACCTTTGTTTACAAAGTGGATTACTCGTGCTGCAGCAATTCTCTTAATTCCTACTCTTACTTTTCTATTTTATACCATTTCAGAAAAAAGAATATTAAAGACTGAATTTACCAATGCAGTAGTAGATTCTCTTGAAATTATTGCGCCTATGGGTTCCCGTACTGTTGTGGAACTTTCTGATGGGTCGCGGGTTCATTTGAATTATGGCAGTAGAATTAAATATCCACAATTCTTTTTAGAAGATAGGCGTGAGATTGCGTTGGAAGGGGAAGCTTATTTTGAAGTAGCTCATAATCCGGAAAAACCATTTATCGTAAAAACCGGAAAACTGAATGTAATTGCTCTCGGTACAGCTTTTAATGTTTTGGCACAAGCCGATGACCATGTTGTGGAAACAACGCTGGTTAATGGGAAGGTGGTTTTGGAAAGTGAAATGTCGGGTGGAGAGAAAAGGAGGATAGGGGCTATGACTCCCGGGCAACATGTGAAATACAATGTGAATACCGGTAACATTTCCAGCACAAAAGGAAATATAGAGAAATACATAGCTTGGAAAGACGGTAAACTGATTTTTGAAGATTCACCTATGGCTGAGGTAGTTGAAAAGCTGAGCCGAATTTACAATGTAGATATTGAATTAGGTACTGAAGTTAAGGATTACAATTATACATTTGTTTTTATCGACGAACCTCTGTATCAGATTCTTGACTTGATGAGCATTGCTACGCCAATCAAATACAAATCGTTTCCGCGAAAAAAGTTAACAAACGGAACATATTCTAAACAAAGAATAATAATTCAGAAAAAATGATTTTACTATACCAAAACAATTTGCCTATGGACTGAACTATTCATTATTAAAAAAAGCAACAGGGAAATGCGACAACACTTCCCTGTTAAGATTAATTTTTAACCCTGTATAACGCACAGGGCATTTGTAAACTAATACAATTCAAAAATATGAAAAAGATTTATTATTTGTTGAGGTATGCAGAATGTCTCATACAAAAAAAAACAATTAGGATTATGAAATTAACTACCTTTTTGCTTTGCGTTTCGCTGGGTTGTGCTTTTGCCGGTAAAACTTATTCGCAATCTAAATTGCTTAGCTTAAATCTGGAGGGTACAACTGTTAAGGAGGCTCTTACACAAATTGAAGATCAGAGCGAGTTTTATTTTATGTACAGCAGCAAACTAATTGATGTTGATCGTGAGGTTACGCTTAACTTAGAAAACAAAAAGATTGATAGAGTCTTGAGCAAGCTTTTTGTGGGCACAGATGTAAACTATGTGATTAAAGATCGTTTTATAGTGCTTACAACTGAAGACGTTGGTGGTAATATTGTTTCAGTGATTCAGCAAAAGACCATCTCAGGAAAAGTTACCGATGAAGAAGGACAATCTCTCCCCGGTGTAAATATTATAGTGAAAGGAACTTCTATTGGATCAGTTTCCGACGTGGAAGGTAATTACTCACTGGAAGTGCCAGGTGAAGAATCCGTGTTGGTGTTCAGTTCGGTAGGTTATTTGAGGGAGGAGATTACGGTTGGAACAAAGTCAATTATTGATATTAGCCTGGTTCCCGATATAACAGCTTTAGAAGAAATTGTAGTGATTGGCTATGGAACGGCCCGAAGAAAAGATATTTCAGGTGCGGTGGGTACATTAAAATTAGAAGAATCTCCAATAGCCAATTCGCCTAATACCAACATTTTACAATCTTTAAAAGGTAGTATGGCTGGTCTTAATATTAGTGAACAAACTTCGCCCGGAGAAACACCAGGTATTTTAGTTCGTGGACAGAACTCAATAAAAGGATCCAATGACCCTTTGATTGTTTTGGATGGAATAATCTATTTTGGAAGTTTTGCAGATATTAATCCGGATGACATTGCTGTAATAGATGTGTTAAAAGATGCATCAGCTGCAGCGGTATATGGTTCGCGTGCTGCAAATGGTGTAATTGTAATTACAACAAAAGAAGGGAAATCTGATAAACCAGATATTACTTACAATATGTACATGGGTATTAATAACTGGCCAAATCCACCCGATTTGATGAACCGTGACAGATGGGCAGAGAAATATGTTGCACAAAACCCTTCTTTAAATTCGCCTGATGAAATTGTGCATGATGGAGCATTTGCAAATAGCCTATGGCAACAAGGAAATGTTGATACCGATTGGGTTGATTTAGTATCCCGTAACGGTTTTATTCAGAATCATCAGGTGGCTGTTTCAGGTCGGGGAAATCGATTAAATTACTATTTTTCAGGCGGATATAGCGACCATAAAGGTATTGTTGTTGGTGATGATTTCAAAAGGATCTCTGTTCGTTCAAGACTGAACGCTGATATAACTGACTGGCTAGAAGTTGGCCTGGATGGAGCGTATAACAATAACGATTATTCAGGTATTGGGGCTAATATGGGGGCAGTGTACGGTCAGCATCCATGGGGATACCCGTATCGTTACGATGGCATGCCGTTAAATCCGGGAGCCAATACAAGTAGGTTACTTGAAAAATTCCCCACAGGACAATCAGTACAAAACCCGCTTTGGGGAACTGATGGGACAATAGATGATGTTGATAAAAGCCACTTCTATCGATTGGCTACTTATGCTTTAATTAAGGTTCCGAAAGTGGATGGATTAACCTATAGGTTTAATTACTCCATTAATTCTAATCTGGATATTCAGGATCGGTTTTATTATGAAACTCATGGTGTGGGAGAAGCAGTTGCAGAACCCTATATCGACAGATATTCTCCGGCAGAACTGCAAAAATTACTATCGGGAGCAAACGGTTATAATAACCGTACCAATCGCTATTCTTATGTAATGGATAATATTATTAATTACAAAAGAGAATTGGGAGACCATTATGTGGATGTAACCGCGGTAGCTACCCGGGATTATTCCTATTCCAAACTTCTAAGTGCAATCGGTAGAGATTTTTCTGTCAACGGGAATACTTTACTGGGGGTAGATGGAATTCATAAAGCAGCGGTACAAAATGTTGATATAAATGTAATTGAAAGAGCTAATGTTGGTTACTTGGGCAGGATTGCTTACGCCTACAAAGACAAATACCATGTGACCGCATCTATGCGTAGAGATGGTGCTTCGGTTTTTGGTGAAGATCAAAAGTGGGGTAATTTCCCTTCGGTAGGTGTGGCATGGACCGTTTCTGAAGAGGGCTTTATGAGCAATATGGATAAATTGAATTACCTGAAAGTTAAGTTTTCTTATGGTAAAAATGGGAATCAGGGACTTATTCCATATCAAACATTGGCAAGGGTAAACAGTGGTAATGATGGAGGTATTCGTTATGAGTTTGGTGATGCGCCGCAAACCATTTTATATGGTATATCACAAGCTAATTTAGGTAGCCCAAATCTTGGATGGGAAACAACAACGGCATTTAACGGTGGATTTCAGTCAGCATGGCTCAACAACCGCGTATTCCTCGATCTGGATTTCTATTTTTCAGAAACCACCGATCAAATATTTGAAAGACAAATACCGATTATGACCGGATTTGAATCTATTTTTTCAAGTCTGGGGCAGGTAAATAATAACGGTATAGAGATTAGTTTGCGTACAGTAAACATCGACAATTCAAATCTTAAATGGTCTTCTGGCCTTATTTTCTGGAGAAACAGGAATAAAATTGAGAGTTTGTATGGCGACGATTTAGATGGAGATGGGAAAGAGGATGATGATATTGCAAACAGCCTGTTTGTAGGAAAACCCATAGATGCTATTTATGGTTATGAATATATTGGTGTTGTGCAAGAAGATGATGCAGAATACATTGCTAATGTAGGTGCACTACCAGGAGATCCCATGTTTAGAGACATAAGTGGCCCCAATGGTACACCTGACGGTATTATTACGGCGGATCATGACCGTAAGATATTGGGATATAGACAAGAAAATTTCCGGTTGAGTTTATCAAATACGGTTGAATATAAAAACTTCAGCTTGTATGTTATGCTTACTGGAATATTCGGAGGAGGAAAAGACAACTATTTCATGAGCGAAAACCCAAGACACAATTCATTTAGTGGAAGGTTTGATACAAATGAAATTGACCACGACTGGTGGACTCCAGAGAATAAGAGTAATACATATTTGAGACCTGACTATGTGCCTGATAACCGATACTTAGGCTTACAATCGCGTGGGTTTGTAAAGATCCAGGATGTTAATCTATCTTATAGATTGCCTAAAGGAGTATTTAAAAGTATTGGCTTAAATTCATTAGAGGTGTATGCCAATATTAGAAACCTCTATACGTTTACCGACTGGTTCGGAGGCGGAGATCCTGAAGCAGGAATTAGGGCTGATTTCCAATCTTATGGTCATGATGTGGAAAGATATCCTGTGCCAAGGACATTTTCAGCCGGGTTAAAAGTAAGTTTCTAATGCATAAAAATAGAATAATATGAAAATCAATAATATTAATATACAAGTATTCACTCTATTGTTGTTATTATTTACTTCTGTAGGGTGCAATGATGAAGAATTTCTGCGCGAGGATCCTAAATCGTTTTATACCACTGATAACATTTTTTCATCAGAGACACAGGTTGACCAGGCTGTGATTACATTGTACTCCGATATGCGTAGGTGGCATGATCAGCCGGTAATGATAGGTTTCGGGACCGATATTATAGATGTGCCGGAATTTAGGTTGGGGGGTACCGCTACCGATTATAGCAGGATAAATGCTGAGTATTGGTTGTTTTCTTACACCTATAATTGGTATTACCAAATTATTGGAAAGGCCAATGCTGCCTTACACGCTGCTAACCTTGAAGGTATTTCTTTTGAATCGGAAGATAGTAAGGCATACATCATTGCACAGGCAAGATTTTTCAGGGCCTATGCACATGGATTTTTAGCAGAACTTTTTGGTGGTGTGCCAATTGTAACCGAAATGGTAACCGAACCTCGTTTCGATTATGTACGGGCAACCCGCGAAGAGACCTACCAATTTGTTATAGATGAGCTGGAAGCTATTCTCGATGACTTACCCGAGACGACTACCCAGGACGGAAGACTTGTAAAAGGGGCTGCACAACATTATTTAAGTGAAATGTACCTTGCATTGGGTATCGAAACGTCAAATACTTCTGCCTACGACCAGGCTATTATATATGCATCGGATGTAATTGATGGTGGTACCTATCGTTTAATGACAGAACGTTTTGGTGTGCGAAAAGATGAAGAAAACACCGTTACCGGTGGTGCTGACGTATTTTGGGATCTGTTTCAAAATGGAAACATAAACTACAATGACGGTAACATGGAAAGTATCTGGACTTTCCAGAAAGACTATGAGGTTTATCGCCAGGAGGATCGTCAAGCGGGGGTAGGTTTTCCCAGAGGATTTGGACCCGTTTACAGGGCCATTGAAGGATTCGATGGTGTGGGCGATGATGCCGGAGGTAGAGGTGTCGCCGAGAGAGCTCCAACTCCTTTAACCGAGTTTATTATTTGGGATGAAAGCATATCGGCCGGAGACCAGCGAAATGCTGAACACAACATCAGTCGTAAAATATTTTACAATGACCCTAATTTTCCTGAATTGTTTGGGAAAAGAGTTCCGCAAGAAGTTATTGATGCTACTAACGAAGGACGTGGTTGGATTTTTCCTATTTATTATAAGTTGAATACTGACAAGTACGAAGGACTGGAGTTTGGTGAAAACAGGAGTAATATATTTAGAGATTTATACGCTATACGACTAGCTGAAACCATTTTGTTGAGGGCTGAAGCTTATCACCGTAAAGGAGAGAATCAAAAAGCAGCAGATGATATAAATATGATCAGGTCTCGCGCACAATGTGAGATTATGGCTACACCAGAAATGGTTGATATTGATTTCATTCTTGATGAAAGAGCAAGGGAGCTTTTTGTAGAAGAAGAGTGCAGATGGACTACTTTGTTAAGGATGGGTGGAACTGTTGCCTCAGATCGTATTCGTAAATATGCCCTGCACCCACATGTGGCAACAACGCTTACTTTTGATTATAACCTGTGGCCAATCCCACAAAGTGTAATTGATAGAAATAAAGATGTAAAAATGGAGCAAAACCCTCCATGGGACAACAGATAGTTATTACATCGTTTATCAATAACATGAAAAATGTTAGATAACTAACAATAATAAATGTTAACTGCCACTAAAACTTTAGTGGCAGTTTCATTTTTCAGGTTATAGCATTTAAAGCTTCAATGAAACTAAACCATTTCTAGATTGTTCTGCCCGCAACAATGTTTTTGTTTGTAGGAGTTAGGATGAGATAATTCTGTCTTAACCTTAAAAGAATTCTCTTAATAAACTAAATCTTCACATATAGTTTTGCTTTCAATTAGGCAATATAAATACTATTGTTCTCGCTTACAGTTAAGTTCCTAAACCTTGCTAAAAAATCTTGATTTTAGATACTCCCTAAAAAACAGATGAACGTATAACGTTTCAAAATATCAATGTTAATATGAAAATACTAAACTTAATAATTGGCTGTATTATACTTTTTGCAGCCGGATGTAAAGAAAGAAATACACAATCAGGAAAACAGGGGATTACCCCAGAGTTTCTCCGTTGTGAATACCTGGTTGACCCGGAAGGAATAGATACAAAAAATCCCCGACTGAGTTGGTATTCGGAATCTGAACAACGAGAGCAAGTTCAAACGGCCTATCAAGTACTTGTTGCCAGTTCTTTGTCGAATTTGGAGGCCGATAATGCAGACCTTTGGAATACAGGCAAGGTATTGTCCGATAGTTCGGCCTATATCCCATACAAAGGAAAAGAACTGTCTTCAGGAATGCAGGC
>JAKSDO010000011.1 GCA_022360055.1 Cytophagales bacterium | reverse complement strand
TGAAAGAGCAAATTAAAAGAGAATTGTTGGCAATGCTATTACCAAAATTAAAACTGTTTAAAATAGCTGTCGAAGATGTTGATGAAAATATGAGTCTGATACAGCAAGGTATTCTGGACTCTTTGAATTTCATCGATTTTATCATGCAGGTTGAAAACAAGTTTGATATTATGATTGAGTTCGATGAAATGGACGCGACTGATTTTACGACGATTAACCAGCTTTGCGAAATAATTCTTACGAACAAAGAATCCAATTAGCAGATGATTAAACAAATACACAGTATTTTGCATTGGATGCTTCCGGATTCACTTTTTAGTTACATAAAAAATTGGTACAGACGGCAGAAACTTAAGAGCAGTGTCAAAATCAACAGGGGCCAGTTCATAGAAATTATGACTGAGAAATTAGGAATAAAACCTGGTGACACTCTATTTATTCATAGTTCCGTCAGAAATCTGACAATTGATTTTCCAATTACAGAGCTTGTCAGGCTAATCCGTGAACTTGTTGGTAGCGAAGGAACTATGCTTCTTCCGACAGCGCAGTTCAGAATAAGAGCGGAGGATTATTTGGCTGACAACCCGGTTTTTAATGTAAAAAGAACAAAAACCGAAATGGGTATTTTAGCTGAATATACAAGAAGGTTAAAACATGCCCATCGCAGCCTTCATCCGACAAATTCAGTTGTTGCTATCGGTAAAAATGCCAAAACCCTAACTGCTGAACACCATAAATCTATTTATCCTTGTGGAGTAGATTCTCCTTATTATAAAATAATTAATTATAATGGTAAAATTATAGGAATTGGTGTAAAACCGGAAGATACGATGACCTTTATACACGTTGTTGAAGATGTTTTAAAAGAAAAGTTTCCGATTGAAACAAGGAAAAAGAAATTATTTAAGTGCGAGGTGGTCGATGAATCCGGAGAAAAGTTTTTTGTTGATACGTTAGTTGCTAGTGAGCGAATAAAACATAGAAATCTTAAGAAATACTTTTTTGAACATATAAAAAGGGATACTATTAAATCTTTTTCGGTAAATCATATCCCATTTTATGTGGCTGATTCAAAGAAACTCTTTGAGGAGATGAAAGTCCTGGCAAAAAAAGGGATTACGATATACACAAAAAGGGCATACAATAAATAATCGGTCAGGTAAAGCAACCGGATATCTTAATTAACTTAACATGAGTTAATTAAGATATGACGTAATATTGTTGTGCCATTGCATCTCACTGTTCAATTGTCCGATTTTTTATTAATCGTTTCCTGTTCTTACTCCGGCACGGTTACGTCAGTAATTTGAATGTATGCTGATCCTCAATTAATTTCCAATCATTAAGCTCGACCCCTTACAATTTTCTTGATTCCATTTAAGATCTGATGGTATATGAGTGATGGAAAAAATAGGGTATCTTTAGCCCTTGAATTTGATTTGAAAGTATAAACTTTTATGGTTTGAATGCGGGTATAAACGTTGGTAGGGCCATTTTATAATGTTATACCAAATAAAATACGGGTTTCATGTCCATAGAGGTGCGCTCAAATTACGGAAATAAAGAGTATACGTACAAGTCTTTATTTTACTTTACAATGTTTTAAAATCTGTATTAAATGTCAGTTTATACTACGGAAATTGCATCTGAAGTCATTGCATCAGATAATCCTATTCATCAACGATTGCTAAAAGCATATTATTTGAGTTTGGATTACATTTTTGGAGATCTCCTGGAAATCGGATGTGGCGAAGGAAGAGGGGTGGAATTACTTGCTCCGAAAGCTGGATCCTATACCGGAATAGATAAAATCTCATCGGTGATTGAAAAACTTCAAACCAAATATCCGGACGCCGATTTCCACAGCATGATCATCCCACCTTTAAATGGTTTGGAAGAAAAATCCTATGACGTTGTTGTCAGTTTTCAGGTGATCGAGCACATCAGGGACGATCTGGGATATTTAAAAGAGATTTATCGCGTATTAAAACCCGGGGGACTGGCGCTCATTACTACACCCAACATTAAAATGTCGCTCTCGAGAAATCCGTGGCATATCCGGGAATATAGATCCGACGAACTATTTAACCTGGCAAAGCGGGTTTTTAGCAATGTGGAAATGCTCGGTATTGCTGGAAACGATAAAGTGATGGGTTATTATGAAGAAAATAGAAAGTCAGTAAATAGAATAATGCGATGGGATGTATTTAATCTTCAATACAGGTTGCCTGCATCCCTGTTGAAAATACCTTACGAATTACTCAACAGGCTAAACAGAAATAAGCTGGAATCCGGAAATACCGGATTGGTTAGTGAAATTCATCATACCGATTATTCACTCTCCCGGTATGCCGATACAAGCCTCGATTTATTTTGTATCATGCGCAAATAACCGTGTGGAATAGCCGGTCGTGCAGGGACATGGTGTTTCTTCCCCAACTTGCCATCCCCAGAAGAGTCCCACAAGGGGGTAGCCGGGCTTCTGCATGGCTCTTTTTTTAAGAGTTGTCGTGATCTTCATCCGCATCATGCGTTTGCCTTGTGTTGAAGGTTGTGGATACGGGACAGGGGCTACAACCTTTTTGATGGATATAAACTCGAATAAGTGTTCAACAGCACAATGAATATAGCATTTCCCACGGGGTGGTATTATTTTTTCAGGAGAAATGCGTTGTTGCCCTCAACAGCATCGTAGGAATAACGATTGTCTATTTTCACCTCTTCTACATTTCCGGAAATTGGAATTCTGACATCTGTATTCTTCAAGTCTTCACGCCAGATTTCAACGCCGAAATCCTCATCAAATTCAGTCCCGTCCATATATGAAACCGTTAATCTGAATGGCACAGGGAGTCCACCGGTATTTTCCAGATGTACGGACAAATACCTCATATTTTGAGTTGCACAGACAATTGCGATATCCGGATAGCCATACGAAAAAAACCAGGCGTCCCAGAACCAGTTCAAATGTTCTTCCCGCTTATTGTTAATAAAATAGAAAAAATCATAAGGAGTCGGATGCTTATATGCCCAAGCCTGCATGAATTCTTTAGTGCAATCGTAAAATTCTTGTGCTCCGATTATATTGGCCAGGATGTCCATTGCTGCCGGCCCTTTTACATAATTGTTTACCATGATGGGCAGTTGCTTCATCATATGGCTCGATTCGGTAATCAGCGGCAGGATTTCATGATGCGGAGCATAATGACTGAAACTTGTTTTATGATTAAAGAAACCGTGCAATTTATGCTTTGGATAGTTTTTCATTCTGACATATGACTCCATTAAAATGGTCATAGTTTCGTCCCACCATCCGTATTTTCGCTCGTTAATTCCCATCATAAACGGGAAGTAGTTATGCGCAATTTCATGAGCTGTCACTACAATTGTGTTCAGCGTATCCGGCTGGACATTATTATTGGCCAACATTGGAAATTCCATGCCCCCGCCTTTTGTGCCCCTGAAACTAATATGTTTGAAATACGGGTAGGGCATCCCCGGGAAACCGGTCGACAGGGTTTCTACCGATTTTTTCGCTACGTCAATCACCAGGTCAAAATTTTTAGCTCCGACAGGATAAGCCGATTGTACCCAACAGGTATTCCCGGCATTAGGATTTTTGACGGCCACTCCCTCCCATACATAGTGATCACTGGCCCCCCATGCAAAATCAGGAACATTGTCCGCTTTGAATACCCAGGTATTGTCTTTTCCATCAGCTTGCCTGAAATCCTCTTCATCCAAAATCACAATCGGTTTTTTGGAAAACTTTGAGGCGACAATTTTTTTGGTAATTTCATTTGAGAAAATTTCTTCTACATTTAAATGCTCGCCAGTTGCCCACACATTGTACTCGGACGGGAGCGTTAGCTCGACCAGGTAACTTGAAAAATCATTATAATTTTCGTGGAAGCCTACATATTCATCCAGATCCCAACCGAAGATATCGTCGTAAACGGCAACCTGAGGGAACCAATATGCAGCAAAAAAAGAGGTGCTGTCCACCGTTCCGCACCTGTAACCTGATGTCTTTGGAAGCGGAGTAATGAAATCAAGATCAATAGTTGCCCGGGAATTTTTCTTTAAGAAACCTGGCAGCCTGACTTTCATTACGGTGCCGGCAATATTTATGGAGTTTTTTGAAATATCTTTACCGTTGAAGGTGAGGTTCTCAATTTGTACACCGTCGTGAAGGTTGATTTTTGGGGTTGGGATTTGCCTGACTGCGCCTTTTTTGTAAATATTATGCATGAGTTTGAAAACAATCAGATTCAAAGAATCCGGACTATTGTTCATATAGGTTATGGATAAATTCCCTTTGATTATTTTACTTGAAGGATCGAATGTCGCTTTGATCACGTAGTCGGCGCTATTTTGCCAGTAGCTTTTTCCCGGTAATCCGTTTCGCAAGCGGGTACCATTTTCATAAGCCTTTTTATATTCAATAGGCTCGTACAATGCTTCTTTCTGTGCAAGGGATCGATAGCTTACTGCCAAGAGAAGTAACAAGTTGAGAAATTTCATGATCTGGATTTGATATGTCAATTGCCTGTTTTTTTTGGATTACCCAATTTAAGTATAAAAGGATTTTTGGTTTTTACAAAATCGATATATCAGTTTAAAACAATCAACATTTTGATATTCGTATCGTTAATTATAATATCAGATCGCTGAGAATTTGACTTATGAAACCGATAATCAGTACATCCGTAAAAGGTGAGATTCGGGTTGAAAACCGGAAGATGAATTATGATTTTTATATAAACATAAACGGTAAAATTATTAAAAGAGACCCGAAGTTCCTGCATCAGGACCATTCGGCAATGCAGTCCATATCCCTGATCGAAGCAAGTAAAATTTACGATCCCAATATCAACGAAATGATCATTGGGTGGGATAAAAATGATCATCTTGCCCTGACAAATGAGGCTACGGATTTTTTTGAAGAAAAAAGATGTAAGATAAAACTTCTTCCGCTCAAAGAAGCAATCACCTATTGGAACAGGTACGAAGGCCATGCCATTGGATTATTTCATATCCAGAAATAAACTTGTTCAAATGTGTTCGTAAAAAAGCGTACGGCTGTTTTAGTGACTCCAATATTGACGTATCTTTGTCGCATGATTAAAACAGTGATATTTGATATGGACGGGGTTATCATCGACAGCGAACCCACCCATCAAAAACTTGAATTTGAAATGTTTGACGAGCTCGGACTCCATTTTTCGGAGGAGGAGCACAAGACATTTGTCGGTACTTCTTCCATTGATATGTGGACAAGGATTAAAGAAAACCATTCCTTAAGCAAAACACCACAGGAACTTTTGATGTACGGAAGAGCGAAATACTGGCAGGCATTGGACCAAAATTGTGTTCCCCTGGTAAATGGGTCAAAAGAACTGATGACCTTGCTGCATCAGAACGGCTTTATTGTCCAGGTGGCTTCTTCGGCCACCAGACCTACAGTCGATAAGGTTATTGCGCATTTTAGTCTTGAACATTTGATTTCACATCGAATCGGAGGAGATGAAGTAAAGAAATCAAAACCGGATCCTGAAATATTTATCAAAGCAGCCGGGCAATCCGGCACGCTGCCATCCAGGTGTCTGGTCATTGAAGATTCGGCCAACGGAATTAAAGCAGCTAAAGATGCGGGAATGCTTTGTATTGGCTACAAAAATCCGGGAACCGGAAATCAGGATTTATCCTCTGCCGACTTAGTGGTAATGAATCTGAAGGAAATTTCAGTTGAAAAAATCAATGATCTGGGTGCACAATAAGACAATTCCTTAATTCATATAACCTGCTTAGGCAATCTCTTCATCGAGAACCGGAGCCTGATCTTTAATTTTAAAATCATTAAAGGCGGCCAATGCACTGATCAATAGCATGATTCCAAGTGCGTAATACACAAATGTGGGTATAGGCACCGGATCCCCGGATGCATATGAATGCAGACCTGATAAATAATAATTTACTCCAAAATAGGTCATCAATACGGAGCCGAATCCGAACATCGACAGAAAGTTAAATGAGAAAGTGCTTCTCAATCCCGGCACAAGACGCATATGGAGAATGAAGGAATATACAATGATCGTCACCAATGACCAGGTCTCTTTGGGATCCCATCCCCAGTATCTTCCCCAGGATTCATTGGCCCAGATTCCGCCCAGGAAATTGCCGATTACCAAAAGGATCAATCCCACGGTTAAAGACAATTCGATGATGTACGAAAGTTCTTTTAAGGTAAGGTTTATCCGTTCCAGGTTCGACTTATTTCTGAAAATCATGATGACCAAATTCAGGAAACCCGTCAGTCCTCCAAGCGCCAGAAAACCGTAGCTTGCCGTGATGGTCGAAACGTGAATTGTCAGCCAGTACGATTTCAGCACAGGAACAAGGTTCGTGATTTCCGGATTGAGCCAGCTCATGTGCGCCGTTAGAAGTGTAACACCGGCAAGAAGGCAGGTGACTGATAAGATAATCGGCGACTTCCGCATAAATATAAAACCAGCGAGCATAGTTGCCCAGGAAATGTAGATCATGGATTCATAGCCGTTGCTCCAGGGGGCGCGCCCTGCAATATACCAGCGAAGGCCGAGTCCGAAGGTCTGCGCGGCAAATGCCATGACGGAGATGCCCACAAGTATTCTAATTATCCATTTGAATTCCAGCGATGGTTTGAAAATTTGAGTAAAAAGGAATGCAAACAATGCAATCCCCAGCATCATAAAAACAGGGAAAAGATTCTTAAAAATGTTTATTTTGTTATAGAAAACTTCCATGTTTGTTTTTGTTGAAGACGGAATTATTGCAATTCCCTCTCTTGACTGATAGTCCTTTATTTTCTGAAGTGAAACTTCAGCATCCATATAATTGCCCGATGCAATTGCGGCATTCAGATTATTTGAGTAATCCGAAAACAGATGTACGGCGTCGATAGCGTGCCGGTTGTCCACGATTGATTTTTTATCCATCGGAGACATCCAGGTATTATTTTTGTCATTCGGGATAGGAAGTATTTTCAGCAACGAACCGCTATATACCATATAACATACATTGATTCGTTCATCTGCGTAAATCAGTTCTTTGTCAAGCATATTTCTAAGCGCTGGCTTTTTGGCATATGCTTCATCTATCTGTTCTTTAAGCTTATAGTGTCCCATTTCATCAAAGAAATCGGAGTAGCTGGCGAACTTACCGGATACGCCAAGTATCCTTTGCAATGCAGGATCGCCGACTTTTATCATTTTCTTCCCTTGCCAGTGTGCCGGACTTATCGTCATCCCCAGGAATACCTGATCGGCGCTAAGCCCCTTAAAGTTGCTTTTCTTGTAAATTTTTACCAGTACCTGTGAAGCAAGAGTATTTATCGGGATGATCCGGCCATCCTTGTTTTGTAATAACAATTTGCCAAATTCTTCGGCATGACTTTTACTCAATTCATTTTGGCCCTGAGCAACGGAATTTATGGACGCTACAAAAACCAGAAGGCCTGCCAGCATACCGGTCGTGAGCTTTTTCCGCTTTTCATGCGTTTCTTTGATTTGCCGGGATACTCTTTGAAACCTGGTTTTCTTTGTAAACAAGGAAACAATTAAACCCCCGAATAGCAGAAAATAACCGAAGTATGTGATCATCGTACCCCAATAGTCGTGATTTACCGACAGAATAGTACCTTTCTCGTCTTGGTCGTAGGAGGATTGATAGAACCGGTAACCTCGGTATTCCAGGATATTGTTCATAAAGATCCGGTAAGGTTTTACAACGTTATTTTTAGCATCGATAAGTGTGATCTCGCTCGCAAATGAAGAGGGGCTCATCGACCCGGGATACCTCTCCAACCGGAATTCATTCAGTTTCAATGAAAACGGAAGCACCCAGGTTTGGTTTCCGAATTTCAGACTTACAGTCACTCCATTCATACGGACCTGTTTCCATTCCCCGGATTTAAGAAAAAAGTCATTGTTATTTACACTTACCCTGGCGACTTGGATTCCGCGCTGATGCTCATTTTGTGCGGGAATATATGTAAAGATAGCTTTTTCGGAAAAATCCTTTACCACGAGGTCTACTCCCGAATACTCAAACACCTGTCTTGGGTTTAACGGTTCGAATGCAGGTTCTTTATGCGGAGTAAGTTGCGAACTGCGGTCGTGATTGTGGGGAATTCTTTTCAGCAATACACCGTTTTTGAGGATGAATTGAATGTTTGATTGACTTAGTGTGTCCCCAAAACTCAATGTCAAACCGTTTATATTAATACGCTCCCCCAATTTTAGATTTCCATCGACCCGACCGTTTGGGCCGGAAGTAGCCAGACTTATAATTGCCGTGCCATTTTCATCGGGAATAAGGGCTTCAATTGCATTGGGCAGATACCGGTTCATGGATACATCAAATGACAGGTCTTTAAATTTTATTTGTTCGGCGTATAGCTTTTTTTGTATCGGGGATAACCATATTCGCTTGCTTGCGCTCTTTTCTTCCAAACCGTCGTCTATGTGTACATCAAAGTAATTGTCAAAAGATAAGTATCTGTCTGTAGTCTGTCCCTGGCGGATGTGCATTTGACCTTCGAATCCGATATACCGGGTAACTGCCGCTCCGACAAGTATGATAACCAGCGCTATATGGATCACAAGTATATTCAATTTACTTTTTCGGTATAATTGCCTGGTGAAAATCATCCCGGTAAAGTTGATGATCATGATCAGCATCAGCACCTCGAACCAACGCGCATTATAAATCAACATTTTAGCTGTTGTGGAATCAAAATCGTTTTCAATAAAAGTTGCGTACCCGATGGCGATCGCAAATATTACCAATAAGACTCCCATCATGGTCCCCGAGAATAAAAATCGAAAATTCTTCATAATACTTTAATCAATAAAAAGTGCTTCCTTAGATATCGTCCGCTAATCGGCAGCCTTACACGGCCAGGATCAAGTGCACATCAAAGTACTGAATTTTGGAAATACTAAACTATGACATTTGTTAGTTTATCTATTCAATCATCTTATATCCAACCCCTTCAACCCCTTCAATCCCTTCAATCTCCTCAATCCTTCAATCCCTTCAATCCTCTCAATCTATCTATCCCCTCAATCTCCTCAATCTATCTATCCCCTCAATCCATCAACCCCTCCAATCATTAAATTCTATGTCCATAAAAAAGAATAGAGCGGATTTTATACCATCGGGAAGGAACGGTTGACGGTTAATATAAATATCTATGACATTCGGTGCACAATTCTTCTTCCCACCCTTCTTCGAGCGCTTTCGGGTGAACGAACTCTAACGCGTCTTTTACGGTAGCCAGTTCTTCATGACCTGGTTTTCCTTGAGATACAATTGTATGACAAATATTGCAGTCTTTGGAAATCACTTTATCGTTGTTGCTTTTATGATTGTCGTCGTGGCAACGGAAGCATCCGTTATACGTCTTGTGTCCTATGTGGCTTTCATATTCGTCCCAACTCACCATCATTTCAGGAAAGATATTTTGCGAAAAACCATGGATTATTGCTTTAATTGCCAGGTCGATATCCTCCGAGCGTGTTTCAAAGATCGATGGATGGTTTTCTCTGTAAAAATCGATCGTGTATTTTCGGATTTGCAAAATTGCCGAATCTGTTTGATCGTATGGATCAATAAACAAGTCCATCGCAACTTTTTTTATGAAGGGGAGGTCTGTAGGTATTTCTCCGGCAATTAAGGCCTGATCGATGAACTCTTGCGGGGTATAATAATGATGAGAAGGTCGGTTATGGCAATCCATACAATCCATTTCGCGTATATTGGCTTCAGCCATTTTCTTTTCACTTAACACATTTTCTTCATCAATATAGATTGTTTCTTCTCCGGAGTTGAGATCGGTGTATTTCACCCATGGAATATCTTTGCGATTCTCCCTTTTTGGAATGTATTCTATTTTTACGGAAGGGTTTATGTGCCAGTGTATTCCTTCAGAAAGCCCCAGGGCACTGTGCTCAGGCCCTATCTTCATTTTTAAACCAATATTCCATTCCGTATTCAGGCTGTCGGTCAGAAAATGTTTGGACTGCCTTAATTGATGCGCGTAGAATTTTTCGGGCCAGTGACATTCTTCGCATGTTTCTCTTGCCGGTCTCAAGTTGTGCAAGGGAGTTTCAATTGGTCTGGAAAAATCGTCAGAAAGTACGGCATATACCTGCCTAAGGCCCGAGAGTTTTGAGCGTACATACCAACTGGCTCCGGTCCCGACATGGCAATCGACACAGGCAACCTTTGCATGGGGTGAATTTTGATAGGCCGTATATTCAGGTTTCATCACCTCATGGCATACGGTTCCGCAAAATTTATTTGATTCGGTGTAGTGAAAAGCTTCATAACTACCCATTGCGGAAAGGAAGAACAGTATAATCGTGCCTATGGTAAATATCAGCAGGGCATTTCGATAGCGGGAGATGTTGAGGTCGATGACGGGCCAGCCCTTTTTGATGTATTCCAACGCGCTCTTCTTTCTTCTTTTTACCTCGATCATCATTCCGATGGGAATTACAGTCAATCCAATAAACAAAATTACCGGCAAGATGATGAAGATAAATAATCCCAGATAGGTGCTGGTATCTTCGTAGAGGTATCCGACAACACTGAAAAGCACCATTAAAAAAAGACTCATTCCGGTAATAATCGTCCCGATAAACGATATGAGGTTATAGTAAGATTTTGGCAGCTTCATAGGATTTATTAATGAGGTATATCTTTATATAATTATATTTTTATTTGTAGGAGCCGCAAGGCAAAAATCTATTGGGCGCTGTCTCCCCCCCTGTTCTGGTTTTTTATTCTTTTCTGAAAAAAATATAATTTGGATGCTGATTGACTAGCACTCGAAACCCTATTCGGATTAATTAAAATAAGCAAAAATAATGAAAAATCCAATTTTTGTCTCTTGTGTTTTGCTTGGAAAAATGCATTTTTATAAATAGAGATTAAATCGAGATGAAAGGATATTTATAAACGGGCACAAAAAAAGGGGAGCTTGCTCCCCTTTTAAAAGTTATGTTTTTTGGATTTTTTATTCGGCCAATGATCGCATGAAGTTTACAACCATCCACCGGTCTTCTTCACTTCGAATTTTCTTTTCAAAATTTGGCATTTCGTCACGTCCGATGAATGATTTATAATAAAGCTCTCCATCAGATTGTGCTTGTACTTCTTCGGACGTTAGATCCCGCATCTCCGTCTCAAGCTCTTTTGCTTTTGATCCATCTCCGTAACCTTCCTTACCATGACATGACCTGCAATGTTGCTTATACAAATCTTCGCCGATACCATCTTCATCTTCTCCGGCATATTCGTTTTCCATGCTCTTATATTTAGCCGGAACTTCCCAGTCGTCTACCATTTGCGGGCTCGTAAAAGCTACAAGGCCAACAGTAAATATCGCGATTGCACCAAAAGCCAGGATCGATTTTAAATTCGTTTTCATGTTTTAAAGATTTAAGGTTCTGTCAATATTAATTTTTTTTGCAATTTTTGTGCCATTTCTCAAGAAGCTTTTCCGGCTTTCTTTAGTTTGACCAATTTACTAATTGAAAGGAAAAAATGATACCAGGCGCCTAACAAAATAATGAATACCGCTATGATCATCCATAATGGAGCTTCATCCGTAAATAATTGCCGGGCCAACGGTTTTATCGTATAGTCAACCGGCGCTCCCCAATTGTTCTCTGCGGTTTTGGTTACGGTTCCAAATTCGTCGTGATCTTCAATTTTAGCGACAAATCTTAATTCGCCTTCTGCATCTCCCGGAATATTGTCCGGAATCTCCAATTCGGCGAATCCATCTTCATCCGTCTCCATTTCACCGATCGGTAAAACACTAAAAAGCCTTTCAACGCCTATGTCGATCGATAATTCTTCTACCGGAGCTTTTTCACCTTCGGCATTTATACGATTCGCAATGACACCCAGGTATTTTACGGAATCTTCGACCCTGAATTCAAATTCAAGATCAATGTCGATAATTTCAAGACTTCTAGATGCTGATCTATAGGTATCATTACCGTTGTAGCTAACTTCCAGGAAACATTTGCCGTCCTCATCCATGGGCAACACGTAGTTCGAGGCCAGGTAGAGTTCCGCTTCTCCCAGGGTATCTGTTTCTATAACTGCCAGATTTATCGTCGAATCGTTTAATGTGGCAGTCAATTCTACCGTCCCGTTTTTCACGCCATGCATTTTCTTTCCGCTTCCGGCGGTAAGAGCGATGCTTATCTTGCGATTTCCGTCAGCTTCCTTGAAATAATACGTTTTCAATCGCGTTCGTTCTTTTTTAGCCGCCGTTTTTGCAAAATTTTCGGGACATAAAAGCAGGAAAAAAATCGGCGCTAAAATCGCGAAAGATGAAGTAATAGATTTATTGATTCGATTCATTGTTTTCGGAATTTTAATAAACTATTCGCCTTTTGTCTTAAACAGCAGCTTCGGTTTTTCTTCATTATGCATATCGGCCACTTCCGAGACAGGGATAATGGGGGCTATTTTGGAAGCTACGGTAAATATGAGAATCATAACAGCAATTCCGGAAATACTCAATGCCCATTCGACCCAAGAAACCGAGTAATTCACATATTCCGGTCGTACATCCTGAATCGGGATAAATGGATTTTCCAGAGGGGGCACAACGATTAAATACCGCTTTACCCAAAGCGCAAGTACAATAAAAGCAGATACCAGCGTGACGCTATTGATACTTCTAAACCAGGGAAATCCCAGTATAATTACGGGAACAATAAATGCAAAAACGATATGAAATAAGCTCAGCCAGCCAAATTGTGAAAAATTGACGAGGTTGTTCAGCAATGTTTCAAAAGTTTTGGTCTGGTTGTACCACTGTGTCAAATATTCGCTGAACGAAAAATATGCATAAATAAATGTCAGTATAATCAAACCAAAGGCGAAGTAATTGAAGTGTAAATTTGTAATATGCTTTTCGAGCTTTCTATTCTTGCGATAAATCCACATCACTACGATAAGCAAAGCAAGCCCGGAATATCCTGCGGTCACCACAAAATAAGGACTGAAAATGGTGCTGTGCCAGCCGGGTTTTAAACTCATACTGAACAAAAGTGAAAGCAATGAATATGCGATTACAGCTGTTGGGATAATTATTGCAGCCATGATGTCATGGGCCTGATGCAAATATTTTTTTTGGACCGGAGTGCCTTTATATCCCAGGGCCAGTATGCTGTACATCTTCTTTCTCCACGGAGCGACGTTAAAGTCAGAAGCATCCCGGAGCTTGGCAAAATCCCTGATATGGGTGAAATAAAGGAAAGCAATGCAGAAAACCAGATCAGTGGATATTGCAATTACATCCCAGGTAATAGGCGATTGGATTCTTCCGTGGGTAAATAGAAAGTGGATTCGATCTAACCGGCCCAGACAAAACAGAATATAGGGCGCGCCTACGATCAAAGAAGAAACCGTAATGAGTTCTGCTATTCTCAGGACAGGTTTGGCCCATTTGATTCTCAACAGTTGGAATGAGCAGGATATCAGTGCTCCCGCATAACTCAAGCCCATAAAAAACACAAAGTTCGCCGTATAGATCCCCCACACGGCATTGTCGCGCATACCTGTAATGATCTGACCGTCGATCATCTGCCGAATTAAGGCATACATTCCGAAAAGCGCTATTATCACCAGAATGGCAACCCAGGCGTACCATTTTGCAGACGGTTTTTCAAGGTAAGGTATGAATTCTTTCATAAGTACATGTGCCGGCGTATTCATAGCTTTCATCAATTAGACTTTTTCCCGTTTCTGATGTTGTCGTATACTTTTTGCTTCTCTTCGGGCAAATCCTTGAGTCCGCTTTTGTAATCAAACATCCTGTTTACAGGGGGTAAATAATAAACATTGGGTTTTGTCCCTAATTCTTCCAGATAGCGGTATCCGGCCCTTTCCTTAATAAGTTCCGAAAACCGCTCTGTTTCAGTTCCGTTCGAGACGGCATCTTCATTTTTATCTCCGAAGTAAATGGCGCCCATTGGGCAACTTGTAGCGCAATAAGGCAGTTTGCCTTCCCTGGAGCGATCCGGACAGAAATCGCATTTGCTCACGGTCCCTACCTGAGCCGGAACACTTGTTTCCGGCGAAAAATCTTCCCTGGCTACTTCCGATTCCAATGGTTCGTCCCAATTGAAAATCCTGGCTGAATACGGACAGGCAACTACACAGAATTTACAGCCGATACACCTGTCATTATCTACCAATACGATATTGTCTTGTCGCTTGAATGTAGCGCCAACCGGACATACTTTTACACACGGAGGATTGTCGCAATGGAAGCATTGTCTTGGAAACCAGTAGGGCTCCTGATCCGGGTGATCTTTCATCAGGACGACGTTAAGCCACTCCTGATCCGGTTTGAGATTGTGCCCTTTCTGGCAACCTTCGATACATTTTCTGGCATTTTTACAACGCGCCAAATCAATCACCATGACAAATGATCTTCCGGGGATACCGATGCGCGCTTCTTTTCCTTGTGCCGGGGTACAGGGATTTATCTTGCATTCGTCAAGGGGTTTTTCAATTTCGATGATCTTCCCTTCGGTGGTAAGCACCTTGATTTTCTCCGTATTTTTTTTGTCATCGTTATTTGCCAGGGCTGTTCCCGCACCGGTGGCCAGGGCCGCGGTTCCTAAAGCCAGGGTATTTTTCAGGAACTTCCGGCGATTGCCTTTGTCCGCTTTTTTTTCCATCCGCTTATATTTTTTTAGTTTGCCAGACACACAAAGCAATATAATCATGCTTGTGTGTGTCCCGAATTTGCTCCGGTCCTACCGGTTTCATTATATATCGATTAAAAGCCCCACAAACGCGTCATGTTAAAACCGACTGCATATTGAAATTTGTACCAATCGTTTCCATTGGCATTAAACAGGTCCTGAGCCGTGTATGTACTGTTATATGCCAGGTTGTATTGTTGTACAAGGTCTCTGTATATACCAAATGTGATCTGGAAAGCGTGCGCGCTTGTCGCAATCTCATAGGCAATGGCAATGTTCCTGTACGGTCCTGCCCGGCGCATAAGATCACCGTGGCTGGTACTGTTTATATCGTGCTTATTCAACGGTTCCGTCCATTCCAATAAAATTGAACCCTGGGAGCTTACTTTGTAACGGGCTCCCAAACCGATTCCAAAGATATCGTTGGAAAACAACGTATCAACAGCGTTGAAATGCGACATCATCGCTGTGCCCTGGATGGAGAATCTTTTTGAAATCCTTCGGGAAAGGATGAATTGCCCAAAGTAAGACAATCTGTGCGCGCGCTCGTCAAACTTGGATTTATCCCTTGTATCAATCCCCATGTTGCCGTAGAAGGTAAGGTTGACAGGCATCTCATTTTCTCTTGTCTGCGTAAGGATTTTATATTTTACATCCAGATCGATAAATGGATTGGTGCCTGTTCTGTTCCCGATTTTGCTGAGGCCAAATCCGACAGCTAGTTTTTCAATGGGCGTATATGTGAAGCCCAGCCGAATATTCGAAGCTGCAAAGACACCCCAAAGATCCTTTGATCCGTTTTCAACGGTTCCGAACCGGTGTTGAATATTCCATTCCAGTGTCTTGGCCGTATTTACAACATCGGACTGATTATCGATCAGAACGGCGCTTTCAAAAGCTTTACGCTGAGGTCTGGGTTTCTCATCTTCTTCCTGAGCCCGTGCAGCTACCGCAAGAAATATAAACAGTGCAAATAAAAAATATGTCAATCGTTTCATCGTCTTATTCGTTTATTTCTTTCTAATTATTCTGTGCTCCTTCATCGATCCATTTCTTAATGTACGCGCGATCCAAATCCGTTGCATATGCTTCCATGCTTCCGCCGTCAATACTTTGATACAACACATTGTCTTCTGCCTGAGTTCCCGGGACTACATAGCCGCCGCCGATCAGGCTGAGATAGGCAACATCCGCCCTCAGATCCGGTGGTATGGTACCGTTATGACATCCTGCATTATTGCAACCGGCCTCAAATATTGGAATAATATCTGTTTCAAAACTCACGTTATCAGGTACGTCCAATGGGTCATAATCGTTGGTATGATAGGTACATGAGGCAAATCCTGCCCCGGCAATGACGATTGCTATAAATAATTTGCCTATCACATGTTTCAATCTTATTTTCATTGTCCTACTCATGATAATATTTATTTCTTCTGATAAAAATTCAGAATTGCTATAGAATTAATCATTACGATTGCATAAAAAAATAACCACCGCTATTAAAAAATGCAATAAAACGGGCTAAACAAAATTGCCCGAAAATAGGTTGATTACCTATCTCTTGGAAGAGATATAAAATAATTATATTATGATTATTGTCATTAATTTTTTGATATTTATCAATTATATTAAAGGTAGTAAAAGCATGAATCAAGTATTGGCGATGTTGAAATACATGAACCAAGTCTCATAGAAAACCATGTGAAAAGCGTTTAACGGAAACTTTAGAGATGACTCAGTTTGTAAACGGTTACAGATGCCTGGATTGCAACCACTGTTTTAAGAAAAGCCAATTGTTTGCTTTGCTTAATGAAAGTGAACTGGATTTTTTAAATGATGCAAGGCTAGAGGTAAGATTCAAAAAAGGTGAAATAATTTATAAACAAGGCACACCGCTTACACACATAGTTATATTAAATGAGGGACTTGGCAAGATTTATCTTGAAGGAGATAAGGGAAGAAACCTGATATTGAATTATACGAAAAAATATGAGCTGAACGGTGGAGTTGGAGTTTTTCTGGATCAACGGCATTATTCTTCGCTAATGGCCGTAACGGACTGCGGAGCTTGTTTTATCGAAATCGGCGCATTTAAAAATGTGCTGCGAAGCAATGCCACATTCATGGAAGCATATATCAAAGCGTATTCACAGCGAGTCCTGCATACGTATCAGCAATTTGCCGTACTTACTCAAAAAAATATGGAAGGACGGATCGCAGAATCCATTCTTTTTCTCAATGATCGTATTTTTCAAAATGGTATAATAAAAAATGTCTCGAATCAGGATTTGGCCGAATTGACAGCGATGACAAAGGAAAGTGCAATAAGGGTATTGAAAGAATTCAAAGAAGACGGGATCATTGAGATTGTGGATCATAGTATAAATATTCTTGATCAAAAGGCCTTACAACAGGTTGCGGCACATGGATAGTCCTTGTGCTTTGAATCTTAACATATCTGCATTTAACGGTTGGCGTATATAATTGACCCGGAAGCTTCCATGGATTTTTCCCGCCAGAGCGAATAGGCATTCACCGGCCCCGAATAGATAATACGCGATTAGCCATTACAAGAGCGTCGGGTTGTCCTGAAGAATTAAATCCGCGAAGCCCTGATCCGGGCCGTTATGTTTTTGTCGTAGGTGGATTGGCTCCAGTTTATGCCATTCAAAACCAATGTCTTACAAAGATCTTTTTCGAGTTTTAACGGATTAACGATGAATCGTCGGGGTTAAGAAGTTTAAAACGGACAGATTTTGGGAACCGGTCGGATTATTTTGATAAAAAAACCGCCCCAAACTATTGGAGCGGTTATATAAAAAAAGCTATGCTTCTACCTTAAAGGTTAAAAAGTCAAATTATTGTTTTAATTTATCCCCAGAGCAGACTCTGCACCTCCGAGTAGTGTTTCCATATAAGCGGGATTATGGGCCCCGTTACTTCTGTCTTCAAGAAGAACCATAAAATCCCACCATGCGTTGAATTCTTCTCTTGGCAACGAAGCATACATTGGATGATACGCGCCATCGGAATAATGGATGGCATGCAGTTCCTCCAATTTCTCACCTACAGCCATTACGCGAGCAGCGAAAGCTTCCAAGTCATCCTCTTTCGAAGACTGATGGCAATTTGTAACCATACAGTTATCTTCTTTAGGCATGAAGCTGTGACCGCTGGCTGGGCCCATATGACATTGTACGCATCCACCGGAGTGCGCATCATATGCCGAGCCATCCGCAACTCCGCCTACGCCTTGCCACACATTACCCTGCGGGCCACTATGCGGGCCCGCATGCGTACTGCTTATATACGCATAAGAAGTAGGTACATCGAACGTTACTTCCAGCGTGTCAACCGCGGGAGCAGGATAGGTTTTTAGTTCGATTGTTCCACTCGGACCGATTGCTGTCGTATTTTCATAAAGTGCGATGTCGTCTCCTGTAAATTTCCGGACGAAAGTTTGAGGTTCGGTGTATTTATCATAATACGTAACCGCTCTGCGCGCCTGGTGGCAATTAAGACAAAGGTTGTTATTCCCTTCGTCAATTATTGTTCCGGGCTTGGCGATCAAATCAACAGCGTCATCCAGCCTTAGCGCATAATCTGTTTGCTCGAAAGTAGTGTGGATGTTGTGACATGTTTTGCATTCCCAGGCACTTGGGTTGGCAATATCCGCAGCCACATCTCCGGTACGGGCAAATTCAAGAAAACCTTCGTGAGAATGACATTCGGCACAATAGCTTCGCCCGCCAGCATAATCAACTGCAATTGCTCCGGCACTGTGAGCCGATCTACTAAACTCTTCGGCCTTAGCTTGAGGATTGTCGGCATCGTGGCATTCCAGACAGGTAACATTACCTGCAACGCCCGGTGTACCATCATCTCCTTTTTCTCCTTGTGGCCCCGCTGGTCCAGCCGGCCCCTGGGGCCCCTGGGGTCCTTCAGGCCCCTCGCACCCCGCAACAAAAGCAAATGCAATTGCGCATAGGGTCCATGTTAAAAATTTCAAAAATCTATGCGTTTTCATAATAGGAAAAATTATTCATTAAGTATGGATTAATTTTTTTTTATCTTCCTATAAATTTAGAAACACCAAATACTATGACCAATTGGTTGAAATGAATTTAAAGCTGTTTTTAGGATGAAGTTTTACCTCAATTATTCGGATTTAATGCGCATTTTTTTTGATTTGCCTCTATTAAAAATTGACATATGTCAATTCATATTTGATCCTGAATGAATCTCTGAGGTAAGTCGCATATTATCATAATGTTACGATTTTGTGAAATTTATGGCGTTGCCGTTTGGGTATGCGATTCGCAAAGGGATTTTCTTTTGAAAGAAAGGTGCGATTTGGTATAAACGTAAACCTTCCGGCTATTGCAATTGGAAATTCGATTGATTTTTTCTGTTCCAGGCTAACGGTTCATCTATAAAAAAATTGGCTTGAAAGCTTGGTAATAACATTTCATTGGTAGTTGTATATGCGTGGCTTCCAACTAAAAAGAGGAAACGCCATGAACAGATCTGGTATGTTTTGATTGGTAATCAAAAAGAATTACAACTGCCGGTTAGAGATAAATCGACGGTAAATGCCGTTTCGACCGTAAGCAGACCGGCCTGCCGCAGAAATCTGACATTTTGCTTGAGATCGATTTCCAACATTCGTTGCCCAGGACTAAATATAAATAGGTTTAATCCAAAAAATGCATGGAATTCTCACCCTCCGGGCCGATAAAGCATAAAACACTTAAAAATCGGGCATAAACATCGGTTTGTTCAGGAAGCATCCATTTCGGGATTTCCCAAATTTGGGCTATTATGTTTTATGCCTTATTGGGATTAACCCTACTGTATGGCATTTAAAATCGATGTCTTACAAAAACAGCTCAGGAATTTTGACGGATTGAGATGAATCATCCGGGTCAACTCAACACTACTCATGAAAGTCTTTTGCCAGATCGGATAACTGCTTCAATGTTTTAGTTGATTTGTCCCCTCCGACTCCTTCGCTATCTTTGTGGCACTGATAACAGACATAACCCAATGTCACGCCGGTTTCTCCTTTCGCAATTGTACCGTCTTCATTAAACATTTCTCCGTCTTCATCGGGATTAATCTTAAAAATATGCGTGGAGATATCCGCAACATATTTGTTGGTAACAACAGCAGATTTAGTGGCATTCGGCATATGACATGTAACGCAGTCGGCGCCCCGGTGCGTTGGATTTTTCAAATCGTCGTGACATTCGGTGCACTCTTTAATGATACCTTCCGTTTGACCATGCTGTACGGAGGCGTGCGGGTTATGGCAGCTCACGCAAGCCAGCGTCTTATGACCGGCAGATTGAAGCTCATCAAATTGCGTGTTGTGCTTTATAAACCCGTTGGCCGCAGCAATGGAGTGATCTTCATTTCTGTAATGGCATTGTCCGCATAAAGTGGCATCTGAAACCGATTCAATGTCATCAGGCGAACGCGTAAAAGCGTGTACACTGCCCATTCCATGGCAGGCTTCACATTGTACACCTCCCGTAAAATAATCTCCCCCCATTCCCGGTAGATCATCTTTTGGAGCACCTCCGTCTTCTATGCTTTTCCAACCTGTTGTATGGCAACGACCGCATGTAAACTTTTTTGTTCCGGGAGCCTCGTCAGCGTGAAATGAAACTGCGGACTGATTCTGAAAATTGTACTGAGCATCCTCACCGGTATAAATGTATCCGTCATTGTCGGTAAAGTGGTATTTCCATGCAAATCCACCGATGACATACGTGATATCATCCCATTTATTTGAAAAATGAGGAGGCACAAAATCAATGGAAGTGAACGGGTATTCGGGGGGCTTTCCGTCCTCAACTTTAGCGTGTACGTACGGATGTCCTGATTTCTTAAAAGTTTCATAAATGCCTTCATGACAACTTTTACAAGCTTCTGATCCGACATAAGCTAAGGGGGGCGGGGGAATCACAATATCTTCTACCGGATTGGTATAATATGTACATCGTATCGCTCCGATAAAAATCAATGGCACTATAATTATCAACCTGTAATTCCCGTTCTTCATAATCGTAATAGTTATAGATGAAACCAATCAAATCTTATGGTATTCAAATTTACTCGGACTAACGTTAAATCTTCATGGAATGGAAATGACATTTTCATGATTAATATTGATATATATCCGGACTATTATTGATATATATCAACATTTTGAATTTCTGATAAATGCGAAACGCATTACAAGGGTTGGGCACATTAGGTTCTTCCATTCATCCTCATTATGCGTACAGATGCTGAATTCGGATGATAAAAAAGACGGAAATGAGTGAAACAGGAATTACGGTCCGGCTATAAGAAGCATGTATTCAATCCAATCTCAATAGACTAACCAGGTCGGATGGATCTGCGATTTTTGGATAAATCTATTGTGTCTGGCCATAGAACGGAGTCCATGGCTTCGTCTTAAATCCATGAACAGAAGTCTGGTTTTACAATCCTGTTCTTGTCTGTCCGGGGCGGTTTGGGTAGAGTAGAAATTATAAAAATCGATTTTTTCCAAAGCAGGGAATGCCGGATTTTATACCGTTCTGGAATATTGTGGCCTTTTATCCTGTTTTTTCATGAGATAATGATCAAAATTCATAGCTATATTTCTTATGAGCAATCGACCGGCATCGGTAACCTTGAGCTGAGTATCTCCCAGATAAATCAATCCGTCATCTTCAAAGGACTTCAGGGTAGAAAGCGCTTCGAGGAAATAATTGTCAAATTGAATCTTATATTTATGCTCAATTTTTGATTTATCAAGTTTGAAATTGCACATCAATTCAGTGATTACTTCTCTTCGAAGCTGATCATCCCGGTTCAATGATATACCTCGCATCACGGGAAGTTGGTTCTTATTCAGCGCCTGGTAGTATTCATCCAACTTTTTATAATTCTGGGCATAAATATCGGTTAACATGCCTATACTCGTAATGCCAAAGCCAAAAAGATTGATGCCGGCATGGGTTGAGTATCCCTGAAAATTTCGATATAGCGTGCCATTCTGCATGGCCCGGGTCAGTTCATCCTCAGGTTTGGCAAAATGGTCCATCCCGATATACACGTAACCGGCCTCATTGAGCTTTTCAATGCTCAATTTCAACAACTCAAGCTTTTGATCCCCGCTTGGGAGCCATTCTTCCTTGATAAGATTCTGGTGTTTGATCATGCCCGGGAGGTGTGCATAATTAAATACAGCCAACCGGTCGGGATTCATGGAAAGGATGGTATCGATCGTTTTGCCATAGGTATCATAATTTTGAAATGGTAATCCATACATCAAATCCAGATTGATGGAAGTAAAATTGAGTTCTCTTGCCCACCGGACAGCATCCCATGTGATGTCCTCGGTTTGTATGCGATTGACTGTTTTCTGAACCTTTTTATCAAAATCCTGGATACCCATGCTGCACCGGTTAAATCCGGCTTCACTCAATGCGACCATGTGGTCTCTTGTCAATTCCCTTGGATCAATTTCAACCCCAACCTCGGCATCATCTTTGAAATCAAAATGGTTATGAATGATTTTTCCAAGTCTCAATAGTTGATCGGGTGACAGATGTGTCGGGGTTCCTCCTCCAAAATGCAACTGGATAACTTTGCGGTCGTTATCAATATGTTTTTTTAACAATTGAATTTCTTTTTCCAGATAATCAAGATATTGCTCAATTTTATCCTGGTTTCTGGTGACCATCATATTGCAACCGCAGAAGTAGCAAAGCGTGTCGCAGAAAGGGATATGAAAGTATAGCGAAAGATCTTTGTCGGCGATATTTTCATTATCATTTTTAATATGAGCAAGCAATTTTTCACCATTGACTCCCTCATGAAAATGCGGAGCGGTCGGATAGCTGGTGTACCTCGGCCCCGCCTTGTCGTATTTTTTTAGCAGCTCAATATCAACGGGTATTTTAGTCTTCATTCCGGCTATCCTCTAGTTATCGTTTTCCAGTTCATAAATATTCAGGATCATTTCAACCCGTCTTTTGTATTCCTCAGGATCATGCGCTACTTCTTTCAATGATTTTACATGCTGCCGCACTACTTTATTTATGATGCTTTCGGTCAGATGTTCTATTTCATGCTTGTATCCGTTTTGGGGAAGTCTGGCTTTAAGGCGGTCCATCTCATTCAAACGCAAAACATCAAGTTTCTTCTTCAGCTTTCCGATCACAACAGTCATGGAATTCATGGAAACCCATTTTCGGAATTCAAGAACGAATTCATGGATGATTTTCAATGATTTTGGTATTTCCTTTTTTCGTTTTTCCAGGTTGGACTGCACGATTTCCCGAAGGTCGTCCAGATTGTACAAAAAGATGCCGTTGGTCTTGTCGATCTCAGGATCGATGTCCCTGGGAATAGCAAGATCAATGAGAAAAACAGGTTTGTATCTTCTTTTCTTTGCCACAGGCCGAATCACCTTGGAAGTCACCACATAGGTCTCGCTGGAAGTTGCCGAAATTACGATATCTGCGGTTTCCAAGACCTCCTCAAGTTGCTCCAAAGTAAATGCCTTTCCATTTAATTTTTCTGCAAGTGCTTTAGCTCTTTCCAGTGTCCGGTTTGCCACATGTATATTTTTTACGCCATTCTCCCGGAAATGATAAGCGGCCAATTCAGCCGTTTTTCCTGCTCCGATCAGTAAGACATTTTTGTCTGTGAGATCGCTGAATATCTTGCGCGCCAATTCTACTCCGGCAAAGCTGATTGAAACGGTGCCATCGGAAAGGAAGGTTTCATTGTGTACTTTCTTTTTGGCCTGCATGGCAAAGTTGAACATTCTATTGATCAATGCGTCGGTACCATTCAGGTGGTGCGTAAGCTCATAGCTGTCCTTTACCTGACCTGTGATTTGCTGTTCGCCCAGGATTTGAGAATCGAGGCCGGAATTTACTTTGAAGAGGTGTTCGACCACTTCAGCGTCAGAAATCGTGTAGATTTTATTAGTGTCGGAGAAATGCGTGCAATTTTTAAGTTTGTTTAACCAGGTTTTGATTTGGCCCGCTACCGAGTGAATATCTTCGTGGCTAAAATAAATCTCGGTTCTGTTGCAGGTGGAAAGCACCATTACACCATCAGCTTTTAAATTTTCTGAAATGTGTTTGATGGTCATTGTTTGCTCTTCTTCGCTCAATGCTACCTTTTCCCTGACCTCAACAGTGGCAGTTTTATGTGAAATACCAATTAATCCCAATGGAATTTGGTCGCTCATTATTCTCCGGTTTTAGTTGAACTTATGGAAGGATTCAGACATATAAATGATAATCCATCCGCCAACAATTAGTATCAAAAATCCATACAATGACAAATAAGCAAGCTTTGCTCCTCTCCACTGCTTCAATGCAATAATTAAATATCCAATGACATAGATGATCCAGACGGTGTCCGAAACAATCACTTTGATATCCTTTGGGAAAAACTCTCCAATGAGCGGATTAGACAACGCCTGATAGTGCCCCAATACCAATCCGATTCCCAACACGACAATTCCGGTCACAATTGAACGCAAACTCATTTTTTCCAAATAATTGAGCGCCGGCAATTGTGTGAATAATTTTCCGAGATTCCTCTTTTTTAGGTTGTGGTTCTGAATGATATACATTAAGGCATAAATCGCTGCCAAAGAAAGCGCCGTATAACCGGTTACCGAAAGCGAGGCGTGTATTGCGAATGTTTTATTGATCAATAATTCATTTGTCTCCGTCTCCCAGCTCATATTCACGGCTGATAAGAGCTCGAGGATAAATGAAAATGAAAGGATAAATAATCCTGCTCCCCGGCTGTTTAGGCCTATCTCACTTATCATATATACCAAAACAATGGAAAACGCAATAAATGCAAAAGAATCGTGTGACGATGAAAACGGCATATTGTTTAAGGCGATGCTTCTCGTCACGATCTCTATAAGATGGCATATCACAAGTACCAGAAGTATTGGTGTTGTTTTTTTAACCAGTGACTTATTTTTCTCAGAAAATATCAGATAATACACATAAATCACCAGCAGGTATAAAACCGGTAACGAATAACTTATGATCTGGCTAAAAACCTTCATCCTTTCAATTTAATTTCTTAAGCTTCATACAGTTTAGACAAAGTTAAGATATCTTTAAATCGATTCACGCAATAATTTTAATAATAAAGCGACCAATGATATACAGAATTGCGAATAATCGCGACGCTCACATAATTTTGGTATTCCGGAATGGATTGGTCCACTACAACAAATAATGATAAAAAAACGCATATAATAAATGATCTTGGTCATAACCGGAGCAATTAATATCGTTTTTTAGAAACTTGTGAAATATGACTTATAAAAAACTTATATTCAAAATCGTGACCGTATTCCATAAATCGGATGATGTTTTGAGATTTTAATTTAAATTGAGTGAATCTTTTTGAAGTCTAAAAATCAATAATCAACTATCTTTATTGGCAGATTAAATTTCAAGAGAAAAGATTCTTCCATGTCTCTGTTATGACTTGTTTTCGTTTGTGCCGATTGCTCCTGGTTTTTGCGCTTGTGCTGCGCGGTCAGCACATCTATGCTCAAATTGAAGACAAAACATTGACATATGACCAAACCATTCAAATCGTCTGCAATCTTTCTGATATAAATTCGCAGAGAAACGAATTGCGGTCTTTTGAACATTTACTGAAACAAAATGTCGGGGGATTCAGGTTCCATCTTCTTTGGGACCCTGACAATTCCAGATTACTCTATAAATTGCCCAATGGCCGGCTTGAGGATTTTGAGGTCGTGATGGATCGGGTCAATAATCATTTAGATGATCATCCAAATAAAATACTGACCTTTTTCCTGGATCTTGACCTGCCCGTCGATACGCTTCGAAAGGTTTTTCGCGAAAAAGACCTGATCCGGTACTTTCATAAACAGCCTCTAAACATGGACTGGCCTACCGTCAATGAGATGGTGCGGGCCGGGAAACGAATCGTCCTGTTTTCCATGGAATCTATCTTTAACCAGCCCGATTGGTTGCACCACGTACGGGATTATACTGTTGAACCGTATTTTTCCTTGTTTGAGGCGCCCAATTTTCTGGGGGAATTTCTAAAAGGGGATCCTAAAAGTGATCTTTTAATGATCAATGACTTTAATATTCCTTCGAATCGAATTGAGAAAAATCCGGTGTACATTATTGATCAAAATACAAACCATTATCTGCTCAATCATTGTTTGTCGATTTGGAGAAATACAGGGAAAGCACCCAACTTTATCTTCCTGGACCAGTACAATGCCCGGATGCAGACTATAGTAAATAGCCTGAGAAGTTTCAATACCATTAAAGGCAGATTGACTTACAATATGGAGGTGCTGGATTATATCGGATGGGACGGAAGAGAAAATTGTCAGACAAGCGGGAAATATAATTTTCCGATCGTGCCCGGAGATCGAATTTTTTTGAAGCCAAGCGCACCCGGGTTCCGGTTTACTCCAGAAACAGCTTTTTATGATGAACCAACGACTTCGATTGTTCAAAATTTTGTTGCCAGCCCACAGGAGATCACCCATGGATTAATCGCATTTTTTCCATTCGATAAAGAAGCCAGCGATGAAAGCCTCAATAAGAATCACGGGAAACCGGCGCGGGTATCCTTTACGAATGACCGCACCAGAGGAAGTATCGCCCGGTTTGAGGGCAACGGCTATATCGTACTCCCCAAAGCGGAAAAACTAAGCTTGAGGAATCATGATTTCACCATAAGTGCGTGGGTAAAATTAAGAAAGAATGAAAACATCGATAATTCCATATTGGGCACCACGGTCAAATCTTACCAGGAAGGTATTCATTTTACAATACGTGAAAGTAAACCCTACTTTGGGTTCTATGCCAATGATGTTCAGGGAAATGTAAAACTGGAAGAAGGCATTTGGTACCACATTGTGGCCAGATACAATAAGTTGAATGGGGAGCAGGCTATATATGTAAACGGAAAACTGGATAATAAATCCTTGGGGCATCCTCCGTATCAGGGCAAGGAGGATATTATTATTGGCAATGCCTCGTTTGGATGGAAGGCATTTTTTAATGGCGACATGGATGATGTGGCTATATGGGACAGGCCTTTGGGCGCGCAGGAAATATTTAATCTTGCCATGGATGTTGTGGAGGTTTATCCAAGGCGATCCTATTTTACAAACCGGAGGTTATTGATTGCAGCAGGTGCCGTCTTTCTTTTAGTGATGATCGCAGTTGTATTGCTCATTCGAAAAATCGGAGGAAAGTCCGAACCCCAGGGTATGAGATCCGGGGAAGTTGTGTCTTCCGATCTTAAATATTCAGGCGGCGGCTTCCAGAAGAACGATAATCTCATCAAGCTTTTTGGAGCATTTAAAGTCCTCAACAGGGATGGGTTTGACATTACTCATGAGTTTACTCCAAAGATAAAATCATTGTTTCTGGTGATACTTTTACACTCGACCAAATCCAGAAACGGAATCACCACCGAGGAATTAACCGAAATTGTTTGGCCCGAGCAAGATTACAAAAGCGCCAAAAATAGCCGGGGCGTTACGATCAGAAAGCTAAGATTGATTCTTGAGCAGTTGGAAACCGTCGAGATTCTTTTTCAACGGGACCGGTGGACGGTAATACTGTCGGGGGAAGCATACTGTGACTATTTTGAATGTATTCAGTTGCTGGAGAATCCACAGTTCAACAGCCTTGATTATTATTACCAACTTTTCCGGATAGTGAAAGATGGGCAAATTGTGAAAAATGAAAGCTATGAATGGATGGATGACATCAAGGGATATGTGGATTATCGGGTAATTGATCTGTTGTTGAAGTACATCGGTCTATTGAATCACCAGGAAAATGCGGATCTGATATTAAATATTATTGACAGGATTCACATTTCCGATCCTGTAAACGAAAAAGCTTTTGAGCTTAAAGTAAAAATCCTCCTTGCACAAGACAATTACAATTTTGCCAAATATTGTCATGAGACATTCTCGAGGAACTTTGAAGAGTTTTACGGGCAATCCTACCAGAAATCTTTTGATGAGATCGTGAATTTGGTTGGGCATTAGATTTTGGACCTGAGGCTGTCCAATAAGTTCTTTTATTATCGAGCACGTTCGGCACATGGAATTATTCGGTTATTAATTCGGAATAATATGCGTTTTCCCCGGTGTATGCCAAACGATCTTTATTCGAAAATTAGCACCCCCGCGTTATTGGACAACCGCTGCTTCTCTTTTGGCCACAAATCTTAATGGGAACCTAACGTTCCATTCCGGCATATCTTTTTGCGAATTCGGAGCAGCATAACTTGCGTTGGATAAGCGCGTGTGTTTGTGGCGTGTAACCGGGAGGCTGCCTGTTTACACCGGATTCGATCAGAAGCTGTCGTTGTTTTGGATGGACCTTTTTAATTATAAATTAACCCGGTCTTGAAAATGATTTCAGAGTTTTTTTTAATTGTTAATTGACTTTAAATCAATTAGATATAATATTATTTAACCCGCAATTAACCCGTAATTAATTCAGGTCTAAGCATGAAATAAATCGAATATAAGCCATCGCTTGTATATTGTAGTCTCAATTTTTCGGACCCGATTGGGAACAAGTATTTATGAAGCGATATGAAACTATTTAAACGCTCAAAGAAGGAAGGCTCTAAAAAGAGAAATTGGAGATTCATCATTCTTGGAGCAATACTTTGCTACTTGCTGATCGCTGCGATGAACGTGGGTATGGAATACACTGCATCCGACGAGTATTGTCAGTCTTGCCATGTACATACCGAATCTGATGGTGCCTGGAAATTATCTACACATTATGATAATGGATCGGGAGTAGTAGTGCACTGTGTTGAATGTCATCTCCCTCCAAAAGGTGAAGGCCATCTCTGGGCCAAGATCAAGCATGGATCGAAAGATATCTATTCCATGACGTTTAAAGATACCGACAAAATAAACTGGCAGGCAAAGTCCGACCCTGAAGTAGCGATCGATTTTACGTATATGAATAGCTGCCAAAAATGCCATAGCAATTTATTCCCTTCTACCTTGTCTGATAACGGCGGTGATGCCCATCTGCATTATCAAAACAATTTAGAGACCATTACTTGTCTCAACTGCCATATAACCGTGGGTCATTATGATGAGAATAATATCCACGCACATAACACAAGTTTTGGAGTTGAGATAACGGAGGCAAAAAAGATATTTGAAAGCGCCACTGAAGTAACGGAATTTGTCAATTATACGGAGCGAATTCCGAAGACAAGCGTTGAATTTGAAATGGTAGCAATTCCTGAAGGAAGCTTTACGATAGGAAGTCCCGAATCTGAACCGATGAGAGGATCGAATGAGTCGCCAAATGTAAGGGTGAATATCTCAAAATTCTGGATGGGCAAAGCTGAAGTTTCGTGGGATGAATTTCTGGCATTTTTTGCTGAGACAAATAGCCAGGGACACGCGAGCGACAAGAAGGAGGAAGCTGTGGAGGAACTTGAAGGGGTTGATGCGATCACAGGCCCGACAGCTCCCTGGGGCGCTCCGGACCAGGGATGGGGTAAAGGGAGCCGACCGGCAATTACGATGAGTCATTACGCCGCACGGGTCTATTGCGAATGGCTTTCTCTAAAAACCGGGAAAAAGTACCGGTTGCCGACCGAAGCAGAGTGGGAATATGCCTGCCGCGGAGGAAAAGACTCACCGTATTTCTTCGAAGGATCGCCAAAGGATTATACCAGCCATGGTTTTTTGAAGTCCATCTTTGGAGCAAAGACGGAAATTATAGAAGAATATGCAGTTTACGCTCAAAATTCCGGGCTAAAGACACAGGAACCGCCCTTTGTAAAGGAGAATCCATTTGGACTGACAAACATGTCCGGAAATGTGTGGGAGTTTACTGCTGATTATTATGCAGAAGATACATACAGCCAATACCAAGACGAGGTTACCGATCCGACGGGGCCGAGCGAAGGGACAGAATATGTAATTCGAGGCGGCGCGTTTGACAGTGATGCGATCGAATTGAGGTCTGCAAATCGAGACAAGACGCAAACCGATGCCTGGCTGGTTACGGACCCTCAAATGCCCAAAAGTATTTGGTGGTATTCAGATTCCAAGAACGTTGGATTCAGAGTCGTTTGCGAAACCGATTAAATTTCAAAAAATATAGGAAATGGAAAATTCAAGTAAAGGAGTAAGCAGAAGAGGATTTCTTTCTTCTTCTGTAAAAGCTGGGACCGTTGGAGCGTTGGCCACAGGTACCATTTTGAGCGCCTGCGGAGAATCCAAAAAATCTTACGAAGAATTGGGGCTTCCTGAAATGCTGGATAAGGCCCCCGATGGCAAAAAGTTAAAAGCCGGATTGGTGGGGTGCGGAAACCGCGGAACTGGTGCGGCGTTGAACTTTTTGGCTTCCGGAAATGGCCTTGAGATCGTTGCTCTGGCCGATGTATTTGAAGATCAGCTCAAAGATTGCAGAACCAAGCTGGCAGAAAAAGGAGTTGAAATTTCCGATGACAAATGCTATATCGGATTCGAGGCCTATCAGAAACTGATTGACTCCGGCGACGTTGATGTTGTATTGCTCGCCACGCCGCCACATTTCAGACCGGACCACTTTGAGGCAAGTGTTAAGGCCAAGAAACACGTTTTTATGGAAAAACCAATCGCGGTGGATCCCGTGGGCGTCCGCAAGATTTTATCGTCGGCTAAAAAAGCGGAGGCATTTGGTTTAAACGTGGTTTGCGGAACTCAACGCAGACATCAGCGGGATTATGTAGCCTCTTTTGCCCAGGTAGCCAATGGAGCAATAGGACAGATCCTGGCTGCCAAAGCATACTGGAATCAGGCCCACGTCTGGTACAATGAAAAAAAAGCGGGGCAGACGGATATGGAGCATATGATGCGCAACTGGAATAATTTTGCATGGCTCAGCGGTGATCATATCGTGGAGCAGCATGTCCATAACATTGATGTTGTGAACTGGTTTGCCAGGAAAACGCCTCAATTTGCGATCGGATTCGGCAGCCGTCAGCGGCGAAAGACCGGAGATCAATACGATAATTTCAGTGTGGATTTTACTTACGGCAACGGATTCAGTATGCACAGCATGTGCCGTCAGATTGATGAATGTGCAAATGGAATCGGGGAAGTCATTGTAGGAACAAAAGGAATGATTCATCTGTCGGATATCAATCCTCATAAAATCTATGATTTCAACGGAAAAGTACTTTGGGAATACGAATATCCGAAAAATGAAAAGGGCGAATCTACGGGCAGGGTGAAATTGACCCCGTACATTCAGGAACATGTGGATCTGGTAACGGCGATAAGAACCGGCAGGTACTTAAGCGATGCTGAAGCTTGTGCTCATTCTACGCTTTCGGGTATAATGGGCCGTACCGCGGCATATACAGGTAAAAAAGTGACCTGGGAGAAAATGATGAAATCGGATATGCGTCTGGGGCCGACAGAATATCATCTCGGTGATGTTGATATGCGTTTTGAAGTTCCCGTTCCAGGTGCAGCAGTTTAGTAATAGCCAACAATAAAACATACCCAAATAATGAAAGATAGCCGAAGGAAGTTTATTAAAAAGGCAGCCGGCTCTGCTTTTGGCATGATAGCTGCGCCTTACATTATCCCCGGGACAGCTCTCGGGAAAAATGGTGCTGTTGCTCCGAGCAATAGAATAGTCATGGGTGGTATTGGTCTGGGGTCCATGGGGTCCGGAAATACCAGGAATTTTCTTGGAAAAGAGGAAGTACAGTATGTTGCTATATGCGATGTTGATCGAAACAGGAGAGGAAAAGCAGCACTAATGGTCAATGGCAGGTATAAAAATAAAGACTGCCGAACCTATTCCGATTACAGGGAATTTCTTGAAAAAGAAAAACTCGATGCCGTAACTCTTGCATTACCCGATCACTGGCATGCAATTGTTTCCATCGCGGCAGCCAACAAAGGACTCGATATTTATGGTGAAAAGCCATTGGCCCGTTCGATCAGGGAGGCCAGGGCAATCGTGCAAGCGGTTGAAAAGAATAAAGTAATCTGGCAAACGGGTAGCTGGCAACGGTCAGTAGAAAACTTTCACAAGGGAGCAGAATTGGTGATCAATGGCAGAATCGGTAAAATCAACCGCGTCGAAGTTGGATTGCCAAACGGAAGAAAACCTATCGGTACCCCGCCGGTCCAGGAAGTCCCGGAAGAGTTGGACTGGAATATGTGGTTAGGCCCGGCGCCAACAGTGCCTTACCGCGGAATATCGCATTGGGATTGGAGATGGATATTGGATTATTCCGGAGGCCAGTTGACCGACTGGGCCGGACATCATATCGATATAGCTCATTGGGGTCTGGGGTATGATAGAACCGGTCCGATTTCCGTTGAAGGTGAAGGGATCTATCCAAGAGAAGGAATATTCGATGTTCCCGTAGAGTATGATTTCACATGTACGTATAAGACGGGGGTTACGTTCCGCGTCGCAAATAGTGCGAGATTGCCTCATGGCATGGGGGCCTGTTGGTATGGGGATAAAGGATGGTTGCATGTTGACCGGGGCGACAGAATCAATGCCAGCGATCCAAAAATATTGGAAGAGGTAATTGGGCCGGAAGAAACAAAACTCTATAAGAGTACGGATCATTGGCAGAATTTTCTCGATTGCATAAAATCAAGAGAAGAAACAATTACCCCGGCTGAGGTAGCTTGCCGTTCGATTAGCGTTGGATTGCTTGGTGAAATCGCCATGCTTACCGGGAAGAAGCTGGCGTGGGATCCCGAAAAAGAGGTCATAACAAACAGCGATTATGCAAATAGAATGCTAATACGGCCGTATAAAGCCCCCTGGAAATTAGATATGCACGCTTAAACGATTAAATCATGAGAAACTTAACATTATTATTGACGAAGACCATTTGGCTGATCGTCGTCGTTGGCATGCTCGGTTTATTCAACCAGTGTAAAGAACCTGCCAGCTTAAGTGCGCTTATTATTTCTGATTCCGAAAATGCGATCAAAGAGGATTTGAAGACCATATTGGAAAACTCCGGCCTGTTTGATGCTGAGATCAGTAAGGAAAAGACACCGGATTTCGCAAAATATGACGTGCTTGTGCTTCATCTTTCCAGGGCGGCCTGGTCTGAGGAAGTAAAATCGAAATTCATATCCTACGTAAATGGAGGAGGTGGAGTTGTGATATTGGGTGCGTCCTCTATGGCTTTTGGCGAATGGGCGGAATTGAACAAATTGGTTGGAATAACCACGGGAGATAACCTGAGCAGATCAGATGAATCGTTTGAATTTCAATTGATTGGGACTAAAGAGAAGCATCCCGTTACCGAAGGATTACTGTCAAAATGGATGCATACCGAAGATTATTTGATCTTCAACTCCGAAGCGTTAACCGGAAATGCCGATGTGTTGGCAACCGCATGGGCAGATACGCTCCAGGGAGGAAATGGCGCTCATTTACCGGTATTATTCACGGTTAATTTCGGGGAAGGTCGAATATTTCACTCAACCCTGGGTACTGCGGCAAGTACCGAAAAGAGGGATCCGATTCAGTGCGTGGGGTTCATAACGATGCTGCAGCGAGGAGCAGAGTGGGCAGCCACCGGTGTGGTTTCACAGGAAGCACCAATTGATTTTCCCAATTCGGTGAGCACCCACATCTGGGGCGATTACGAAGCGCTCAAGCTGGATGAAATCCTTGAGAGGTCCATGACCTATAAGGTGGGAAAGAGCAAAAAGTATTTGACGGATTTCTCGTTACGGCTCAGGAATTGTGACGGAAAAGTTGAGAGTTATGCGATGTACGAAGATAAGATACTTCAGTTTCTGGAGTCAGATGCGACAATAGATAGTAAAAAATATATGTGCAGAGAATTGAGTTGGATGGGTTCTGAAAAATCGATTTCGACATTGGAGAAGCTAATTAATGATAAGGATCTGTCGGAGTCGGCTTCCTATGCATTGCAGAGGTTAAGAATGTAAGGTACCTATCATCTGTCTTAGATTACTAGTCCAATTAATAAACAATAGAAAGCGAAAGAGGGGTGGGAGCTAATTACTGCCCCTTTTTTATTGAATGCCCGGAAGTGAAAAGAACATCGGGAAGGAATTTGTGAAATTTACACCGGTGATTTTGGGAGGAATGATCCGGAGCTTGTTTCCACTTAAACAATGCCTTTCTCGGATGCAGGATACAACCGGAATGATTGGGGGAGGAGGTCATGACGCGGATCGGAACGTGCGTCAGACTTTCGGCGATTCGGGCAGGGTGCTTACTGGCGGCACCTTGAGTAGCTTCTGCCCGCAAAGCAGACAATTCGGATGATATCTCGAGAGCCAAGAAAGACAAACTATAACAAGGATTTATAAGAGGCAAAAGACCATTTTTTTAAGGCGCATCCTGTTGGTCCGCGATCGAAAGTTCATGATTGAGGCTGCGAGCTTTTCCGGAATGTTCGGATTGATGAGTTATAAATTTTGTTAAATCGGTGTACATAGGTAATTTACTGATAATTATTTTTCCAAATAAGCAAATATGATCTCATTGGTAATACCGGTCTATAACGAAGAATTGGTAATTGATGAATTGCTGAGCCGCAGCCTTTCCACACTTAAAGACATCGGTCGCCCATTTGAAATCATCATCGTCGATGACGGCAGTGAGGATGGTTCTTTGCAGAAATTACTCAAACATCGGGAAGAAGATAAAAGGATTAAGGTCGTGGAATTGTCGAGGAATTTTGGTCATCAGGCGGCGTTTACGGCAGGTATAAAGAGGTCAAAAGGACAGTATACGGTTATGATGGATGGGGACCTTCAGGATACGCCCGAGCTGATCAAAGATATGTTTGAGAAGATCCAATCCGGTGAATTTGATATTGTAAACGGTTATCGAAAATCCAGGGCCGAATCCGGAATTCGGGGATTATTGTTTACCACATTTCACAAATTGTTTGCCTTGATCCTGAACAAGAAAGATGTGGAAAATATCGGTAACTTTTCCATGCTCAACCGCCCGGCCCTGGAAGCCTTGATGCAACTAAAAGAAAAAACCAGGTACCTTCCGGGCTTGAGGACCTATGTCGGATTTAAGCAGGGATTCCTTGATTACGACCGGGAGGGTCGGAAAGGAGGGGCCCCTAAAATGCGATTGAGGCATCTGATCAAATTGGCTACGGATGCGATTTTTTCGTTTTCAAGACTCCCTATTTTTATCTGTTTTTATCTCGGTTTACTAGGAGTGATTATTTCTTCAGCGGTGGGATTGGCAATGATTTTTTCAGATTCAGGTTATTCACTTGCTACAAATTACAGACCCGTATTGGTTGGACTGTTTTTCCTTGGATCTGTTCAACTAGCCTTTATTGGGATCGTAGGTGAATACGTATTCAAAGGGTATAAAGAATCTCAAAACCGGCCAATGTATTTTGTGAGGAACGAATATTTGGATTGATGATATTAGTAAATTGGCCAACTCCGGAAACTCTGTATAAATCCGCTCTTTTATTGGCTTTGATTGTACTCATTTTTACGAGTTGGCATGCGCCAATGTCCGGCGATGAATATGTGCATGTAAAGCAAGCTGAAAAGAATATTAGCTATATCCTTTCGTTGGGAGCGCACAGGGAAGCGCTTGACACCCCAATCAGCCGGTTAAAACATTATGGGCAATCTTTTGATACGGTCACAACTTTTATAGCGCAGACGCTTGATCTGAGAGACATATACCGGTTTCGCCACGTTTCTAATGCAATTGTAGCCTGGCTCACAATCTTATTTGCATCGTTGATTGCCGGCAAGATATCAAAAAGCAAAGTTGCCGCATGTTTCACTGTAATCCTTTTTCTGGTTTCATTACGCTTCATGGGGCATGCCATGAATAACCTCAAAGACATTCCATTTGCGTTTGCTTTTACATGCTCTATTTATTTTATGCTCCGGTTTCTGGAAAAACTGCCCAAAATTTCCTGGTTTTATCTCGCGTTGTTGACGATGGGATTGGCTTTCGGCATAAGCATAAGAATAGGAGGGTTGCTGATCTTTGCTTACTTCCTGCTTTTTACGGGACTGTATCTGTATTTTCAGATTATCTCAGGGAAGTTGGGACCGGGCGAGGCAACTAAACTGGGACTAAAAATCGGGTTGCTTTCCATTTCAGTTTTTGCGCTTGCATACATCTGCGCTATGCTGCTTTGGCCGTGGGCACTCGAAGATCCCTTTAAAAACCCCTGGATTTCGCTGGATCTGATGCATCATTATCCTACGACCGTCCGGCAGGTTTTTGAAGGAAAGCTGATTTGGTCCGACAGATTTCCATGGTATTACCTGTTCAAATACATGCTGGTTACACTGCCGCTGTTATTATTTTCAGGTTTGGTAGCCGGCATGATGTTGATTTGGAAGTCGAAAGACGGTAACGGGATTCTTTATTTCGTGTTTAATCTTATAGCTTTTGGGTTTCCGCTGTTTTATGCATCTGTTTCAGGGGCAAATGTGTACGGAGGCTGGCGGCAGATGCTCTTTGTATTTCCCCCACTGGCAGTTGTGTCAGGAGTGGGCATGTGGCTGCTTCTGGAAGTGGTTAAAGGAAAAAAGATTTGGAAATCTGTGTTTGCAATTGTTTTTGGGATCTTACTTTACGGTCCGATACGTTTTTTTGTGGCTAATTACCCGTATCAATATATCTTTTTCAACCAATTTGCCGGGGGAATTAAGGGGGCTTATGTCAACTACGAACTGGATTACTATTTCACCAGTTTCAAAAAAGCCTATGAATATATTGATCAGGAATCGGGCGATCGACCCGAAATTGTAGCTGCTAACTTCATTATACAGGAGTATTATAAAGGGAAACCGTATCGGGCGAAATTGATCGATTATTACGACCGAAGTAGCGTTGACTGGGATTATGCAGTTATATGCAAAACATTCCTGGAGCCCCATCAGGCACGCCATGGATATTGGCCGCCATTAAATACGGTATACGTCGAAGAAATTGATGGCAAACCAATCCTGGCAGTTTTGAAGCGCGGATCAAAACTGGATCTTGAAGGCAAAAAAGACCTGGATCAAGGACTTTATCATGCTGCGATCCGAAAACTTGAGTCGGCCCTTGCCGACGATAAGAATAATGAGTCCGTAAGATTGAATCTTGCCAGGGCATATCAAGCTTCCGGCGATTATTCCGGGGCACAATCCGTCCTGGACTATTTTAAAAAGCTCTATCCCACCAACGAATGGGCAAATGAAATAAGAGGAGAAATTGAACTGAAGCAAGGAAATGTTGCCAAAGCAATACAGTTTTTCGAAAAAAACATCGATCATAATTACAAATTTTTACATTCTTACATCAATCTGGCAAAAGCGATGATTTCCATGGACCGGAAGGAGGATGCAATTTCACAACTCAAAACCTGCTTGCGGATAAATCCTTTTTACACACCGGCATACAAGCTTTACGGAAAAATTTTAATCGAGCGGGGAGACGTGGAATTAGGAGAAAAAATGCTTCGATTTTCTATAGATGGAGAAGGGAAGTACGGAGGAAAATAATCTTTACAACTTAAAATATTAATATTAATTTTGAACTCTAATTAAGTTAGCTATGAAAACAATACTTTTAAAATTACGCGCTTTTGGTTTTTCCTTATTTTTCATATTTACAATGATCGTAAACCCACTGACAATTCTTGCTCAGGATGCAGAAAAGGATACAGTTGAAACTGTTCAGGATAATTCATCCTCGTTTAACGATTCTGTCCAGTTCGATGATATGGAGCCCATATTCTATGAAGCTGCGGAAGAAGAAGCGGAACCAGCCGGTAAAAGCGGATCAGGTATTTTTCTTTATGTCGGCATTGCGGCTGTGTTGATCATTGTGTTGATTGTTTTAAAGAAAATGGGAAAAAGAAAATCCTGACCGTTGCAGGATATTCATTTAAAAACCTGAATAATTAATTCGTTTTAGACCGGGCGGCCGCTCCTCCCGGTTTAATGTTGTAAAAAAGCCAACTCTTATGGCGAGCTGGCCTTTTCAAGTTTAAAGCATAATACCCATTTCCTTTAACAATTTTTCATTCACTTATTCGATGCTCATTCATTTGAAAGGTTTAATTTTTTGATATAAAGTTTTAAACTTTTCAAGAGGCGGACCGATATTGTAGGACCTATAACGCCATCCGGACCACCGGTTTTCAGTTGATCACAAAATGTAATGATCGGGGTTATCCCGGTGCGTATTTGCTTATGATTTATCCTTTTGCATTATTCTTTGGAAAATGATTTATCGGGAATAAATCGGGTTAATTTTCGAAGACAATACTTTTTATCCGGCCTGCTCGAAGAAATTGATTTCTTTTTTCGGGATTTCGATCAGCCCGTGCTTTCTGGAATTTGGATTTTCATATTCAATTAGCTGATAATAAGTATACACCGAACTTAATTATATTGACCCATCGCTGAGCCCCAAATATGGACTTGAATGTGAGCCCGGCTTAATAAAAAGCAGATTTTTGTAATTGAAATGCAGATTCTTGCAAAATGGAATGGCGGATACTTTAGGGTTATTCAAAAGGAAATTCATTCGGAAGCATACATATGTCCGTTAAAGACGAGAGTGATCTTCCATACGACAAATTTCCTTTTGTACTTGATTCGTAGGCTTCAATTGATGCTTTTGACAAACAAAATGCATGTTACAAATTATGTTCATTATAAAGGATTTTTGGTTCATGTTCCCAAAATGGGAAAAAAGTCTCTCTTTGGGAGAAAATTCAAAATCAAATTACCATAAATAATTGATTATCAGAACGATAAAAAATGAGCACGCTTTTGGCATATAATGAAACTAATTTTAGAAGAGAAGTAGGAGGGGAAGAGACGTTGGGATAAAGACTTTATGAAGAGAAGAAGATACTCTTTTGAAATTGGGATCTGAAATAGTTTGGGTCTTAGAGCGTATGGATTGCGAGTGGGGTGTGAGATCATGAGAGGAATGAAATAGATACGCCAAGTTGGAAGTCTGTGTAGGAGATTGCGTTGCAAGAAGTGATGTTGAGGCGGGATGAACCGAGGGGATGAAGTGAGGATTGCAGAGGTGTTGGTGCGTGTGAGGATGAGATTTCAACATATTGGAATCGGGTAGCTGTACTGATTGATTGAGGGAAGTTTTTTAATGTGAGTGCGGCGCCTATTTTCCAATGTATTATGTAGAAAAGCATATTAAAAATACAATTGTGTGGTTGGTAGTTAGGTTGAATTGCGGGACTCTTCGTCCCGCTTTTCATTTTTAGAAGAATAACTTAATGGCCGCCAGTGCCGTGGATGCAATAATAAAAATGCGATAGGGTTTTTCGGGAATATATTTCACCAATTTAAAGCCAAGAAAAGCACCGATCATTATTGCCGGGAACATAGCCAAATCAAGGGTAAATGTATTCAAGTCAATTGTTTTCCAGACAGTTATATGGAAGGGGATTTTAAATAGATTAATTATCAGAAAGAACCAGGCCCCGGTCCCGATGAAACTGTTTTTTGGAAGCATCATAGATAAAAAATAAATCGACATCACCGGACCTGCGGCATTGCCGATCATGGTTGAAAACCCTCCGAGCAGGCCGGCGATGGAAGAAAATAGCCAATTATGCGGTATGGCTTCGACAGATTTTTTTCTTTCCCGCCAAATCATGATGAACAGACCAACTAAAATGATCGCGGCCATTAAGTGCTTGAATTGTTGATCGTTTACCACATTTCCGATAAATAGCCCCGCAAGAACTCCCGCAACAGTGCTGGGCATAAGCTTCAGAACATATTTCCATTCCGCATGGCGATGATAATAGGAAACGGCAAATACATCTGCCATACTCAACATCGGGAGCAGTATTCCGGCACTGGATTTGCCTCCGAATATGGCTGCCAGGATTGGGACAATCAACATTCCAACACCTGCTACCCCTGTTTTAGCCATGCCAACAAACAGGGCGCAAAGTATGACCCAAAACCATTGGTCCGGGTTAAGGTTGAAAGATTCCAGAATCGATATCAAGTCTGTTGCGTTAGCCTTGCGGCAAGTATAACCCTTTTTGAATTCATACCCAACTTCTGTTATATCAGTTGGAATAACAATCGATCAAAGATCTTACAGTAAGCTTATTTCTGATGTCAGACGATTGAAGTACTCCAAGCACTTCTATCCGTTTTGTTTCTTTGGGATGAAGCGTAAAGTAATTATCGGAAAATAACAGATCCAGTTCAGCAACCTCAATGGAAACCCCAAAAGCCGTTTTATCCGATCTCAATTCTACAAACATTTTTCCGTCCTGCTCGATAATATCATATTTAATATTCGGATCGTCCAGATCCAGCATCTTGTGCGGAACAAAAAGGAAAATATTTTCGGCAATTAAATTATTGCCCTCTACGATCTTTGCTCTCAGGTAAACCTGGTTTTTACGCCGTTTATCGAGCAACTCTTTGATCGATCCATCCCATAATTCTTCACTGGAATTTGCCCTGACCTTTATTTTCCTTTCCTCGGTCAGCATGACCTTGCCATTAAAGTCGACCAGTTCCACAATCAGAGTTGCTTTCAGATCTTCGAATTCGTCCGTGACCATAAAGATTTTTACCTCTTCATGGGTCGATTCAAAAGCAACCAGGTTTTTGGCAAAGGCCTTTTTTATGTAATAGTGCAATGCCTTCCACCGTCCATAGTAATCAAGGCTTGACCAGGATGCGACCGGCCAGCAATCATTAAGTTGCCAGACCAGGCTGCCCATATTATACGGTTTTTTTATTCGGTGTGCTTCCATTGCGACTTTTACTCCCTCCGCCTGCAACAACTGACTTAGATATAAAAAACTTTCAAAATCTTTTGGCATTATGAAATGCTCATCCATATAGTTGGCAATGGTTTTATTGCCAATTGAAGACCGCTGATGTGCCCGCATTACTTCCGAATCAATGTCCCAGTCCTCTTCCGTTGAAAATGTTTTGATTGTTTTCAATTCCGGAAAAGATTGAAAACCATATTCACTCATAAATCTTCCTATATTTTTTCTGTAGGATTCAAATGGTTCCCGCCCCCACCAGACACCCCAGTAATGTGAATCTCCGCTTTTCCAATCGTCAAATCCTCCTCCTTTGGCCATTGGAGAGGATTCCCAATATGGGACACCATTGCCGTAACCCTGAACGGCTTCCGGAAGAATGTTTTTAAAAATATCGTTGTACGCCCGAACTATCCTGAGAGAATCGTCCTTGTTTGACCAAAGAGGTACCTGGTTCCCTTCTTCGTTCGCATTATTTCTCCAGTCCTTCCACATCATCAGGATTTCGTTGTTTCCGCACCACAATGCCAGACCGGGATGATGTCTCAGGCGCTTAACATTTTCCTGTGCTTCGGCTTTTATGTTGTTCAGAAAGGCAGAATCTCCCGGATACATAGCGCACGAAAACATAAAATCCTGCCAAACCAGCAATCCTTTTTCATCACATAAATCGTAGAATATTTCATTTTCGTAAATTCCGCCTCCCCATACCCGGATCATATTCATGTTTGCATCTACTGCCGACTGGAGCACATGTTCATACCGGTTTTTGTCAATCCTTGTCAGAAAATTATCCTGCGGAATGTAATTGGCGCCCTTGATGAAGACCTGCTTCCCGTTCACTCTGAAAAAGAAACCGGAGCCATGCCTGTCATCCTCCTGAACCAGTTCAATTGTGCGAAGCCCCGTTCTGATTTTTTTTGATTGAATGATCTCATGCTCTTTTTTCAGTACAATTTCAATCGCATAAAGTTTCTGATTCCCCAGCCCATTGGGCCACCACAATTCGGGATTTTTAATTTCAAAGGAAACATTCCCTCGTTGATTGCCGTGAACAAGTTCGGCAGAAGTTTTTTTAACCAACACTCCATCCACCAGAATTTCGATCTCTCCGACAAAAGGGCGCGCCACATCGTATTCGAGGAAGGCGATGAGAGCAGCAGTATTTTTATCCAGAGATCTGAGCTCAACAGAAACGTCGGCGATGCGGGCCGTATTCCAAACTCTGAGCTCAACAGGCCGCCAAATGCCGGAAGTGACAAATCTTGGCCCCCAGTCCCATCCAAAATGATAGGGTGCTTTTCGTGTGAAAACGCTCAATTTCTTCTCAGCCTGATCATTGGAACTGACAGGAAGGGTGTATCCCAGATCATCGTAACCGGGTTTTGTTTTTTTAATCGGGGAATGAAAAAAAACGCAAAGGGTGTTCTCACCGAGTTTTAATATCCCTTCAACATCCGCCTGCCAGCTTCGAAACATATTGTTGGCCTCAAGAATCAGCGAATCATTGAGATAAACGTCGGCATAGGTATCCAGTCCCTGAAAGTCCAGGCGAATGTTGTCTTTCACAAGGACATCCGAATCCACGTGAAACGTTGTTTTGTATTCCCAGTCTTCATTTTCTATCCATTGCAGATCCTTTTCATTTGTTCCGAAATACGGATCATCAATCTTGTTGTTTTTCAATAGATCCGTATGAACAGTACCTGGTACTTCTGCCGGCAACCATACGCCTTTGCCGGCTTGTCTGAATTGCCAGTTTGCATGAATTGGAATCATTGTTTCTTGAGCCTGGATCATAAGTGGGTACATCAGAAAAAGAACAATTGCTTTCAGTTGTTTCATTTAAACGAGTATTTATCTCGTGCGAAATTAGAGCAGATTATGAAAAAATGAAATCGATGAATTTGTTTCCTGATAAATCAAATGGAAAAAATTCGGAGCGGATCATGTCCCCTGCGCCGAATCCCCTGCCAGCCAACCGGTGGAATAAGCAATCTGCAAATTGAATCCGCCTGTTTTCGCATCGAGATCAATCATTTCACCGGCGAAATGCAGCCCCGAAATAAACTTCGATTCCATGGTTTTTGGAGATATTTCCTTCGTTGAAATACCTCCGGCGGTGATGATGGCCTCGTTAAAGGGCCGGTGGCCGGTAATTTGAAATCTAAGATTTTTAAGCTGATATCGAATTTGTTTTCGCTCTTTCGATGAAATCTGGTGACATGCTTTATCGGGATCCATTTCCATAAGATCGATAAAAACCGGTACCATGCTCGACGGTAACCAGGAGCGAAACATGTTGCTGATTTTTTTTTTGCCATGTTCATTCAGGTCGCGAAGAAGCCTGGTATCCAGCTTTTGTTCGTCCAGGGCGGGTTTCAAATCGATGGTGATTTCAACCTCATTATTTTTCTGCAATTCATCAACTACAATTCGGCTCAATGTTAATATGATCGGTCCTGATAAACCGAAATGGGTGAAGAGCAATTCGCCAAATTCTTCTCCCGCTTTTTTATTGTTTACCCATACGACAGCTCTGACATTTTTCAATGTGAGCCCTTGAAGCTTTTTTGCTAGCACACCTTCGGTTTCAAGCGGTACGAGCGATGGCCTTACGTTCTCAACGGTATGTCCCAATTGCTTTGCCAATTCGTACCCCTGACCATTAGATCCTGTAGCGGGATAGGATTTTCCGCCGGTGGCCAGGATCACGCTACGCGCCAGGAATCTTTGACCGTCGGCCTCGACTCCGTAGATAACCTTGTTTTTTGCCAAAAGCTTTTCTACCCTTTTGCCAGTAAGGATCTTTACGTTCAAATCCTCGTTCCACTTTATGAAAGTTCGAAGCACATCTACCGATTTATTGCTTTTGGGGAAATACCTGCCTCCGCGTTCAAGATTTACCGGGACTCCATATCTTTCCAATAAGTTGAGAATCTCTTTCGAATAAAAATGTGAAAAGGCGTAGCGCAAAAATCTGCCGCTGGGAAATACATGTTTGATAAATTCATTCACAGGGAGGTTATTGGTGATGTTGCAGCGGCCCTTACCGGTAAGCAAGAGTTTTCTTCCGGGTTTCTTCATTTTTTCGAGCAGCAGGACGCTAAGGCCTCTTTCGGCCGCCCTTCCCGCTGCCAAAAATCCTGCGGGCCCGCTTCCAACGACAATCGCATCATATTCCATTGCGTAGAAAAAAATACAGTAAAAAATGTAAGTACAAATTAAGGATCAATTGCCTTTAAAAAACAAGGAAGGTAAAAGTAATTCGGCATTGTTGAATTAAATATCCATACCGTTATTGCAGTGGGGAATCGATGTTCAAAGAAGAATTATTCACCTTAAAGATTTAAAGGACAAAAAATATACGTTCCTTTTGTGTTTAATTGAAATATTATCACGCTTTATACTGAAAAAGAGTTACATTTGGGGTTCACATTCTTTTAAGGAGGGGAGGTCGCATTATGAGTTACGCACATAGTTTTCACATTCCGGTGATGGGCATTGGATTTACGGTTGATACACCTGCAAAAGTGGCGCATTATGGAATCTCATCGGCTATTTCACTGGTAGATGATATTCTGGTTGAAAAGATGCGCGAATTTTATTGCAGAAAATTTGATATTCCATTTCAGGCCATATCAGACAAAATAGACGATTTCAGAGCAAAGCGAATAACTGCATATCTGAATTTGATTGATGAAATTGTAAAGAAGAAGTTCGAAGAGCTTAAAAAGTCCATTCACCAGAAAGGAGGAGAGCTCGAAAAGTATATGGAGATGCTTCCCGACCTTTCGGAAATCAAGCTTCGGTTTAACCACTTCATACAGAATAATAATCTCAAGGGGCTTCAACAGTGGTTGCATCAACATTTACCCCTGGGCTCGATTGATGTAAACATCATGACAAAGCTGGACCGGGAGACATATAAAAATAACAAGAAACTCCCCCGGGAGTACAACGATGCGCATGCAGCGCTGCGAGGTTTTGCCAAGAGCGACCTGAACTCCTCCGTTGTTCTTTCGGCAGGAATGAACCCTCGGTTGTACAGCTACATGGAGAATTTCGATGATTTTTATCCGAATGAAAAGGGGGAAATCAAAAAAAGGATTATACTAAAAGTGAGCGATTACAGATCGGCGCTTATACAGGGGAAATTTTTAGCAAAGAAAGGGATCTGGATCTCCGAATATCGCATCGAGTCGGGGCTGAATTGCGGAGGACATGCCTTTGCAACTGACGGTTACCTGATGGGGCCGATCCTAGAAGAATTTAAAGTAAACCGGGAAGCGCTCATCGATACCACCCATAAAATCCTGGTTGCGGCGCTTGAAGCTAAGGGTAAAACCGTGCCGAAGCAACCTATGCCGATCTTGATCACTGCCCAGGGCGGCGTTGGAACGTCCGATGAACACGAATTTATACTGGATTATTACGATGTTGATTCAGTAGGGTGGGGCACTCCGTTCCTCCTTGCTCAGGAAGTAACAAACGTGGATGATCAAACCCTCGAACTGCTTTCGAATGCCAGGGAAAAAGATTTGTACCTCAGCGGTATTTCTCCTTTAGGTGTCCCGTTCAATAACATAAGGGGAAATACAAAGGATATTGAAAAACAGGAGTTTATTGACAAAAATCGACCAGGGAGTCCATGCCCCAAGAAATATGTGGAAATCAATAAGGATTTTGGTGAAAAAGCGATTTGTATCGCGTCGAGGCAGTATCAATTCCTTAAGCTGAAAGAATTGAGAGAACTTCACGCAGACAACGACGAAAAGTATCGGGAAGAATTTGACAAGGTGGTGGAAAAGGCCTGTATTTGCGTAGGCCTTGGTACTTCAGCACTTCATAAAAACAAGCTGGATTACAGAAAAGAGGGGCCCGGAGTGTCCGTTTGCCCGGGGCCAAACATGGCCTATTATTCCAGGAAAGTATCCTTGAAGGAAATGGTCAGCCACATTTATGGAAAATCGAACATTATTGAGCGCAAAGACCGGCCTCACGTATTTATCAAGGAGTTGAGTTTGTACGTCGATTATCTGAAGAATAAAGTTGGCGAAATGGCCAGGCCCCTGACCGAAAAGAACGAGAAATACATTGAAACTTTTCACAAAAACCTAAGTGAGGGCATCGAATATTACAAAGAGCTCTTCAACAAAAAAGCCGAAGAGTTTCAAGGCAGGAAAGTTCAATTGATCCAGTCCCTGGATCATTTCAAAGAAGAATTAAATGAGATAAGACTCAAAGTGATCGGGGTGCTTCAGTAGCCGGATTTTCCGGAAAGATTGCCGGGGTTTGTGCGAAACGTATTGCACGCACCGGCAGCCCGATGCCCGTAGTGAGGATCGGTCCGGCGTAAAAAGATGTATCGTGTTCTACTGCTTGGCCGGTTTAAAAAAGTCGCCCGGTTCCAAATTACATGCTTCAATCATCCGAATGGCATAGTCCAGTGTCCCGAGCTCTTTTGTAACGTTATTGGTCCCCATACTGAATTTAGCCCCGGCAGCTTTAGCCCTTTTTATAAATTTCGCCGATGGGATTTTATAACGCGCATTGATTTCAATAGCCACATCATTTGCTACGGCCGCACCAATCACTTTGTCCATACGCTCTTCTGTCCAGAGGGCGTCGTATTCCGGTTGAAGCACATCCGGGAGGAAAGTGGAATTAACGTACAGATCAATCGGTTCATCGGTCATTACACCGACGATTTTTTCCACAAGCTGATCCATAAAGTCTTCTTTATCCTCGACAAAGACTTCTTCCGGAATCCACAGGCGCATTCGCCTTCCCTTGCGGTCCGTCCAGGTCATTGCATCGGTGAAAACATAGTCAAACGTGGCAATGCTCTCTTTTGAGAACATGTTTACCCATTCCCTTCCTTCAGCTTGCATGGCCATGTAGACCGGATAATCTTTATATTTCTCATAGTTGGCAAGCAAAGTGGCATCATCCGTTATTGGAAATCCGACACCTGCATTAAAAGCCACCCCGTATTCAATGCCCGTTTTCCTTGAATGTTCCAGTAATTCTTCCATGGTCAATCCCCCCTTTAAATGCCCGTGGTAATCAACGATCTCATAACCTGCTTTTTTAAGTTCGGCTATTTTTGCAATCATAGGATTTTCCGGAGTTTTTAAGCCCGCATCCTGGTTTTTATCAGTTGATTTTGGAGTACAATCAACGAGCAGAATGGCTGCGAATAAGGGAATAACATACTTAAAAAGTTTCATTGGATAATAGTTTAGAAGTTAGCCGTGTTGCATCACAAGATAGTTATGGATGCCGAAGAATGAAAAAGTGTCCCCGGAATTTTATGAGAACAAGCTTCAAACAAAGGCTTTTTTGTTGAAATCCGGAAAAAGAAAATCGGACGGATCCACAGGCAAAAAACGCAGACGATTCGGATTAACCGGATTTATTTCCAATAAGTCATTTTCTAAAGAATAATGCAAAAGGATAGATCACAAGCAAATACGCATCGGGATAACCCCGATCATTACTTTTATTCATTCCTCAAATTTGAGGAACAAAAAATGCGGGCTGCCACTTAAAAGGGTACTTTTTAGAGCATAAAGGTGATGCTTCAGACGCCTGCCTTGCCGCAGGAAGAATTATGAATTTTTCGGGTTAAATATGCAATGCCCGGTTATCGGTCGCGGCCAGGCACGCCTCTTTAAATGATTCGGTAAATGTCGGATGAGCGTGGGACATTCTGGAAATATCCTCTGCCGAAGCGCGGTATTCCATTGCGACAACCGCCTCTGCGATCATGTCTGCGGCCCTCGGGCCTATCATGTGCACTCCAAGAATTTCATCCGTTACCTTATGTGCCAGCACTTTAATCAAACCTTCGGTGTCCATGCTTGCCCGCGCCCGGCCTGAGGCCTTAAATGGAAAAGATCCGGATTTATAAGGGATTTCCTTTTCTTTCAATTGCTCTTCCGAATAGCCGACGGAGGCAACTTCCGGCCAGGTGTACACCACGCCGGGGATCAACAGGTAATTGATATGAGGTTTTTGACCTGCAAGGATCTCAGCTACAAAAACACCCTCTTCTTCGGCTTTGTGAGCGAGCATAGCGCCTTTTACGACATCGCCAATCGCAAAAATATTTTTGACGTTGGTCCGCAATTGATCATCAACTTCAATCTGTCCGTTTTCACCGGCGCGTACGCCCGCATTTTCAAGTTTTAGTCCTTCCGTATATGGTCGCCTTCCAATGGATACCAGGCAATAATCTCCGCTTATCTCGACCTGCTCGCCTTTACTGTTTTCCGCCGTAACTTTTATATCGGGGCCCTTGGTTTCAACTGCGGTGACTTTGTGTTTCAGGTAATATTCAAAACCGTTCTTTTTCAGTACTTTTTGCAATTCCCTGCCCATGCTCCTGTCCATAGTCGGAATAAGGCTATCCAAAAATTCCACCACCGAAACTTTAGCTCCCAACCTTGCGTACACAGATCCGAGTTCGACTCCGATTACACCCCCTCCAATCACAATAAGATGTTTGGGAACCGAGGACATATTTAGCGCTTCAGTACTCGTGATCACCCGCTTTTTGTCTAAATTTATAAATGGCAGATTTGCCGGTTTCGATCCGGTTGCAATTATTACATATTCTGTCTCGATCGTTTGGTCTTTATCCCCGCCGTTTACCGAAATGGTGTTTTTATTGATAAACGACCCTAATCCATGAAATACATCGATTTTGTTTTTCTTCATTAGAAAATCAATCCCTGCAACAGTTTGCCGAACCACTTCACCTTTTCGCTTTATCATTTGCTTCAGATTGACTTTTAAGTTTGTTGCATCAATACCATGCGTTTTGAAATGATTTTTGGCATTGTGATAATGTTCCGAGGAATCCAACAGGGCTTTGGAAGGTATGCAACCAACGTTGAGGCAGGTTCCTCCAAGCGTATCGTATTTCTCAATAATAGCTGTTTGCATGCCCAATTGAGCACATCGAATTGCGGCTACATAACCTCCGGGGCCGGAGCCAATTACAGTTACGTCGTATTTCATTTTATGCTTTTTACATATTATATACCCAGAAGCAACCTTGTCGGATCTTCCAATAATTCTTTTACCCGGACCAGAAAACTCACTGATTCCCTGCCATCAATAATCCTGTGATCGTAGGATAATGCCACATACATCATTGGCCGAATAAGCACTTCCCCGTTTTCCGCCACCGGCCGTTGAACGATGTTGTGCATTCCCAATATGGCGGACTGTGGAGAATTAATGATCGGTGTTGACATCATCGAACCAAAGACGCCTCCGTTGGTGATGGTAAATGTCCCGCCCTGCATTTCTTCAATGCTAAGCTTGCTTTCCCTGGCCCGGGTGGCTAACCGCACGACCTCCTTTTCGATCTCAACGAAACTCATCGACTCGGCATTTCTTATTACCGGAACGACCAATCCTTTCGGGGCGGACACGGCAATGGAAACATCACAAAATTCACTGTAAACCAATTCATCTCCATCGATTTGCGCATTTACGGCCGGCCATTCCCGAAGTGCCATGCAACATGCCTTTGTGAAAAACGACATGAAACCCAGACCGACATCGTATTTTTCTTTAAACGGATCTTTGTATTTCGACCGGATATCCATGATCGGTTTCATGTTCACTTCGTTGAAGGTAGTCAGCATGGCCGTTTCATTCTTCACAGAAACCAGTCTTTTGGAGATGGTTTTTCTCAGGGTGGTCATTTTCTCCCTGCGCTGTTCGCGCAGGGCACTTGTCGAAACGGAAAGGTCTTCTTTTACGGCAGGTTCGTCCTTTTTTTGCAGTTGTTTTTCGGCATTAATCGCATCTTCCTTAGTGATTCTTCCTCCAACACCGGTGCCCGTTACTTCCTGCGGGGTCATTCCTTTCTCGGCAAGTATTTTTCCGGCGGCCGGGGAAGGGTGACCGCTCGCATACGCGTTGCTCTGCGGTATGCTTTCCGGTGATTCCTTACCGGCAGATGATGAAGCATCGCCTTCTGCTGCTTCAATTTTGCAGATTAAGGCACCAATTTCCAGGGTATCACCTTCTTTGGCAACAATATTCAGATACCCCTGGGCTTCGGCGGTCAATTCGAAAGTTGCTTTTTCAGATTCAATCTCTGCAATGACTTCATCCATTTCCACATAATCTCCTTCTTCTTTTGACCAGCTTCCGATGGTTACCTCCTTGATGGATTCTCCGACATTTGGTACGACCATTTCCAGAACCTGTCCGGTTTTCTTCAGCTTGTTTTGAAAAACAATGGATGTCGACCCGTCATCTGTTTTCGAAGCGCCGGAACTTTTTGCTTGTTCGTCGATGAAGCCAATCACGGCACCGATCTCCAGCGTTTCACCTTCTTTTGCATTTTGCTTTAAAACGCCGGCCACTTCCGCATTCAATTCAAAAGTTGCCTTCTCCGATTCCAATTCGCAAATCGGATTATCCATTTCCACGTATGTTCCATCTTCCGCGATCCATTGGCCTACGGTCACTTCGGTGATCGATTCTCCGACACCGGGTATTTTAATTTCGAAGCTCATTTTTTTTTGTTTAATCGGCAAAAGCTTTAGTTACAATTTCCTGCTGTTCGTCCTGGTGGATTTTACTATATCCCGTGGCTGGCGAAGCACTTGGAGGGCGGAAAATCCCATCATCGACATTTTTTCGGAACTTCCGGAGTATATACGTCCAGGCGCCCATATTTTCAGGTTCTTCCTGCACCCAAATTGCCTTTGGGCTTCTGCCGTACTTTTTGCGAATCTCGGCAATCTGATTTTCAGGGAATGGGAATAATTGCTCAATTCGTATGATGGCAACGTCTTTTCGGTTGGCTTTTCGCTGCTCATGCAGCAGATCGAAATAGATCTTTCCGGAACAGAACAATAATTTCTTTACCTTTTTGATATCCGCGTAATCATCGTCATATACCTCTTTGAAACCGCCTTTGGTAAATTCGGAAATAGGTGAGATCACTTCGGGATGTCTAAGCAGTGACTTTGGCGACATTACCATACAGGGTTTTCTGAAATTCCAGGTCAGTTGCCTTCGAATCAGATGGAAGAAATTGGAAGGTGTGGTCATGTTGGCAACGATCATATTGTAATCGGCCGCAAGTTCCAGGAATCGTTCCGGTCGGGCGCTTGAATGTTCCGGGCCCTGACCTTCGTAGCCGTGAGGCAAGAGCATGACCAGGCCATTCATTCGTTGCCATTTTGTGCCGGCGCTTGTGACAAATTGGTCAATCAATACCTGAGCGCCATTTGAGAAATCACCAAATTGAGCCTCCCAAATTACCAGAGCGTTTGGGGAAGCCATTGCGTATCCGTACTCAAATCCCAACACACCAAACTCCGAAAGGAGCGAATTGTAAATTTTAAATTCTTTTTGGCCTTTTTCGATATTGCACAAGAAACAATACGGATAATTTGTCTCGGCATCAAATATCATGGAATGCCTGTGTGAAAATGTTCCCCGCTTTACATCCTGGCCGGATATTCGGACCACCTTTTTGTCCAAAAGCAAAGAACCATAGGACAATAGTTCGGCATCGGCCCAGTTCAATTGCTTTTTTTCAAAGAAATTGGATTTTCGTTCTTTAATAAGTCGTTCAATTTGTTTGATCGGTTTAAATCCCTCCGGAAGCGTCGTGAGCGCTTTCCCGATCTTGTGAACCGTTTTTAACGGAATTGCGGTATCGGGCGAGGAATCGAAATCGCCCGGTACGGCAGGCGCCAGTTGTTGCCATTCTTCTTCCATTTTTTGCGGCTGATAAGGCAACGGATTTTGCTTGGCAAGGTTTAGCCGGTCCTGCAATAAACTTCGAAATTCCTTATCCATCCGCTTGGCCAATTCTGCGTCCGTCTCACCTCGCTCCACCAACTTTTTGGAATAGACCTCGCGCGGATTTGGGTGTTTTGCAATTACGTTGTACAGTTTTGGCTGTGTGAATTTCGGTTCGTCGCTTTCATTATGACCATGCCGCCGGTAGCACAAAAGGTCTATATAGATGTCTTTCCCGAATTTTTGTCGATACTCCACGGCCAGTTCGGAGCAGAAATTTACGGCTTCGGCGTCATCTCCATTCACGTGCAGGATGGGAGCATCGACAATTTTTCCGATGTCGGTACAATAGATGCTGGACCTCGCGTCGTCGTAATCCGTAGTGAACCCCATCTGGTTATTGATCACAAAATGAATGGTGCCGCCGGTCGTATAACCCGGCAAATTTGCCATTTGGGTTATTTCATACACGATTCCCTGGCCTGCGATCGCCGCATCTCCATGAATGAGGATGGGGATTGCTTTATTAAGATTACCCTGGTATTCATCATCGATCTGGGCTCTGGTATAGCCCAAAACTACCGGATCAACGGCCTCGAGATGCGAGGGGTTAGGAGCCAATTTCAAGTAAATCTCCTTTCCATTTGATCCTTTATACTTGCTGGAATAACCCAGATGATATTTGACATCTCCGTACCCCATAGTCATATCGGGGACGGCAGTACCCTCAAATTCACTGAATATTTCTTCATAGGTCTTCTGCATGATGTTGGCCAGCACATTCAATCTTCCGCGATGCGCCATCCCAATCACGACTTCTTCGACACCTGCGCCGATTGCGGTTCTTATGATCTTATCCAAAGCAGGGATCGTATTTTCACCTCCCTCCAATGAAAATCGCTTTTGTCCGATGTATTTCGTGTGCAGAAAATTCTCAAATACAACCGCCTCATTCAGCTTGGAAAGAATGTGTCGTTTCTCTTCAATTTCAGGGTCAAACTTGAAAAAGCTCCTTTCGGCCTTTTCCTTGAACCACTCGATGACACCGGCATTGCGAATGTGCATATACTCAAAGCCGATAGGCCCCAGGTACACTTTTTTTAATGCTTCAAAAATATCGCGAAGTTTAGCGCGTCCCAGTCCCAGTGACTGACCTACCTCATACTCGTACTCGACATCCAGATCTTTGTCGGACAATCCAAAGTCGGTTAATTCCAGGAGTACGTTATGCTTTCTTCTGGGTCTGACCGGGTTGGTATCCGATTTTAGGTGCCCTCTGGTTCGATAAGCGTGAATAAGGTTTCTCACGCCTAATTCTTTCAAGGAAATTCCTCCTCTTGCCTGAGGTTCCCGCGAAACTCCGTTATCATCAGATTTATTCAGGGAAAATTCAAACCCCTCAAAAAAACGTTGCCAGCTGATATCCACGGATTCCGGTTCGGTCTTATATTTTTGATATAAATCGTCGATTACATTTGCATCGGCATTGGAGATATAGGAGAATTTATCCATGATTACTTTATTTGGGAGTCAAATGTATTAATTAATTTCAAGTAAGTATAATTGCCTAAGCGGTTTTACGAATATTATCTCGATATTTGATATGCCTTGCTTTGTATCCTACATAAATGAAAGGGCTTTGCAGTACATGGGCTTTGGGTATGATCTGCAAAATTTCAGGGTCTGCTTTCGCATTCTGATATATTTACAATATCTTTGCACTCCTTTTTATAATGGACGTGTTCCATAACTAAAATTTAACTTGAAAAATGGCAGTAAAAATTAGATTGACGCGTCGAGGACGCAAAAAAAGAGCAATGTACGACGTGATCGTAGCAGATGTCAGATCGCCACGAGATGGTAGACTTATTGAAAAATTAGGCACGTACAATCCTTTAACAAATCCGGCAACCATCGAAATAAACGGAGACCGGGCATTGGATTGGTTATTGAAGGGTGCCCAGCCGACGGATACGGCGAGAAGAATCCTTTCTCACAAGGGGATTATGCTTAGAAAACATCTGCAGGTTGGTGTTTTAAAAGGTGCAATTACCCAGGAACAAGCTGATAAAAAATTTGAAGATTGGTTGAAGGAAAAAGAGACAGAGATCTCAAACAAGGTTGAATCGATTCAAAAGAAAAAAGCGGCGGATGCCAAAGCCAGGCTTGAGGCTGAGAAAAAAGTAAATGAAGCTAAAGCCGAAGCACTTAAACAAAAACTTGCAGCCTTGGAGCCCGAAGAAGAGGTGGCGGAAGAGGTTGTTGAGGAAGCTGGCGCAGCTACTGCGGCAGAAGAAGCCGTGCCGGAGGAAGCAGCCGTAGAAGAGACGGCGACAGAGGAGGAAGGGAAAGCCGAAGAAACTCCCGAAGAGCCGGAGTCAAAAATCAAAGAGCCGGAAGCGGAGGTTGCTTCCGAACAGGAAGTACAGGAGAAGGTTGAGGAAGAAGTAAAAGCGGAAGATGTGGCTGAAGAAAAGGTTGAAATTTCCGAAGATGTAAAATCCAAAGAAGCGGAAGAGGTGGCCGAAAAGCCAACTGAGGAAGCTTCAAGTGATGAAGCCGATCGCGATGAGAAGAAAGAACCTAAAGCCGAAGCTTTAAAAGACGAGAAAAAGGAAGAAGCCTCAACGCAAGAAGAAAAGAAGGAAGATAAGGAATAATCTTTCGTTCCATGAAGCTTGAAGATTGCTTTGAAATTGGCTTTATACTCAAGCCGCATGGTCTCAAAGGAGCTGTCAACATTCATCTGGATGTTGATGATCCCGAAAAATACGGAAAATTGGAATCAGTGATTGTCAGAAAAGGCAATGAGTTGATTCCATTTTTGGTTTCATCCCTCCATATTAACGGTAATAAAGGTATCCTTCATTTCGAAGATGTCCATTCCGTCGAAGAAGCTATGCAATTGAAATCGGCAACGCTAATGCTTCCTTTGAGCCTTTTGCCCAAGCTGAACAACGATCAGTTTTATTACCATGATGTCATAGGATATACGATTTGCGATCGGTCTCTTGGAAAACTTGGCACTATTGAGCAAATCTTTACCGGTGGCAACCAGGATTTGATCTCCATGAAATACAAGGACAAAGAGGTATTGATTCCCGTCAGCAATGAAATTGTCGGCAGCGCAGATCACGAAAAGAACGAGGTCAACGTGAATCTTCCGGACGGCTTATTGGATATTTACCTGTAGATGGGCATGAGAATCGATATTATTACATGTTTGCCGGGCCTGTTGGAAAGTCCGTTGCATCATTCAATACTAAAACGGGCGCAGGAAAAACACCTGGTTGACATTCAAATACATGATCTCAGGGATTATTCGATAAACAGACAAAGACAGGTGGATGATTATCAGTACGGCGGCGGAGCCGGAATGGTACTGATGATCGAACCAATTGACAAATGTATAACCGCACTGAAAAAAGAAAGGGAATATGACGAAATCATATATCTGAGCCCGGATGGCGAATTATTGAATCAGGGAATCGCCAACGAGCTTTCTTTGAAGCAAAACCTGATTTTGCTCTGCGGGCATTACAAAGGGGTAGATGAGCGGGTGCGAGAACATCTTATTTCAAGGGAAATAAGCATTGGGGATTACGTACTTTCAGGTGGAGAATTTGGAGCGATCGTGCTTACGGATGCAATTGTTCGATTGATCCCAAGGGTGCTCTCGGATGAAACATCGGCCTTAAGCGATTCTTTTCAGGATAATCTGATAGCCCCTCCGGTTTACACCAGGCCTGCCGATTACAAAGGTTTAAAAGTGCCTGAAGTGTTGGTTTCCGGACATTCGGCCAAAATTGAAGAATGGCGATTGAACCGTTCGATCGAACGGACAAGGCAACGGAGACCGGGGCTTCTGAACGATTGAAATTTATTCGCGGAATAAATTGCCCTTTTTATTTTATATTCCATATATTTGCAGTCCGTTTTGAGAGAGCAGTAAAAATCAAGACAATGAGTGATCAATTAATAAAAGAATTCGAGCAAGAATACAGAGATGCAGTAGCAAAACTTCCAGATTTCAGAGCTGGAGATACTGTAATTGTCGCAGTTAGAATTAAGGAAGGAAATAAGGAGAGAATTCAGAACTTCCAGGGAACTGTTCTTCAGCGGAGAAATGTCGGGTCAAATGGAGAGACTTTTACAGTGAGAAAGGTCTCCAATGGGATCGGTATTGAGCGGATTTTCCCGATTAGCTCCCCTAATATTGAGAGCATAAAGGTGGTGAGAAGAGGTAAGGTCCGAAGAGCAAGATTGTTCTACCTCAGAGGACGGCAAGGTAAATCCGCTCGGATTAAGGAAAAACTTTCGAAGTAGCGGATCATAAAGATAATGATAAGCCAATCCCGGGGGTTGGCTTTTTTTGTTTTCGGACTTTATGTTTACCTTCATTTTATCATTATGAACGCAATAACATTCTTTAAATACCAGGGGACAGGCAATGATTTCATCATGGTCGATGATAGAAGAGCGATTTTTGATCCGGAAGATCATGCGCTGATTGCGCATCTTTGTCATCGAAAATTTGGTATTGGTGCGGACGGCCTCATATTGATCAGGAACCACGAAGCGGCTGATTTTGAAATGATCTATTACAATTCCGACGGTCATCTGACAAGTCTTTGTGGCAATGGAAGCCGTTGTGCCGTGAAATTTTCCAATCAACTGGGTATCGTACGTGATCGATGCAAATTTATGACATCGGAAGGGATTCTGCACTCCAGAATTGAGGGCGATCTTGTATATGTTAAAATGCCGGATGTCGATGATATCGAGAAACGCAAAGATCACTACTTTTTGTATACCGGCTCTCCTCATCATGTATGCTTTGTAAGAGATGTGGAGCGTCACGATGTGTTTCGCGAGGGGAGAAAAATACGATTCGGCGCTCCGTATTTTAAAGAGGGCAGTAATGTAAATTTTGTGCAGCAGTACAATCGTTCGGAAATCTTTGTTCGTACTTACGAGCGGGGCGTGGAAAATGAAACACTTTCCTGCGGTACCGGCGTTACGGCGGCAGCATTGGTTCTGGCTATGGAGGGAGCCACATCGCCGGTAAAGGTTAAGACGTTGGGAGGGGAACTGCATATTAGTTTTGAAAAGAAGGACGGTCATTTCAAAAATATTTTTCTGAGCGGCCCTGCGGTGAAAGTATTTGAAGGGAAATATCTCAGGACGCCTGAGAATTAATATCTGTGATGCCTTTGTATTTATATACTTTCAGCGCGTAATATTGACTGAGAAAATACTTTAACCGGTCTCCGGCCAGATAAGCAACCCGATCCTGGTTATGAAAAACGGCGAGGTCCAAAACCGCTCTGACGAAAAATCTGTTCAGGCAAAAAGTTTTTACATGCTGTTTGAAAAAATCACTCCAGTCTTTTACATATTTTTCATAGTGACTGGATCCGTCGAACAAAAATTCCAATTGCACTTCGCCGTACTTAAACCTGTAAATCGCAGATAAATTGTAATAGAATCCGTCAAATGCTTTCATTGAAAAAGCTTTCTCCCTTTGAATCTCCAAAATGGTGTCATCGATAAGTCCGAGAGGATTGTTATTTTGCAAATAGTATCGCTTGACAAAACGGACCAGAAATTTAAGCAGTGTGTCTCTTTGAGAAGTCTGAACTTCCTGGAGTATGTAATTTTTATCCGAAGGAAAAATTCTTCTTACCATGAACAGGAAAAGGTTTTACAAAAATATAAAAATCAGTTTGTAAAATCCTTGTATAAAGCCAATTACTTAAGTATTATTTCTCAGAGTAAGATGGTCCAGCTTCTCCTGCAATGCTTTAATTCGCTTTTCCCCGTCTTCTTTCTTTTTCTTTTCCATTGCAACGACCTTTTCCGGGGCATTTTGAACAAAGCGCTCATTGCTCAGCTTCTTCATTACCGCGTTTAAAAATCCCTGCAAATAGTTGATCTCTTCTTCAATGATCTTAATTTCTTTTTCTACATCAATCGTCTTATTCAGAGGAATAAACCATTCGTCGGCGCCAATATGAAAGCTGACAGTGTTTTCAATTTTTTCCGTTACAATATCGAATTCGTCAATGTTTGCTAATTTCCAAATCAATTTAGTCGCCGGATAGTAGGCTTCGATATTTTCCGTCTTAATATATACCTTGAGCTTTTCCTTCGGGCTTATCCCATGTTGCTGCCGGATGTTGCGTATCAATGCCACGGCTTCAAAAACCCTGTTGGCCTTCCGGACTATGGTTGCATCAAAATCGGCTTTGGCAGGCCAGTCGGCCATCATAATATAATCGCCCGTTTTGCGCCCTTTCAACTGCTGGTAAACCTCTTCGGTGATAAAAGGCATAAACGGATGAGCAATTTTCATCAGGTGCTCAAAAATATCGATGGTTTTTTTATAGGTCTCGGAATCGATGGGCCGCTCGAAATCCGGCTTAATGGCTTCCAAATACCAGCTACAGAAATCGCTCCATATAAGCTTATAGATCACCATCAAGGCATCTGAGATCCTGTATTTCGAAAAGTGATCTTCGAGCTCTGCCAACGATTGATGCATTCTGGCATCCATCCATTCGACGGCAACCTCATCACTCCCGATTTCAGGCGCGACGTTTTCAGCGGTTTTCCATCCCTTCACCAGCCTTAGCGCATTCCAGATTTTGTTGTTGAAGTTCCGGCCCTGCTCGCACAGCTTTACGTCAAATAAAAGATCGTTCCCTGCCGGTGAGGAAAACAGCATTCCCGTGCGCACTCCGTCCGCTCCGTATTCTTTCATCAGATTGATCGGGTCCGGTGAGTTGCCTAGGGATTTAGACATCTTTCTGCGTTGGTTATCCCTTACTATTCCCGTTAGGTATACATCTTTAAATGGAAGTTCTCCGCGGTACTCATATCCGGAAATGATCATTCGCGCAACCCAGAAAAACAAAATTTCCGGAGCGGTGACAAGTACATTGGTCGGATAATAATAATTTATGTCTTCGGTATCGGGATGCCGTATCCCGTCAAAGACTGAGATTGGCCACAACCATGACGAAAACCACGTATCCAGCACGTCCTCGTCCTGTCTTAGTTGCTCAAAAGCCAGGTCGGGGTTTCCTGTTTTTTCTCTGGCCAGCTCCAGAGCTTCGCGATCTGATTCGGCTACTACAAAATCGTTGCTGTCCGGCAGATAATAGGCCGGAATTCTGTGTCCCCACCATAACTGCCGCGAAATGCACCAGTCCTTGACATGCTCCATCCAATGATTATAGGTATTTTTAAACTTGGCGGGTACCAATTTGATATGATCGTTCATTACATACTTATGTGCCGGTTTGGAAATATCCTTCATTTCCAGGAACCATTGCATAGAGAGCTTCGGCTCAATCGCTGCGTCTGTCCTTTCCGAAAAACCTACCTTATTTACATAGTCTTCCGCTTTTTCAAGACATCCGTCTTCCTGTAGCTTTTTGGCAGCAAGTTTTCTGACTCTAAACCGGTCTTCGCCGACAAACACTTCTCCTTGTTCATTAATTGTTCCATCGTCGTTGAAGATATCTATCGAAGCTAAATTGTGTCTGATACCAATTTCATAGTCGTTGATATCGTGCGCCGGAGTAATCTTCAGGCAGCCCGTACCAAATTCCATATCCACATAATCGTCTTCGATTATCGGTACTACTCGGTTCACAAGAGGAACAATTACGTTTTTCCCCCGGAGATGCATAAAGCGCTTATCTTTGGGATTCACACAAACTGCCGTATCGCCAAGGATTGTCTCGGGTCGGGTAGTTGCAACAGTCACGTGGCCGTCCTCACCTTCAATTTTATAATTCACATAATAAAGTTTTGACTGTTCTTCTTTGTAGATTACCTCCTCATCGGAAACAGCGGTCTTGGCTTGCGGGTCCCAATTCACCATTCGAACTCCGCGATAGATCTTCCCTTTTCTATATAAATCGACAAAAACCTTGATCACACTTTCCGACAGGGCCTTATCCATAGTAAAGGCGGTTCGATCCCAATCGCAAGATGCGCCAAGTTTTTTAAGCTGTTCCAGAATAATTCCACCATGCTTTTCTTTCCATTCCCAGGCGTGTTTGAGAAACTCCTCACGCGTCAGATCGTTTTTGTCAATGCCCCGCTCCTTAAGCATATTTACTACTTTTGCTTCTGTGGCAATGGATGCGTGATCTGTCCCGGGCACCCAGCAGGCTTCATATCCCTGCATCCTCGCTTTCCTGATAAGCACATCCTGAATGGTATTGTTGAGCATATGCCCCATATGCAGTACACCGGTTACATTTGGCGGAGGAATTACTATGGTATAAGGTTTTTTATCCGGATTCGGTTTGGAGTTGAAGAAACCATTTTTCATCCATACCTCGTACCACTTGTCTTCAACTTCAATCGGATTATATTTTTTCGTTAATTCCATAAATGTTCAAATTTCCAGCCTAAAAACAGACCTGCAAAATTAGACAAAAAATGTATTTATGCAGTTTAATCCGTACTTAATTGAGAAAAATGTGAGTTTGGTTGAAGACTTGAATTTGAGCTTAAACCGGCATAAAAGACTTACGTCTATAATTACAAAAACAAAAAGAAAAAGTTATGAACGTGAAAAAATGGACCCTGCTGTTTGCTATGATCGGAGTATTACTGGTAACAGCCTTTGCAAATGATGGAAATGAAACAGCCGCAGATCGCCGCGATCAATTTAAAGAGCGAAGGGCATTCTTTAAGGAAAACATAAAACCTAAAGTGGATGCGAAAAGGAATATTCTTGAAAAATCTATTTCTGATGCGGACAAAAAAGAGATCGTCCGATTGAGAGAAGAGCTGATAAGTCAGCGGCTTATTGAAAATGAATTCTTTTTTGAAGCCCGGGCTTCAAGAATAAAAGGAGAGGAGGTGAGCGAGGACCTTATTGACGAACTTAAGGCCCAGCGAATCGTAATTGAGAACCTCTACGATGAAGCAAAACTAATAGCCAATAAATACAGACCGGAAATTGACGACCTGCTCGTAGAACTCAGAGAAGACCGAAAGGAATGGTCTGAAAAGATGAAGCCGGAGGGCAGAAAATTTGAAGGGAAAAGAGGCCAGGCCGGACGCAGAGGTCCTTTTGGACACGAGGACTTTCCTCCGATGGGAAGACGTTTTGGTTCGGGCGGTGAAGGCAGGTTGAATGTGGTTACCTTCTTGTTGTGGGATGTAAATCGCGGATAAAGACTTCATACACTGTGCCAGATTGATTTGGAGGGTGCCCCTTGCCCATGTTGGTGAGGGGCTTTTTTTGTTTGCCGAAAAGCATAAAGACAACTATTTGAGAAACTAATGCCGGCACATAATAGCTCCAAAAAGTCATTTTGCTCAGATCTCTTTATTGAGCTGATTAAAGATTTCCGAAACGGGCCTGTTGAGCCTCGCTGCTATTTCTTTGGCGGATTCGTATTCGACAGTAACCCTGCTGCCACCTGATGGCAACAGGACTTCTTTTACTTTTACTTCTCCCAGTGAAGTTTTAATGCTTTTTAAGGTTCGCTTCAGAATTTGTCTCGAAACGGGATAGCTTCTCAGGCCAATAGTGCTTGTGTTTTCCAAAAGAAAATCAGAAACATGTTTCACTTTATCTTCGGGCGCAAAAGCGGAAATTAGTATTCCGGGTCGCCCTTTTTTCATGGTAATTTGTGTGAAGTAATAATCTACGGCACCGGCATTCAAAAGATTTTCCTGGAAATCGTAGCCCAATAATTCCGAGGACATGTCGTCAATGTTGGTCTCTATCATGTACATTTCACGTTCGATGCCGGAAGCAGATTCACAAAGCGAAAGCCGGAGCACATTTGGGTGCTCAAAGTCTTTTTCTCCGGGCCCATGACCGACTTTCTTCTCGATTAGGACCGGAACATCAAAGGAGGGATTCAGGTATTTTAATATTGCGGCCCCGGTAGGTGTGGTCATTTCTCCCTTTACCTTACCTGCATGGACCGGAATGCCGAGTAACAGCTCTTTTGTGGCCGGTGCAGGGATGGGCATGCGACCGTGGTCTGCCTTTACAAACCCGTGACCGGTGCAAATAGGCGTCGAGACCGAAGCATCTATGGAGAGCCTATCCAGCAGGAAAGCAGAACCGACAATATCCAGAATGGAATCAATCGCTCCTACTTCGTGAAAATGAATTTTATTTATGTCGACTCCGTGTACTTTGGATTCTGCCGCACCTAACAGTAAAAATATTTTTTTGGCAATTTTCCTGGCGTTGTCCGTCAGGTCCCCTCTGTCAATGATCTTTTCAATGTCCTTCAGATGTCTGTGTGGGGTGTGCCCTCCGGCATGAGCGTGGTGGGTGTGCGTATGTTTGTGCCGGTGATCATGGCTGTGTATGTGAGCGGGAAGGTGTTCGAGGTTTTCATACGTGTTATGATCCAGTATTTTGATGTGCCTGCACGCGATTCCGGCTTTTTCCACTTCGGTAATTTTCACCTCCACGTTTTCCAGATGAAGCTTTCGGGGCAATAATTCCAGTTCGGTATAGGCTCCGGCGAGGTCGGTCAATGCGCCTAGAAACATATCTCCGCTCAGACCTGAGAAGGCTTCTATTTTCAGAATACTCATAGACTTTGATTAAGTCCTAAATTTCCATAAAACAAATGAGAAATAAATAGGAATGAAACGATTAAAATCGAAATTGTTTCACTCTGTCTTTGTGGTCCTGCTTTATCAATGGGGAAAACGCCGGAAAGCGCCGTCCATCTCTTTTATTGGAAAGGTCGCCCGATCACACACCCCCTGCCGGTAGTTCCATCCTGATAATTGACAGGCTTGGAGGTGATGTCGTACTGCTTACTGCCCGTTAATGATCCTGTAAGCGGCCATAGCAGCTCCGTAACCATTGTCGATGTTTACGACCGTGATGCCATTGGCGCAGCTTGAGAGCATGGAATGGAGTGCTGCTCTTCCTCCCTCGCCTATTCCATATCCGATACTTGCAGGAACCGCAATGATCGGTTGAGGCAATAAGCCGCCCACCACTGTTGGCAAAGCACCCTCAAAACCGGCAACGACCACCAGCACCCTGAATTTCTTGAGCGCTTCAATATTGTCGAGTAAGCGGTGAACACCGGCCACTCCGATGTCCTGAAATCGTTCTGCTTTTCGGCCCGCAAAAAGTAAGGAATAGTATATCTCATTTACCAGGAATTGATCTGAAGTACCGCCGGATAAAATGGCGACCTCCCCGTCAATTGTTTCTCCGGGGAATTCCCCGATAAGCAATGCCCCCGAGACTTTATCGTAAAAGTTAGGCTTGAATTCCTGGCAAAGGAAATCTGCTTTTTCCTGTTGAACCCGGGTGATCAGGGCGCTTTTTTTATTTGCGCGAAAATCTTTCACAATTGCTTCCAATTGTACGGTACTTTTGGAGGCGCCATATACGACCTCCTGAAACCCGATACGCGCTTCACGTTGATAATCTATCCTGAAATTTTTGCTCATGCGATCGCCCTGTTTAATTTCCCGGAAACCAATCCTTCTTCATCAAATTCGCATCGCTCAAACCCCAATTTTGCGATGTGTCGCTTAATGGAATTTCCATGTTTCATTAACAATTGCAACTGCTCGACCGGAACCTCAATTTTGGCAGTTGACCCGTAATGCCTGACGCGAACTTCATTAAATCCCAAAGCATTGAGCATATTTTCAGCCCCTTCGATCTGTCTGAGTTTTTCGATTGTTACTTCCTGGCCGTATGGTATTCTGCTGCTCAAGCACGGGCTGGCAGGTTTATCCCAGGTCGGGAGCTCAAAATATCTGGCCATTTCGCGAATATCGATTTTAGTGAAATGGCAATCAGCCAAGGGTTTTAGGACCTTGTACTCGGTCGCCGCCTTAATTCCCGGTCGATAGTCCCCGAGGTCATCATAGTTCTGACCATTTAAGATATCGGATCCGGGATATTTTTCCGCGATCATCTTTAATTCATCATACAGGGTAAATTTGCAGAAATAGCATCGATCTACGGGATTGGACGCATAATTTGGATTTTCAATTTCCTTTGTACGGATAATTTCCAGGTCGATGTCGAATTTGTCGCAGAAAGACTTTGCAATTTCAAGGTCTTTCCGCTTTAGGCTTGGCGAGTCGGCAATAACTGCCAACACATTTTCCTTGCTCAAATATTTTCGAGCCAAAAAAGCGACGAGACAGGAATCCACTCCGCCCGAAAAGGCTACGATCACCTTTGAACAATGGACAGCAAACCAACTTTTTACTTCCTCAATTTTTTCCTTTAGATGTTCCACATCTACTTTGAAATTATTTCCGACAGGATAAATATATAAATTCCTGGGACAAGCTCCCAATGAAGTGCCGGCATGTTATCAAAATTTCATTTTCTGAGCTTTCTTTTGTCCGAATGAATATCTCTTAGGATAAACGTTGCTAAAATATTATTCTGAATTCATGATTCTGAGAAAATATTTGCGAAGTAGTTAATATTGTGTTTTTTTTGAAGCCATCTCAACGAAAATTACTCACTTAGCAAGACACTATGGCGCCAGGAAGAAGCAAATTTTCAAACAAATTCGGATTTATTGCCGCAGCCGCGGGAAGCGCCGTTGGTCTTGGAAATATATGGAAATTTCCTTTCGAAGTAGGTAAAGGCGGTGGATCTGCGTTTTTGATTATCTATCTGCTTTTTTGCTTTGTGCTCTGTTATCCCATCCTTGTTACCGAGATCGCCATAGGACGCAGATCGCAAAAAAGTGCTGCTATGGCCTTTAGACCGTTGGGACATCCCGAATGGTCAATAATTGGTATTTTGGGTGTGTTTTGTGGTATCCTGATTCTTTCATTTTACAATATAGTTGCCGGTTGGGTGCTTGGATATTTTGTAGAAATGTTGCTTGGCAATTTTGAGATCGGACAACATTTTGGGGAGTATGTCAATGATATTGCGGAAGTGGGCGGTTATACAATTGCCTTTTTAATCGCAACGGCATATATCGTATCTCAGGGCATCACAAAAGGAATTGAGAAAGCGAGCAAAATTCTTATGCCTGTATTGATTGCGATCATTCTTGTGCTTACGATATACGCGTTGACGCTGGATGGAGCGACTGAAGGAATTGTTTTTTATCTGATTCCCGATCTGTCGAAATTAAATCTCAATGTGATCTACCGGGCGCTCGGTCAGTCTTTCTTCTCACTTTCGCTTGGCCTGGGAGCGCTTATGACCTATGGCAGCTATTTGAGCCGGAAAGAAAACATCGTTTCGGCCGGAGCAATGATCACAGTTGCGGATGTCGGTATAGCATTTCTGGCAGGATTGATGATATTTCCCTTTGTTTTCTCCCAGGGGATCGAACCAGAAGGTGGAGCAGGGCTTATCTTTATGACCATGCCCGGTATTTTTGAATCCATGGGGCCTACCCTGGGAATTATGATCGGGTCGCTGTTTTTCCTGCTTTTGGCTTTTGCAGCGCTAACTTCCACGATTTCCTTGATGGAGCTTCCGGTTGCATATCTGGTCGACAAACACAAAGTAAAGCGCAAAAATGCGGTTTGGTATGCTGCCGCACTTATATTTTTACTGGGCATCCCATCGATGTTGGGAAATGGCTATTCGGGCTTCTTTACTAATTTTATTACGTATATAGGAGCTGAGAAACCGGTAAATTTCATGGATTTTGTCACTGACGTGGCATCAAACACCCTGCTGCCTTTTGGAGGTCTGATGGTGAGCATTTTTGCTATTTATGTATGGAAAAGACGGAAATTATTCCGGGAACTTTCCCATGGTCATTCCAGTTTTCCCAAAACCTTTATTGCCAAGTACATTGGTTTCTCATTGCAATATATATGTCCCTTGGTATTGGGGGCCATTTTTGTCATCACAATTCTTGAGATCTTTTTTGGAGTGAAAATCTTTTGATCAAGCCGGCTTTTTCAGATGGTGGGAAAAAGATGCCTAAGTTCAAATCTCCGGAAGGAGGGGCCTGATTTTTATGATTTTCTCCGTTCCGGCTTGTTGTTGTTTATGGTGCTTCAGCGAGGATTCCCGTTTATCAAATGCCGATATCGGGATGAATCCCGGATTTGGTTCGGAGTATTATTTTGACCGAAGGCTTTCCGGTTTTGGTGAAATCAAGTATGTGACAGGCGATGCGGATCAGGCGGTATTTACGTTTGGTGTTTTATATCTGCCGAATAGTTAGCGTTTAGTCGTTATTGTGAGACAGGAATTTCCCTACCAGTATGGCCATTACAATCGCAATGTAAAACTGACCGATTAATCCCTGAAGAATTGCAATTTTTTGCCCTAATGGAGAAGTCGGTGAAAAATCACCGTAGCCAATTGTGGTAAGTGTAATAAAGCTGAAGTACAGCATATCGTCCACGCCGTGTTCTTTTGTCATATCGACGCTGATTGTATCCGGATAAGCGCTGTCTAAATATCCATATACAAAGAAGTAAATCACCCCGATCATAAAATACCCCGCGAATGCGCCCATGATCACCGAAGCGGTTATTTTTTGCGAGCGCATGAGATCTTTAAACAGGTAGAACGTAGTGAAAGAAAAATAGATAAACAAAAACATGTAGGCTGCTCCTTCCAAACTTTTTGAATTCTGATAGAGGTTCCAGATAAACAGGAAAATCAACAATGCCAGCACCAGTCCATAGGTAAGAAATCTGCGTTTTGGAGAAGTTTGGATCAGTAGTACACTTGCCACGACTAAAATAGTCAGCATGATCTGGAATGGGAATTTCAATAAAAAAACCCTTTCAAAAAGTTCGGGCAAAATGAAAAAAGAAATGAGCCCAACTAAAAAAATCGGATGTCGATGCGCAAGCCCCCATTTATAAAGTTTCGATGATTTCATCAATAGCCCTTACTTTTTTACGATTGAATTTAAGAAAGAATTTTTGCTATTAAATTGCATTTTAGATAAAATAAGCAAGACAAAAAAATTATTGATAACTTAAGGGGCAGAACGCCGACCAATCTTCTACTATGGGGTACATGCTTTTCTCATCCGGAAAACTAAGACATTTGATAATACTTGTATTGCTCGCTTCATCATTTGCAACAGCGCAGAAAAGCGCGCGCTCAGTTTTTGAGAAAAGAAGGGATAAAGTAGACATTTCCGATGTTGAACTAAGATTGCGGCTGACAGATTATTTCATAAGATTTGCAGAGGATGTGGAGAAAACCGCAGACATCATTTACTTCAGCTCAAAAGACCGGGAAATTAAAAAAGCAGCACTCATGTGGAAGATATATGGAATTTCAGCCATGAGCAAAGCCATAAATATGCCGGATCCCATTGCGAGCTTCTTTAATGCCTGGCCTTTGGCAAAGCAATTGATTTATTTTTTTGAGCATGGCGAAGGAAGGGAAGTCCTGGGGGCAGACGCGGAGCTCGCTTTAGAGTTGTGCAAGGAATATGAATCCAAACTCGATACCATTATCATTGACATGACCGACATCGAAAATCATGCGCAGGCAGAGGGCGGGGTCGAAAAATGGGCGATAAACAACCCTATTGAAGATTTTTACTTTACGCGAGAATCGACAATAGCCATATTTGCACAATGGATCGGCGAAGGAAATCTTGGTCTGGGGAAAAGTGTGGCCACGATTACCGAGCAGGTTGTAGAATTGTCGAACAGATTGAACCTGTACGTCGATATGGTTCCGAGACAGGCAAGGTGGCAGGTAGATTATGTCCTGATGAATTACCTTCAGGACTCATTACTTATTACAAGTTTATCTACACTCGTTCATTCCATGGACCGGATTACACAAGTAATAGAGATGACCCCTGACATGCTTGAATACAATAGGGAAGCTTCCTTAAGAAGTATTGATGAGCAAAGGGAGAAAAGTCTAAGGCTATTGATCGAGGAGCGAAAAGCGGTAATTGAAGAGATAAGAAAAGAACGCATTGAAATTGTCGCAAAAATTATTGAAGAGCGTATGACCGTTCTGGAGGAATTTAAACGGGAAAGAGCGATTGTTTTGGAGGAGATAGACTTGTTATCGAAAGAAATTGTGTATCAATCCGGCCAGGAAATCGAGCGCATTGTCGATAAGATATTCCGGAGGCTTACGCTCTTGACAATTGTTTTTGGAGCTGTGGTTCTGCTCAGTGTTTTTCTCTATAAAAAATTTTAGGGCTTCCGTCGGTTATCTGAACCAGAATCCGACATTGAAATTTGTAAGTGTTTTTGAGGATTTTGTGTCCTTGGCCAACGAAAATGAAATTGGTCCAAGCGGGCTGTTGTATCCGAGTGACAGCCCATACCCGATTCTTCTCGTTTCACCTCCCAGGTAATTGTCAACATTTATCGGGTAAATCAATTCCATCGGGTACTGCACATCGACATAATTAAGAATGCCGCTTACGAATAAATTGTCGAAGGGCTCGTACTGCAACACAAGCTTTGTATAGAAATAATTCGGAGCAACGTATTCCTTGTCATTTGCGCCCCAATATTCAGAGATGTTCCGAAATCTTGGATTGAATCCGCCTATGAAGTAATAATCAGTAATGTTGAAATCCGGTTCTTCAAGCGAAGAGACGACCATTGCATTTTCTGTGATGATTGAAAACCGCTTATGAACCTTGAATGCATAGGTAAAGAATGCTTCTACGGCAGTAAAAGGCTCCATGTTTTGAACAATTGTTGTTTTGTTGACAACGACGGAGTCTTCCGATATTTGAGTTACCTTGTTTCTTATGTCAAAAACCCTTTTGATCGACGCTGAAAAATACATCCCCTTTCTCGGGAAAAACTGTCGATCGAAGCTATTGTACTTGGTAAAGAATTTGAGACCAATACCTCTGTTCTTTATCTGCTCAACCACTCTTCCAAGCTCTCCGATTATTGGTGTTAATTCCGAAAATTCAAATTGCGCCCTACCCCCAAACGTAAAATTCTGGAAACTTGTCGATTGAAGCTGGATATATAAATCGGAATAGTCTGCATCGAATCTGGAAATCTCAAGGTTGTTTTCGTAAAAGGGCAATTCACTGTCTTGCCAGTCAAATCCCAAAAGGATCCCCGCATTTTGTTTTTCCCCGATATATTTCAGCAGATTTATGTCTAATCGCGGGTTTTTTGAAAAGTCAAACTCCAGGAGTGCTCTGGAAGGCGGCAGGAATAAATTTCGATAAGTTATATTTGCATTAATTCCGATATCATTTTCAGAGTCATACTGAACGGCCATTTTCAAATAGCCATCCGGAGCTTCGCGTACCTTTATTATTAATTCATATTTCGGACCATTTCTGATAATCTCATACTCGACCTTATCAAAATATCTCGTTCCAAAAATTATCGAGATCTGTTTTTCGATCTCGTCAATGGACAATACGGAACCTTCTTGGATCCTTAGTTTTCCCTGGATGAGTTTTGAAGATATTTTTTTATTTCCGGTAATTGTGATGTCCGTAATCAGGTATTCATCCTTTTTTTTGAACTTCCCCACTTCCTTTAAAGGGCCCAGCCTGCCAATGGAATCTGCCAGGTTTTTGAACGTCTCATAAAATTCGTTTCCGGCCTTATCTCCCTGTTCTATGATGCCTTGCCATTGTTTAAAGCTACCTGCGTTAAAATCTTTCAACTCCGGTTCTATGTAGATGTCAACCAATTCCTTTTGCTTTCTGGAATCAAAAGCACTGGTTACAAATGCGGATTGCGTCAATACCGTAATGAGGTTGTCCATTTCTTCTTTTGTGTGAAGATCGTTACTCACAAAAACACCTATCACGATATCGGCCCCCATGTCGATTACTTCTTCCACCGGAAAATTACGGACCAATCCACCGTCCACAAGTAAGCGGTCATCGATTTCTACCGGAGTAAAAGCAGTGGGAATAGCCATGCTGGCACGGATTGATTCGGACAGGGATCCTCTATTTAAAACGACAGGTTCCCCGGTGGCAATATCGGCAGCCACACAGGCAAATGGAATAGGCAGATTGTTAAAATCTTCAACATCATGAACCGATCTTGTGAGCCTGGCGAGTAATTCCGACAGTTGTTGACCTTCGATCAATCCTTTTGGAAGGCCCACTTTAATGCCGTCGACCGGGAGTTCGGCAATGTACCGGCCATAATATGCTTTTTCTTCAAAGGTGATTTCGTTTAGCGGGATTTTATTACTCAAAATCACATCCCAGTCCACCGTAGCTGCCATATGTTCAATTTCATCTGCCGTATAGCCGATCGAATAAAGCCCGCCGACGATGCTTCCCATGCTTGTTCCGGTTACATAATCGGGAGTTAAACCGGCTTTTTCCATTGCCCGGATTACTCCTACGTGGGCGAGTCCTTTTGCTCCGCCACCGCTTAAAACCAGCCCGATTTTAGGCCGCTCGTTTTGCGTTTCGGAAATTGCCGGAAAAGCTGTCGCAATCAGAAACAGAAATAAAAAAAAGTGCCTTTTCATGGAGTTTTAGTGATTCACATGATTACAAATATAAATTATGGAATTGCAGAACAAAAACCCAAGTGGATCTGCCCATAGCGATCCTATTCCGATATACAAAAAAGAATGGCCGCTCGAGGCGGCCATTCGGATAGTTGCCCGGTTGTTTTTACCATTTGAAACCGGCGGGATCGGAGCAAATTCAGGACACACGCGAGCACGATTATATTTCTTTGTGTGTCAGCAATCTAAAAAAATATAAACGGACGAAATGCTATTTGAAGGAAATGGAGAGATTTGAGATATCCTTGGGATTATAAGGACTTAACAAGCTCAGTCTAAACTCCAACTCGTTATACGCTTCACCCGGAGATTCCCCGCCTGATACAAATCCCTGATTGTCAAAATATCCGGGAGCACCTGTGTTGTAGAGGAATGTATCCACGCTTTCCGGGTCGATATTCGGCCATACTTCGTAAATTTCTCTTGTAAGTACATTTTTGATTGAATAATAGTCCAGAAGAATCTCTTTACTCGGTTCGTCGAGATTGCTTGGCGGCAATCCTACTTTAGCTACCCCTATATCTGCGCTTTCGGAGCCGGAAGCTATAAATGCCCAGTTAAATCCCGCATCTCCCGAAATAAATGTAGCATTCGGATGATTCGAATTTCCGTATACGTCAATGATATCTCCTTCTTTCCCGGCAAACATTTTCAGTGTATTCATCGAGTAAGGATCTTCCAACGGGTCGGCAACCGGGAGGTCGGCGACGGAGACGATCATGTGATTTTCATATCCATGTTCCCCACCTTCGCTATAATCAATCCTGAAAGTGGCCTCTTTGACTTCGTCGTGGGTATTTCTATCTATATTGTAAGGTTTTAGAATGGCAATGCCTTTAATCGGATACCTGTTCCAGAATATTTGCAGGCCTTTGCCTCCGTCCGGTTCGGATTCGGATTCCGCATCGGTAATGGTCAGCATAAATTCCCAATTTTCGCCATCGAATGTCGGATCCTCTTTCACAACCAAGTTTTTAGTCCTGCCGTCCTCATCGCTCTCATATGAGAGGCTCATGGGCTTATTGATATGATAAATCGTGATTCCCTTTATAACATCGCCTACAATTTCGGCAGCTTCTTCACCAATGTAAATAAACAAATTCAGGTGGGAATAAATCTCATTCCCTTTTAAGGTGTCAATGGCGGCGGTTCTGCCGTGGCTGGCAGCATACTTACTGCTTAAAGAACCCGGAATATCCACTCCGAATCGCTCCGGTAAAATGCTCGCTTCGGGGCCAGGAAGCTCAGCCTGTGGCTCGCAACCGAAATAAAAAACTGCTGTCATCAAAAATAATGCGATCGATGTAATTCTAAACTTTTTCATTGTTTCGTATTTTAGTTTAACTTTCATTTCAACCTTTGTCGGTTATATGTTTATGATTACACCTCCATCACACAATACTTGATTTTTACCCGGACACCTTTCGCAATAAAGATTTAAATTATTTGTAAGAGATTGGTTTATTGGACTTTACAAATCAGAAAAAACCTATTGATTTGATCGCTTTCCAGGTGCTCCCCAATTCATCGGATTGAAAAAACACCTGTATTGATCATGCGGATCCGTTTTTTCAGGAATAGATTGCAAGGTTTTATTAAATTACTTAACAAAAGTAAATCAATGTATTATAGACGCTTTTGCCAAGTAAATATTCGGTCTGTGTTTGAACGTTAAATCGAAGAATCGGTATTGCTGGTAGTAGCGGCTAATCACAATGAAGCCTGCGATGATTTTGGGTTTTCCCCACCCGCAGAAGTTCTACATACTTCTTCCCTATCGGTATCCGTATGTATCCCTAATACCCATGGATCCAAAATTTAGATGTGTCCCACAGATTTTCTGCTTGATCCAAGCCATCAAACAATTTATGAACCAAATGCCAATGTATTTGGATTTGGTCGAGCAGCCTGTAGGAACTCTGCCTTCGGGCAGTTCGACTCAACATTCAGAAATGTTTGATCTTCCGATTAAATTTATAACTATGCGAGCGTTTCAAGTTTTGAGATGGTTTTTGCTTTCAGTTAAAGAACGCCAAGCTCCCGGCCAACCTCGGTAAAAGCGTTTATCGCTTTGTCCAAATGTTTTCTCTCATGAACGGCCGATACCTGAACACGAATACGTGCCTGACCTTTTGGAACTACCGGATAGTAAAAACCAATTACGTAAATGCCTTTTTCCAAAAGTTTTTCAGCAAATTGTTGGGAAAGCGGAGCATCGTACAGCATGATTGGCACGATCGGATGTGTCCCCGGTTTGATATCGAAACCGGCTGCTGTCATTTTTTCGCGAAAATATCCGGTATTGTTTTCTAATTTGTCCCGAAGTTCTGTAGTTGAACTCAATAAATCCAGGACGGCTATCGACGCTCCGGTGATTGCAGGGGCCAGGGTATTTGAAAACAAATACGGGCGTGATTTTTGGCGAAGCATTTCAATGATTTCTTTTTTTCCTGCAGTAAAGCCACCGGATGCGCCTCCAAGGGCTTTACCCAAGGTACCTGTAATGATATCGATCCGGTCCATGACATTTCGATATTCCACAGCACCTCGACCGGTTTTGCCGATAAATCCGGTAGCATGGCATTCATCAGTCATAACCAAGGCCTTGTATTTTTCAGCCAAATCGCATATTGTATCCAGTTGAGCAATGGTGCCATCCATGGAAAAAACACCATCCGTGACAATGATTCGATGTTTCATATCAGACGCCTCCTTCAGCTTTTCTTCCAGGTCGACCATATCGTTATTGTTATAGCGAAATCGACGGGCTTTACAAAGCCGGACCCCATCAATGATCGAAGCGTGGTTTAAGGCATCGGAAATGATAGCGCTATCGGCTCCAAACAGAGGTTCGAAAACACCTCCGTTCGCATCAAATGCAGCGGCATAAAGAATCGTATCCTCCGTATGGAGGAAGTCGGATATTTTGCGCTCCAATTGCTTATGAATATCTTGTGTCCCGCAAATGAATCTCACAGACGACATTCCGTAACCATAACGGTCGATCGCTTTTTTTGCAGCTTCGATCACTTTTGGATGCGAAGAAAGTCCCAGGTAATTATTCGCGCAGAAATTTATTACTTCCTTCCCGTCACTGGTTTTTATTTCCGCGCCCTGGGGCGTTGTAATGATTCGTTCATGTTTGTATAATCCGGCCGCTTTAATGCTTTCGAGCTCTTTTTGGAGTTCAGGCTTTAGGGTATCGTACATAATCAACTAGATTTTTGTAAATAAATTTAAATTTCCTCATTCCATTCGCCATCAAAAAAATCTTTTCGAGATTTCATTTTATATAGTACATCTTTTCATGCAACTCTCGAATTGCCAATTTTTATTTGGCGCAGTAATTGTCATTTGTTTTAAAATTATACGTTTTTATTGAATAAATTTTAATCATTTTCCTAATTTTTATGAAATATTTAGAATTTTGTAAATATCGTATTTGGAGTGATACGAAACTTTTTTCAGGTATTCTATGTCTAATTATGTATAAAGCTTAGTATGGAAAGGATATTAATTACCGGAGCCTTGGGCCAATTGGGAACGGAATTGGTGATCGAATTGCAAAATATTTATGGTGTCAATCATGTAATTGTTTCGGATATTCATCAGCCGCTGCACAATCATTTTGACGGTGTATTTCTAACATTGGATGTTCTGGACAAGCCCGGTCTAAAGGAGGTAATCTCGAAATATCGGGTAACTCAAATCTATCATCTGGCAGCCATTCTTTCTGCTAACGCCGAGAAAACCCCGGATCTTGCCTGGAGGATTAATATGGATGGATTAATAAACATATTGGAGTTGTCCAGGGAAGTGGGAATAAAAAAGGTATATTGGCCGAGCTCCATTGCAGTATTCGGTCCGGACGCTCCGAAAGATCAGACGCCTCAGCATACGATCATGAATCCCAACACAATTTATGGGATTTCAAAAGTGGCCGGAGAAAATTTGTGTTCTTACTATATTGAAAGATACGGTATGGATGTGAGGAGCTTGAGGTACCCTGGCCTCATTGGTCATAGAGGTTTGCCCGGAGGCGGCACGACCGACTATGCTGTTGAAATCTATCATGAAGCCTTGAGAAATGGAAAATTTACCTGCCCTCTGGACAAGCATGCAAGACTTCCAATGATGTTTATGCCCGATGCCGTACGGGCTACTTTGGAGTTGATGGAGGCGGAAAGGTCCGCCTTGACCGTACGTACAAGTTATAATCTGGCCGGAATAAGTTTTACACCCGAAGAGATTACAAAAAGCATTCAAAAATCCATCCCTTATTTCCAAACCGACTACCAACCTGACTTCAGACAAAAAATTGCAGCTTCATGGCCAAACAGTATTGATGATTCGGCAGCGAGAAATGATTGGAAATGGAAAGTGGCTTATGATCTCGATGGAATGACCAAAGAAATGATAAGCCACTTAAAAGTCAAAAAACAAGCGATAAACGTCTGTTAGTTTACCTGAGCATCTAATTTTTTAGCCAGCACAGCTTTGGGGACCGCTCCGATTTGCTTGTCGACAATTTCGTTGTTCTTAAATATCAAGAGTGTAGGAATGCTTCTAATTCCAAACTTAGCTGAAACTTCGGGATTCGAATCAACATCTACTTTGCCGACAACGGCCCTTCCGTCGTATTCGCCGGCCAATTGTTCAACGACAGGCCCAATCATCTTACAAGGCCCGCACCACTCTGCCCAGAAATCCACAAGCACCGGCCGGTCGGATGCCAATATTTCATTATAATTTGAATCGGTAATTTCAATTGGTTTTGCCATAATCATATAAATTATTTATTTCTTAAGTTTCAACTTAGCGCAAATATAGTACTAAAACAATTTTCAGGTAGAAATGTCACGGAAGTTATTAAATAATGTTTTTCATCCGACAATCCCAGGTTAAGATGTCAATATCGTTTGACAATTTGGCACGTGTGGAAATCAAAGGAACCGATCAGGACGTAACTTTGTACTGAACCTCGGGCAGATCGTCGAGCAGGCTCAATAATTCATTTCCGGGATTTACCATGAATTTCCTGGAGAGCAGATCGACCGAAATATTTTCGCTGTCCTCGATAAGATTTACTTTCAGGGCACATTTCCCCGGATGTTGAATTAATATATCTTCAATCTTGCCAATTATTTCTTCATTTACCGCTGCCGGCCGTATATTGATATGAACTGATTTACTGAGTTTTTCTCTGATCTCGCTCAAAAGCTGGATGCTGTTAATTTTAAACTCCGGCCGTTGATCTCCCCACTGCTTCATGACAACCACCCCTTTGATGTACAAGAACCATCCGTTGACCATGAATTCCTTAAATCGCAAATAATCATCGGAAAACAGATAGAACGTGTGGCTGTCATCGTATCCCTCGACGGTGAGAATGCCAAAGGGCTTTCCATTTTTTGTCACCTTATGAGCTACGTCGGTCACGATCCCCGCCACCGATAGTTCGCTGCCGACTCTGCCGTCCAGGTCTTGAAGGTCTGCGAACTTGTTTTGGCAAATGTGCCAATTTCAAACTTAAACTGGTCGAGCGGATGACCGGAGATATAAAATCCGACGACTTCTTTTTCGATTTTCAATTTTTCAAGTTCTCCATAAAGTTCGCAGTTTGGAACCTTTGGCACCGGTATCTGTATGCCGGAGTCGCCGCCAAAGAGACTTTGTTGTGCCGCATTTTTTTCGGTCTGTTCCTTATTGCCGTATTTTATAACCTTTTCAATAAGGTTTATATCGTTCTCAGGTTCAAATAAGAATTGCCTCCTATGATAGTTTTCAAAGCAGTCAAAAGCACCCGACATGGCCATACACTCAAATGTCTTCTTGTTTACAGCCCTCAAATTCACCCTTTTTGCAAAATCAAATATATCCTTGTACAGTCCGCTTTCACGCTCCTTGATTATCGCCAGCACCGCAGCTTCGCCGGCACCTTTGATCGCTCCAAGACCAAATCTGATTTCACCATCTCTATTTACTTCGAAATTCAATCCGGATTCATTGATGTTGGGCCCGAGTACCTTGATCCCCTGATGACGGCATTCTTCCATGAAAAAGGTGACTTTATCAATATGACTTTGATTGTGTGTAAGCACCGAGGCCATATATTCGGCGGGATAGTGTGCCTTTAAATAAGCAGTCTGATATGCCACAATAGAATAGCAGGTGGAGTGTGACTTGTTGAAGGCGTATGCGGCAAAAGCTTCCCAATCCTTCCAAATCTTTTCAGCCACCTTAACATCATGTCCGTTCTCTTTGCAGCCGTTGAGAAATTTTGGTTTCAATTTTTCCAGCAGTGCAAAGATCTTTTTACCCATTGCTTTCCTGAGTACATCCGCATCGCCTTTGGAGAAGTTGGCCAGTTTCTGAGATAAGAGCATTACTTGCTCCTGATAGACGGTAATTCCGTAGGTTTCGGCGAGATTCTCCTCCATGGCCGGTATATCGTAGGTAATTTCCTCTTCTCCATGTTTTCGCTTAACGAAATTCGGGATATATTCCATGGGTCCGGGTCGATACAGGGCATTCATCGCGATGAGATCTTCAAACTTATCGGGTTTTAACGCCCGAAGGTGTTTCTGCATACCGGCGCTCTCAAACTGGAAGGTGCCATTTGTATGACCTTTCTGGTACAATTCAAAAGTAAGTTTATCGTCGAGCGGGATGGAATCAATATCGATTTCAACGCCGTGCCGCTTTTTTATGTTTTCAAGCGCCGTTTTAATGATGGAGAGCGTCTTTAATCCCAGAAAGTCCATCTTTAACATTCCGGCACTCTCTACAACGCTATTGTCAAACTGGGTAACGAAAAGGTCCGAGTCCTTTGATGTGCATACCGGAATGAAATTGGTGATATCGTCAGGCGTGATAATCACTCCGCAGGCGTGAAGGCCGGTATTTCTCACGGAGCCTTCAAGCACCCTTGCCTGCTTGAGTACATCGGCTTCCTTGCTTTGTTCCTTACTGATTTCTTCGAGTTCGTGTACTTCTTTAAATGCTTTTACCAGCGTGGTTCCGGGGCGTTCCGGGACAAGTTTTGCAAGGTTGTTTGCATTGGAAAGCGGTAGTTCCATTACGCGCGCAGCATCTCTTATCGATGATTTCGCCGCCATTGTTCCGTAGGTGATGATCTGAGCTACCTGGTTCTTCCCATATTTCTTGACAACATAGTCAATGATTTTTCCCCGACCTTCGTCATCGAAATCGATGTCTATGTCCGGAAGTGAGACCCTGTCCGGGTTCAGAAACCGCTCAAACAGCAGATCATAGGCAATCGGATCGACATTTGTAATACCGATGCAATAGGCTACGGCAGATCCCGCAGCAGATCCACGGCCAGGTCCTACCGAGACCCCCATTTTTCTGGCTTCGGAGGTAAAATCCTGCACGATTAAAAAATAACCCGGATAGCCGGTATTTTTTATAGTGTCCAATTCAAAATCCAGCCGCTCACGTATCTCCGGCGTAATTTCCACATATCGTCGTTTGGCGCCTTCATAGGTTAGGTGACGCAGGTATTCATCTTCCGAATCAAACCCGTCCGGTATGGCGAAGGCCGGCAAGAGCACATCGCGGTCCAGCTCAAAGGATTCGATTTTATTTACGACCTCGTTGATATTTTCGATCGCCTCGGGGTGATCTTTGAAGAGCTCTTTCATATCCTCCTGGGACTTGAAATAGAATTCCTGGTTTGGAAAACCATATCGAAATCCTCTCCCTCGGCCGATAGGTGTGGACTGCAATTCGTTTTCTTTTACGCACAACAGGATGTCATGAGCGTTTGCATTACTTTGGTCGAGGTAATAGACCTCGTTTGCAGCGACTACCTTTACGTCATACTTCTCAGCAAAGTTGAGCAATACCTCATTTGCGCGGTTGTTTTCTTCAAGTCCGTGCCGCAGCAATTCGATATAGAAGTCCTCCCCAAATACTTGAATCCACCATTTTAGTGCATCCTCGGCCTGGTGTTCTCCCACGTTCAGGATCAGGTGCGGAATCTCTCCATTCAATCCTCCGGACAAGGCGATAACATTTTCGGAATATTTTTTTATAAGATCCTTGTCGATTCGAGGGTAAAGACCGTACAGCCCTTCCGAGTAACCATAAGAGCTCAATTTAGCCAGGTTGAGATAACCGGCTTTGTTTTTTGCCAATAAGACCTGGTTGAATCGTTTGTCGGGATTATCTTTTGTAAATTTTAATTTCAGGCGTTCTTCTGCTACAAAAAATTCACATCCGACTATCGGTTTTATTTCATTGGCAAGTGCCTCGCGCACAAATTTGAATGCTCCGAACATATTGCCCAAATCTGTCAAGGCAACAGCGGGCATTTTGTATTCCTTGGCTTTCTGAATAATTCCCTTAATATCCGGAGTGGCCTGCAACACCGAAAACTGGGAATGCAAATGAAGGTGGCTAAAAGGGGTGGTAACCTCTCTGTGTACGACAGATGTGTCGACAAATTTTACATTTGATTTTTCCTTTTTGGCAAAATTAGCGTCCTCAAGTACAGGAGGTTCATACTCAATATCCCCTAACGGGGTATCATCAAAAGGTTTTGCTACCCTTTCTTTGAGTAAACCAAAATAGCATTTGGCGTTAGCCGCTACGTCATAAGCAGCGTCGTGCGCGTCGCCAAATCCTTCACCAAACAGTTTTGTATGAAGCTCCAGAAGGGTGGGCCACTTAAATTGACCTCCGCGCCCCCCCGGGATAGCGCAATACTCGGTAGAGGCCAATTGTGTATCAAGAGCTTCTTTTTCGGAAATTACGTTGTTTTTAGTTCTCCTTAAATATTCCGCTCCGACAACTTTAACATCAAAATCCAGGATGTTGTGACCTATGATGAGTTTTGCCCGGTTAAGATCCTGTGAAAACCGATCAAGTACTTCATCAAGCGGCTTTCCTTCTTCCTGCGCCCGCCGAGTGGAGATGCCGTGCACTTTTTCCGCGTTGAAGGGTATCGTAAATCCTTCGGGCTTCACAATTATGTTTTCATTCGAAATCAACTTCCCGGTACGGTCATGAAGCTGCCATGCGATCTGAACTACCCTGGGCCAGTTGTCAAAATCCGTAAGCGGAGCTTGTTTGTTCTTAGGCAGACCGGTGGTCTCTGTATCAAATATCAGGTACATAATTGGTGATCAGAATATTAATTATGAATGATTAAAGTAATGCTGGAAAAATTCCGCAATTAAGTTTTCAACTTAAGGAAAAGTTGCGGGAATTTGACGGTTTTGGAAATAAAAAGTTTTACAGTGGAGGGGGAAGCCGGGACGCGAACCATTTTTTTCTTTGGCCTCGGTTCAGACTTTTTTTGAAGGTATCCACCTCTAATCATGCTCGTGTGTGTCCTGAATTTGCTCCGGCCATGCCGGTCCCACCATGACAAAAAATTGTTTGGACACTACCGGGTATGGGAGTTCAGCAATTATTCAAGGAGTCGGAGGCATCAAGTGCACCACCTTTTTGGTGTCGAAAAAATCTTCCCTGAAATGGACCGCAATGTCATAAACCTGATTTCTCCAGCGGACAGCTTTCAATTCTTCATACAGATCTCCGCCTTTGATGTAGATGATGCCATTTTCGAGACCGGATGTGTTTCCCTTCTTTATGTTTTTAGAGACCCAGGCGACAAACTTCGGCAATTGGGTAACCGCCCGACTAACGATAAAGTCAAACTGCTCGCTGATTTCTTCCGCGCGAATATGCCTTCCTCCGGAGTTGCGGATATTCAATGCTTTTATTGCTTCATTCACGACCTTTACCTTCTTCCCGACCGAATCAATTAATGTAAACTCAACTTCGGGGAAATAAACGCTCAGCGGTATTCCCGGGAATCCTCCCCCGGTCCCGACGTCCAATATCCTGGTTCCCGCCTTAAATTTGAAGATCTTTGCGATAGACAAGGAATGTAATACATGACGCAGGTACAGTACATCAATATCTTTCCTGGAGATTACGTTAATTTTTGCATTCCATTCGTGGTAAAAATCCCACAGGAGCTCCAGTTGTTGCAGTTTCTTACCTGAAAGTTCAGGAAAATATTTTGGAATGAGATCAAAGTATGGATGCATATCATATATGCTGCTCTTTGCCCTTGACCAGGTCATACATCAACTCCCGGGCCCGGTGTAATTGCGCTTTCACCGTCCCCAAAGGAGCCTCCAATTCTTTTGCTATTTCCTCATAGGACAGCTCATCGAAATATCTCAATTTTACAAGGCGTTGATATTTGGGAGGCAGCTTGTCTACAAATATTCGTATCAGTTCTATTTTCTGACTCTTTATGGTCTCCTCCATCGGATTCAGTTCATTGTCTTCCACATCGATTTTAACCGCTTCTCCGCTATCATCTTTGAAGGAAGAATCCAAACTCATGGTTTCAAGCTTCTTTTTTCTAATAAAGTCTATGGCATTGTTTGTCGCAATTCTGAAAAGCCAGGTAGAAAAGGTATAATCCTTTTTGAATCGTTTCAGATTTTTAAAAGCCTTGGCAAATGCCTCGATGGTAAGATCTTCGGCATCATCAACATTCCGGACCATCTTCAATATCATATGATACACGGGCTTTTTGTATCGCTTCATTAATTCGGCGAATGCCTGTTCATCATTTTCTATGGTTGCCTGGTCGATAAGTCGGAAATCTTCGAGCGCCTTATCTGAGAAGTTTTTATCTATTTCCATCTAACTTTTTTTGTGAGCAGAACTTTGAGGCCGGTCGAAATATAGTAAAATATGAATATAAAATCTAAGATAGGTAACATCCAAATACTTGATTTGTCCCCGGTCTTTTTCTTCAATAAAAGAATAGCTGTCAATAATGATACCATAACAATAAAAAAACCTGCAAGGACGAAATAAGTTTTAAAAGCTGACATAATTGCCGTAATGAAGCTGGCCCAAAAGACTATTTTTGATAAAGTCAATATGCCAAGCAACAATTTGTCAGTAAGCTTATAATGTTTCCCAACGGCCAGATGACGGGTTTTCTGAAGGAAAAACTCACTCCATTTTTTTTTGGGAATTGAATAAACAATTGATTCCTGAGACAAAATGAACGAAGTATTATTTCTCTTTGCGTATTGATTTATCAACAGATCATCATCGCCACCTACCACATTTTGGAATTTTCCAAATCCATTGTTGTCTAAGAAGAACGATTTTCTGTACGCAATATTTCTTCCGACAGCCATATAAGGTTTTCCAAGAAGGCCAATTCCAAAATAGTTGATGGCCGTAAGAATCGTTTCGTATTTAATGAACTGGTTTAGAAATCCTTTGGCATTTAAATACTGGGAATATCCGATCGAAAAAATCTTTTTATCCGTGTTGAATCCCCGGCTCATTTCGCGAATCCAATTGGAGCTTTCGGGAATACAATCTGCGTCGGTAAGCAGAATATATTCATATTTCGCCGCCCGGATTCCAAGCGTGAGCGCATATTTTTTATTGTTAATATGATCCGGGGTACTATCGATTCTTACCAGTCTGAATTTTTCTTCCCGTTGATCCAGGTCGATGGCGTAGTCATAAGTGCCGTCGGTTGATCTGTCGTCTATGAGTATTATCTCGTACGAAGCGCAAGCCTGCTCAAGCAGGTTAGGTATCAGTACTTTTAGATTTTCCAGTTCATTTTTTGCGCTGATTACAATAGAAATCCCTGGAATTTCCATGTTGCTTTTTTGCGGAAGCCTGTAAAATTTCAAAGAGACAATTACCGACAGCAAAAAAAACAGTTGTGTACCGGCACTAGCAACGTACACCCAGAACAGTAATTCTAACATCAACTTACAATTTTAGCCTTAATTTTGGAAGGCAAATGTAAAGCGATAATAGCATCTTATTATAAATATTATCGCTTATTTTTGTTGGCTTTATTACAATATGATTTTTAAATGAGATTTCATGTTACAGCATCCGATTTGGGGTCCAAGGCACGCGCAGGGACACTGACAACAGCACATGGAAAGATCGATACTCCAATTTTTATGCCTGTTGGCACGGCAGGTACGGTAAAAGCGGTACATCAGCGGGAACTCATCGATGATGTGAAAGCGCAGATTATTCTCGGCAATACCTACCATTTATATTTACGTCCCGGGCTTGACTTAATTGAAAAAGCCGGCGGACTTCACAAATTTAATGGATGGAATAGACCAATTTTAACCGACAGTGGAGGATATCAGGTATATTCACTGGCCGACGCCCGAAAAATCAAGGAGGAGGGAGTGAAATTTCAATCCCATATCGATGGTTCGAATCATCTGTTTACACCTGAAAATGTAATGGATATTCAGCGGACAATCGGAGCTGACATCGTAATGGCATTTGATGAATGTACGCCATACCCGTGTGCATATAATTATGCCAAGAATTCCATGGAGATGACGCATAGATGGCTCGGTCGTTGTTGTAATCATTTCGACTCCACTTCCCCAAAATACAGCTACGAGCAATATCTTTTTCCAATTGTACAAGGGAGCACCTACAAAGACCTGAGAACAATTTCGGCAGAGACAATTGCTTCTTACGGCAGGCACGGCAATGCCATTGGCGGATTGTCCGTAGGAGAGCCCGCGGAAGAAATGTATGAAATGACAGATCTGGTATGTGATATACTGCCGGCGGATCGCCCCAGGTATCTTATGGGCGTCGGCACGCCGGAGAATATTCTCGAATGCATCGCCCTGGGCGTGGATATGTTCGACTGCGTAATGCCGACCAGGAATGCGAGGAACGGAATGTTGTTTACGACCGAAGGCATTATTAATATTCGCAACGAAAAGTGGAAAGAGGATTTAAGCTGTATTGATCCGGGCCTGGATAATGAAATCAGCAGGTTTTACTCAAAAGCCTATTTGCGGCATTTAATTATAAGTAAAGAAATATTAGGCGCCCAGATTGCCAGCATTCACAATTTGGCTTTTTATTTGTGGTTGGTAAATTCTGCCCGTCGACAGATACTCGAGGGTACTTTTGATGGTTGGAAAAGAAAGATGGCGGGCGTATTCGGACGAAGGTTATGATTATACGAAACCGGTACGACCGGAGCAAACTCAGGACGCACACAAGCATGATTATATTTCTCTGTGTGTCAGCGACCTAAAAATATAAATGAATGAAAATACTGGATTGGTACATACTTAAAAAGTTCCTGAAGTCTTATCTTTTTGTAGTTTTCGTAATCGAGCTCGTAGTCGTAATTATTCATATAACGGAGCAAAACGAAAATTTTATCAAACACGAGCTGACTTTTCGGCAAATCTTTGATTATTACATGGATTATATCCCATACATCGCAGGTATGATTACTCCGATTACAATTTTCATCACGGTGGTTTTTATGACCTCCCAACTGGCCCAGCATTCCGAGATCATAGCAATGCTGAGTAGCGGAGTCAGCTTTAGAAGATTAATGCGACCTTATATGATCGGGGCCCTGATTATTGGAATTCTCTCCTTCTATTTCGGCGGATGGGTAATACCAAATGGAAACAAAGATCGTGTTGCTTTTGAACTTCAATATATAAAAAGCACATATCATAACACAGATCGAAATATACACATAAAAATTGCGCCCACCACACTGCTTTATTTACAGAGCTATAACGTAAGTAATAATGTCGGTTACAAGCCCACACTTGAGACGATAGAAGATGGTGTGTTGATCGACAAGCTTGAGGCCTCCCGGATGGAGTGGCAAAAGGAAACGGAGAAATGGAGGCTGCGCAACTGGAAAAAGAGAGAAATAAAGGACATGAGAGAAATCTTCACGACAGGTAAATCGATCGACACCACCCTTAGAATTCATCCAAAGGATTTCTCAAGTGATTATAGCCGCTTTGAAACGCTGACGATGAATGAATTATATACATATATCGACGAGTTGAAACTCAGGGGGGCAGATGATATTGAAGTATATGAAATTGAGAAATACATCAGATATACCTCACCGTTTGCGGCATTGATACTTACATTTATTGGGCTTGGGGTATCTGCGCGCAAAGCAAGAGGGGGCGCGGGATTTCAGATCGCTCTCGGTTTTTTACTGGCATTTATCTACATTATATTCTTTATTTTTTCCAGGACTTCAGCGGAGGCAGGAAGTATAGCCCCGATAGTCGCCATATGGATCCCCAACATTATCTTCACAACAATCGGAATCATTATATATCAAACCGTACCTCGATAATGCCCGGATTTAAGGATTATCTTCACCTGCACCTCCTGGTCCTGATTTGGGGATTTACAGCGATACTTGGTCTTCTTATTTCCATTCCACCGGTTGAGGTTGTTTTTTACAGAACCCTGATTGCTTCAATCGGACTTGGTCTTTTAATGTGTTATAAGAATCTGTCGTTTCATGTCGGGAAAACCCAGACTTTAAAACTACTCTTTACAGGGGTTCTAATTGCAGGACACTGGATTCTTTTTTTTACTTCTGCAAGGATATCGACCGCCTCGGTATGTCTTGCCGGTATGGCTACCACTTCTTTCTGGACCAGCTTTTTAGAGCCGGTGGTACTAAAAACCCGGATCAAATGGTACGAAGTTTTTCTCGGGATAATCGTGATATTTGGGCTTTACATAATTTTTCATTTTGAGTTTGACCACGCGTTGGGCTTGTTTCTGGCACTGATATCTGCATTTCTCGCAGCGCTTTTTACTGTAATTAACGGCCGGTTTGCCAAGATGCTTCACCACCAGACGGTCACATTTTATGAAATGGTAGGCGCTTGTTTTTCGATCGCTTTATTTTTCCCCTTATATTTCATGACTTTTGCGGAGTATCATCAGCTAAACTTAAATTTATCAATTTCGGATTTGATCTACATTATGCTGTTGGCCTTGGTATGTACGGTCTATGCGTACGCGGCGTCCATTGGTTTGATGAAAAAGATTTCTGCTTTTACTATAAACCTGACTATAAACCTCGAACCTGTTTATGGCATTATCCTGGCCGTTTTGATCTTTGGCGAAAATGAAAAGATGCATTTTGGATTTTATATCGGTGCTATTATCATTCTGGTATCGGTGCTTGCACATCCTTTTTCTCAATAGATTTTACCACCGGAAGTATCTTGAACCCGATAATTTAAGGTGAAATTTTCTTGCATAAGAAAAACAAGTATTTTTGAAAAACTGAGAATATTTTAATCCGATGACAAAAGATTTTGCCCGTTCAAATTTTATGATTCTCTGCATTGGCTCGTCCATAATCTGTTTATATCCGGTTGTATTTTTCCCAAAGGGCGAAATTGAGTTGCTGATAAATCAAAATCATTATCCCATCCTCGATCTTTTTTTTAAATATATTACGCATCTGGGAGATGGTGTCTTTTTAGGTATCTTACTGATTTCGTTGTTATTTATCAGATATTCCGCAGCTATACTGACCGCTTTTTCAATCATTTTGCAGGCCGTTTTTGTTTCCATTTTTAAGCGATGGATTTTCAAAGGATTGGAGCGGCCACTGGCATTTTTTGGGGATAACGTCGATCTGTATTTAGTGGATGGCGTAGATGTACACAGCTCAAACACATTTCCGTCCGGTCATGCGGCCACCGGGTTTGCCCTATTTGCTCTTGTGTTTGTCTTAGTAAACAATAATAGGCAAATTGTCTCACTAGTTTTGTTTTTGCTCGCATTTTTCGTAGGATTTTCCAGGGTATACCTGCTTCAACACTTTATTGTTGATGTGTATTTCGGAGCTGTTTTCGGTGTATTGTCCGTATTGCTCGGTCTATATTTTGCAGAATCGATTTTTTCCGGCAGTCAATGGGAAAGACTAACCCGCAATTCATGGAGGACAACATTCAAAAAACGAAGTTAAAATCCGCCCGCCCATATTTTAAAATCGTCCGGAAAACTCAATGCAGGCATTCTGTCGAAAATACCAAACATGCAGGAGCCGGACCCGGACATTGAAGCATAAACGCCCCCCGAATCGTACAACTGCTCTTTTAGGTTTTTTAGAATCGGGTATTTTTTAAAAAGCGGCGCTTCAAAATCGTTTGTTAACAGTCCTTCCCAATTTTCGATCGGGTGGTTTTCCAAAACATCTTTTATCCTTACCGAAGGGTTTTTGGGCACAATGTTTGAATACGCCTCTTTCGTCGAAATATGAATATTCGGATATACCAGAACAATATGTTTTTCGTCTAACGAAAATTTCAATTCGGAAAATCGCTCGCCTATCCCAGACGCAAGCAACGGTCTGTTTTCAAGAAAAAACGCACAATCCGCACCGAGCCGGGTGGCGTATTTCAGCAGATCATTGTGCGTGATTCCCAGCATATACTTTTCGTTCAGCAGTTTGAGCATAAAAGCTGCATCTGCGGAACCACCGCCAAGTCCGGCGCCGATCGGGATTGATTTGTGCAAATGAATCCGAATCGGCGGCAGGTCAAAATCCTTCTTTAACAAATGGAATGCCTTTAGAACGATATTTTCACCTTCATCAGGGAGTTCGATTCCTGTTGTAGTTATGTGCGTTTTATCAGAATCAATAATTTCCAATGCATCGCGCCATAAAACCGGGTAGAAACATGTTTCCAATTCATGATACCCATCTGATCTCTTGCGGAGAATGTTTAGCCCAAGATTGATCTTGGCATTTGGAAATACAATCATTTGCTACCTTTTCCCGGAAGAATTGTTCTCGATACCTTTTAAATAATCTATTACTTCATACGTGATGCCCGAATGGGAAAATCCACCGTCATGCATTAAGTTTTGCATGGTTACCATTTTCGTAAAGTCTGAGAACATCGCAACAATATATTCAGCGCAGGATTCCGCATCAGCATTTCCAAGAGGTGACATTTTGTTGGCAAAATCGTGAAAAATATCAAAACCAGTGACTCCGGTACCTGCAGTAGTCACGGTCGGTGATTGCGATATCGTATTCACCCTCACTTTTTTGTTTCTGGCCATTCGATATCCGTAACTTCTCGCGATCGATTCAAGGACCGCTTTGGCTTGGGCCATATCCGAATAATCCGGGAACGTTCTTTGCGCAGCTATGTATGAGAGCGCTATAATCGATCCCCATTTATTCATTATATCCATTTTTTCAGCCAATTGCATCACTTTGTGAAAAGATAATGCTGAAACATCAAGCGTTTTTAAAAACCACTCATAGTTTAGATCTCCATAATCGCGGCCTTTTCTGACGTTAGGGCTCATTCCAATGGAATGAAGAATAAAATCGATTTTTCCGCCCAGCACATCCAGGGATTCTTCATAGAGGTTCTTTATGTCGTCGAGCGAGGTGGCATCTGCCGGGATCACCCTACTGCCGCACTTCTCAGCCAATTCATTGATTTTTCCCATCCTCATCGCAATAGGCGCATTGGTGAGAACAAATTCTCCGCCTTCTTCGTGGATTTTCTCGGCAGTCAGCCAGGCTATAGACTTTTCATCCAAAGCTCCGAATATAATTCCTTTCTTCCCTTTTAATAAGTTATAAGCCATCGTATATAAGTTGTTGAATTTTGAGCGTACAAAAATAGGTAATTAAAATTTTACTAAACAATTCGTATTCATATATTGACCCGTCGGCCATTAAATCAAGATATCTCCAATCATATAGGTGATGGCTTTACCGGCAATCCAAACCCTGCTCCCTCTATTTTCACAAGTGAGCGCTCCAACTCTTTTTGATAGCTGCAATGCGTTCATTTGATTTTTGTTTAACCGCTCCGCCCAATAAGGGATCAACATACAGTGTGCCGAACCAGTTACCGGATCTTCATTGATCCCGGCTCGAGGAGCAAAAAAACGAGAAACAAAGTCTACCTGATCTCCGGGTGCGGTTACGATTATGCCCAATGCATCTAAATCGGATAATTTCGCGAGATTTGGCCTGATGTGGCGAATATCCTTTTCAGAATTAAAAACTACCATGAGGTCCCTTGCTTTATAAATTTCTCTTGGAGGTATATCAAAGCAACTGCGTATCTCGTCCGTAAGCTGATGCGGACGGGATTTTACAGACGGGAAGTCCATGGACAGCATATCACGGCTTTTAGTTACCAAAAGATTTCCGGCAGCGTATGTAAAACGGATCATTTTTTCATGATAATTCAAATAATCAAAAATGACATGCGCTGATGCCAATGTAGCATGACCACAGAGGTCAATTTCCATCTCAGGGGTAAACCATCTGATATGGAATTCCCGGCCGTTCTTAACAAAAAAGGCCGTTTCCGACAGGTTGTTCTCCATAGCTATTTGCTGCATCATTTGATCCGGCAACCAACCGTCCAAAGGGCAAATTGCCGCGGGATTCCCCCCAAAGATATTCTCGGTAAATGCGTCTACTTGGTAAATTTTCATACTTAAAACTTTAGGATATAACCTTTTTTGTCTATTCCTTCCGAAGAAATATACAAATCGCCGTCGGGGCTAAAGCAAATTCCTTCCGGTTGCCAGAAAACTTTGGGATTCATGGGGATCAAATCTTCTATTTCCCCTGAATCATTTAAGATAACCATCATTTTTCCTACCGTGCCGATCACGTATGTATAATTGGTTTTGGGATCAACGGCTACTCCACTTGGTTTAAAAGGCTTATGTTTCTTTTTGCTCAATCCCTTTTCATCGAGCATTCTGTTATAAGATTTTCCGTCTATAACAAATTTTGGCTTTTTCTTGAATCTTTTGTCGTTCAAAGTAATCCGGTAGACGGATCTGCTTTTTTCGATTTCTACTTTATCGGTTCCGGGCTCTTCTTTGCACGCAATCAATAATTCTTCAAAATCCTTATGGAAGCCTAATCCTTCGGAATCATTTTTTTTCGTGAGATCGGTTTTTAGTTTAAAAACATCTCCAATGTCCTTTTTAGTGACTTTGAATTGAAAAATATCCCCGTTACTTTTTAGGACATAGGCAGTATCATGAACTACTTCAACACCTTCGTAATCTCCTTTTTCACCAAATTGATGCTTTCTTGAAATCTCTTTTTTCTTTAAATCATAGATGTAAAAAATACCATCCTCATCCTGTACACATGCCAGCTTATTGTTTCGGTAAAAGGAAAGCCCTGAAATTTCTTCCAACTCTTTCGGTAAATCCCAGCGCTCCCTTGGATGATTCAGATCGATCTCCCGACCATCAAGTTTCAATTTGTACACGTGCGCATCATAGGGTGCGTAGTAGGTGTTGAAATAATATAATGAAAGCGTGCTCAGGAAGAGAATCATAATTGCCATAATAAGTATCTTTCTACTTTTTAACATTAATTTCAATGACATCAATTCACATAAAAATCCAAGTTAACAATTATCATTATTCTATTGGTAAAATTACTGATTTTTGATTTTCGAAAGCGCTGCAGCAAACGCGTGGGATCCGCATTTAATTTTTCATCGCATCTTTCCGGATGTCGTAGATGAAGAAATAGTCAAATCTATTTTTTAAGTTTTACGTTTAAAAAGGCAACGTTAATACTTAGTCGTTTTTAGCATTTTCAGTGATAGTTTGGTTAGATTTAGTACACCTTTAATAGAGCGAACAAAGGAATACGTCGCCGGATTTATCGGCGATAATTTCACGGAAAAAATTTGCTATCATAATATTGATCACACCCTGGAGGTCGTAGACGCGTGCGTCCTTATCGGAAGCAAATGCCGGATTTCGGATAAAGAGCTGGAAACCGTGGTTGTCGCCGCCTGGTTTCATGATACGGGGTATTATCTCGGTTGCGAAAACCACGAGGAAGCAAGTGTGGAAATCGCCCAAAGATATCTCGCAAAAGAACATGTCAAGCAGGAGGTAAGACGGCAAATCGCAAATTGCATACTGGCGACAAAGATCCCTCAGAAGCCCCAAAACATACTGGAAGAGATTCTATGTGATGCGGATCTGTTTCATCTATCCAGCGAGAAGTTTTTTGAAAAATCCGAACTTCTATTACGTGAGCTTACTTATCAGAATATAAAGATCACTCCGGACGCCTGGACGAAAAAAAGTAAAGAATTTGTTGAGGCTCATAAATACCATACGCCTTATGGCAAGAAGATACTCTATCCTCTGTTAAAGAAAAACCTTGCTCTGTTGTGATCAAAAATTGAAGAATCGGCCCTTTGACGAAACAAATTCAACGATCCCGGTGTTTTGAAATTGTTAATAATAGCAGTTTGATCACCTTATCGACGAGTATGCGGAACGATCTTAAATTCCAAATTCGGGCATTTACCCATTTTTAAAAATTATTTCAAAAAGCGGTTACCAATTACATGCATTAGAAATTTATGAAAAGATAATAAAATGAAATAAAAAATATAATTTTTTCTACAAATAATTGTGTTTTATTTATAAAACTTTTATTTTTGAAACTAGTTAGATTAAAATAATCAACATGAGAGCTATCTTTGTCAGGAATAGAAATGTCCTGTTTTTTGAGGCGAGTATACTTCTCATTTTTCAAGCACTATTCCTGGGCAACTCCATGAAGTTTGTACTAAGCTCATAATTGAACCAAAATCATTAAACCAATGATAAGTTATATCTACCGCAACATAAAACTGGCGAGCCTCATATTGCTCTTAGCTACCGGCAGCAGCCAGGTTTTCGGTCAATCGACAGCTTGCGATTCCGTAAATGACGAGCTGAATGCAAAATTCAGATTCCTCGGGAACTGGGATGCCAACGGAACTCCGGGGTACATGGATCCTGCCAGCGATGAAGTTTCGCAAGCGCTTATCAATTTTGTTAAAAATACCTTGCCGGAAACGGTGAATTTTGTCGCGTCAAACCAAGACTATTTTGGCGATCATATACAGCTAAATACCGAGTTGAAGGAAGCGAGTGAGGTTTATTTGACCATGGTACATGAAGGTGCCGGATGGAAAAATACACTTGGCTATTATGCCTATGATTTAAATAATCCTCCGGCAACTGTATATGATATCGATAGCCTGGTCATTCTTTTTCCCAATGTTTCTCAACCGGATGTAATCAAGCCGGGCGATAAGATATTCCTCGGACAATTTCCCGAAAACACGGGAATCGGATATTTTTTAATTGCAAAAGGTTGGGTGGGCGATACGATATGCCTTGCCTCTCATATGATTTTTACAGATTCGCATTTCAACACCTATACGACGAGCGAATATATGCAGCAAACGATATTGTTGAGCAATGAGCAGGAAAATAGATTTTTATTGGGATTTGAGGATAACAAAAGACCGGAAGGCGACGAAGATTTTAATGATGCCGTATTTTACATAACCGCAACCCCGGGAGCCATAGATACGACCGATGTCGCCAAGGTCCCAACAGGAATTTTGAGTGGAGATACCCTACTCTGTGATGAGCATGCGCCCGCGACCATTCAGGTGGCGCTTACCGGAAAAGCTCCCTGGACAATAGTTTATAACAATGGATCCGAAGATGTAGAAATAAGTGGCATTGAGGAAGAAGTATACACTTTTGAGACCATGATTAAAGATACCATTAAGCTGATATCCGTAAAGGATGTCTCGAAGTTCGGAATTGCCGAGGGAGAGGCTGTCATTAACTTCTCCAATCCGAAGGCCATCTTAAGCGAAGATGATGTGATTTGTAATGATGAAAGCAGTGATAGCGGTGGTTTTATCGTTTCCCTGGAAGGGGAGGCACCGTTCTCCCTGGCATATAGGATCGGCGATGAAGAAAGAACGGTCGATAACATTTATGAAAATCAATTGGAGATTTTCGGCGCCATCGGTCAGGTAATCGAATTGATCTCCGTAACCGATAAGTATTGCGACGGAGAGCTTGTCGGAGGCGCTGTAGAAATTCAAAATTACGCAATCCCGTCTTTAACGATAGAAAGCAATGGCAGAATTTGCGGCGATAATTCCGCCGTATTTGATTTGAATCTCAATGGAGAAGGTCCGTGGACCCTGAATTACACCATAGGAGACTATGAAGTTCAGGTACCCATTGAAACCAGTGAATTTCAATTGAATATTTCTGATACGGGACACATTGCCTTTAATTCGATAGCAAACGAACATTGCTCTGCAAATCTCGAATCTTCGTTCAATATTGAGCACTACGAATTACCTTCTGCACAAATTGAAGATTTTGAGAGTTCATGCGGAGATTCGAAGGCTCATGTCGATATTCTACTTACCGGCTCAGGCCCCTGGACGGTATATTATACGTTGAACGGTGTGGATTTCGTCGCCGAATCTGATGAGAACACGCTTTCCCTGGACATGAGCGAAGCCGGAACCTTTGAACTTACAGGGGTTGCGGATGCAAATTGCGAAAACAGTGCGGAGGGTGTGGCGGAAATCGGGCAATTCGAGTTGCCCGCGGCGTTAATAAGTGGAGGTGGTGTGGTTTGCAATGAAGAGGAAGTCACCGTATCGGTCGAATTATCCGGCGTCGCACCTTTTACATTTACCTATACGGACGGTGAAACGGAGACAACCGTTACGACGGATGAGTCGAGATTTGAATTTAGTACCGGGGGGTTTAAAACATATACCTTGTTAAACGTCGAGGATGCAAATTGTATCGGTGCCGTAGAGGGCTCAGTCGAAGTATCCGATGGTTCCGACGGCATTCAGGTGGAAATAAAAGCCGACGAAATTTCATGTTTTTCAGAAGATATTGAGTTGAGCCTGATCGGCGAAACCGATAACATGTCTATCAAATGGTCTTCCGAAGGGAAAGGTTTATTGCAGACAACGGATGCAACTTCGGCCATCTATACACCGGCGGAAAATGAAACCGGATCGATCGTTTTCTATGCGGAGGTAAATAACGGATGTGCCGTAAAAACAATCAGCGATGAAGTAACCGTAATGGAACAGATAAGTGCAGAATTTGAGGTTTCGCCGGAGAATGATTTGCTGACCAACACGCAAATCACGTTTACGCCATCCAATAATGGATACGATAGCTATGGCTGGGATTTCGGTGATGGAAATTCAAGTTCGGCCACAATTGCATCTACCGAGTATGCCGAAGGCGGAGCATATACGGTAGAGCTGCGCGTGAGCTTGAATGGTTGCGAAGGTTCCGGAAGCAAGGTCCTTGAGGTGTTTTCGAAAGATGTATTGTATGTCCCCAATGCATTTAATCCGAATGCTCAAAACAGCGAAAATCAGGTTGTGAAGGTTTATGGGAGTAATGTCGACGATTCCGGATTTTTATTTAAAATAGTAAATCGCTGGGGGAAGGTTATGTATGAAACGAATAGTTTCGACGAGGCCAATCAAGTAGGCTGGCATGGGGTCAATAAAAATACGAGCGAGGAGCTGGAATTGAACGTATTTACGTACCTCCTCCGAGGTCGGTTTATTGAAGGTTCATCCTTCGAAAGAACAGGTACGGTAACCCAGGTGAAGTAAATCGGATATATGAAGAAAGGTAGCATTCTTATAGTTTTACTATTAGGTGTCTTGGGGATAAAAAATTCTTTGGCACAGGACCCGGTGTTTTCTCAGTTTTACAATTCGCCGATTTATTTAAATCCGGCTTTGATTGGAGAAGAAGAAAATATGTTTGTGAATTTTGCGCACCGGTCCCAATGGGGAAATCTGGAATTTCCGTATACAACCAGCCAGATTTCCTTGATTGTTCCGTATTTTAAAGACAAACACATAAAACCCGAAGGAAATATTGGTGGAATTGGTGTATCGTTCTACGGTGATGAGGCCGGACAGGGATCAAACCTGAAAACCTACGGTGGCAACGCATCCTTTGCTTATAACCTGCATTTATCCAGTAAATCGGTTAACAGAATTACCTTTGCAATGCAGCTTGGTTTTATCCATAAAAACATTGACCGAAATAAATTGGAGTGGGGGGAACAATACAATCCGTTTATAGGGTTTGATAATACCATAGTTCCGGCCGAGCTGAGTCTGATTCAAAACCGGACGTTTTTCGACATTACCGCCGGTGTTTTTTGGCGATATTTTGCCAATTCGGATCAAAAGACGGTGCAAAGCATATATTCGGGATACAGCGCCGGTCATCTCAATCATCCGGATGAATCCGTACTTGAAGGCAGTGTGAATCGATTGCCTGTTTTACATAAACTTCACGGGGGCATTATTTTCAGATTAGGAGAGAAAACCTCGATTTCAACCAATTACCTCTCATTAGTACAGGACAGAGTAAATCAAACAAATGTTGGTTCATTTCTGTCATACAAACTTCCGTTTGATACAAAAGGGCAAATGAGTAATTTAGTTGCAAGAGTCGGAGCCTGGTATCGGGTACAGGATTCATTTATTGCGAGTATTGAGTTTCTCACCAACAACCTTCAATTTGGATTTAGCTATGATTGGAATGTTACATCGCTAAGATATAATAATCGCGGGGCGGGATCTTTTGAGATATCGATGGGATATCGATTTTATAAGCCTGCGCCGCCTAAAGTAAGATATTAACTGCATCATTAAACCAGAAAATGAGAAAGGTATATACATTGATATTATTGCTTCTTCAATTCACGGCATTTGGCCAGGATGTGCAATGGGCCAATCAGGTAATTGAGTATTCTTCCCAGTTTGGGAAACGACAGTATGCCGCAAACCAGGTTTTAGGCAAACCAAATGTGCTGCCAAATCTTGGGGCAAGTCCGAATGCCTGGTCTCCCAAGAAAAAGGGAAAAATCGAATACATCAAGGTCGGATTTGAAATTCCGACCCGGATTCAGCAAATAGCAATAGCAGAAACTCATAATCCCGGAGGTATTTACAAGATATTTGCGTATGATGACAAAGGCGAAGAGCATTTGCTCAACCAGTTTGAGCCTAATTTTATACCCATTGAAGGAAGGCTATTCCGGTTTTTCTTTGACAAGACAGCGTTTAAGGTGAAGGCCCTGAAAATTACATTAAACGGCGAACTGCTCACGGGGCATTTTGGGATTGACGCGATTGGAATTTCAGATTCCAGAGAGCCGATTTCGGTAGAAATTAATGTGACGAATGAAATAAATAATGACTACGTCCCCATAGCTTTGGGTACAAATGTAAATTCCGAATACAACGAATTGAGGCCATTGATATCTCCGCAAGCGGATATTTTGTTTTTTAGCCGTCAAAACCATCCCGAAAACATCGGAGGGATAAAAGATGATGAGGACATCTGGCTTGCCAAAAGAGATACGGTATCCGGTGATTGGTTAAAGGCTGTCAATGCCGGTAGACCGCTCAACAATAAGGGCCCCAATTTCATTAGCTCAATTTCCTCGGACGGGAACGCTATGCTGTTGTTGCTTGGAAACGCGTATTATTCCAGGAACAGAATGACTCAGGGTGTTTCCATGTCGGTAAGAAATGGAGACGGTACCTGGTCAAAACCTAAAAATCTCGATATCACCAATGATTACAATTTGTCGGACAAGGCCAATTATTTTCTGGCCAATGATATGAAAACAATTGTCATGTCCGTGAAAAGAAAGGACAGCTATGGTGACCGGGATCTTTATGCAATTTTCCTTCAGGAGAACGGCGCGTGGTCTCAACCTTTGAGCCTGGGCCCTCAAATCAATTCCGCCGCAGAAGAAGGGTCTCCTTTTTTAGCAAAGGACGGAAAAACCATGTTCTTTTCTTCAAAAGGATTCAGTGGATACGGCGGTTATGACATCTACCTTTCAAGGAGGTTGGACGATACCTGGCAAAATTGGTCGGAGCCTGAAAATCTCGGAGCCGGTTTTAATTCCAGGGAAGACGACATCTTCTTCAATTTTACCGAAAATGACGAGTATGCCTACTATACAAAAGGGAATGAGAACAATACGGATATCTATAAGGTAAAACTACCCTATTACCAGAAGCCGGATATGCTCGCTTCCCTGATGGGTGCGAAGTACAAGAATCCAAATATTATAATTTCAATCCGAGGTAGAGTGTTTGATTCGAGTACATCGGATCCGATAGAATCTTCCATTGAGTTTATCCGGGTAATGGATCATGAGCAAATCGAACTCGTCGCGGCCGATACGAACGGCTATGTAACTACATTGCAGCAAGGATTCAGGTATCAGATTATCGCGAAATCCGACGGATATTACAATACCATCGACTCGCTCGACCTTAGAAATATTGACAACAGCGTAGAGATCGTCAAGGATCTGTATTTGGACCCCATTATTAAGAATGAGGCGATCGTTCTCAACAACGTTTATTTTGATTTTGACAGTGATGTGATACGGTCGGAATCGTTTCCTGAATTAGATAAGTTGTCCGAAATGCTTCTGGATAATCCGAATCTTCATATGACCATTGACGGACATACATGCTCGATTGGAACGGATGTGTATAATCTGGATCTTTCCGGTCGTCGCGCGGGATCAATCGTAAATTATCTTTTAAGTAAAGGAGTTTTGGCTTCGCATCTCGAACATCACGGTTACGGTGAATCCAGACCAAAATTGCCCAACTCATCCGAACCAAACAGGGAAATAAACAGGCGTGTTGAGTTTGAGTTAAAGGAGATCGATGAATTGAATCAGTAAGAGATTATTCCGCCTTAGCGCTTTTTACCTCATATTTTTTCGGGGCATATAAGAATCCAAAGGCTTCTCCTCCTTCTTTGGTGTGCTTTCTGTGATGATGATAATGTGCATTTATGATCCGCTTCATATATGGAGATTTCGCCTTATACCTGATCTTAATCCTGCGATGTACAATTACATCATGAAAAATGGAATAAAAGATGCCATAAGCCATTATTCCAAAACCGAAATACTTTAATATACCCAGGGATTCATTCGCAACGCCAAGTGCGATCAAAACGATAGAAGGTATACTGAATACGACGGCAAACAGATCGTTCCGCTCAAAAAACCGACCGTGAACCGTGTGGTGAGACCGGTGCCATCTCCACATGAAGCCATGCATTATATATTTATGAGTAAACCAGGCAACACCTTCCATGAATAAAAAAGATGCAATAATAATGAAAATGTTAAGTGCTATCATCATCGTCTATAGCTTGGAAATTCTGTTTTTTACCTCTTTCATCAACCACATCGGCGTCGAAGTCGCGCCGCAAATACCAACTTTTGAACTTTCGGAGAACCATTCCTGTTTAATCTGGTTGACCTGAGAAACAAAGTGGCTGTTAGGATTTTGATCCAGACATACCTGATACAATACTCTGCCGTTGGAGGATTTCGTTCCTGAAACAAATACGATGGTATCGTAATTTGATGCGAAATTTCGTAACTCTACATCTCTGTTTGATACCTGTCTGCAAATGGTATCGTTGGCATTTACTTTGATTCCGGCGCGCTCCAAAGTACCGGTGAGTTCATGAAACTTATGCACGCTTTTGGTTGTCTGGCTGTAGAGTGTAATTTCTCCGGGGATTTCATTTAGACGAAGCTCATTCAGGTCCTGAAATACGACCGCTTCTCCGCGGGTTTGCCCCTTTAGCCCCATGACTTCGGCATGACCGTGTTTTCCGTAAATATAGATCTTTTCGTTTTTGTCATACGATTTACGAATTCTATTTTGAAGCTTAAGGACCACAGGGCATGAAGCATCGATCAGTTCGAGGTCATTTTCAAGCGCCAGTTTATAGGTCGAAGGCGGTTCTCCGTGCGCCCGGATGAGGACCTTTTCCTTTCTCAACGATTTTAGCGCTGCGTGGTCGATGATCTTCAAACCTTGTCTTTCAAGGCGCCTTACTTCTTCGTCGTTGTGGACGATATCGCCCAGGCAATATAGATACCCCTGTTCCTGGAGTATTTCTTCCGCCATATCTATAGCGTAAACTACTCCAAAGCAAAAACCTGAATTTCGATCGATATCAATATGTAAGTTCAAATTGCCCATCTAGGATTGGTTTAGGCAGCCGCTACTTCGTTATTTGTCAACTTTAAGTGTAAATATGTCTTTATCAATAATATAAACTTTGTGAAATCATGTATTCTTATTCTTTCGTTCAGGATCCTGGAAACCGGGCAGGAACGGATTTTGGCGAATAACTTTAGATAGTAGATGTAGGCGAGATAAACACCTGTTTTAGCTCCTTTTGGAAGCTTCCGAATTCCAACTAATGCTTCATCAAAATCATTTTTTATATCAAGTTCTATTTCGGATTTCAGCTTGGGATCGAAATCGTTTATATCGAGACCCGGAAAGTAGATTCGGCCCCGCTCTTTAAAATCGCTGTTGATGTCCCGGAGAAAATTTACCTTTTGAAATGCCGCTCCCAATTTTCTGGCAGGAAATTCCAGTTCCTTGTACTTCCATATATTTCCTTCACAAAACACATAAAGACACATGAGGCCAACGACCTCTGCGGACCCGTAAATATACTTTTCGTACTTCCGGTTATTGTATTCCGATTTCTCGAGATCCATCTCCATGCTTCGAAAGAAAGCATTTATCAATTTATGATCTATTTTGTATTTGTTAACAACCAATTGGAATGAGTTTAAAATCGGATTAAGACTGATTTTTGATGCAATAGCCTTAAAAGTTTCATTTTTGAAATCCTTCAGCAACGTCTTTTTGTCGTATTTGTGAAAAGTGTCCACGATTTCATCCGCATATCTTACAAAGCCATAGATCGAATAAATCGGATCGTGAAATTTTTTTGAAAGCGCCTTTATCCCAAGGCTGAAGGAAGTGCTGTAATTGTTTGTTACCCGTTTACTGATTTGATATGAAGTTTGGTCAAACAGATTCATTCTATCTCCTGGTTTATGGGAAAATCTTTGATTATTTCTTTCGCCACTACCTCTCCTGAGATCAGGGACGGCGGCACACCGGGCCCCGGTACGGTCAATTGTCCGGTGAAGTACAGGTTTTTGACCTTTTTGCTTTTAATTGAAGGTTTCAATATAGCTGTTTGTCTGAGTGTGTTCGCCAATCCATAAGCGTTGCCTTTAAAAGCATGGTAATCTGCACGAAAATCATTGTGCGCATAGCTTTTTTTATAGACAATATATTTTCTTATGTCATCACCAAGATATGTCTTAAATCGATCAAATACAATATCGAAATACTTTTCTCTGATTTCCTCCTTGTCCTCGATGCCGGCCGCTACTGGAATTAATACCATCATGTTTTCACAATTTTCCGGGGCCACGGTAGGATCGGTTTTGGATGGAATGTTAACATAAAAAAGAGGATCGGATGGCCATTTTTTGGACTCGTAGATTGCTTGGGCATGGGGCCCGAAGGGTTTGTCAAAAAAAAGTGTGTGATGAGTTAAACCTTCGATTTTTTTATTAAAACCCAAATAAAACAACAGGGAAGAAGGGGCAAGCAGCCGAGAATCCCAGTACGCATCGGAATATGTCCGGAATCTTTTTTCCAGCAGTTGTGTCTCTACATGATGATAATCGGCCCCGGCTACCACGATATCTGCCGGGATGGTTTGATGGTCTGCTTTAACACCCACAATTGAATTGCCTGAATAAACAAAACCGTTTGCCTCGCAGGAAGTCCTGAAATCCACACCCTTATCCCTGGCCAATTCGATCATGCCGTCAACAACAACCCGCATTCCGCCTTCGGGATACCACGTTCCGAGTTTGATATCCGCATAATTCATGAGTGAGTACAATGCCGGCGTATTTTTTGCCAGGGCACCCAAAAATAAAATCGGGAACTCCAGCAATTGATGAATTCGTTTACTTCTGAAATATTTATTGATGTGTGATTGAAATGATCCGAAAATATCCATTTTAATCATATTGATTAAAAGTCGGAAATTGATAAACTCCATCAAGGATCTGGCGGGTTTGTAGACGAGATCATTGATGCCGACTTTATATTTAAAAGCCGCTTCTTCCAGGAATTTATCAAGGTTTCTTGCGCTTCCTTTTTCAATTGTTTCAAAACAAGCCCGCAGTGTGTGATAGTTTGCGGGGATATCAAGTTTATCGTTTTCGTCAAAAACGACCGAATATGAGGGATCCAGACGTATAAGTTTATAATAATCCGAAGTGCTTTTATTAAACCTGGAAAAATACCGCTCAAATACGTCGGGCATCCAATACCAGCTCGGCCCCATGTCAAACTTAAAACCCTTTGCGGACAATTGACGGGCCCGGCCGCCCAACTGGTTGTTTTTTTCAAGAACGATGGTTTTGTAGCCGGCATTCGACAAAAAGGTTGCCGCAGATAAACCGGCAAAACCGGAACCAACAACAATTGCCTGTTTGGTAGCCATTTCTACTTGGTAGCGTAGTTCTTAAGTTTATACTTGAGCTCTTTTCTGGCGATATGGATTCTGTTTTTTACCGTGCCGATTGGAATTTCCAGCTTTTCGGCAATTTCATGATATTTAAAACCTCTAAAATGCATCGTGAATGGTATTTTATAAGCATCATCCAGATTTTCTATGGCCTTTGTAATATCCTTCATTGCAAATTTTCCAAATGCGGAATTCTCTATGGTATTTGATGAAGAGTTGATATAATGCATATTATCGGTAGAATCTATGAATGTATTTTTGCGAATCATACGCTGGTAGTTCGTTATGAAGGTATTCTTCATAATGGTGTACATCCATGCTTTCAGATTGGTGCCATCCGTATACTTTTCTCGATTCGAAAAAGCTTTGAGGATCGTTTCTTGCAACAAATCATTGGCATCTTCAATATCTCTTGTCAATCTTAAAGCAAAGGGTTTTAGTGACCCCGAGAGCTTGTCAATAGTGTAGCTGAATTCTAATGCTGTCATCTTATTTGCTGTTTTGTTTAATCAAACTTATAATATGTTAAACGAAAATAAGTATTTTTGTTTAACTTTTTTCTATTTTTTTTAAACAGTTCATTTCCCTTGATTAGGCGAAATATTAAATTAATTAAAAATTATGCCTTAATAATCGCCATTAAAGCTACTGTGAGCTTGAAATAATACTATTTAAAATAATTCTAAATAGATTGGAATGATGCTGCGATCAATCGACATAATAAATTGTTTAACGATAAAAACACATAAATAAACAATTTATTTTGAATCTAAATAAAAATATTGATTTTCGATTGTGCTAAACGTCACATTAAGGACAAAGGCAAGAATTGATCCTAAGAACCGGAATTGTAATCGCAGAAATCGATAAGGTCCTGAAGTTTGTTGAAGAGTATTACATTTTCCGGCAGATCCATATCCTGACCAACGACTTGAAACCCGGAAATTAACACCTTTGAGTTTTTAAACGAATCGGAAAGTTTATAAATGTAGGATTGTGCCTCACGTGTCGGAGGGTGCGTTGTCATCACGGTGAGCAGGTAATCCGGATTGTGATCCTTATAAATATCCACCAGATCATTGTGCGGGACATTCTGCCCAATATATATGACTTTGTTGTTACGAGACTTGATGATAAAGGCGGAAAACAGCAGGCTCATTTCATGAAGCTCATTTTCCGGCAGATATAGTAAGTAAACCTCATTGAAGTTAGACGAACTTACCATTTGTCCGTCGATGGCAACGATGATTTTCTGTCGCACAAGATTGGAAATAAAGTGTTCCTGTGCAGGTGTAATTGCTCCGGTTTGCCACAATAACCCTATTCTCTGAAAAAAAGGATAAATCAGGCCCAACATGGTACGCTCAAATCCTATCTGAAGAATATTCGTGCTCAAAGTTTTCTCAAAACGCTCTTCGTCGAGATCCAGCATGGCCAGGGTCAACGATTGGATCTGCTCCGGAAATCCGAGCTTTTTATCCATGAGCTTGTTTATCTCGAGTTTAATATCCTGTTCGGGCATACTGCAGATTTTTGAAATTTTGTGTCCGTGATCCTTCAATAAGGATACGTTGAGAACAAACTTCAAATCTTCATCGTCGTAATATCTGATATTTGTATCCGTCCTTTTGGGTTTGATAAAATTGTAGCGCTGCTCCCAGATACGCAAGGTGTGTGCCTTGATTCCGGAAAGCTGTTCGATATCTTTTATGGAGTAATGTGACACGATTTCATTGTTTGCTTAACTATACAATTATCAATTTGTAAACGGAAATTGTTTAAGTTTTTGCCATAAAAAATACACAAAAAAAAAGTTATATCAATATTTAATTTGTAACTCACTTATTTACAGGTTCTTACAAATTATCGTTTGTTTAACAAAGTATTCCGTTTTTTGCAATTGGCATTTTCAATTAACTTCACCGGACATTTAAAAACTAAAATGCAGATCATGAGGCTTTTCAATTCTGAAACGTATACGCATCGAAGAAAAATTCTGGCAGACTATGTGGGAAATGGTTTAATTCTTTTTTTGGGAAATAATGAGGCTCCCATGAATTACAAGGATAATACTTATCCGTTTCGACAGGATTCTACATTTCTATATTTTTTTGGACTTGCCAAAGCTTCGCTTGCCGCTACGATCGATTGTGAATCCGAAGTATGCACGCTGTTCGGGGATGACCCTTCGATCGATGAAATCGTCTGGACCGGACCTCAGAGAAATTTGAAGGAGCTCGGAGCCCTGGTCGGTGTGTCCTTGTGTAAAACTTATAAGGAGCTTTTCAGAACTGTTCGGGATGCTGTTTCTCAAAAGAGAAAAATTCATTATATAAATCCGTACCGGCACGATCATATGGTGTTGTTGTCCGAAATACTCTCCATACCATTTGACCGGGTTAATACCTCGTTTTCCAGGAAGCTAATTCAGGGAATTGTCAATCAACGTCTCTATAAATCGGAAGAAGAAATAGCAGAAATTGAACAGGCTGTAAACATTACCGGAAAGATGCATCTTTCTGCAATGAAAATGGCTCGTGCAGGTATGAAAGAGCAGCATGTAGCCTCCAAATTACTGGAAATAGCCACTTCATACGGTGGATTTTATTCATTTCCTCCGATAGTAACGATCCACGGCGAAACGCTTCACAACCACTTTCATGGAAACGTATTGAAAAAAGGGGATCTGTTATTGGTGGATTCCGGGGCCGAAAATGAAATGGGGTATGCGGGTGATATGACGAGAACTTTCCCGATAGGACAAAAGTTTACGGAAAGACAAAAAGCCATCTACCAAATCGTATTGGATGCCCACCTGAAAGCTTCGGCAGCACTAAAACCCGGAGTCGAATTCAGGCAAGTTCACCTGCTTGCGAGTAAAGCACTTTTTGAAGGACTTAAATCGTTAAATCTCACCAAAGGCGATACGGAGGAAGCTGTGGAACAGGGCGCACATGCCATGTTCTTCCAATGTGGACTTGGCCATCTGATGGGTCTTGATGTGCACGATATGGAAAACCTCGGAGAACAAAATGTAGGCTATTCGCCGGAGATGATTAAGAGTACTCAGTTCGGATTGAAGTCGCTCAGGCTCGGAAGAAAGCTGGAACCTGGAATTGTTCTAACCGTCGAGCCTGGAATTTATATCATTCCCGCACTTATTGACCTCTGGAAAGCAGATCATAAATTCTCCGGTTTTATCAATTATGGCGAACTGGAAAAATATAGAGATTTCGGGGGAATTCGTATTGAGGAAGACTTTGTGATTACCGGGGATGGAGCAAAGCTTTTAGGCGAAGAAATACCGAAATCCGTCGACGATGTAGAAGCCGCAATTGCCATATAAAAAAACGCCGACCAACTACCGGTCGACGTAATCATAACACCAAAAAATCAATCTTTTTAACCAAAGCGTCCTGCCATGGATTGATTAAAAAGTGTTTCAGTCAAAATCACTCCGAATTTACCAGGTATACAAATATCATCTGTGATAAAAATCACGAAGAAAATTGGTCGCGGAGCTTAATCCGGATTAAAAGAAGTCGGGAAAAGCTATGTAGAGTTGTCAATTTGATGGGGGATAATAGCAGCCATTACGGGAAAACATACGCTGATTATTCGAATCCTGACACCTCCACTAATTAGACAGCATCATTCCTCGTAAATAGGTCAAAATTCGAAGACCACCCTTGTAAGACATTGATATTAAATGCCATATCTTGATCAGGCATAAAACGCGGTAGCCCAAATCTGGGAAATCCCGAATTAGGGGTTGATATTGATCATTAAAGATACCCAAACACTTCGCCCGATTCCGTCGACCCCCGATCCGTGAATGCGGTAGGCCTCATCGAAAATATTCTGAATGCTGGCATTTAATGTGAAGGCTTTGTGGTCGTATCCGCCATAGATATTTACGACATTCCAACCGGGTGTTCCTCCCTTGGCAATTCGACTGTCTGCAATATCGCCGCCGGACAATCTGTTTTGTTCTGCAGCAAATATCCACTCCGCGCTAAGCCGGAAATTAGGATTGAAATAAGTGCGTAACCCCAGTCTTCCGTTCAAAGGAGGTATCCTGCGCATGGGCTCATCTTTGCTTATATTTTCTCCATACGTATACGTAACATTTCCAAATGTGATAAGCCTGTCGGAAAGCTTTACTTCCATCTCCATCTCACCCCCGTAGAGGACCGCTTCATTTACATTTTGCCTCTTATAAACCTTGTATCCTTCCAGCGAATCGAGGCCATTAAATTTGTCCGGGACATTCGTGATCAAGTCATTCAACTTATTATGAAACAGATGGAGTGCTCCCGAAAAACCTTCATATCTCATTTTATATCCAATTTCTTTGTTCAGAGCAGTTTCGGGTTTTAAGTCATATGCCGGGACTTCATATCGAAAATCGGCAATGCCAAAGCTGGAAACATCATTCACATTTGGAGCCCTGAAGGATGAATTCATGATAGCGGAAACATGATGGTTATGATTTATTTCATAAACTACACCTAAATTTCCCACCATCGCATCCGGCGAAATTGCCGTATTGCCAAAAGTAGTATCTTCCAACTGGAGCCGGACCAGATTATACCTTAGGCCCGCCGTTAATTTCCATTTGTTCAGATCAAAGCTGTGCAGTGTAAAAATCGCGAAATTATCATAGATCGATCCATCCGGGTACAATCCCCGGAGTTCTGTGTATGCCCCGGATTCCAGGTCGACGGAATTTGCCTCGCTTCCGACATGATCGCGATAGTACTCAATGCCCGATGAAGCATCCCAGCGATCTTTAATTTTTGAAATAACATCGATATTTGCGCCAAATGTATTCACCACATCTTCCTCGGTAATAAAAGAATCGGATCCGGATTTTTGTTTTTCCCTGATCTCCAGAGAATTCTGATAGGAGACCGTATATCTCACCTCACTTAAAAGCTTGCGATCATAAAACGACTCCAGCCTCGCATAGGCAAGATCGCGTTGCTGGGGATTGAAGTAATAGTGAACATATCCTCCGGGCGCTATTTTGTGGTAAAGCGGTACATCCCGTTGCTTAAGGTGCTGATACACGCCGGTCGCCCGATGGTTTTTGCCAATTCGATAAATTCCCTTTAAATCAACGGCATATTCGTCATAGCCTGTGGGAACAAGTTTCCCAAGATCGCCTCCGGCCGTAATATCTCCAAGATCTTTGTAAGTAAAACCTCCTCTAAAAGCCCATTTTTTCGAACCGAGATTGACCGCTCCCCTAACCGATTTTTCCATGTCCGATGTCCAGTATTTTCCGTAAATCATGCCGCTGAATTTCAATCCGTCCTCAGAAAAATCCGGGCTTGCGGAAATCAATTGCATGGTACCTCCTATTGCATCGGAACCGTATTGAACGGAACCGCTCCCCCTCAGAACTTCTATGTGTGAGATCATCAGCGGATCCACGGTATTTAAATATTGGTTAGGCCCGGATCGATAGGTGGAATTATTCATACGAATACCATCAATCATCAACAATGTCTGATAGCCCGTTAGCCCCCGTACAAAGGCGGATCCCCCACCGTGATTGGTTTTTTGCATCCATACTCCGGGAACATACGACAGGGCCTGCGGCATCGACATTGGCGAAATAGATCTCAGCAGGGCCTTATTCAAATATCCAATAGATTCCGGCCGGTCAAATACCTCGGTTTCATGTCGTTGGGCTGAAATTATAATATTGTTGTTCAGAACTATTGTCTTGACGGAATCCGGCTCCTCAGTGGCATATAAAGTTTGAACCATGAAAAGATTTAGTATTATTACGAACTGCCTCATATGTATAACTCGGTGATGTAATGGAGTGCGAAGATAGAAAACAACTCCCGATGTAGTATTAATCATACGTGGTCTTTTTTTTAAAAAACAACCTTTCTATGTGGCACCCACGATCAATGCCCTGAAGGGATGATTTTCGTATTTCCCTTCACCCGCAGAAATGTTTCAGGATTGTTTTCAGAATTGACCCGGGTTTTCGAGCCGCATGAAACTGCAATTAGCTAAATACTCCTACAATGCCTATCTTTAGAATTTGCAATTCAAAAGAACTAATTATGAAACTGGGAACATTTTCTGTCAGCCTGGCTGTAAAAGATATTCAGGCTTCGAAATTATTTTATGAAAACCTTGGCTTTGAGGTATTTGGTGGCGATCAATCACAGAATTGGCTTATAATGAAAAATGGCAACAGTACCATTGGCTTATTTCAGGGCATGTTCGAAAAGAACATTTTAACTTTCAACCCCGGTTGGGATGACCGCGCAAATCCCCTCGATTCCTATACGGACATAAGAGACCTTCAGAAGCAACTGAAATCAAAGGGCATTGAATTTCAGACCGAAGCTGATGAAGAAACATCAGGACCGGCAAGTTTTATAATAGCAGATCCGGATGGAAATCCCATCCTCGTCGATCAACATGTATAATATTTGCAAGGACCTGTATCCGGATTTTTGCCATTCAAATCCCAATATTATCGATTCGTATATTTTAACTGGGGAAATACAAACACATCATCTAGTTTTGATGTGTACGTATGGATACACGTGTTCGCCGAATTTAGGGCATCAAGCATTCAATGTCCATTTCTGTTGCGTATGATTTTTATCATCACAAATACTCATAAGAATTATTGACAGCGATGAAAGCAATAGTTTACACCCAGTACGGATCGCCGGATGTTCTGGAATTACAGGATGTTGAAAAGCCAATACCGGGAGCGGGTGAAATACTTGTTTGCGTGAAGGCGGCTTCAGTTAACCGGACAGATTGTGCAAACTTAACGGCGAAGCCATTTATTATGCGATTTTCATTGGGATTATTCAAACCCGGAAACCGGATTTTGGGAACTGAGTTTGCGGGAGAGATCGAATCCGTGGGTGAGAACGTTCGCTCGTTCAAGGTCGGAGACAGAGTTTTTGGATTTGATGACAGTATATTGAGTTCGTACGCTGAATACTTATCCATTTCAGAGGAAAAGGGTCTCGCTGTCATGCCGGATGACCTAACTTATGAACATGCGGCCGTAAGTACGGAAGGGGCACATTATGCATATAATTTTATCAATAAAGTTGATCTTAAAAGTGGCGACAAGGTCCTGGTAAATGGCGCTTCCGGAGGAATAGGTTCGGCAACAGTTCAGATATTAAGCTATTTTGGAGCCCGCATTACAGCCGTGTGCAATACAAAAAATGTTGAGTTGCTTAAATCTCTGGGGGCAAGAAAAGTGATTGACTATACGAAAGAAGATTTTACCAGGGATCATGAACAATACGATTACGTATTTGACAGCGTCGGTAAAAGTTCTTTCGGCAAATGCAAGCGATTGCTGAAACCGGGCGGAGCATATATTTCATCTGAATTGGGCCGGATGTCGCAAAACCTCTTCTTATCGCTCATTACCGCAATATTTGGCAGCTTGCCATTTCAAGCCGGAAAAAAAGTTAAATTTCCATATCCCCCAAATATAAAACGAAGCGTCCTCTTCATAAAAAAACTTGTTGAGGAGGGAAAATACAAACCGGTCATAGACAGAACTTATCCGCTGGAACAAATTTCCGAGGCATTCAGGTATGTTTTGCAGGGGCAGAAAACCGGTAATGTAGTAATCACGGTGAAAGATTGACCATGAAGGCAGCAGTTTATGAAAAATACGGTTTGCCGGAAGTTCTCAAAGTAAAGGAGATAGGACAACCTAAGCCGGAGGATGACGAAGTTCTGATAAAAGTCCGGGCTGCATCCGTTAATAGCTGGGACTGGGACCGGCTAACAGGAAAACCGTTTATTTACCGTTTGATTTCCGGGATCTACGACCCCAAATTAAAAATACTTGGAGCCGATATTGCCGGGGAAGCGGAGGCGGTCGGCAAAAGTGTAAAAAGAATTAAGCCCGGAGATCATTTGTACGGAGATCTCAGTGCGGGCAATTGGGGCGGTTTCGCAGAGTATGTATGCGCCAAAGAAGATATGTTGGAATTTAAACCGTCATCCATGACCTTCGAGGCGGCGGCGGCCATACCTCAGGCAGGTGTTATGGCGCTCCAGAGCCTCTTGGAAAAGCGGCGCATTCGATCCGGAGAGCGATTGTTGGTAAATGGCGGCGGCGGCGGAGTGGGCACATTTGCGATTCAAATGGCCAAAAGTTTTGGCGCGGAGGTTACCGGTGTGGACAGTACGGCCAAACTGGGGCTTATGCGCTCGGTGGGAGCCGATCATGTAATCGATTATACCAAAGAAAACTTCACAAAGAACAAAGAGCAATACGACCGGATTGTTGACGTCGTTGCCAATCAATCCGTATTTGATTACAGACGTGCCTTATCCAACAACGGAATCTATGTGATGATTGGAGGAAAGATTTTTTCCATATTGCAGGCCGGCTTGCTCGGGCCTCTAATTTCCGGGAAGAGGGGCTGGCAAATCGGTTTATTGACGCATAAACCTAACAAGGATCTGGCATATATCAATGAGCTTTTCGAAGCCGGAAAAGTAAAACCCATTGTAGATAAATGCTATCAATTGGCCGATCTGCCCGAAGCTTTGCACCGCATCGGAACAGGAAAAGTAATGGGGAAAATAATAATCAGGCCCTGGCAAGAATAGACCAAAGTCCCTGACGCCCGGGGGTTATTCCGAATAAAACTTTTCTTTGTGCGCATAAGCCATCTGCTTCATGCGCTCTGCAACTTCCGGATAATCTTCGATCACGTTTTTGCTTTCCATTGGATCGTTTTCCATATCAAAGAGCGACAGCTCGATTTCCTTTGTTTCATACTTGCCGGCTTGTCCGTCCATTCCGGGTTCGATCAGAGACCGATAGGTATGCGGGATATGTAATTTCCATTTGCCATCTCCACTCATGATGCCTTCGAAATTACTTGAGGTTGAAAGCGGATAGTAATCGTGCGGATTTTTGGCATGTTCGTTACCGGATATTAATTCCCAAACATTTTTGCCGTCCACGACAATGGTATCAGGTAAGGTGATGTCTGCCAGGTGGCAAAGCGTTGGCAGCAGATCAACAGAAAAAAAAGCTTTGCCATTAGATGTATTGGCTTTGAGCTCTCGAGGATATTTTATAATACAAGCCGACCTGTTGCCTCCGTCAAATGAAGTGGCCTTTGCCTCTCTGAAGGGAGTTTTGCCGGCGTGATTCCCGTAAGAAATCCATGGGCCGTTGTCCGAAGTAAAAATCACAATTGTACGCTCATCGATTCCATTCTCTTTTAGCGCATTGTCGATTTGTCCTACAGACCAATCGAGCTCAAGCGTTACATCTCCGTACAATCCAATACCGGATTTGCCTTCAAAAGCTTCGCCGGCAAATATCGGAACGTGAGGCATCGAATGCGGCACATACAGTAAAAATGGTTCGTCCCTGTGTCGATTTATAAAATCAACCGCATGTTCGGTATACCACCTGGTGAGCTGTTTCTGATGTTCAAAATCAACATCTTCAATTTTTACTTTTCCGTTTTTCCAAAACTTAATCGGATGTTTTCCCCAATATTCCGGGTTTTCCGGATGGTGTTTCCACATATCGTTGGAATACATTAATCCGCACGACTCGTCAAAGCCGCGCATGTGTGGCCTGGTTTCGGGCTGATCCCCGCAATGCCATTTTCCAAATATTGCCGTTTTGTATCCCGCAGACTTAAAAATCTCACCCATTGTAGGAAAGTTGGTTTCAAGCCCGCGGCCAAACGGTCCGTGAGCGCCGAAAACTTTGGTCCTGCCGGGATAACAACCCGATATCAGGGCCGATCTTGAAGCGGAACAAACCGCTTGCGGTACGTGAAAGTTGGTGTACATGACACCTTCCTCGGCCAAAGTCTGTACATGCGGCGTTTCAATACCATCTGTAGAAAATGGTCTGAAATCACCATATCCTGCATCGTCGAGAAAAATAATGACTACATTGGGATTCAACGCACCCTGCTCCGTATCCGAGCAGGATGAAATACCAAGAAACAGTATTGATAATATTGCGGCAATATAAACGGAAAGACTTTTCATAATCGGATAATTTATGCGATGATACGAAAATGACCTGTAACTTAAAACTGTGAATCCCCGGAAAACCTTTGGAAAGCATCGGTTCGATTCATTTTTAACTTCCATGCAAAACGAAATCAAATAATGAGCCGATTCATATAACATGGGATGGAGATTGATTATATCCGGATACATACCTTTTCCCAGCCATGTCCTTATATTTCATAAGCTCCATAGAATACATGTATTACAGCTATTTTGATCGGGATCGGCTTCGGAGTTCAAAGCCATTTTATCCATGTTACGTCGGTTGTTTTTTTCGTTGTTGCCATCCTGGAGATCGGAGAATTATAGAATGACCCAAAAAATAAACGGATTTGCCATTTAGGGATCGAAACAAATCCCTTATCCCCTATTGGCGAGATTACGATCCCCAGCGGCCATCGGGAGAAGTATGTCAACATCCGTTATGAGCGGTCCTGCGGATTATTTCGTTCTGAAGATCGACCCCCAGATCATTGAAATAATCGCTATAACCGACTACGCGAACAATTAGATCCTGATATTTTTCAGGATGCTTCTGCGCATCTCGTAACGTTTCGGCCGAAACCACATTGAATTGAATGTGATGTCCGTCCAGTCTGAAATAGCTTCTGATTAACTTTACGACTTTTTGTATTGCATGTTCCGAATCAAAAAAATCCGGCGTGATTTTTTGGTTGAGCAATGTGCCTCCGGTTCGCAAATGATCAAACTTAGTGGCGCTTAGCATGACGGCAGTAGGCCCTTGTTTGTCCATGCCCTGAAAAGGAGAAATCCCCTCGGAAAGCGGTTCGCCGTCCAGCCTTCCATCCGGTGTCGCGCCGGTGACTTTGCCAAAATATACATGGCATGTGGTCGGTAACATGTTTATTCTGTAAGTCGCGCCCCTGGGAGAAGGACGCCCATTTACCGCGTTGTAAAATGCTTCAAATACCCAGGTCGCCTGTGCATCTGCGTAATCATCGTCATTGCCATACTTTGGAGTGTCGTAGACAAGTTGAGCTCTCATCCGGTTAAAACCCGCGAAGTTGGCATCCGTGGCATGCTTCAATTCTGCCCATGAAAAGGTTTTTTCGTCGAATACATGATATCTGATTGAAGTGAGCATATCCGTAATGCTTCCCAGGCCGACTCCCTGGATGTAGCTCGTATTATACCGCGCTCCGCCGGCATTGTAATCCGTGCCACGATCAATACAGTCGTCAATAAGAATGGAAAGGAACGGAACGGGCATATATTTGGAAAACATCCGTTCGATCACATTATTCCCGCGTATTTTGATGTCGATAAAATGATTGAGTTGGGTTTTAAAGGCCTCAAGCAAGTGATCAAATGATTCGAAATCGTTTGGATCTCCGGTCTCCGGCCCAACTGTTTTTTCTGTTTTTGGATCAACCCCATTATTCAGTGCGATCTCCAGTACCTTTACAAGGTTAAAATAACCTGTCAGGATGTAAGCCTCCGTCCCGAATGCTCCGCTCTCAACACATCCGCTGGCTCCACCGTTCCTGGCGTCTACAATATCTTTGCCCTGCCGCAACAATTCCTGCACGATGGCATCCGTATTAAAAACAGACGGCTGTCCAAAACCTGTTTTTATGATTTTTACCGTTCTTTCAACAAATCGATCCGGATTTTTCTTGCTGACCTGTACCATGGAGCTCGGCTGAAGCAAACGCATTTCCTCGATCACATCCAACATTAGATAAGTAACCTCATTTACGGCATCTGTGCCTTCTTCGGTTAATCCTCCCAAATTGATCAGGCAGAAATCGGTATAAGTATTGCTTTCTTCGGCGGTTACGCCGACTTTTGGCGGAGAAGGGTGGTTGTTGAATTTCACCCAGAACGATTGCAACAATTCTTGTGCCCGATCTGCAGTTAAGCTGCCATCCGCAATTCCTTGCCTATAAAATGGCAATAAATGTTGATCCAATCTGCCTGGATTAAAGGAATCCCAGGGATTCATTTCTGTGATGACACCTAAATGGACAAACCAATAATACTGCAATGCCTCGTGGAAATTTTGCGGTTTTTTAGCCGGAACATTTCGACAAATTTTTGCCAGGGCCTCCAGTTCCTCTCTTTTTTCCTCCTCTTTTTCCTCAGCGGCAAGTTGATCCAGTTTGTCCGCATGTCGTTCCGCCAATCGAAGAATAGCTTTGGCGGTAATTTCCATTGCTCTCAGCTCTTCCAACTGATCCAATGCTTTGGGATCATTGAAAAAATCCAGTTTTCCAATGGTCGATCCAATGTCTTGAAGGATATCGAGCATACCTTTTTTATAGATCTTCTTACCTAAGACCGTATGCCCGGGGGCCCGCTGCTCCTGAAATTCAGTAAATATTCCGGCATCATAACAATTGATCCATTCCTGTTCCATATTACGGAAAATGCGCTCCCGGTGGGTCTTTCCTGTCCAGAACGGAATAATTACTTCTTCGTAGGCCTTCCGTGTTTCCCGATCTACCTTAAAACTTACCTTTTCCCTGGAATTGAGAATATCCAGGTCTTTAGTGGTATGCAGGCAGATCTCCGGGTAGGTCGGTGTGGCTTTGGGAGCAGGGCCTCTTTCACCGACGATCCATTCTCCGTCGTTGATGCAAATGGATTTGTTTTCCATGATGTATTTGAACGATAGCGCGCGCTGTACAGGAATAGATACCTCCAGGTTTCCGTGAGATTTGTAAAATTCTGTGATTAATAATGCGCGCTCCGCAGAGATTTTATTAATCGCATTTAAGCTTTGATTTCTTAGTTTTTTTATTCGTTCTGTCATTTTTGAAGTATTTTACCCACCGGTTTCCACATCAATACCGATCGTTGCCAATGCACATTTGAAATCATGGACAGTCAATCCTTCCTTCTGTCCGATGTCCTTCATCCGGTTTTTGGCCCGTAATTTCTCATACTTGTTGTCGGCAATGCTGTGATACGGAAGCAGATGGAGTTTATGAGGTATCATGGAGTTTTCTTGCAGAAAAGCCTTAAATCGTGTCAATTCTTCGGCAGAGTTATTAATTCCGGGCACGACGGGTATTCTCAATTCAACACGTGCATTTTGTGCCATCAGTTTTTTTAGATTGTGGATGATGAGATCATTTTTAACGCCGGTGAATTTTTTATGACTGCGGGAGTCCATAAGCTTTAGATCATAGAGGATCAGGTCCGTAAACGGCAAAACCATTTCCAAACTCGCCCATGGCGCGTATCCGCAAGTATCGATCGTTGTATGTAAGCCTTGCTTTTTGCATCGATTCAGCAATTCTGACAAACCCTCAATCTGATAAAGCGGCTCACCCCCCGAAAAAGTGACTCCTCCTCCTGATTCCTCGAAAAACAGTTTATCTTTTAATATTTCTTCCATCAGTGTATCTGTATCCATTTTTTTTCCATAGACCTGCTTTGTCTCAAGTTTCAGATCACCGAGCATTCTATTGTAGGTCACTTTCTCTGGTTCGCTTTTTCTGCTTTCCGGATTATGACACCACCAGCAGTCCATCGGGCAGCCTTTGAGAAACACCGTAGTGCGTATCCCCGGTCCGTCGTGGATGGCAAAACGCTTAATATCAAAGATGGTGACTGAGCTCATGAAACAGGTTTTATTGAAAATAGTAGCAATGGGATAAGGTCTGAAGCATGCCGGGCATGCTGTCGTGCTTGGAGAACAAAAGCGCTAGTAGATCCAGCATTCAAAGAGGCCGATGGCTCTTCTTTTATAGGTTTTAATATAAATGAATGAATGTCTCATAACTGTAGCCCAATGTAAAGTTAAAAAATCAAAAGACAATAAATTATGATTTGGATCAGGATTATCGTGATTTTCCGCCGCTTCCCACGGTCCGTGGAAAAACGGAAAGACCGGTCCGGTTTCACGGCTTCATCCGAGGTATTTGGGTTGGAAGATGAAACAGGCGGATCTGACAATTTACCATTCCCCTTCTTTCCCGAATTTTTCCCGGGTTGCCTGTTTAAATTTAACCGTGGCATTATTCAGTTCGGATAGGATTTCGGTTTTCCCCTGACTTTTTCTGGCCGCGGCAATAAGCGTATTGCATTCGTTATCATCCATAAATTTGGCCGCCTCCAATAACCTGTCCTCATCCTCGGGTGGAATAGTCAGGAATCCGTGTTTGTCTGCATGGATTAACCGGCCGGGTTGTACCCTGCTTCCGAAAACCTCTACCTCACAATTCCATTTTATCGGAGTGCTGTAAGCATGTCCCACCGACAGCCTTCGTGCCAGGGCCTTGAATCCTGCATTTTGCATCTCGTCAAGATCGCGGATGCTGCCATCCGCAATTGTGCCGACGCAATCTAAGGCCCTGTGCACATTCGCATTGACCTCACCCCAGAAAGAGCCGAATACATCAGGCTTATCCAAATCCTGGACGACAACAATCTTGGGCCCCTGTACAGATGCGACATAGGCCCTGTATTCACTCCACGCGTTCGGATTATTTTTCGAGTGGTCCGGATTTCCGGGCTCGATAACCACGGTTACAGCGTAACCGACCATCGGGCCCATTTGCGGCATAAAATCCTTGGTTTCCTCCAGGTTGAAGCACTCTCTTCCGCTATTCCTTTTTGTGATCTGTTCCCAGCCGTTATAAATCGTTGGCGTATTCCAGCGTTTAAGTTTCAACAGTTCCGAATGATCCAGCATAAGTTCTCAGTTTAAATCGATTTAAAGTTCGGATAAAGATTTTTGCAAGTAAATATCGCAAAAAAAAAATAATGGAATGCATAATTCCGGACAGGGCAAAGAAGCCAAAGATTCTTTTCATTCTTACCAATTTCGTATAACTTTGCCGGAATTTTGAGCACATGTTTTTCACTTAACTCCTTTTTAATTAAAATATGCCCAGAGATCATAGTATAAAATCCATTCTAATTATAGGTAGCGGTCCAATAATTATCGGTCAGGCCTGTGAGTTTGATTATTCAGGTTCGCAAGCGGCGAGGTCATTGAGAGATGAAGGTATAGAGGTGACTCTGATCAACTCCAATCCTGCGACCATTATGACTGATAATGTAACTGCAGACAATATCTATCTGAAACCGCTTACCAAGAAATCGATTATAGAGATCCTTAAGAAGCACGATATCGATGCAGTACTTCCTACGATGGGTGGTCAGACTGCATTGAATCTGGCGATTGACTGTGAAAATGCAGGGATCTGGGAGAGATTCAATGTAAGGATTATTGGTGTCGATATCAATGCGATTGAAACTACCGAGGATCGCGAGAAATTCAGGTTGAAAATGAAGGAAATTGGCGTTGGAGTGTGCAAAGGAAAGACAGCTACTTCATTTCTTCAAGGAAAAGAGATTGCACAGGATATCGGATTCCCATTGGTAATCCGTCCCTCTTTTACGCTGGGCGGATCGGGAGGAGGATTTGTCGACAGTGCGGAGGACTTTGAAAAAGCGCTTGATCAAGGTCTGCATACTTCACCTATCCATGAGGTATTGATTGAGCAGAGCATTCTGGGATGGAAAGAATATGAGCTTGAATTGCTGCGGGATAATAATGGAAATGTGATCATCATTTGCTCGATTGAGAACTTTGATCCCATGGGCGTACATACGGGGGATTCGATCACTGTCGCACCTGCCATGACACTTGCTGATACAACCTATCAGCACATGCGGGACTTGGCGATCAGAATGATGAACAGTATTGGAAAATTTGCAGGTGGGTGTAACGTGCAATTTGCCGTAAACCCGGAAGATGAGTCAATTATTGGTATCGAAATAAATCCGAGGGTGTCGAGATCTTCTGCGCTTGCCTCCAAGGCTACCGGCTACCCGATCGCCAAGGTTGCCGCCAAGCTTGCGATTGGGTACAATCTTGATGAATTAAAGAACCAGATCACTCAAACCACACCGGCGTATTTTGAACCTGCATTGGATTATGTGATCGTGAAGATCCCTCGGTGGAATTTTGATAAGTTCAAAGGATCTGACAGAAGGTTGGGCTTATCCATGAAATCGGTTGGTGAGGTGATGGGGATCGGAAGGACCTTTCAGGAAGCACTGCAGAAGGCGTGTCAGTCTCTTGAAATAAAGCGAAATGGTTTAGGTGCCGACGCCAAAGAGTTGCGCGATAGAGATCAGATTTTGAAAAGCCTTCAAAACCCAAGCTGGAACAGATTATTTCACATCTATGATGCTTTTAAACTTGGAATCCCGTTCAAGACAATTCAGCAGGCGACAAAAATTGATAAGTGGTTTCTCACACAAATCGAAGAATTGATCTGGCTGGAAAGGGAAATCGAAAAATACAACCTGGAAACCATTCCGGTTGAGCTTATGCGTGAGGCGAAAGAAAAGGGATATGCGGACCGTCAGATTGCTCATTTGCTGGGATGCCTTGAAAGCCAGGTGCATAAGAAGAGAACCGAGATGGGGATTACCCGGGTTTACAAACTTGTGGATACATGTGCGGCTGAATTTGAAGCTCAAACACCATATTATTATTCCACCTTTGCGGAAGAAAATGAGTCTGTCTCTTCGGATAAAAAGAAAATTGTAATCCTCGGAAGCGGACCCAATCGGATTGGCCAGGGGATCGAATTTGACTATTGCTGCGTGCACGGTGTGCTTGCCGCAAAAGAATGTGGTTATGAAACCATTATGATCAATTGTAATCCCGAGACGGTTTCTACCGATCCCGATGTATCGAATAAACTCTATTTTGAACCTGTATTCTGGGAGCATATTTACGATATTATCCTGCACGAGAAGCCCGAAGGAGTGATTGTCCAGTTAGGCGGACAAACAGCGCTAAAACTTGCGGAAAAACTCGAACGGTATGGGATCAAGATTATCGGAACTGACTTTAAGTCACTGGACCTGGCGGAAGACCGGGGACATTTCAGTCAACTTCTAAAAGACAATAATATTCCGTATCCGGAGTTTGGAACGATCGAAGATGCGGATCATGCGCTTGAGCTATCCAAGCAGATTGGATTTCCACTGCTCGTAAGGCCGTCTTATGTCTTGGGAGGCCAGAGTATGAAGATCGTTATAAACGAAGAGGAATTGGAATCCCATGTTGTGAATATCTTAAAGGATATTTCCGGAAATATGGTGCTTCTCGATCATTTTCTTGAAGGAGCGATCGAAGCCGAAGCTGATGCGATTTGTGACGGCGAAGATATCTACATCATTGGTATCATGCAGCATATAGAGCCGGCGGGCATACATTCCGGCGACTCGTACGCCGTGCTCCCCCCATACAATTTGGGAGACTTTGTGGTCCAGCAAATGGAAGCGTACACAAAGAAGATCGCGCTTGCATTGAACACCGTGGGTTTGATCAATATTCAATTTGCCATAAAAGATGATAAAGTGTACATCATTGAAGCAAACCCAAGAGCTTCCAGAACAGTTCCTTTCATTTGCAAAGCCTATAATGAGCCCTATGTAAATTACGCTACCAAGGTGATGTTGCGGGAAAAGAAAATCAAGGATTTTGATTTTAGGCCCACAAAAAAGGGATATGCCATCAAAGAGCCCGTATTCTCATTCAATAAATTTCCAAATGTAAATAAGGAGCTGGGGCCCGAAATGAAATCAACCGGGGAGGCGATATATTTTATAGACGATTTGCTGGACGATTACTTTCTCAATATTTATTCGGAACGAAATCTGTATCTCAGCCGTTAATGCAATATGGGATTATTGTTAAAAGTCATATTATTCGGGCTTGTTATTTATTATATTTTTAGAACAATAGGAAATCTTATATTCCGGCTTTTGGGAGGGCGACAGCAACAACATCAGAGGCACGGGCAGCCGCAAAGAAGGGACGGCGAAGTTAACATTGATTATGTGCCCAAAGACCAACAGCGGAGAACAAAAACAAGCGCTCAGGAGGGAGATTATATTGATTATGAGGAAGTGAAATAATGATCAAAAAAATTAATTGGAATAGAAAAAGGAAGCCGTTTGGCTTCCTTTAGTTTTATAATGATTCTCCAAAATCTTCTTTAAACTTGGCGACCAGCTTCTGCGGCCAATCCGTAGTAGAGGTCAAACGCCCCATAAAGAATCGCAGTAACGGGGGCTCTTCCACCCACTTTAATCCGCCGACAAGTTCCCTGTTTTTATATAACCACTTCAAACGGTCCACAACAAACATGGTTTGAGACAATGTGAATACCCGTCTTGGGAACGCCAAACGCAACAATTCGACATCCGCCAGTATATCGTTGCAGTTTTCATCCCGGACGCTGGAGATGGTTCCTCTTTCCATACCCCGGACGCCCGATATGATGTACATGGCAGCGGCCAGAGCTCCCGCCGGATAGGCTTCTTGTGGGATATGAGGCAGGAAGCCCATGGAATCTACGTGGCATCCCAAAGCACCGGCGGGGGTAATAACCGGAACACCTGCAGCATCAAGAGAGTTTACGGCATATTCGATAAATGATGGCGATTGACTTATAACCGTGTCATCGCATGTTTCGTTGATGCCTACGGCCATCGCTTCGATTTCACGAACAGACATCCCACCGTAGGTAAGGAATCCTTCAAACAGGACGAGCAGATCCCGCATTTTCAGGAACAGGTCTTTGCTGTTGGTGACGATACCCCCTCCACGTGTCGAGCTCACTTTGCGGCTTGAGAAATAAACAAGGTCGGCATAGCTGCACATTTCAAGCAGTATATCCTTTATTTCGGCATCTCTGAACTCAGGTTCCCGCTTTTTAATGAAATACGCGTTTTCTCCGATTAAGCTGGCATCGAGAACGAGCATGGTATCGTTTTCTTCGGCAATCTTCTTTACATCCCTTAAATTCTGCATAGAAAATGGTTGGCCACCGATAAGGTTGGTGGATGCTTCCATTCTTACAAATGCAACATGGTCTTTGCCGTACTCCGCAAAAACACTTTTAAGTTTATCTATATCAATGTTGCCTTTAAACGGCACATCGCTTTTGATCTTGAGCGCCTCATCGGTGTAAATCTCGAGAACCTTCCCGCCGTTTAATTCCATATGTTCCTTAGTGGTTGTGAAATGATAATTCATAGGAATCACGTCGCCCTTTTTTATGAACACCTGGGAAATGATGTTTTCAGCCGCCCGTCCTTGGTGAACGGGAAGCACATAATGTTTTCCGAAAACATCCTGCAATGCCTGCTCCATTTTATAAAAACTCTGAGATCCCGCATAGGCATCATCGGCCTGAAGCATGGATGAAACCTGGTTGTCGCTCATGGCGTTGGTGCCGGAGTCGGTTAACATATCCAGGAAGATATCCTTGGTGTTCAACAGAAAGGTATTGAAGCCGGCCTTTTCAATCGCCTGCATTCGCTCTTCGATTGGTTTGAGGAAGAGCTTCTGTACAATTCTTACCTTATGTAATTCGACAGGTATTTGTTCGCCACTTTGAAATTTGATTGTAGTACTGTTTGGATTTGCCATTTGTCCTTGGGTTACAGTGAAAAAATATTAAGAAATAAAAATTGATTTAAAATTATCTTCTTCAGGATCAATTACCTTGAGAATAAAAAATCGGAATATATAGCCGGCCAAATTTATAATATTTCAAAACAATATAATTGCATAATCTCATTATTCTTCATACTTGCGATCATTGCAGGGGCAGCTTTTTTTTATTAAAATAATAGCAGAATTAAAAATATAAATATATTTGTCATTGCAGAATCAATTAATACTTCATGGCTTGGTTTCAAAGAAAAGAAAAAGGAATTCATACACCGACCAAAGAAAAAAAGGATGTCCCCGATGGGCTGTGGTACAAAACGCCAAGTGGTAAAATCATTCATATCCGGGAACTCAAAAACAATGCTTATGTATGTCCTGATGATGATTTTCACGTAAGGATCGGATCCAAAGAATACTTCGAGATTCTATTTGATAAAAATAAATTTACCGAACTTGACAAAGATATGAGTTCGGCCGATCCTTTGAAGTTTGTTGACAGCAAGCCCTACCCGGAAAGAATAAATGCTTCTCAAAAGAAGACCGAGCTCAGGGATGCCGTACGTACCGCATATGGGAAAATGGATGGATTGGATGTCGCGATCGGTTGTATGGATTTTACCTTTGTCGGCGGTTCAATGGGCTCCGTAGTGGGGGAGAAAATTGCAAAAGCGATCGATCATAGCCTGCAAAAGAAAAAGCCGTTTATTATGATATCCAAGTCGGGTGGCGCCAGGATGATGGAGGCCGGATATTCGCTGATGCAAATGGCGAAAACTTCGGCAAAGTTAGCTCTGTTGTCGGAGGCGAAGATACCCTTCATATCCGTTTTAACGGACCCCACTACCGGAGGTGTCACTGCTTCCTATGCGATGCTCGGCGATTTCAATATTGCGGAGCCGGGAGCGCTCATCGGTTTTGCCGGTCCCAGAGTAATCCGGGAAACCATTGGGAAAGATCTGCCGAAAGGATTTCAGAGCTCAGAATTTCTTCTCGATCACGGCTTTGTAGATTTTATTGTAGACCGGCGGCAGCTAAAATCAAAAATGTCAACGCTCCTTAAGATGTTGGGATAAACTTGTTTTTTACTTAATTCAACGAATAATATTCGGGGTTTCAAAGAACAAATTCGATCATCAGCATGTTACTTCTTTCACGGATAAAAAAAAATCCATAACCTAAAAAAACTATATATTAATAATATATTTGCACTTTAATTAAAGCGTGGATTAAACGAAATAATTTATAGATGGCAACGGTAATTATTAGCTCAATTATAGCCTTTACTGCAGTAATCATATTGTTGGTATTATTGCTTCTTTTTGCACAATCAAAATTGGTTCAGTCCGGAGATGTGAATATAATAATGAATGGCGATACGGGAAATCCGGTGGTAACCAGCGCCGGATCGACGCTCTTGGCAACGCTTTCGAATCAAAAGATTTTTTTGCCATCTGCATGTGGAGGAGGAGGTACCTGTGCCATGTGCAAATGTGTTGTTGAAGAAGGAGGCGGGGATGTGCTTCCGACAGAGGTCGGGCATTTAAGCCGTACGGAACAAAAAGAAAAAGTACGTTTGGCCTGCCAGGTCAAAGTTAAGAATGATATGAAAATTCACATTCCGGAGGAGATTTTTGGAATTAAAAAGTGGGAATGTGAAGTGATCTCAAACTATAATGTATCCACATTTATCAAAGAGTTTGTGGTGAAACTTCCGGAAGGTGAGACTCTGGATTTTCAATCCGGAGGCTACATTCAGATCGATGTGCCGGAGTGCGAGGTAGATTTCAAAGATATGGATATTACACCACATCCGGACCTCGGGCATCCGAATGACATCTACAAGCCGGACTGGGATAAGTTCAACCTTTGGGATCTGAAGATGAAAAATGATGAGCCGATATTCAGAGCTTATTCGATGGCCAATCATCCCGCAGAAGGGAATATTGTGATGCTGAATATACGAATTGCAACTCCGCCGTGGGATCGGGCTGCCGGCAAATGGATGGATGTGAATCCCGGAATCTGCTCATCTTATGTATTTAGCAGAAAACCCGGAGACAAGGTTACCATTTCTGGTCCGTACGGAGAGTTCTTTATTAACAAAACAGATCGGGAGATGGTTTATATCGGCGGTGGCGCAGGAATGGCTCCCTTGCGCTCACATATATTCCACCTGTTCCACACGGATAAAACAAACAGGAAAGTATCCTATTGGTATGGCGGCCGGTCGAAGAGAGAATTGTTCTACCTGGATCACTTCCATAAAATTGAAAAGGATTTTCCGAATTTTAGTTTTAACATCGGATTGTCCGAACCGATGGAAGAAGACAACTGGAAGGTAAAAAAATCATTGGACGATAAAGGAGGGGATGGATACGTCGGATTCATTCACCAGGTACTTTACGATAATTACCTGAGTACACATCCTGAACCTGAGGAGATCGAATATTATTTGTGCGGACCGCCACTGATGAACGCGGCCGTAAACAAAATGCTCGACGAACTTGGTGTCCCGCCCGAGAATATCAGGTTTGACGACTTTGGAGGTTAGAAACCTTCAATAAGGAAAGGGAGAAAATTTGATTTTCTCCCTTTTTTTATTCAAAATTAGAAGCAAAAGAATGCACCTTATGGACCTAAAGATTTTTTTCTCTCCAATAGACGAATCCGTATATGAAGGTATTGAGGATCCGACATCATTTTACAAGAATATTCGCATATTTTCGGAACAACAGCCTGAGTACAACGGAGCAAACCTGGCATTGATCGGCCTCGAAGAAGACGGCGGATCCGAATTAAATGCGGGCGCATCTCAGGCCGCCGATGAAATCCGGAGAAAACTGTATAAATTGAAGAAAGGATATGGTCCATACAAGATTATCGACCTCGGCAATTTGAGAAAGGGAATCGATGTCTCCGAATCCCAATCCCGGCTGAAGGAGGTTTGCTCCGTTTTGGTCGAAAATGATGTGTTGCCCGTAATCATAGGAGGGACCCATGATCACACATATGCGCAGTATTTGGCATATGAAAACCTGGACAAACTTGTTTCTCTTTTAAATATCGATGCATTTCTCGATATTGAAGACGATGGCAGCAAAATCGTGAATAGCAGAAATCACCTTCACAAAATCTTGCTTCATGAGCCCAATTATCTATTTTCCCTGAATCAGCTCGCGTATCAATCTTATCTCATAGATCATGAAACTTTAGCCGTTTTGGAGAAATTGTATTTCGATGCTTACCGCCTGGGGCATCTTCGCCAGTATCTTCCCGACATGGAGCCAATCATTCGCGACGCAGATTTGATGAGCTTTGATATGACGGCAATAAAATCTTCGGATGCGCCCGGCAATAAGCATGCGCAACCCTTTGGCCTTACAGGTGAAGAAGCGTGTCAGATCTGCTGGTATGCCGGATTAAACGAGAAAATGAGTTCGGTGGGGTTTTATGAGTACTACCCTTTGCTCGATGATGAGCATAAGAAAACGGCTGCAGTAGCAGCCACCATGGTCTGGTATTTTGTAGAAGGCTTTTATCATCGAAAAGATGAGCACAATTTCAGAGGGAATGATTATATGAGATATGTTGTTTCAATGCCTTCCGATCCTGAAAATCTGGTGTTTTACAAGAGCAAGCTTAGTGAAAAGTGGTGGATGGAAGTGCCCTATCCCCATGGAAAATTTTTGTACGAGCGGAACTTAATCGTCCCTTGCAGTTATTCGGATTATCAAACTGCAAATAAGGGAGAAGTACCGGAAAAATGGATAACGACTCAGGCAAAGCTGATTTAAATCCTTATATATGTGCCATTTCTTCTGGAAAATATTTCCAATAATACTCTTTTCGGGGCTGCCGTATATTCGGGCCGGGGCTCAGGTAAATTTAGATTATTATCTGCCGGATGGGATTGAATATAACTCCGACATACCAAAACCGCAATCGATCATCGGACATGAGGTAGGAGCATGGCACATTACCCATGACAGGCTCACGCACTATTTTTTCGAGCTGGCTGAGCACTCGGCAAGAGTGAAGGTAGAGCAGTTTGGTGCGACATATGAACAAAGACCTTTGATCAATGTCATAATCACATCCGAGGAAAATCATGGCAAGCTGGATCAAATCAGGATTGAGCATTTAAAACTGTCTGATCCAGCCACCTCTGAGGGACTTGATGTATCAAAAATGCCGGTAGTTGTCAGGTTGGGATATAGCGTTCATGGTAATGAAGCAAGTGGAGCAAATGCTTCCGTGTTGGTCGCCTATCATTTAGCCGCTGCACCGGGAAATGAAATGGATGAAATCCTGAAGAATTGTATCATACTCATTGATCCGTGCTTAAATCCCGACGGACTACAGCGGTTTTCCTCCTGGGTAAATCAGCATAGATCAAAGAACTTAAACAGTGATCCGAATGGAAGGGAATTTAGCGAAGCATGGCCAAACGGACGAACAAATCATTATTGGTTTGATCTGAACCGGGATTGGCTTCCGGCTCAACACCCCGAATCCGTTGCCCGGTTGAAACTTTTTCATGATTGGCGCCCCAATGTACAGACCGATCATCACGAGATGGGGAGCGATGCGACGTTCTTTTTTCAACCGGGAGTAAAAGCCCGTACACATCCATTGATCACATCTGAAAATGTTGCACTTACGGAGAAAATGGGTAAGTACCACGCCAAAGCTTTGGACGACCACAAGCGTTTGTATTTTACCAGGGAGTCCTTTGATGACTTCTATTTCGGTAAAGGGTCGACCTATCCCGATATTCATGGAGCCATTGGAATATTGTTTGAACAAGCATCAGCCCGAGGACACTTGAGAGATACGCAAAACGGCAAATTATCTTTTCCGTTTGCTATTAAAAACCATTTTATTACCTCTTTGTCCACTATTGACGCCGCCATTGATCTGAAAACGGAGTTATTGAATTACCAAAAAGCATTTTACAGGGAGACCAACGACAAGAAAAATTCGGATGTAAATAAAATGATCATATTCGGAACTAAAAGCGATCCCTCCCGGGCGATCCTTCTTGGGCAGGTATTGCAGAAGCACCAAATAAAACTGCACAGACTGGAGCGCGATGTTGTGCTGGACGGGCTCAAGTATTTTGCCGGCAGGAGCTTCGCGGTGCCGTTAAATCAACCTCAACAAAACCTGATCAAGGCAATATTCGAGCGGCACACATCTTTTAAAGATAGCCTGTTTTATGATGTTTCGGCCTGGGATTTTGATTTGGCTTACAATACACAACTGGCATGGATAAAAAATAAAAACGGATTAAGCATTTCGAAAGCGTATGTTTCCGATATCAAATTACCCCGGGGAGAAATAAATCGCGACAATGCAGTCGCATATGTCATGGATTGGAATCAATATTATGCTCCCGGGTTTGTAAATGCATTATTGCATGAAGGGTTAAACGTAAAATTCGCTTCTGAACCCTTCACTTCGAACTCCGGAGCGCGTTTTGGGCGAGGCTCGATACTGATACCTGTTGGAATACAAAATATGGGAGAAGACAAGGTTTTTGAACTGCTGGAAGAAAGCGCACAGAAATATCATTTAAAGGTTTCCGCATTACAATCCGGGCTTTCATCGACAGGGATAGACCTTGGGAGCAATAACTTCAAAAATGTACGAAAGCCAACCATTGCCATGATCGTTGGCCCCGGGGTGAGCAGTTCTGAATCCGGTGAGGTTTGGCATCTTTTGGATCAGCGATACGATATGCATGTTACGATGATCTCATCCGACCGGCTTGATCGGGTCAGACTCAATAAGTATAATGTATTGGTTTTGCCGGGAGGATCTTACGGTGCTTTAAATGCCGCTGTTCAGGAGCGGATAAAGGATTGGGTGAAACATGGCGGTACGCTTATTGCCTGGAGGGATGCATTGAGATTCTTGAATAAATTACAGATTGCGGATATTAAAATCAAAAAAATTGAAAAAGATACCGTTTCGGAAATCTCCTACGCCGATCGATCCAAAGCCAAAGGCGCTCGGGAAATAGGAGGAGCTATTTTTAATGTTCTGATTGACAACACACATCCCTTGGCTTACGGTTATGATCAGAAGATGTTGCCTGTTTTTAAGCGCGGAAGTTTGGCTTTGAAGCCGGCCGGGAAAAAAATATCCAATCCTTTTAAATATTCCGGAAGTCCGTTGCTCAGCGGTTATGCTTCCGATGAAAACCTGAAAATGATAAGTGGTTCCCCCGCAGTAAGTATTTCTTCATTCGGTGAAGGAAAAGTAATTTGCTTTGTAGATAATCCGAATTTCAGAGCTTTTTGGTACGGGACAAACAGATTATTTATGAATGCAATATTTTTTGGAGACAAAATTTCTACCAGGTGAAACCGGTAGGACCGGAGCAAATTTGGGATCCATCGGTATTTCTGTGTTGCTGTCGGACTTCTTCTCAAGACGCGGTGTTGCCCTGTGGTTGGCTCTGAGTGTCCTGGCATACAGATGATCAAAAACATTTCTGTGGACCGGCTGGTTTTCCTTTGTCAGATACTTTTATGACCTATGGTAGAAATCCTTACTTTTCAGATGATCTTGCAAATAACCGTTTTATTATCCTTTCCCACAGGTTGTCGGAGTGATCCCTGATTGCTGCCGTACAGGAATGCTCACGCCGCAAATAAAAAAAGCCGGACGAGCCGGCCGATATTATTAAACAATAACACAAATTATCCACCTCATATTTTTAAAGAAGGGCTACTCCATCCTTTTTAAGTCTGAATTCAGGTTCGTATTCACTGATCGCCCCACTCTCATCCGTCAGGATAAGTTTATAAAGTACCTTCCCAAGGTCGGGTAAATAATCAATATACTTTTTATCCTCGTCAGTGATCTTCTTTACCGTTTCCCATTCGATTGAGTTTGAGCTGACATTCCCCTTTTTCAACTCAATAGACTTAATGGCTCTCGTAGAATTAATAATCCAATTGAATTCGACAATATCTCCGTTTTTCAAGGCAATGAATTTAACCATCTCTTCATTGCCGAGATTACTTTGATTTCTGTATCGCTGTGCATTGACGTTTGAAAATACGGAGACGAATGCAATCGTTAAAATCAAAAGCCCCTTCATTTCTTTCTGTTTTATGCTACAATTGCTTTTGTTTATACCTTAAATATAATCAGGTAAGTGAAAGGATATGGATCTGACCTCGTCGGAGTACGTCAAGAAAATTGGATAAAATGATGTTCATTTGATTTTTTTTAATTTTTAAGTCTGGCATTACATACCATTCCGGGCGGGTACATTTCAAGATATTCACCAGAAGCCCGTGATGTAGGTTTTTTTCAAATAGAAGTGTGTTTTTGGGGGAAACATTTACATAGCGAGTACTTGGCGAAAAATTCAGATTAATTATTCAGGCCGTCAACTTGCCGGGCTCGTTCTATCGGATATTTGAACCGCGGTGGAACGGCCGAATTTGACGGCTGCGGATACTTGGAAGCGTTCGAATTTAAGGTTGTGTTTCAGGCACATCCCTTCCCAAACAATTCAATGAATGTATAAGTATAAATTTAATTTTCATTACCTTTGCACCTCGTTTTACGATGTGGACCAGGTTAGCACATATTGTCCTTAAAAATCGATTGGCCCTGATTGTCATTTTGGGGGTAATTACAATTTTCATGGCATACCATGCCAAGGATGTTCAATTTTCATACAGCTTGTTTACCGCGGTGCCTGCGGATGATCCGGACATGATGTATTTTACAAAATTCAAGGAGAATTTTGGGGAGGATGCAAATATTATAGCTATAGGAATCAAGGATACTTCATTATATGAAGTAGACAATTTTCGTAAATTCAAATACCTGAGCGATGAGCTTCAGACAATTAATCACGTAAAACAAGTCGTTTCGATTCCGCTTTTTCAAAAGTTAAAGAAAGATTCGAAGAACAAGAAATTTTTACTTGAGCCTATTTTTGAGGAAGTACCGGACGATCAGAAGTCGCTCGACAGTCTTTTGAATTTTGCCAGGGATCAAAAATTCTACAGCGATCAAATCATAAACGAGCAAAACGGCGCAACATTCATACTCATATCCATTGATAATTCCATCTTAAATACAAAAGGAAGAGATATCGTAGTAAAAGATATAGAGCATATAGCCGATGCGTTTTCCGAATCTACAGGCATCGAACTGAAGTATGTTGGACTTCCCTATATAAGAACGGAGGTCAATGGGAGATTGCGAATTGAGCTGATTATTTTTCTCATCGCTTCCATCGTAATTACCGCGTTGATCCTGTTGTTCTTTTTCCGTTCCTGGGATGCGGTTGTTTTTCCCTTGATAATCATAGTTGTGATAGTCATCTGGTCCCTGGGGACGCTTGGCCTGTTCAATTATGAAATAACCATCCTGACCGGACTGCTTCCGCCTATTATCGTGGTAATTGGGATACCCAACAGTGTTTATTTACTCAACCGGTATCACCAACTCATTGATTTACACGGGAATAAGATCCGTGCTTTGAGTTATGTAATAAGGAAAATTGGTCTGGTCGCCTTTATCACTAATTTTACTACTGCAGTTGGTTTTCTTGTACTTGTATTTACTGGAATAAAGGATTTGGTGGAGTTTGGTTTGGTCGCGAGTATCAATATAATGGCTACATTTTTGGTGAGTATTATATTGATTCCGGCCGTTTTCAGTTATTTACCTACCCCTCATGGGCAGCAACTGAAGCATTTAAAATTTAAGCTGATCGATTTTGTATTGACCTCATTGGACCTGTTGGTTCACCGGCACAGATACAGAGTTTTCGTATTCACCGGTTTGGTACTGTTTGTGGCATTTCTGGGATTGCTGAAACTTGAGGCTGTTACTTATATTGTCGATGATGTTCCAAAAAATAGTCGGGTAAAAAAGGATCTGGCCTTTTTCGAAGAAAACTTTAGTGGCATCATGCCGCTTGAGGTTGTCGTGGATGCCGGCAAAAAGAAAGGTGTACTCAAACAATCTTTTCTTCAAAAAGTAAGTGAGTTCGAAGATTTTTTGAGTGAGCAGAAGGTTATTTCAAAACCTGTATCTATCGTGAGTATGCTCAAGGCGACAAGACAGGCTTTTTACAATAACAACCCCTCGTATTACAGTCTCCCCACCAGGTCCGATAGAAACTTTATCTTAAGATATTTAACTGGCGAGCGAAATGAGAATTCTATTTTGAAGTCATTTGTCGATGAAGACCAGCAAAAGATGAGAATATCTTTGAAGGTGGCTGATATCGGGTCCATCAAGCTGGATTCACTTTTGGACCATGTAGTTCACAACAAGATTAAGGAACTTTTTACAGATTCCAAGATCGAGGCGAAAGCAACGGGGACAACCCTATTGTTTGTAAAAGGGAATAAATTCCTGGTTCAAAACCTTCGAAAGAGTTTGATATTGGCATTCATTATAATTGCCGTCATAATGGGGATATTGTTCAAAAACCCAAAGATGATTGCCATATCCATAATACCTAACATCATCCCTTTGATCATGATCGCAGGCATAATGGGATATTTCGATATCGCGTTGCGACCGAGCACCGTATTGATTTTCAGTGTGGTGTTTGGAATTTCAGTAGATGATTCCATCCATTTTTTAGCGAAATACAGACAGGAGCTTTTTGCAAACAATTTTTTTGTTCCGATGGCGATCAGCCGAAGTATTCGAGAGACAGGGGCAAGTATGATTTATACTTCGGTGGTGCTTTTTGCAGGATTTATCATTTTTAGTTTTTCAGAATTCACCAGTACAAAAATGCTGGGCCTGCTCACTTCCACCACGTTGCTTATAGCTATGTTTGCCAATTTGATTGTATTGCCTGCGCTGTTAATGGTGTTTGATGATGGTAAACGCAGAAAAGATACACATCCTATAATAGAGCATTACGATGAGTTTTATCAGGAGGACGAAGACGAAGAGATTAATCTCGAAAAAATTACGATCCGGGAAAACGGAATAGGTGTGGTAAAAGAGTTACAGAAGTAATAGATAATTGATCCAGATTATTTGAATGTGAAGTACAGGGAAAACAAAAATCTTAAATTATCTCAGGTGGGTGTCGATATACTTGCTCACTGGAAGAAGAACAATATATTTGAAGCTTCCTTAGAAAACAGGGAGGGAAAACAGGAATACACTTTTTACGAGGGCCCCCCTTCGGCAAACGGAACTCCCGGCATACACCATGTAATTGCAAGAGCGGTTAAGGATATTTTTTGCCGGTATAAAACGCTTAAGGGATTTAAAGTCGAACGTAAAGGGGGATGGGATACGCACGGATTGCCCGTTGAGCTTCAGGTTGAAAAACAACTGGGAATAACCAAGGAGGATATAGGAAAGAAAATCTCAATTGAGGAGTACAACCAAAAATGCCGCGAGGCTGTAATGCAGTACAAAAGTGAGTGGGATGACCTTACCGAGAAAATGGGCTATTGGGTTGATCTGGAAGACCCCTACATCACCTTCGATAAAAAATATATGGAAACTTTATGGCATCTGCTCAAAAAGTTTTACGACAAAGGTTTGCTTTATAAAGGATATACGATCCAACCATATTCTCCGGCTGCCGGTTCGGGATTGAGCTCTCATGAATTGAACCAACCGGGCGCATACCGGGATGTGAAAGATACTTCGCTTGTAGCTCAGTTTAAGATCAAAGGAACAGAGAATGATTATTTTCTGGCCTGGACAACCACGCCGTGGACCCTGCCGGCCAATAATTCACTCGCAGTAGGGGATTACATCAATTATGTAAAAGTAAGAACATTCAATCAATATACGTTTAAGCCGGTCAACGTTATATTAGCGGCGGATCTGGTACAGAAATATTTTAATGAAAAGGCTGAAAATCTGAGCTTTGACGATTACGAAGCCGGAGATAAGCTGATTCCGTGGCGCATCGTTGAAAGGTACAAGGGGAGTGATCTCATCGGTATGGAATATGAGCAATTGTTGCCTTACGTCCCTCTTTCCCCGCCGGCCTTAACCGTGCTTTCGGGAGATTTTGTTTCCATCGAAGAAGGAACCGGGATCGTGCATTTGGCAAAAACGTTCGGGGCCGATGACTATAGAGTGAGCGAAAAGAACCGTGTGCCGGGAGTGCTGGTGAAAGATGATAACGGAAACGGTGTGCCCATTGTCGATAAACAGGGAAGGTTTGTGAAAGAGATCACGGACTTCGCCGGAATGTATGTGAAAAACTATACCGGCGAGGATGAAAATGATCCGAATTACCGGCCGACCGATGTGCGCATCGCTATCAAGCTCAAAGAGGAGAATAAGGCTTTTAGGGTAGAAAAATATGTACACTCCTATCCGCATTGCTGGCGTACGGATAAACCTGTTCTTTATTATCCGATGGATTCGTGGTTTATAAGAACTACAGCGTATAAAAAGCAACTGGTCGAATGGAATAAAACGATTAACTGGAAACCCGAATCAACGGGGAGTGGCCGTTTTGGCAACTGGTTGGAAAATCTTGTTGACTGGAATTTGAGCCGCTCCAGGTTCTGGGGGACCCCCTTGCCCATCTGGAGAACGGAAGACGGAAAAGAGGAAAAGTGCATTGGATCAATTGCCGAGCTTAGAGAAGAGGTAGAAAAGGCCGTCCGGGCCGGATTCATGGAGAAGCAAATTCCCGAAGCGTTTGATTTGCACCGGCCTTTTGTAGATGAGATTTACCTGGCATCCGATTCAGGCAGGAAGATGTTCAGGGAACCGGACCTCATTGATGTATGGTTTGATTCGGGCGCCATGCCTTATGCACAATGGCATTATCCATTTGAAAACAGGGAAATTTTTAATAAAAAATATCCGGCAGATTTTATTGCCGAAGGTGTGGACCAGACCAGGGGCTGGTTTTTTACCCTGCATACCATCGCCGTTATGCTATATGATCGGGTAGCATTTAAAAATGTGATTGCCAACGGACTGGTATTGGATAAAGACGGCAATAAAATGTCCAAGCGCTTGGGAAATGCCGTAGATCCTTTTGAAACCATTGCCGAGCATGGACCTGACGCCACCAGGTGGTACATGATCAGCAACGCAAATCCGTGGGACAACCTGAAGTTTGATATAAACGGAGTGGTTGAGGTACAGAGGAGGTTTTTTGGAACGCTTCAGAATACGTACTCCTTCTTTGCCTTGTATGCCAATCTGGATGATTTTGATTGGGAAGAAGAGCAAATACCTGTTGAAAATAGAACGGAGAGCGATCAATGGATCATATCCAAATTAAATTCATTAGTTGCCCGGGTAGATGCCGCTTATACGGATTATGAACCGACCAGGGCCGCCAGGGCCATACAGAATTTCGTAATAGATGATTTAAGCAATTGGTACGTTCGGTTAAACCGCAAGAGGTTTTGGAAAGGAAGCTTGAACGACGATAAAAAAGCAGCGTATCAATCCCTGCATTCATGCTTAAAGACAGTTGCTCAGTTAGCCGCTCCCATAGCCCCGTTTTATGCAGATAAGCTTTATCTGGATTTGACATGTGAAGGAGCCTATGGATCAAATTCCGTGCACCTGACGGATTTTCCTGTTCCGGATACTTCACGGATAAATCAGGATCTGGAAGAAAAGATGAACCTTTCCCAAAGCATTTCTTCCCTGGTACATTCCTTGAGAAAACAGCACAAGCTGAAGGTTCGCCAGCCTCTTTCAAGAATATTAATACCAATTCTCGATAAGAAGGTTAAAGCCCGGATTCAGGCTGTTGAAGATATAATCCTGAATGAAGTGAATATAAAAGGGATTGAATATGTCGACAATACTTCGGGGATCATTGTAAAGAAAGCCAAGCCAAACTTCAGAAAGCTGGGACAGCTCTACGGGCCCATGATGAAAGATTTGTCCAAACGGATTGCTAATCTTGATCAGGAATCAATTACCAGGTTTGAAGTGGATGGTGAGTTGGACTTTCAGGTAAATGGAAAAGATATCACATTAAAGGACAACGATCTGTTCGTTCAATCCGAAGATATACCGGGCTGGTCGGTAGCCACTGAAGGAGGCATCACTGTCGCATTGGATATTACGATTACCGACGAGCTTCAGCAGGAGGGAATCGCCAGAGACCTGGTAAACAGGATCCAGAATTTACGAAAAGACCTGGGGCTCGAAGTACAGGATAAGATTAAGGTACTCGTAGATGATGGGAATGAGATCGTTACACAAAGCATAAAGAGCAATTGGGATTACATTTGCACGGAAACCCAGGCATTGACGCTGGATGTACAGGAATCCCTGCAAAATTATAAAGAGCTGGAAATAGATTCTTTTGTTGTGAAATTAAGTATAGAAGCATTAAAACCTAATTGACAACTGTGCGTTAGAAAGTTGAGTACTTTTTTAATCGGAAGAAAAACAGAATGAAATATCTTAAATATTATCTGCTCACGTTCGGAATTATAGTGTTGGACCAGGTCGTAAAGCTGCTCGTCTATTTCAATATGGATCTTGGGCATGAAATTCCGGTTTTTGGAGACTGGTTCAAAATACATTATACGGTAAATCCCGGAATGGCATTCGGGCTTGAAATCGGTTCGGAATTTGGAAAGTTTGCCCTGACCACCTTTCGGCTGATTGCTATGGTTGGCATTGGATATTACTTGTATACCCTGATAAAAAAGAAGGTGCCTGCAGGCCTGAGCTGGTGCATTGCTTTGATACTGGGAGGGGCAGTAGGAAATGTGATTGACAGCGCATTTTACGGGGTGCTGCTGGATGGAAATGTCCCGGAAAATGTTCCGACACCCTGGTTTCACGGACAGGTGATCGACATGTTTTACATCGACATCTGGGAGGGCAAAGTCGCCGATTGGGTACCACTGTTCGGTGGCGATTATCTCTCTTTATGGCCGATATTCAACATTGCCGATGCTTCGATTTTTGTCGGCGTTTCAATCATACTGATTTTCCAGAAACAGTTTTTTAAAGAACAAGATTCGGATGAGGTGCCGGCAGAAACGGTAATTACGCAGGAGGTCGAGTCTGAGAAAATTTAACCGTTTAACACATGCTAATCGCAGACCTGTTGTAATTATTGTCACAGAATTCACGAGATTAGGTAGGTATTTTTGCGTCCTTATTTTAATTTCAGTTTGTGAAGATTAAGGAGATACTACCGGTTTTTGAATGGTTGCCCACCTATGATAAAGCAATATTCAAAGGCGATTTGTGGGCAGGCATTACGGTAGGTATTATGTTGATCCCGCAAGGGATGGCCTATGCCATGATTGCCGGCCTCCCTCCGATTTACGGTCTGTATGCAGCCTTCGTTCCACAGATTATTTATTCGATATTTGGCACCTCAAGACAGCTTTCGGTAGCGCCCGTAGCTATGATATCGTTACTTATCGGAGCCGGAATTAGTGAGTTCGCTGCACAGGGCTCTGATGCCTATGTAAAACTGGCGATCCTTTTGGCCATGATTGTCGGATTATTGCAATTGTTATTTGGTCTGTTCAAAATGGGATTTCTGGTGAATTTTTTATCCCAGCCTGTTATCAGCGGTTATACTTCATCAGCCGCTATTATTATCGGATTGAGCCAACTGAAACACTTACTCGGTATAGATGTTCCATCGAGCAATTTGATTCATGAAATTTTCGGTAATCTGGCGTCGGACATAAACAAATCACATTTCCCTACCATAGGATTGGGATTGGCGGGAATCGTCATTATTTTCATGATCCGGAAAATCAACAAATCAATTCCCGGCCCGTTAATCATAGTCGTCCTGGCGATTGCCGCAGTTTATGCATTCGGATTGGAAAAGGCAGGCGTCAAAATTGTCGGTCCGGTTCCGGAAGGCCTGCCTTCTTTCATATTGCCGGAAATATCCGTCGCAGAGATTTCAAGATTGCTTCCGTTGGCCTTACTCATATCCCTGGTCGGATTTATGGAATCCATATCGATCTCAAAAGCCATTCAATCAAAAAAAAGGAATTACCGGGTATCTGCCAATAAGGAATTGATCGGTTTGGGAATAGCCAATTTTACAGGATCCTTGTTTGGATCTTTCCCGGTTTCCGGCGGGTTTTCGAGAACGGCAATAAATGAACAGGCAGGAGCCAACACAAATCTTTCTTCGTGGATAAGCGCAGTAATTGTTGGATTGACCTTGCTCTTTTTTACTTCTTTTTTTTATAGCCTACCCAAGGCCGTACTTGCATCCATAATCATGGTGGCCGTATTCGGATTGATTGATGTGAAATCTGCGGTTTTATTATTCAAAACGAATAAAAAAGATTTTGCCATGCTTCTGGTGACGTTTCTTTCAACCCTGGTTTTTGGTGTCCAGATCGGGATCCTTACAGGAGTTGTACTATCGCTGGGGCTTGTGATTCACCGCAGCGTGTACCCGCATTTGGCCGAATTGGGGAAGCTTCCCGATACCAATTATTACCGCAATCTTTCCCGCTTCCCGGAGGCTCAGGAACGCAGGGATGCGCTCGTTTTTCGATTTGATTCCGAGCTCTATTTTGCAAATATCAACTATTTCAGGGATCGTCTGGAGCAGATGATTGAGCGAAAAGGAGATGACCTTCGAGTTATTGTTTTGAATGCACAGTCTATTTATGCGCTCGATAGCAGCGCTGCCAAAGGACTGGAAGAAATTGTTGATGATTGTCGCATGAGAAAGATCGAATTTTATATGACCGAGGTCATCGGTCCTGTTCGGGATACGCTGCGCAAAACAGGATTATTTGAGAAAATTGGGGAAGATCATTTTCGTATGCGCGTACAGGATGCCCTCGATTATTTTGATACGCACGAAATGCCGAAACACGCTTATGCGATCCAAGCCAATCAATAACCCTTTTTAGATTAAAAACTTCCATGTATAAACGACTAAATTAAAAAATGTAAAACATTTTTACGATTTTTACATTTTGATTTTAGTAAGAGCGGAAAATCATAACACCAATGAGTAATCAATCGACCCATATTACTGTCATTGACAAATTCCCGATAATTTTTGAAGAGAATCTTAAGAAAGAGTTAAGCAGCGTCTCGAAGGTATATACTATTCCCGCCGGCGATATTATAATGGATATTGATCAATCGATCGACCAGATCCCGCTGGTACTTAAAGGTTCCATAAAAATATTGAGAGAAGACGAAGACGGAAATGAGATTTTCTTATATTACCTGGAGCCGGGGCATGCATGTGCCACATCCATTACCTGTTGCCTCTCAGGTCAGCGAAGCACCATTCGAGCCGTGGCTGAAGACGATACGGAGTACCTGGGCATTCCGGTTCGGTATTCGGATGAATGGATGCTCAAATACAAGACCTGGAAGAACTTTGTAATGAATACCTATGCCGAACGATTCGAAGAGCTACTGAAAGCCATTGATCAGTTGGCGTTTAAAAAAATGGATGAGCGCCTCTCCAAATATCTTCACGATAAGGCCGACCTACATGACAGTTGTGAAATACACATTTCGCATCAGGAAATAGCCTATGATCTGAATACATCGCGCGAAGTAATCTCCAGATTGCTGAAGCAATTAGAAAGAATCGGTTCCATTAAACTGGGGAGGAACCGCATCATCATTCTGGAGTAGCCATCAATCCGGTTGTAAGGACTGAGATCAACCAACGTAAATCTACTTCATGCCATGTGCGATCGTACAAGAATGAGCGATGAGCATTTATTATAGAGTCTAATTTGGAAATGGCATCAAAACCTTGGTTTAAGTCACTTGAGCGGAGCAATTTGTGTAATTATCTCATGGATTCCATGTAAAATGTTTACAGGCCCTGGAATATAAGCCAGTGTCTTGGCCGGTAAGAGCACAAAATTTTTCTCGGTTCGACCTACGGCGGTGTTCTTGCCCTAAATGGGCCCTCCGGGGCAGGAATAATTTCCGCTTATCAAAATAATGTTTGATGCAATTGATGATGCGATTAAATTGAGGGAAGTATGTTTTATTGACTCACTTCCACAGCTATGAAAATTTTTATTTGTTCGATCTTAATATTTTTTTGCGCTCATCTTTCTTTTGGGCAGGATTTCAATAAAGTCCGGCTGGACAGCCTGCTTGAGCTGATCGAAACCAAACAGAAAGGCATGGGAAGCATATCCATCTTCAAAGATGGGGGCGAAGTATATCATAAATCAATTGGATATGCTGACGTCGAAGAGCATTTAAAAGCAGATCGTGATACCAGGTACAGGATAGGCTCCATATCCAAACCATTTACCGCAGCATTGATCCTTCAAATGGTGGAGGAAGAAAAATTAACATTAGAGACCAGACTGTCTGAATTCTTTCCGGAAATTCCCAATTCGCAAAAGATCTCCATCGAACATCTCCTGAGGCACCGCAGTGGTTTATACAATTTCACAAATGCCGGCGATTATCCGAAATGGATGGAATCCCCTCAAACAAAGTCTCAGTTGATCGACCTGTTCATTAAAAACGGTGTCGTATTTCAGCCGGATGAGAAATTTGAATACTCCAATACAAACTATGTGTTGCTTTCTTACATTCTGGAGGAAACGGAAGAAAAAACGCTGGCGGAAATTCTGATGGAAAGGATATGTAAACCGTTAAATCTGGAGCATACGTATCTTGGCGGCAAGATCATGACCGGCAGAAACGAAGCTCAATCCTATTTTTTCAATGACGGATGGAAATTGGGGCCGGAAACGGACATGAGCATACCCTCCGGAGCAGGGGCCGTTGTTTCCACACCGGCAGATCTTAACACCTTTTTCACTGCTTTGTTTTTCGGGAAGCTCCTGAACAAATCCTCTTTGGAACAGATGAAAGAACTCGTCGATGGCTATGGGTTGGGATTGTTTCAGATGCCATTTTATTCGCGCAAAGCCTTTGGACATAATGGCGGAATAGACGGGTTTCAGTCAAATGCATCTTTTTTTGAGTCCGATAAAGTTGCTGTTGCACTTACCATGAATGCCGTTGAAATGGGTGTTAATGATATTCTGATCGGGGTTTTGAGCATCTATTTTGGCAGGGAGTACGATTTCCCTGCATTTCAGCCTGGTATTCAAGTTACGAGTGGAGAGCTTGACAAATACCTGGGTATATACAGCTCAGAGGACCTGCCTCTTAAGATCACAATCAGCAAAAAAGGGAATAGGCTGTTTGCCCAGGCAACAGGCCAGTCGGAATTCCCTTTGGAGCCGTACGAAACCGATAAATTCAGATTTGAGCGCGCCGGCATAAAAATGGAGTTTTTGCCAGAGGAAAGAAAAATGGTTTTAATCCAGGGCGCAAGGTATGAATACATCCTGGATGAATGAATCACAATTAAAAATAGTAATCATGACGCACAACACATTTGAAGAAACCCAGCGGTTCATTCAGGTATGACTTTGGGTAATTCCGGTTGGCGTTAAAGAAAATTTTGATCGGTACTCAAAGGTCAGAAGAATTAGAGAACTACCAAAAAAAGTATATTTTTATCGAGAAAGAAGTTTATTAATGATAAAATATCCGTTATGAGGAGCATATATTCTATTTTTTGTTTTACGATTTCGATTAGCCTTTTTCAGGTCCGTACCATCATTGCCCAGCCGAGACAGGAGTTGGTTAGGATCATCGTTGCGCCCGATCATGAAGATTGGATCTATGAAGTAGGTGAGCCGGCAAGATTTTACGTGAGTGTATTAAAATATGGGATCCCGCTCACAGACATCGAAATTCGATACGAGATACGACCGGAAAAGCTCGATCCTGTAAAAGCGGAAACGTTGGAATTGAAACGTAGTGAGACCATGATTAAAGCCGGGACAATGGATGCCCCCGGATTTTTAAGGTGTTGGGTTTATGTCATCGTCGACGGCAAGGAATATGAGCAAATGGCGACGGTAGCTTTTTCTCCGGAGCAGATTAAACCTACCGCCTCTTTACCTGCGGGTTTCAAACGTTTTTGGGACAGGGCTATGGAGAAAAATAAGGACATCCCTATGGATGTGCAAATGACGTTGCTCCCCGGCCGATGTACGGAAAGTGTAGATGTTTACCATGTCAGCTTTCAGAATTTTAAAATCGGATCCCGAATTTATGGCGTCTTGTGTATGCCAAAAAAGGTTGGAGCATATCCGGCTGTTTTGGAAGTTCCCGGCGCCGGTATAAGGCCTTATTACGGCCGGGTGGACCTTGCTGAAGATGGAATAATTTCGTTTCAAATGGGTATTCATGGAATTCCCGTGACCATGGAACCCTATATTTATGACAATTTGAGACGTGGCGCTCTTAACGGCTATTGGGAAATGAACCTGGATGACAAGGACAAATATTATTATAAAAGAGTGTATCTGGGGTGCGTTCGGGCAGTTGACTTCATCACAAGTTTGCCCGAATTCGATGGGTATAACCTCGCGGTTGCAGGGGGAAGTCAGGGAGGAGCGCTTTCTATTGTAGCTGCCGGGTTGGACAGTAGAATCAAATATCTCGCTGTAGATTATCCGGCATTGAGTGATTTATCCGGCTATCTTCATGGCAGGGCGGGAGGTTGGCCGCATCTCTTTCATCCCGCCGACTCATCAAACTATAAGGAAGATAAAATTGAGACCGCCCTGTATTACGATGTGGTGAACTTTGCCCGCCAGCTGACTCAAACCGGGTGGTATTCCTGGGGATTCAATGATACCGTCTGTCCTCCGACAACAATGTATTCAGCTTATAATGTCATTACTTCACGCAAAGAACTGCACTTATTTCAGGATACCGGTCACTGGACCTATAGCGAGCAGCGGGAAATGAAAAAACAATGGCTTATTGAACAATTAAAATAATTCAGACCTCTTTTCTAAGAACTTCCAGGGGAGATTTGTTTAAAATGCTTTTAGTGTTTATCCACCCGACAAAAACGGTGAGCAACGTAACAAGTATCCAAATGGCCGCCAGTGAAATAAAATCCGGGAAAAAAAGGATTTCAAAAAAGAAAATGGATAGTGCCCAAGCGGCTAAAAGCGCCAGAAGACTACCGGAAAGTCCGGCAAACACACCCAGGTAGCTGTATTCTATAATTGTCATTTGAAGAAGTTGCTTTTGTACGGCGCCCAAGGTTCTCAACAAAACGTTTTCTTTAAGCCGGGCGTATTTGCTATTGATTACTGCCCCGGATAGAACAAGCAATCCGGTTAAAATGCTAAAGAGTGCCATAAAGCGGATTACAAGCGCAATTTTATCAAAAATATGATCGAGTGTATTTAAAATTAACGTGAGGTCAATGGCAGAAACATTCGGAAATTTCTTCACCAAATCCTGTTGAAAGGTGGCGGATATTTGAGGATCATCAATTTTGCTGACCAGAACAAAAAATTGAGGAGCGCTTTCTAAAACACCTTTTGGGAATACGACCATAAAATTTGTTTGTACCCTTCTCCAGTCTACCTTTCGAATGCTTCCGACATAGGTCCTGACAGAGATTCCCTGGACATTCCAGGTAATTTCATCTTTTAGATTTAATCTCATTCCCCGTTGCAATCCTTCCGATACGGATATGAAAATACTATCGGATTCTGTTTCAGATTTGTAATTAAATTCACCATCAATTATTTTTTCCGATGAAATCAGGCTGTCTCTATAGGTAACCCTGTATTCCCTGGTAAGCGCCCAGTTTCTTACGTGCGAAGAGGTATCCGCCTGTATCCGGGATACCGCTGAATCCCGAACGGAATTCACGCGCATGGTAATTATCGGAACCAACTGTTGTATTTGAATACCGTATTCGTTAACCAAATGGACGACCTGATTTTTTTGATAAGGTTGAATATCAAATAATACCGTATTCGATCGCTCACCCTTGCCGGCAAACTCAACCTGTCCGAGCAGGCTGTTTTGTATCAATGTCATGGTGGATACTAAAAAAGCGCCCAAACCAATTACCACGACCAATACAACGGTTTGGTTGTTCGGACGGAAAAGATTGGCAAGACTTTGACGCCATATAAAGCTTAAGTGAGCGGGGAAATATCTTCTGACCAGGTATATCAGAACTTTTGAGACGAACCAAAGCAGCCCGAACGCAATGAGTAAAGCCCCAAAAAAGATGCTGCCGTACAACAAACTGTCTGTTTGATTTACAGCGAATAACCAAGGGAAGACTGTGATGAGCGAGAATACAAAATACCGGAGTTTACTTTTGTGCTTTATTTTCTCAATGGTTGCCCTCAATATGATCAGGGGCGGAATAAAACGAATATTCACGAGGGGAAGCACTGAAAACAGTGTAGAAATAATTAAGCCGACCAGAAGTCCTTTGCCGGCAGCTAACCAGGAAATTTGAATGGAAACTTCTATCGGTATAAAGTCACGGATGATTAATGGCAAAATGTACTGTACCAGTACTCCGTGAATCACCCCCAGGACACTTCCGATAATACCCAGAAGTACAATTTGAATAAAGAATATGTAAAATATTTGCCACCCGGAAGCGCCCAGGCATCGCAGGACGGCGGCCGAGTATTTTTTTTCTTTTACGTAGATATAAACTGAGCTGGCAACGCCGATACACCCAAGTATCAATGCTACGAAGCTCAATAAATTGAAAAACTTATATAGGTTTGAAAATCCCTGTCCCAGATCTTCCCTTTTGGATTCGACTGTATCATATCCGTATCCGTATTGCTCAAACCGGGGCTCCAGCAATGCTACTACATCTTCCGTGCTGCCCGTGTTCAGTCTCAGATATTTATGATAATTTACCCGGCTGCCATATTGAATAAGCCCTGTTTCGTCCAACCGCTCATAGGGTAAATAAACGACCGGAGCAATTGTGGCGGATATGTCTGTATTGCCCGGAAAGCTTGTAACAAAGCCACTGATGGCAAATGTCCCCTTTCCAAGCTTGAGAGAATCATTGATGCTGACATTGTATTGAATAGCCAGACTTTCATCGATAAGAACACTTTTACCCCTGCGAAATAATCCGACATCGGAACCTTCGGTTGTGACAATGTCACCATAGAATGGAAAATCCCCTTCCATCGCGATCACTTGTATCAGTCGGGTACCTCCGCGCTCAGGAAAATAGACCATGGATGCAAACCGGGCATCCCGGGCAAATTTAGCATCAATGCTGTCCAGGGTCGAAACAAATGAGTTTTCGAATTTTTTTCCTCTGCTATCGATCGCCAGGTCAGCGCCAAGTAGTTCTTTGGCCTGATTATTTATGTCATTTTGAAGGTTAAAGTTAAAGGAATCTATGGCGACCAATGCGGCAATTCCGATCACGATTGATGAGATAAAGAGGAATAACCTGGAAAAGTTTTTTCTGGCATCTTTATACGCCAGACGCCATATCCATCTTGATTTGAAAATGGAGACGGATTTTCGATCGATACGAATCTTTTGGTCCATGCATTAAACGCTAATTGCAATGTCTTCAATCAATTGGCCCCCTTTGAGTTTAAGTATTCTTCCGGTATGTTCTGCAAGTGGAAGATTGTGGGTTACCAGTACCAATGTGGTTCCTTGTTCTTTATTTAGGTTGAATAGCAGTTCGGTAACAATTTTTGCCGTTTCCTCATCGAGGTTTCCTGTCGGTTCATCGGCAAAAAGTATTTTGGGATCCGTAATAAACGCCCGTGCTATGGCGACCCGCTGCTGCTCGCCACCGGAAAGTTGCGCCGGATAGTGTTGCATGCGCTCTTCAAGACCGACCCGTTTCAGCAATCGCTTGGCCTCTGATGCTATATTTTTCCCTCCTTGCAATTCCAATGGGATCATTACATTTTCCAAAGCCGTTAAGGTTGGCAAAAGCTGAAAATTCTGAAACACAAATCCGACGAATTGGTTGCGGACATAAGCCCTGTCGTCCTCGCTGAGTCGGTTCAATTCGATACCGTTCAAAGTTACCGATCCGGAATTTGGTTGATCAAGTCCGGCGCACAATCCCAAAAGCGTGGTTTTACCACTGCCCGACGGGCCAACGATCGAAAGTCCGCTTTTGTGCTTTACCTCAAATGAAATATCATGCAGTACGGTAAGTTCTTTTTGATCCGTTCGAAATGATTTTGTAAGCCGGTTTACTTTGAGAATTGAATCCATTCAGATCTGTTTTTTATTAAATAAATGAATATTTTGAGATTTGGTTTAAATAATTTAATGAACGGATATCCGTTTTTTTCGTTTGCAATTAAAAAAATCAGTGCATGAGTAATACTACCGGGTTGCCATATGTGCGCATGCGTCCTTTCAAGCTCCTTTTGATCGTCGCAATTCTGTATTCGACAATTACTTTCTCTCAGAAAGATACTGAAAATATACTTTTTTTCGGAAACAGTCTTACGGCCGGTTTCGGGCTTGATCCGGTTCAGGCATTTCCAAATCTGATCCAGGAAAAGATTCATAAGCTGGGGAAAAATTATTCGATCGTTAATGCCGGGTTAAGCGGTGAAACATCTGCAGGCGGATTCGATAGAATAGAGTGGGTGATGAGTCAGCCTTTCGGTATATTCGTCTTGGAGCTGGGAGCCAACGACGGTCTTAGGGGGCTGCCCCTTGAATCTACCAGATCGAACCTGCAGGGGATCATTGATAAAGTACGAGAGAAATATCCGGATGTAAAGATTGTTGTGGCCGGGATGATGGTGCCTCCGAACATGGGCGAAGAATATAGCAATGAATTTGTAAAGATTTATCCCGAATTGGCCCGGGAGAATAATGCATCACTTATCCCGTTTTTGCTGGACGGAGTTGCCGGCAATCCGGACCTTAACCTGCCGGATGGCATTCATCCCAACGTTGAGGGGCATCGGATCGTGGCAGATAATGTCTGGAAGGTTTTGAAACCGTTGCTTTAGTTTGCTCCCACGTCCGGGTTTGGAAAGACATGGTACGACTCGCGGAAGTAACTTCCGCTTCAGTCCTATGGGGTATGGAAGTAACTTCTGCTTCAAGCCCAGGGATCAATCCGAAAACCAGTGGGAAAGGATAATAAAACGGTTATTTGCAAGATCATCAGAAAAGTAAGGAATTCTACCATAGGTCATAAAAGTATCTGACAAAGGAAAACCAGCCGGTCCGCAGAAATGTTTTTGAAATCCGTATGCCAGTGCACGCAGAGCCAAACACAGGGCAACACCGCGTCTTGAGAAGAAGTCCGGGTGAGACACCAGACAGAGAAACCCGACAACAACAAGTCAGTCTTCTCTGTCGGATGTCTCTGTCGGATTTTAAAATCCGACAGCAACACAGAAATATCGATGGATCCAAGCCCAGAGGGGAAGTTACTTCCGGACCATAGGAAGAGTCATTACTGGTTTTCAGGACAACGTGCAAGACGGTAGCGAGATTAGTCAGCCCACAATTTGTCTCCACGGGTTTTTTAATTGTATGAAATCCTTATAGCGAATCAATTCAAAAATCATTACTCCGTAAACCAGGATGTACTCCACCAGCAACACCCACAATTGCTCCTGAAATCCGTTTGCGGTATAGCCTGCATACGACAGAAAAATCGTATACGACCACACCACCGGAAATCGAAACTTTGAAAACCAGCAAAATGCTAGAATAGGGGCTGCATACCACGGATGAACGATGGATGCGAAGGCGAAATAAATGAATAGTGGCCAGATCATCGTTCCCGGAAGATTTTGCTTCTTCGTATTTTCCAGCATTGAAACAAACAAGATCGTCAGAACCGTACTGAGTGCCAACCATTTACTGGCAATTTGAATAATATCCCAGCCTTTTATCCAGAAACCAATCTCGCGAATGATATAAAATATACTGGCGTTGAATTCGAATTTTTGGAAATACAATCCGATGCTCGATCCCATTCCGTGCAGCAGTGCCGGTCCTGAAAATGGCATAAATGTCAATCCTGCTATTCCGAGCGTCAGGATATAAAAGACTATGGATCTTTTGAGCTTTAGTCTTTTGAGAAAAAAAGGGAGCATCAAAACCGGAATAAGTTTTGATGAGATGGCCAATGCAAAGACAAAAGCACTGGCAAAAAGCCTTCTCTTTTTAAGGAAGTAAACTGCGCACAACACAAAAAATATCATGAATGACTCAAAATGGATATTCCCGACGAGCTCGATGATCAAGAGCGGATTAAATACATAAAAAAAGATGTATTCGCGCCGAAGCTTGTAAATCTTCAGAAGTTTAAGTACAATATAAATGGACCCGAGTTCGGCGAGAAACATGAAGACCTTCATGAGCAAGACTGCAATATGAATATTCCCGTTACTCAGAGCGGCTGAAATCCAGCATACAAACTGACAAACCGGTGGGTAGACCGTATAGTAATCGGGAGAATTTAACGATTCGAATAATTTTGTATCGAGCGCGTTGATTTTTATGCCAGGATTTTCGATGATTTCTCTCGGCAAATATTGGAATGGATTGATTTTATTGTCGATCAATATTCCGTCCCAGAAAAACCGGTAGAAATCATCTGATAAATTGGGAATGGAAAATAGAAAGACGAATCTGAATAAAATCCCGAAACCAATGAGAAATTTATAACTGAGAATGGACTTGGTGAGCCATAGATGCAGCGCGAACAGCAGAGTATAGGAACCGAGCAGCAGTGCGGTGTCTGTTCGCTGAGTAAAATAGCCTATCTGGACATAGAGCAACAGAGAGACAAAGGCCAGTGTAAATGATAGTTTTTGCCCGGGTCTTCGATTGAGCAGGTCCTCGGTAAATCCGCGAATACTCATAAGTATTTAAATATTGTCCACAAGATCTTGTATCCTGCCATGATGGTTCCTTTGATTGTTCCGGATACTTTGGATTTTCCTATCCTTCGCCGGTAGTTTACCGGAACTTCCATGCAACGAAGCCCGATTTTTGCCGCTTTCAATTGCATTTCGACCGTCCATCCGTAGGTGGTGTCCTTCATCCCGATACGCAGGAGTTTATCAAATCGAATTGCCCGAAACGGACCAAGATCGCTGAATTCCACATTATAGAAAAGCTTAAGCAGTGACGTTGCCAGCCAATTGCCAAATACCTGTTGTGGGGTCATGGATCCTTTTTCTTTATTTCCCAATGCCCTGGAGCCAATTACCAGATCGGCCGTATTCTGCTGAATTGGTTTAATTAACTTGATCATTTCAGAAGGGTAATCGGAATAGTCGGCATCGATGAATACGATGATATCCGATGCATCGACAGCTTTTTGTATTAAATAATCTATGCCTTTCAGGCAGGCATACCCGTATCCACGGTTTGGTTCCTCAAGTACCGTAGCGCCACATGACAAAGCCTGTTCAACTGTATTATCCGTTGATCCGTTATTTACGACGATCACCTCGGTAACCAGGTCTTTTGGAATTTCGGCAAGCACATTGCAGACGGCGCTCTGTTCGTTGAAGGCAGGTATTATTACGTAAATATGCGGCGATGTGGGTTTATTCATCTGCAAATAATTGATACTTAAAGAAATTGGTTTGTCAGCAATAGAACATTTGTAAAAGTTGTCTCAAGATAAATATTTATCAAGTGAATGAGTTAAAAGAATCAAAGGAAAATTTAAGAATAGTAGATTAGCTGAGGATTAAATCATATTCGGCTTCTTGCAAAGACATTTGAATAATCATGAGTTCATATTTGGATCATGTCCTTTATTTGTATGATTGCGAGGTGTGGATTATAATTTAAAATTGTTTAGTTTTATGATCATTGCAAAACTGGTCTTCAACCTAAACAAATGAAAATATGCCAAGAGGAAGAGTAATAGATCCGGAAGGTAAACAAGCGCAATTAACATGGGGTTACATTCAGAGGTTTGATGGCCCCGATAGAAAGGGCAAAAAAAATTGGCCGTGGAAATGTTTAAGAAAGAAGCTAATTCCTTTTCTGAATAACGGAGATTTCCGGCGTGGGCAAATCGTTGTATTTGATGTTTCCGAAGTGGAGATAAAAGACCCTGAATTTGGAGCGGGCAAATTGGGAATAGCCACAAATGTCCGTAAAGTCACCAGAAAATGATTTCAAAAATTCATTTTTGATTTAACGAATCGATTTAAATAAAAAAAGCTGCATCCTTTGATGTTTGCCTGTCCGCCATACATATTGATTATGGAATCCATTTCTTATCATTTTTAGGGCAATAAACAATCTGGTCAAATACCAAGCAAGCGCGGGATTTGCAAGGGAGCATCAACAGACCGATGGATCAGAGCAAGACGAACGTATTGACGATCGGTAAATTTAACATCGGTCATCAATGCGAAAAGCGCGTGATTCCGGAACCAAAATTACCAATTTGCAAGGTTTGCTTTTTGGGATTCGGATCGTTCCAAAAACTTTTCCCAGGTTTCCGCATCATCAATCCCTTGCCGGTACAAATCAATCATTTCATCAATGAGAATGTCCCTATACCCGAATTTTTGAACCATCCGTTTGCAAAACTCCATTTCGGCGTCTTCAATCACATTGTCGGCCATCATCATACCTACCAGATCATATAAAAGGGCTATTTTATGGTGATGCTGATCCGGTATATTCGGCTCAATTTGCTCCTTTTGTTCCAGAATTTTTTTAATCTGCTGCGGTTTGAGCTGATATTTTTTCCCGATTTCGTAAAGGTACTTTATTTCTCGTTCATGGATATGCCCGTCAACCGAAGCCAAAGCGACCAGATTTCTTAGGTGATTTTTCTTAAACTTCAAGTATTGATATTCAAAAAAACCTATCATAATAAATAAAGTTTACCTTCATAAAAATAATGGTATTTGAATATATATTCAATGCCCGGTACTTTTTTGATCCTAAATCAGTTGAATGTCATTTTGAGCGCAGACATTCCTCATTTCTGCCGGCCAAATGCTTGACTGAATTTCTCCGATATGGGCCTTTCTCAAGTAGTACATGCAGATTCTGGACTGCCCGATTCCTCCGCCAACGGATTGCGGGAGCTTATCTTCCAATAGCATCTTGTGGAAGTCAAAATCTTTTCTTTCTTCGCAATCGGCGATTTTGAGCTGGTCCATTAATGATTCCTTGTTTACCCGGATACCCATGGATGAGATCTCAAATGAATCCTGCAGGATATCATTCCATAAAACGATATCACCATTCAGGCCATTAAACCGGTCATTTGTCGGCGTATTCCAATCGTCATAATCCGGGGCGCGGCCATCATGAGGTTTGCCGTTGGAGAGTTCGCCCCCAATTCCGATGATAAAGACTGCTCCATATTCTCTGGCCACCTCATATTCTCTTTGTTTTGGGGAAAGTTCGGGATATTTCTCAAGCAATTCTTCCGACTGAATGAAATGAATGCCCGACGGCAATTGAGGTTTTATTTGAGGATAATGCTCACAGATCACGTATTCCGTACGCTTGAGTACTTCGTATATTTTCTCAACGATGTATTGAAGAAAAATCAAATTGCGCTCCCCGTCACGCATGACACGCTCCCAATCCCATTGATCCACATAAAGGGAATGAATATTGTCCAAGACCTCATCCGGACGAATAGCATTCATATCGGTATAGATCCCATATCCCTCATAGATTTTATGTTCTGCCAACGCCATTCTTTTCCATTTAGCCAAAGAATTGACTACTTCAGCTTCCGCCCCTTCCAAATCTTTGATAGGAAAAGATACCTTTCTTTCTACTCCGTTTAAATCATCATTAATGCCGGTTCCCTTCAAGACAAATAACGGAGCGGTTACCCTTCGCAATTTTAATTCCGAAGCCAGGTTTTGCTGAAAAGTTTCTTTTACCAGCTTGATGGCTTTTTCCGTTTCATTTACGTCGAGGAGGTTTTTATAATTTTCTGGGATATAGAGGTTTTTCATAGTCATATACAGTCTTAAAAAGTTGGGTAAAGGTACATATTAATTTGTATAATCATCATTTATTGATTCAATCTTAATCTTTAACTTCAAGTCCGCTCATCCGCTTCACTTAAGTTTTTTACAAGCGCCATCTTAGAAATCAAATACTTTCGGGAACTTCCGAATTCCTGACATAACACCCGGGTACGGCGCACGCTTAGCTTTTTATACTTTCGTCCGTTAAATTCAAAAATATCGCCCTCTTTCAGTTCGGCCAAAAGCCTCAAACCGTCTTGGTCAGGGTCATAGCGCCGCAATGCTGCAATCAACATCGAATCCGCATATGCAGATGCTTTTGGGTTTTTCATGTGTTGCTTCAGAGCCCCCAATATATCCGGAGGGAAAATCAAATCGGTGAGTACCGGGTGCATGAGTTCCTGAAAACAGGATTTCCATTCGGCGCCGTGAGGCCGCGATCTCCGTCCATGCCGCTCAGTAGTAAGTAGATGCGCAATTTCGTGAATATAGGTGATTAAAAAGGAATACTTGTTTAGATCGAAATTTACCGAGATCGAATGTGATCTATTCTGATGATCATACCTGTAATCACCAAGTTTTGTATTTCTTGTTTTAGTAACCTTAAAATGAAAAGGAATGGCTGTCCACAGATCGAGGCAATAGTGTACCGCGTTTTCAGGTACGTGCTTCAAGAGGATCTTATATAATTTTTGCTTTGCCTGCTCCACCAATTATTTCTCTCTAAAAACCAGCTTAATCGGCACGCCGTCAAAACCGAAATTGGCGCGCAATTTATTTTCCAGGTATCGCATGTAGGGCTGCTTGATGTATTTCGGGAAATTGCAAAAGAATGCGAAAGTTGGAGTTTTGGTAGGCAGTTGTGTTATGTACTTGATTTTTATGTGCTTTCCCCTGTATGCCGGCGGTTTAAATTTGTCGATTTCACGGAGTAAAATATTGTTCAGTTCAGAGGTTGGGACTTTTTTATACCGTTCGTTGTAAACCGCAATAGCAGTCTCAATAGCTTTGAATATACGCTGTTTAGTGAGTACCGATGTAAAAATTATTGGAATATAGTTCAAGGTTCCCAGTCGCTCCCGTATCTTTTGCCTGAATTCGGATGCCGTATTTTGTTCTTTTTCCAGTAAATCCCATTTGTTCACCAGAAGAACGACGCCTTTTCGATATTTGACAGCAAGGTTAATCAGATTTATGTCCTGGGATTCCAATCCGTTTTGGGCATCAATCATCACAATGGATATGTCGCTGTTTTGCAGTGATCGAATGGAACGGATTACCGAATAAAATTCAATATCCTCTTTTACCTTTGCTTTTTTCCTTACCCCGGCCGTATCGATCAGCAGAAAATCTTTGCCAAACATATTATACCTGGTGTTGATGGAATCCCTGGTCGTTCCGGCTATATCCGTCACTATGCTGCGTTCTTCCCCAATTAACATATTTACAAATGAAGATTTTCCAACATTTGGTCGACCCATGATTGCGATTTTCGGTAACTCATCTTCCGGATTCTCGAGGTCGTCCTCGCGAAAATGTTTTACAACTTCATCCAGCAAATCCCCGGTTCCCGATCCGGTTGCAGATGAAATGGGATAAACTTCGCCAAGCCCAAGCTCGTAAAACTCGACGGCATGCTGTATTTTTTCATTTGTATCTGCTTTATTCCCGGCTACCAAAACAGGTTTGTTAACCGTACGAACCACATGGGCAAAATCCTTGTCCAGGTCTGTCAAACCGCCGTCACAATCAGCCATAAAAATAATCACATTGGCTTCCTTAAGCGCTTGCATGACCTGGTTGCGGATCGCCTCCTCAAAGACATCCTCAGATCCGTGCACATATCCTCCCGTATCAATTACCGTAAAGCTTTTTCCGGTCCATTCGGCAAAGCCGTAATGCCTGTCCCTGGTAACTCCGCTTTCATCGTCCATAATTGCATCTCTCCGTTCAACCAATCGATTAAACAAAGTTGATTTTCCCACATTCGGCCTTCCTACAATCGCTACAATATTTGCCATGACGATACCCTGATCTGATAATCTGCAAAAATATAAAGAATAAGTGTTTTTTGGTCATGGGATGCTGCCGATTGTTCCATACATGATCCGCCGGGAGGTCGCAACCTGCCATTGACAGGCCTGTTCTTTGAGCTGGTTCTACGAATTTCCCGGTTTAATCAGCTCGCTTTGCCGATTCTCAATGGATTCTGGTTGAGCATCTGGGCGAGTGTATTGTATATCTTGGGATGCCGGTCATAAAATTCTTTAGGCCGTTCAAAGAAGTTCTCAACGGCAACTGCAAAAAACTCCTGTGAATTGGTAGCGGCATACGTGCGAAAAAAATCCGATTCACCGTCTTCCATCCTTTGCATTTCGCGATAGCTGAGGTCCGTCCAGGTTTTCAGAACATCGTCATCAAGGAATCCGTATTCTTCGTTTCGAATGGCATTTTCCAGCCTTAATGCGTGTGCCATTTCATGTAGTCCCAGATTTTTTCCGTCGCGGTGATCGATATATCCTTCTACAAAATTTTTCCAGGAAAGAACAATCAATCCTCCTGTGTTCACTTCTCCTTTGTGGTATCGCCGGGAGATCTGCGAATAGTAGTCATCCGGATAAACCAGTATCCTGCGGAAATGCGCGAAGTAAATGGAAGGGTGGCCAAATGTGAGCTGGATGGCCGAACCCGCGATCAGGGATTTCATTTCATCGGTAATTCCATCCATACCCCTGGCAATAAACTGCTTTTGGTTTATGAATTTCTGTACCCGTTTTTCAAATATCGTTTTATCGGAATGATTTAATTTCTGGTAATACTTCGAATATTTTTTCAGCGGGACTTTATATAGCGGGTCGATCTTTGCAACCAGGAGGTATTTATTGATGTAATCGCCAAAATACCATTTAATCATTACTCGTACACCCGCTATAATATTATATAGGATAAACATTACCAGGAAGAGCAGAAGCCCAATGCCTATGAAGACTTTCATTATTCAAAGATAGCGTACTGAGACCTGATAATTTAATCTACAATTCTCTAAAAATGTTTTTTAAGGATACTTCTTTCTCAATAATACCCTTGAGTGCACTGATCTTCACCCGCTCCTGCTCCATGGTATCCCGGTGACGGATGGTCACCGTTTCATCTTCTTTTGTTTGATGATCGACTGCTATACAGAAAGGCGTGCCGATCAAATCCTGGCGGGTATAGCGTTTACCAATGGACTGTGCATCTTCATAGATCAGGTTGAAATCGTACTTCAGATCTTCAAATATTTTACGCCCGATTTCCGGAAGGCCATCTTTCTTTACCAATGGCAGAATGGCTGCTTTAACCGGGGCCAATGCAGGGTGGAACTTTAAAAAGGTTCGCTGCTTTTGATGTGCTTCCGCTCCAGCGGTAACCTGCTTAAATCCATTGCACAATAACATGAAAAACAACCGGTCGGCGCCTGCGGAAGTTTCAATCACATAGGGCACATAGTTTTTATTGATCGTCGGATCGAAATATTGCATCTTTTTCCTGGACAACTCCTGGTGATTTCCGAGATCAAAATCAGTTCTGGAATGAATACCTTCTACTTCCTTAAAACCAAATGGGAATTTGAATTCAATATCCACGGCCGCATTGGCATAATGAGCCAGTTTATCGTGATCGTGGAATCGAAGATCTTCATTCGGAATGCCGAGCGCTCTATGCCACTTCAACCTAATCTGTTTCCAATGCTCGTACCATTCCATTTCCTCACCCGGACGAATGAAGAATTGCATCTCCATTTGTTCGAATTCCCGCATCCTGAAAATGAACTGTCGTGCTACGATCTCATTTCTGAAAGCTTTGCCGATCTGCGCGATACCGAATGGGATTTTTTGGCGAGCTGTTTTCTGCACATTCAGAAAGTTTACGAAAATCCCCTGGGCTGTTTCCGGTCTCAGATAGATGTTGTTTGCATCGTCAGCCACCGAACCGATTTGCGTCGAGAACATGAGGTTAAACTGGCGAACCTCTGTCCAGTTGAGTGTTCCGGAGATGGGGCATGCAATTTCGTTATCAATAATCAATTGCCTTACACCTTCAAGGTTTTCGGCGTCGAGTAATTTTCCCATCTCTTTAAGCAATGCATCTGCTTTATCCTGGCTCCCATTCGTCGCCAGTTCTGCCGCTTTGTCTTCAAGAAGCACATCCGCTCTGTATCTTTTTTTGGAATCCTTGTTGTCGATCATAGGATCGTTGAAGCTATCTACGTGGCCGGAGGCTTTCCAGGTCAACGGGTGCATGAAAATGGCCGCATCCAGCCCAACCACATTTTCATTGAGCTTGACCATGGCCTGCCACCAAAGGTTTTTGAGGTTATTCTTAAGCTCAGCTCCATAGGGTCCATAATCGTAAACTGCCTGCAACCCATCATAAATTTCACTGGAAGGATAAACAAATCCGTATTCCTTTGCATGAGAAATAATCTCCTTTATTCCAAAATCCTGTTCATTCATAGCTTCTAAAAATAATTCCTGCAAAGATATAACAATTGACTTATGAGCATAGGTCTGTACGGAGATTTCAAACATTTTATGATCCGATAAGGTATTTATAACAGATATTACACTATTTTAACATACGCAAGCAAAGTGAATGACTATTATGTATAAGCGAATTGGAGTAGCGGTTGCGTTTTCACCGAGATGCGAAGCGATCATTGAAGAAGCGGCGCGTTTGCAGAAGCTGTATGACGCTGAATTGGTTCTCATTCATATCGGAGAAGAAAAGCCGGACGAGAAGATCTATTTGGAAGAATTGGTAAGTTCTTCCGACGTGAATGCGGATAAATTGAAATTTATCTGGGAGAAAGGCAGTCCGGCCAAAAAAATTCTATCCGTAGGCAAAAAAGAAAAAATCGATCTCCTGATAGCCGGTGCATTGCAAAAAGAGAACGTCGTAAAATTTTATTTTGGTTCGATTGCACGATCACTCATTCGAAAGTCGAAATGTTCCATATTAATGCTGATACAACCAACCATTCCTCCAAAACCATTCAAACGAATTGTCATCAATGGAACCGAAGGCGATTATTACTCCGAAACGATTAAACATGGCATTGAGATCGCCAAGCTTGAAGAGGCCGATCGCGTATATATTTTCAAAGGGATTAAATTATTTGGCCTGAGTATGGCTCTGGCCGGAGAGGAAGAGAATGAGCAAAATCAGGAAGAAACCCGGCGGGAAATCGTTAGTGAGGAAATAGGCGAGATTGAGGGCATCATCAACGAACTGGATACCGGAGATTTGAATGTCAACGTGAAAGTCGCTTCCGGAAAACCGGGATTTGAATTGAGAAAATTTACAAAAAGGATCAAGGCGGACCTTTTGGTCGTAAAGAGCCCGTCGCACAAACTAAATCTGCTGGATCGCATCTTTCCGCATTACCTTGAGCAGGTCATGGAAGATCTCCCTTCGAATCTATTGATTTACAAATCATAGAAGCACCATGAACAACCTCGACCACAGTGAGATCGTTAACCTGCTCATCCAATTGAGTGTGATGATCCTTGCCGCAAGGCTTTTCGGAGAATTGGTCAGACGTTTTCACCAACCGATGGTAGTGGGCGAAATCATAGCGGGGGTTGTACTTGGTCCATCGATCCTGGGCATGATCAATCCGGGCATTTACGATATATTATTTCCATTGACCGGGGATAATAATATCGTCCTGGAAGGTATCATAAGCGTATCCGTCGTTTTATTGTTGTTCATAGCCGGCATGGAAGTCGAACTTGACCTGGTTTGGCAGCAAGGCAAAAAAGCACTTTATACCAGCCTGTTCGCACTGCTTATTCCATTGATTGTCGGATTTCAGGTGTCTTATTTTTCTCCTTTCCTTTTCAACCTTGGAGATAGCGACAATAAGTTGGTTTTTTCGCTTTTTATTGGTACCACCTTGGCAATAACCGCTCTTCCGGTCATCGCCCGGGTACTCATGGATTTGAACATATTCAAAACCAAAATGGGTATGGTCATCATTGCTTCAGCCATGATCATTGATATTTTGGGCTGGATTATATTTACTGTGATATTGAGTATGATGGGCGAGGCAGCCGGAACGCTTTCCATCGGCGAGACCATATTGATTACTTTACTGTTTACCATTTCGATGCTTACAATCGGCAAATCTCTAATAAACAGGGCGCTCCCCTGGGTAAATCAAACCCTGGCCTGGCCGGGCGGTCTCTTATCCGTAGCTATGGTGTTTTGTTTTCTGGCCGCTGCCTTTACCGAGTATATAGGAATACATGCCATATTCGGAGCATTTATTATCGGAGTTGCCCTGGGCGATTCGGAACATATGTCGGAACGAGCCAAAGAAATCGTGCATCAGTTTATCAATAATATCTTTGGCCCGCTTTTTTTTGTCTCAATAGGTCTGTATGTAAATTTTGTGACAAGTTTTAACCTTTCGATTGTCCTGGCTTTGATCGTTCTGGCTTTCATCACAAAACTGATCGGAGCTTATATTGGAGCAAGACTGGGTGGATTGAAGAAGTATCAATCTTTAGCCATTGGCTTTGGTATGAATACGCATGGGACCCTGGAAGTAATACTTGGCTCGATAGCTTTGAATAACGGGCTGATAAATGAAGAAATCTTTGTTGCTATAGTGGTTATGGTCATCGCTTCGATTCTGATGTCCGCTCCGCTGATGAAATACAGTCTCAGCCTCAAGAAAAAATTTAAAAAGCATTAGCCGGCTCCATGAGGAAAATAATTTTCGTTTCATTTGCAGTTTTTATTCTTTTTCAACATTGCCTGAGCGAGGCCCCGTCAAAAGGTGGATCCAAACCTGTAAATCATGAAGAATGGACGCAATTGCTATCCAAATATGTGGATGTAGACGGACTAGTGAATTACGGAGGGTTTCAAAAGGATAGCCTGATGTTGAACGCCTACCTGGAAAAGCTCGTCGATCACCCTCCCGATGAAAAATCCTGGTCGCAGAAAGAACAAATTGCTTATTGGGTCAATGTCTACAACGCCTTTACAATAAAACTGATCATTCAACATTACCCCCTTGAAAGCATCAAGGACATTGGTTCGAAAATTCAAATTCCTTTTATCAACTCTCCCTGGGATATCAGGTTTATTACCATCAACGGGGAAAAACTGGATTTGAATAATGTTGAGCACTCCATCCTGAGAAAGAAATTTGATGAACCCAGAATACATTTTGCGATCAACTGTGCTTCTTTTTCTTGTCCGAAATTAAGGAATGAAGCCTATACGGCAGAACGGCTGGATAAGCAACTCGATGAGCAGGCCCTGGATTTCATAAATGACCGGCAGAAAAACGATATCCGTCCCGACCGCGTTGAGCTATCAAAGATCTTTAGCTGGTTTAAAAGTGATTTCACTAAAAACAGTTCGCTTCGGGAATTTATTAATCAATACGCCAAGACAAAAATCGGCGAAAAAACCAAAATCTCATTCATGAAGTATGATTGGTCGCTGAATGTGCAACGGTAGATCCATCCATTGCATTTTGTCCAGACTTTCGGGGGAGCCGACCACGGTAACGAAATCCTGTTAAAACTCTAATTGCTGTCAATTATTTCTCCGGAACCCGTGATGGTCGACTCAATTGTCGGATTCTCCTGGTAATAAACGTTGCCTGCGCCGGATATAATTACCCTGAGCAATTCGCTGGCTGTCACCTGGCTATCCCCCGTCCCGGATAAGTCGATGATTGTTTTTTTTGTCGAAAGCGGATATCCATTCAGCGTAAACTGTCCGGTACAGGTAAGTTGGTGCTTATCCACTTCTCCCCTATAATCCAAAATGCCAGTGCCGGCAATGACCGAATACAAAGAATCGGCATAAATTTCCGCATCAACATCGCCAACTCCCAATAATTCCACATTCAGGATTTCTCCATTGATCGGACCTGAAGTTTGGATATCTCCAATACCAACCAGGCTGATCAACTCGTATTCCGGGGCTATGATTTCTATGGTAAAATCGTATTCTCCGTTAAAGCAATGTTCGGTTCCAATCACAAGAATGTCATTTTCTATAGCGGTAGTTGTCGCTTCGAGCACATTTTCAGGACCGTTCATAATAAATGAATATTGCGGCCCCTGACTTATCTTAAGAGTCCCGACGTGGTTAAAAGCAATGCCCTTGAAGTCCCGCAAATCCCTCAATTCGGAAACAACCTTGGAACTGGCTCTTAGACATTCGATTTGTCCGGTATCACAAGCACCAACAGACATAAATGATAACAGTAAAATGTAAAAAGCTGATTTTTTCATAGCAACTCAATTTTGGGAGGCTAATTTGTCTCGATCAAAAATGACTTGAACTCGTCAAACTCATTGGTCATGGCAATTGCCCGCTTTTTCTTGTCTATTACTTTCTTTAATCTTAACGGAATTTCAACCTCTTCGGATATTATTGGCTCAACAATATCCTTGAATTTGCACGGATGTGCGGTGGATAAATATATCCCGATTTCACGAGTACCTAGATAACCGGACAAACCTCCGTAGCCAATGGCAGTGTGCGGGCACATCAAATAGTTATACTTCGTGTATACTTCCCGGATGATATCCCTGGTTTGGTTGTCGTTAAAGCTCACCCCCTTTATATCCTTACTTATCTCAAGATAATCGCCGTTGTACAGGTCAAGAAGCCGCGCAAAATTTGAGGGATTACCGACATCCATCGCATTTGAAATTGTCTGAACGGATTTTTTCGGACGAAAGACGGATGTCTCAAGATATTGCGGTACTACGTCATTGATATTGGATGCCGCAATGAATCCTTCTACGGGAAGGCCCATCTTTTTTGCCAGCAATCCTCCGCACAGATTGCCAAAATTTCCGCTAGGTACACAGAAATATATTTTGGTATTGCGCTTTTCAAGCCTTGAAAATGCGTACGTATAATAAAACGACTGGGGCAATAGTCGGGCTATATTTATGGAATTTGCCGAACTCAGATTCAACCTTTTGTTCAATTCCTCATCCAGAAAAGCAGTCTTGACCAAATGCTGACAATCATCGAACGTCCCGTCGATTTCTATGGCCGTAATGTTTTGACCAATGGTCGTTAATTGCTGTTCCTGGATCTTTGATACTTTTCCTCCCGGATAAAGCAACATCACTTTGATTCCCTCGACACCCAGAAACCCCTGCGCAACAGCGCTGCCGGTATCACCGGAGGTGGCAACGAGAATGGTTATTTCCCGATCATCGGATCTGAGGAAATGCCCCATCGTCCTTGCCATAAACCGCGCTCCGAAATCTTTAAATGCCAGCGTAGGGCCGTGGAACAGTTCAAGTACGTGAATGTTATCATGTATATTTTTTACCGGAACATCAAAACGAAATGACTCATCGACAATTGACCGGAGGGTGATTTCATCGATTTCGTTCTCAACGATCATGTTCGCACTATGGAATGCAATTTCATTGAAAGATAACCGGTGAAGGTTCTTTAAAAAGTTGTCGGTAAACCTCGGGATCACTTCCGGCATATAGAGTCCGTTGTCATCCGGCAGGCCTTTTAAGACTGCCTCCTTAAAACTTACGGAAGGAACCTCCCTGTTGGTAGAGTAAAAGCGCATTTGTTTTTTTATTTTTTCAGGCACAAATTTATAAGATTATACCTTTGGATATAAATTTAAAATGGATGTTGGTAAAACGCATCGCAGATCATCAAACTACGCTTACATTTATGAATTATACTTGAAATGCGATATCTTGGTTCAAAGGCAGGAATGCCGCGATCTTTCATCAGATCAACACTTAAAAATGAAACCGGCAGGACCGGAGCACACTCAGGACACACACGAGCATGATTATATTGTTCTGTGCGTCAGCTAACTAAAAAAAATATTAACAGATGAAAAGCTATATTATCCCCTTCATTCTGATTGTTTCCACGAATTGTCTGGGGCAGGGATTCACTCCAAACTATGATGAATCCAAAGTACCCGTTTATGAATTACCTGATTTGTTAACGGCCCGGGACAGCACGGAAGTTACCACCAAAAAGAAATGGGAAAAGACCAGAAGGCAAGAGATATTGTCTGATTTCGAAACTTATATGTTCGGAAAAATTCCTGACGGAAATGTTCAAGTCGAAATAAAAACGATAAAGGAATCGGATGCGTTTGGCGGCAAAGCTTTCATGAAAGAAGTGAAAATGACCTTTTCAGGAAACGGAAAATTCATTTCCATGGATGTCCTGATGTACCTGCCCAGGTCGCAATCAAACGTGCCTGTATTTTTGGGGCTAAATTTTTATGGAAATCATACAATTTGCGTTGATCCCAATATCACCGTGCCGACAAGCTGGTCGAGGAATAATGAGCAATTCGGAATTACGGGCAATGTACCGACCGGGGTTTCGAGAGGTGTAAGAAAAAGCAGGTGGGCGGTCGAAAAGATCTTAGATCGCGGTTACGGATTGGCTACAATTTACTATGGCGATATTGATCCGGACAAAAACGATTTCTCAGATGGGATTCACGCATTGTTTTATGATGCCGGCCAATCTCAGCCGGAAAAAGATGAATGGGGTTCGATCGCCGCCTGGGCCTGGGGGCTGAGCCGGGCAATGGATTATTTTGAAAAAGACCGGTTAATCGACGAAAAAAAGGTTGTCCTGATGGGGCATTCGAGACTTGGAAAAACATCCCTTTGGGCCGGGGCAATTGATCAGCGGTTTGCCATTGTGATTTCAAATAATTCCGGGTGCGGCGGCGCTGCGCTCTCCCGGCGCAAATACGGGGAAACGGTGTGGAGAATAAATAACTCGTTCCCTCATTGGTTTAACGATCACTTCAACGATTACAGTAATAACGAGGACGCCCTGCCCGTTGATCAACACATGCTCATTGCTCTTATTGCCCCCAGGCCGGTGTATGTTGCCAGTGCCGAAAATGACCGTTGGGCCGATCCAAAAGGAGAGTTTTTAGCTGCGTATAATGCCGGTGCGGTATATGAGCTATTCGGATTAGAAGGATTGCCAAGCTATGAGATGCCAAAAGCAAATCAACCGATTCACAAGACAATCGGGTATCATATTCGTGCCGGCGGCCACGATGTAACAGATTATGATTGGGGCGCATGGATGGATTTTGCGGATATGCATTTTAGGCCGTAAGTCGGCGGGATGATGCAATTACTGTTTGAACGGGCGCAACAAACCGGTTTTTTCGGTGTATTTGAGCCGGTACGGGTGTTCCCGCCCCCGGTCTGAACAGAATACGCCGGTAGGCGCGATGCTGGGATCCGGGAATCAAAATTACGCGCTTGTTAAGATCGCACCGGGCTCAATCGTTTCTTATAAAAGCTAATCGTTTTTTTCTTCTTTTTTCTTTGTCTTCTTTTTGACCCTGATCTTCAGGGAATCACTTTTTCCGTCATGATCGGCCAGAATAATGTCTCCATCACTCAAATCTCCTTTTAAGATCTCTTCTGCCACAAGATCTTCGAGGTATTTTTGAATAGCGCGATTTAGCGGTCGAGCTCCATACTGGGGGTCGAAGCCCTTCTCGGCAATAAAATCTTTGGCTTTTGCCGTCAACTCGATTGAATAACCGAGGGAATCAATTCTTGAGAACAGTTTCGTAAGCGTGATGCCAATAATCTCGTGAATGTGCGCTCGTTGCAAGGCGTTGAAAATGATCAAATCGTCAAGCCGGTTCAGGAATTCGGGACTGAAGACTTTTTTCAGCGCATTTTGAATCGTGGATTTCATGATGTCATCAGCGCTTTCTTCCTTTGCTTTGGTTGAAAATCCTATGCCGGCGCCAAAATCCTTTAAATCGCGGACCCCAATATTCGAGGTCATGATCAGAATCGTATTTCTGAAATCAACTCTTCGACCCAAACCATCTGTCAAAATGCCATCATCCAAAACCTGAAGTAGAATATTGAATACATCGGGATGAGCCTTTTCAATCTCATCAAGCAACACCACACTGTAGGGTTTTCTCCTGACTTTTTCCGTGAGCTGACCACCCTCTTCGTAGCCCACATAACCCGGAGGCGCTCCTACAAGACGAGAAACGGAGAATTTTTCCATGTATTCACTCATATCTATCCGGATAAGCGCATCTTCTTTATCGAACAGATAGGTAGCAAGTACCTTTGCCAGTTCGGTTTTACCTACACCGGTCGGTCCCAGGAATATGAACGATCCGATTGGCTTTTTGGGATCCTTGAGGCCCACCCTTGTCCTGCGAATGGCCTTTACCAATTTTTCAATAGCTTCGTCCTGCCCGACGACCTTGTCGCTCAACTCCTTATTCATCCCCATAAGCTTTTCGCTCTCGTTCTGGGCAATCCGCTTGGTAGGGACTCCGGTCATCATGGCTACGACCTCGGCTACGTTTTCTTCGTTTACGGTATAGCGCTTTGTTTTTGTCTCATCTTCCCATTTGGCCTTTGCAGATTCCAACTGCTCGATATATTTCTTTTCTTTATCGCGGAGCCGGGCAGCTTCCTCATATTTCTGGCTTTTGACGACCCTGTTTTTCTCTTTCTTAATATTTTCAATTTGCTGTTCCAGGTGCTCAATATCTTCCGGAACATGGATATTATTAATGTGGACCCGCGCACCTGCTTCATCCAATACGTCGATTGCTTTGTCCGGTAAATATCGATCGGAAATGTAGCGGTCTGAAAGTTTTACGCACCCCTCGATCGCTTCATCGGTGTAATACACATGGTGGTGATCTTCGTACTTTTCCTTAATGTTGTTAAGAATGTCAATTGTTTCTTCGGGCGTGGTCGCATCGATCATTACGATTTGAAACCTTCTGGCCAGGGCGCCATCCTTTTCGATGTATTGCCTGTACTCGTCAAGTGTGGTCGCCCCGATGCACTGGATCTCTCCCCTTGAGAGTGCAGGCTTAAACATATTGGATGCGTCGAGACTTCCGCTGGCACCACCCGCTCCGACAATCGTATGAAGTTCATCGATAAACAAAATGACTTCCGGCGATTTTTCCAGTTCGTTCATTACAGCTTTCATTCGCTCTTCGAACTGGCCCCTGTATTTTGTTCCGGCCACCAGGCTTGCCAAATCGAGTGTAACGACTCGTTTGCCAAAAAGAACTCTGGATACTTTTTTCTGTACGATTCTTAAAGCCAATCCTTCGGCTATGGCGGTCTTGCCGACACCGGGCTCTCCGATGAGAATGGGATTGTTTTTCTTCCTCCTGCTTAAAATCTGGCCGACCCTTTCAATTTCTTTTTCGCGACCTACGATGGGATCGAGCTTATTGTCTTCGGCCATTTTAGTGAGATCCCTTCCAAAATTGTCGAGTACAGGAGTTCTTGATTTTTCCGAGGATTTTGAAGAAGATTCCCTGCTACTTCCGGAAGAAGAACCTCCAAATATTTTTGAAGAATCATCATCCCCTTCATCCGTATCGGATGAAGATATGGGGTTCTCTGTCTGATATTCCAGGAGTTCTTTAACTACCTCATAGTTGATATCAAACTTTTCCAGGATTTGGGTGGCAATATTATCTTCATCCCGAAGTATCGAAAGCAGCAGGTGCTCTGTGCCAATTAATTGACTTTTAAAAATCTTCGCTTCCAGATATGTAATTTTTAGAACCTTCTCCGATTGACGTGTCAACGGGATATTTGCTAAATTCTTGACATTGCTAATTGCAGTTCCTTTGGTAGCTTGTTCGATAGAGAGTCGCAATTCATCTAAAGAAACGCCCAGTTTTTTGAGTAGACTTATGGCAACTCCTTCCCCTTCACGTATCATGCCAAGAAGCAAATGTTCTGTGCCAATATAATCATGACCCAGCCGCAACGCCTCTTCTCTGCTTAAGGAAATTACTTCTTTTACTCTATTTGAAAATTTTGCTTCCATATCATTTTCCTGAATCTATAAAGGTACACGTATTTGGATAAATTATCCATGCCCGCAACTCTATAATTAACGAACGTAATAATTAAACGGTTATTAATCAAATTTGTCTACTCTTATGCACAGGATTTTTCTAAAATATGTCGCGCCTGCGGACCTTCGCAAAAGATTAGATCGATAACACTGAGATTCGCTGCAAAGTTATTGCCAAAAACCTGAAAATATTCAAAGGGGGTGAATAATGCATTTTTGTCAGCAGGTGTTTTAGGATTTATTTCGTTTTTTGCATCATACAGGCCTTTTTTATCAACATCCGAATTATTCCGGGAAAACACAATGCTGATTTTGAGGTCCAAAATTTCAAGACATTTTGTCAGCAATTCTTTATTTAGATCGAAAAGATTGTTTTCTCCTCGGTTGAGAATTTCAAAAATATCATCTGCATAGAATTCAAAAAACGGAGCTTTCCCATAGGCCGATTGAATTGCCCGGAGATGTTTGTTTAACCATTTCTGATTATTATCTATGATTACGTCGCAGGATAATGATTTGTCTTTGGATGTTTTTTTAACGGGAATTATCAGGTCATCAACCTTGTTGGCGCCGTTTATCCTGCACCTGTTTCGATAGGATTGTCTTATGTAAGGATCGTCTTGAGCGATTATGATTTTCTCGAACGAATTTAAATAGACAAAATACTGAATGCACGGAAGATAATGTAATTCAATGCTTAAAACGCGTGACTTCATCTCCATTAATTGTTCATTTTGTAATGGAGCGTACTGCAATTGGAATCAAGCAATATGTCATTCGCAATGCTTAAAACATCCTTTTTGTCGAGGTTGAGTATCGTATTTATTTCTTCATTGACCAGATTCGTATTGCCCAGCGAATTCGCCACGGCCAGGCCAATGGACCTGTTCAGCAATTCTACTTCCGAAAAGTAATTTGAAGACTCTGCCTGGTGAATTGTTTTTTCCACTTCTGAATCTTCCAGATGATTTAAGAGTCGGTCGATCTCTTCGATGATGTAATTGTCAGCGTCATTAATGTCGATCCCGGGGTTGATCTTACCGGAAATTACCAGAAGGCCGGGATCTTCCGTTCCCAATATATAAGCATTTAAATTGTTGAATATCTGTTTGCTCTTTACCAGGTTTTGATGGAGTCTCGACGATTTACCTCTCCCAAGTAAGTCGCTGAGTATATCGGCCGTATAAAAGCCCTTGTTCCCGCGTCCCGGCATGTGATAAGCTTTGTAAATTGAGTTTAACGGGACATTGTTCTGAATTTCCAGAAACCTTCGATTTAATTGAACGGGTTCTTCCGGAAGTTCTTCCTTTTCGACGTTGCCGGCCGGTATATCGTCAAACCACTTGCAAGTCAGGTCGTAGGCATGGGAAGATTCAATGTTTCCCGCTATGGTCAGGATTGCATTATTCGGCGTATAGTATTTTCTGTAAAAATCGATGGCCTGTTCCAGGGTAGTTTGTTCGATATGCTCGATTCTTTTGCCAATAGTTAGCCACCTGTACGGGTGCTGTGTATAAGCCAGGGGTCTGAGCTTTAGCCACACATCTCCATACGGAATGTTCAGGTACCGCTGCTTAAATTCTTCGATTACAACACTTTTCTGAACGTCCAATGTCTTTTGATTAAAATTCAGCAGATGCATCCTGTCCGACTCTGTCCACAAAGCCGTTTCGATGTTCTCTGCGTCTAAAATGACATAATAATCTGTAATGTCGGTGTTGGTAAAAGCATTGTTTTCCGCCCCTACTTTTTGTAAGACTTTATCGTAATCCGGCACATGCCGGGATCCGCCAAACATCAAATGCTCGTGCAGATGCGCCAGCCCCGTATGATGTGCATGTTCATTCCTCGATCCTACTTTATACAATACATTGACCACCACCAGAGGAGTGTTTTTATCTTGATGTGTTATTAATGTAAGACCGTTTGATAATAAATATTCTTCGAATTTGATCATTTTCTAGAAGGATCTTCAAAAATACAATTAAATGGCGAACAACCTTAATGTCTCTAAAGAGTTACTTTATATGCGCAAAAGAATACTATTTTAATGTATATATTACAATTGGTATCTTAAACAAACGTATTTACTATATAAACTTTTGGAAATGATATCTTTGAAAGATAGAATGCTTGATTAATGGTCCGGTATTTTTACAAGGTATAATTTAAGTTTGGCAAACAGGTTTACATATTGGAGTGGTGGCAAATCGATCCGTATTGTTGTATTTGCAATATTTTGTGCATTTTTGTGCTTCTCTGCAGATCTTTTGGCCCAGTCATTTGCTCCTACAAAACTTAAGACGGAGCAGGGCGGTTTAAATCGGCGCAAAGCCTCGGAAAAAAAACGAAAAAGGAAGAACAAAGGTACCGTAAAGCGAAAAAGTAAATCATTACAAAAGTCATACTATAAAAAGAAATCAAACCAAACTCAGTATCCGGGCAATATTTGGATTGATCCCAGGCCCAAGGATTTTACGGCAATTAAAGAACGTGTCGAGCGAAATCCGTCCAGGGCAAGACTAAAGACCCGGAAGTCGAGGCAATCCTATTTTAAAGCCAGCTCAAATAGAAAACACAAAAGCTTTGGCAGCGATGTTGTCATCAGGAATAACCCAAAGCTGAATTACCAGTATTCGTCGAGAGCGATTATTTCCAATAAGGGAAGCACAAGAATTAAACTTCCGAAAAAGAATTACAAAAAGTCCAGCAAAGAAATTATAAAGCATAAGGGAAATATCTTTTTACAGCCGGAGGCAAAAAGAAGAGATTATAATGAAATCAAGGCCAGGGTTGAAAAAAATCCCGGAAGATCAATGTCGAAGCTCTGGAACAGGCAAAAGAAACGGGCAATATCGAATTCGGCATTAACACAGACCTATCGGGGAGATATTCAAGTGAAGGCCAGGAAATCCAAAATGCAAACCTACAAATATGATTCAAAGACCATTCAGAAGTCGCCCGGTGGATTAAGAGCCGGAAGCGTAAGATCTGCCGAAAAGCGGAGGAAAGCCGTATCGGCATCATCCGCAAGTTTCGGTGGTAATCTTGTTTTACCCGCTAAGAATCACAAAAGGTTAAGAAGTGCGTATAATTCAAAGGTTATTCAACAGCATAAAGGGGGTCTTCGTCGGCCACCGAAAGTACCCGGCCCTCAATACACGGCGAGATATCAGGGCGATTTAAAGTCAAGTGATAAACTTGGGAAAAAGCAGTGGGACAGGTACAATTCAAACAGACAGGCCAGCTATACCGGCGCTTTAAAATCAAAAAATTACAAAAGGAAAGCCGGAGGCAACCCGGCAATAGCTAAAAATCTCGGTAATATCAAAGTATATTCCAGAAGCGATCAAAAGCGATATGCTAAGCGCGATTCCAAAATCATAAGCAATTATCCCGGCAATATCAGAACAAACTCAAAAAAAAGATACCAGGAATTGCAAGGCAAATCGCTAAATCTTTCCGAATATCGAGGCCATGTCAGATCCGATACCAAAAAGGGAAAAGTAACACCAAGTTTTGGAACGACCTACACCGGAAATATCCGATCGAAGACGAGAAAACAAAGGTATCAGGAATTGCAGGGGAAGTCCTTGAATTTTACAGGATATAAAGGGGGGATCCCGGTACTTTCAAAAAGAAAACAGGATAAATGGGTGAAGAAAAATGCCAGGACTACCGGAAATTACTCCGGCAATATAACGATGCTGTCCACGAAGAAGCGCAAGCAGGAACTTGAGGGAAAGTCGTTAAATCTTTCTGAGTATCGCGGAGATGTGAAGATAAAAAACCGCGACCGATTCGGGGCCGGGCAGCCGGTTACAAATAAAAATATTGCGGCTTTCCAGGGAGATATCGTAATCACTGCCCGAGACAGAAAGAAACCGCAATATGAATACATGTCCAAAGTACAACACAATTATACCGGTGACGTGAAGCTTAAAAAGTATTCAAAATGGCTGGATAAGAGAAAGTCCAAGTCAAACTCAATGGCCAATTTCCAGGGGAATATAAAGGTTGGCAATGCGGGGATTAAACGCAATCTCTTTGAGAACAAATCGAAGGAAATTGGTGGATTTCAAGGGAATATACGAATGACCCGAAATGACCTAAAGGAAAAGCAATATGAGCATATGTCAAAGTCTGCCCATAATTTTTCAGGGGATCGTCGTATTAAAGCAACCTCGGCAAGAGCCCGATATTACAGAAACATTTCCGACCGAAACCAGCAGATCATAGGTAATTTCCGCATAAAGACGAGATTGGCAAAAGATATAGAGGAGCAAATAGCTTCTGCAAGAATACATAATTATCAGGGAGGGCCGAAAACGAGTCTCTTTACCAGGATTTGGCTCAACCTGTTTGACAAAAGCGATAAGCTCGAAAAACTGGATGACAAAACGAGGAAACCAAAATACGACAGTAGGGAATACAAAATTTGGTATTAGAATATGAAATGGCACAAACTTGAATCCGATGAGACGTTAGACGAACTCATTAAGCGATCGCACCACGCTCCTCAACTGATTTTTAAGCACAGCTCAAGGTGCTCTATGAGTTCCGTCGCATTAAACAGGATACAACCCGGCAGACAGGGCCTGGATTATTATATTGTTGATGTAATTTCGAAACGCAAACTATCCGATCATATTGAGGAGCGCTTTGAGGTCATTCATCAATCTCCGCAATTGCTGGTTATCTACGGGGGAAGATCCATTTTCGACGCTTCTCATTTTGGAATAACGGCCGACGTGATCGAAAACCAGCTTAATTTACTTGAGGAGGTTTGATATGTCTTCTGTTTGATATTATATTAATTTCAAAATTTTCGTTTTATATTCAATAAACTAATTTTGTAAATTGGCGTTATACCTATGAAGTTTTTATATGAATAGGATTTTAGTAGCATTTTTAGGGACATTTATTTCGGTCTGTGTATCTTTTTCAGCCTTTGGTCAATATAGCGGCGATTATGAATACAGCAAAGAAATGGTGTGGGGTATTACCAAAGCGACCAATAGCGGTTTGATCGGAGGGTTCCTTTTTAAGTATTCAAGGGAACTCAAGGAAGACAGGTTTCACGGTGGCATTGTGGAAATTGTAAACATTAAACACCCCCAGGAGCAGAAGTACTTTGCAAACGAATCCGGGAATACATTTATATGGGGAAAGCAGCATTATTTATATAGCCTGCGTTTGTCGTACTTAAGAGAGTATACTTTCTTCAAGAAAGCCGCTCAACAGGGCGTCCAGGTAAACGGTCTCGTAGCGGCCGGACCGACGCTGGGTTTTGAAGCGCCATATTATGTAGAGGTAAAAAAGGGTCAGTTTACAGTTAAAGAACCTTATGATCCGAACGTTCACGATTACAATGAAATACTTGGAACAGGAAATATTCTACAGGGTGTAGGTCAGTCATCGGTGGTTCCGGGGCTGAACGTAAAGGCTGCCATGGCTTTTGAATTTGGAGCGTTTAAGTCCAATGTAGTTGGTGTCGAAGTTGGTTTTCAATGTGATATCTTCACGAGAAAAATTATAATTATGCCTACGACCGAAAATTACGGTGTTTTCCCATCTGCTTATGCTACGCTTTTTTACGGATCGCGTCGATAGGATGAAACCGGCATGACCGGAGCAAACTCAGGACACACACGAGCATGATTATATTGCTCTGTTTGTCGGCAACCCGAAAAATATAAACGAATGAAATACTACTCGGAAGTTTCATAAAGGTATTATCTTTGCAACTTAAATAATTCAAGTATGATAGAGTTACCGGTTGTTAGCGATAATTCGGGAAAAGTGACCAGAAAACCTAAATGGTTGAGGGTAAAGCTACCTGTGGGGAAGGAGTATCTCAAAGTAAGAGGGCTGGTTGACAAATATAAATTACATACGATTTGTGAGAGCGGCAATTGTCCGAATATGGGAGAATGTTGGGGCAATGGCACGGCCACATTTATGATTCTGGGCAATGTGTGTACACGTGGATGTTCGTTTTGTGCTGTAGCCACAGGCAGGCCTCCCGAATACGACGAGCAGGAACCGGAACGCGTAGCCGAAGCAATTAAGCTCATGAGGGTGAAACATGCGGTGCTTACCTCGGTAAACAGAGATGAGCTAAAAGATAGAGGTGCGGAGATTTGGTATCGGACTGTCATGAAAATTAAGGAATTGAGCCCTGAAACGACGATCGAAACGCTGATACCTGATGTAAAAGGCACTTGGGATGCTTTGATCCGAATGATCAGCGGAGGGCAGGAAATTGTTTCGCACAATCTGGAAACCGTTGAGCGATTGTATCGGCGCGTAAGACCTCAGGCGAAGTATTACAGGAGCCTTGAACAGATTAAAAGGACAAAAGAATATGGCAAGAAAACCAAATCGGGAATTATGGTCGGGCTCGGGGAACAGGAAGAGGAAGTTTTTAAGACCATGGATGATCTGGCTGCGCACGGATGTGATGTGATGACAATTGGCCAGTATCTGCAACCAACCAAGCTCCATCATGAAGTGCTGGAATACGTTCATCCCGACAAATTTGAGTTTTACAGAGAAGAAGGGCTGCGGAGGGGATTGGCCTATGTAGAATCCGGACCTCTGGTAAGGTCGTCCTATCATGCCGAAAAGCATGTATAGAATCAATAATTCTTTGAGAATACCTCAATACTGTTAAGTTCCGGCGACCCTCCGCGGTTTCCGCTGCCGGCAGCAATATAGATTTTGTTTTTATATACGACGGCTTGTGTGCCATGCCTGCCGCGAACGAGATATTTTATGGGCATCCACCTTTCCTGTTTCAAATTCCAGATCTCAATTTCATTGTGCGCTGTTTTGTCAAACATGCTTTCCCCTCCGATGATAAATACTTCGTTTTTCAATAACGCCACGCTTGCCCCGGCCCGGGGAATGTGAATTTCCTTCTGCAAAGTGCTCCAGGAATTGGACTTGAGATCATAGACATCGATCTGGGGGATGGTGAGATCAAAAACCTGGTCGGTATTTTTTGATGTGGTTCTTCCCGCAAAAGCATAGATTTTATCTTCAGCGAGGATCGCGTGAAAGTGATCCCTGGGTCTGGGGGCGCTTGGCAGCACACTCCATGTACGCGTTTGAAAATCATAGGCGTCGAGCCAGTTTACATGGTTCCCGTTATGCCCGTCGATGATTCCGCAAATCATATATATTTTATCCTCATGTACTATTGCTCCGCTAGAACCGCGCCTTCGGCCGGCAGGGATGACCGGACCAAGCGTCCACAGGTCATATTCAGGGTCGTATACATAAAGGTTCGGGAGAGGTGTTTCGTCGGGGTAAGGACCGGTCAAGGCTCCCCCCGCAATTATTTTTCCGCGATAACTGACCGCCTGAAAATGGTGGATCTCTACCGGAGGTTCAGCGCCCTTTGTCCACATATTGTTGACTGGATCAAAAATGTCCACAGGCTTGATGCCTCTGCCACCCAGGAGGTAAAACTTTCCGTTGCATTCGACAAATGAATTGCCGTGTCTCGCTGTGAGCTCGCCTTCAGTTTCCATGATCCTCCAGGAATATTCTTTTTTAACGATAAAAGCGGTCGCAGCAAATAATAGAAAAAGAATAATCAGCGTTTTAATGTGTTTCATTACAAGCCTGCGTATAGTCCGGTATAAAAATACGCTTAAAAAAAATGTCATTCCAGCAATTCGCTGAAATGACATTTTAAAAGATTGTTAACCTTGATATTTAGAATTTGGGCAATCGATAGCTCGATCCTGCCGACACGGGCTTAATGCTGAAACCGTATGCGTAATTGACAGGTGCAATTCGGTATTCGGCATGTGGGCGGGCTTGATGAGACCAACTGTCGTCGCCCCCGACTCCTTGCTGGAGATGGTCGATATTAACCGTAATAAAATCCCGGTCGGGTAATTCATTGATGTGCTCCGCTTTTTCGATATCCTCCATGGAATATGGCCAGGCGCTGAAGTTCAAGGTATTTTCTCCGCATATCAAAATACCGTCACCGGTGTCGTTGGTCAGTTGTGCCCATCGAGTGCCCCAGTGGTTATTGCTTTCCTGTGGCCGTACATATTGATAAAAACCTGCCGATACGGACTTTTCATAGATACCGACCGCAGCACCTTTATTTCTGTCCCAATAGGTTTCGTATGGGCCGTTGCCATACCATTTCAGCTTATCGTAATCGCTATCGATCTGCATTTGCATACCCACTCTTGGAATGTTTGGCAATCCGCCCCCGGCAACAAAATCATAGCTGACAGCTACCTCGCCATTGCCATAAATGGTATAGGATGTCGACAGGTTCGAGTTTATGTTGCTCAATGTCATTTCAACGGCAATTTTCACAATTTTCTCATTGATCTTCTTGGCCGTTACGCGGGTTACACTCCGTTCTTTGGCCGCTTCTTTCCATATGCCCAGACGTCGTGGCATTCCTCCGCCGATATCGTTGTCGGTGGGTGCTCTCCAAAAATTGGGAACCAATGGAGCCGTAATGACCTCTTTCCCATTTAGTTTGTATGAAGACAAGAGTCCGTCAGCTTTGGCCACAGAAACCTCAAATCCATCCCCTGAAACTATTACGGACGACCCATCGTCTGAGAATTTAAGATCCCCATATGTACTCACATCTGCGAGCGGGGCAGAGGGAGTCTTAAACGGCATTCTAAATTGCTCCCAGGCAACAATGTGACCTTTCTTTGCCCAGGCATTATCTTTATTGGTTTTGAAGATAACTTTCAGAAAGTATTCCGCTCCTGCTTTCAGCTCAGGCATTTCATAAGGGATCGCAATACGGTCGGTATCCGATGGCTTTGTCGAGAGCGATTCCAAAACTCCACCTTGAATCACTTTGCCGTTTTCTTCCAGCTCCCAGCTAATATCATACACAGAAAGATCCGTAAAATGATGCCAGTTTGTCACGTAAATATCCCCTTTTCTCAACAAGGCAGCCCTCATCTCCACCGGTTGTTGGATTTTCTTAACTTCCCAGGTCACTGGCTTTGGTTTCTGATCCGCAGAGATCACACCATTAATACAAAAGTTCCCTGAATTGATCACATCTCCAAAATCACCCCCGTAGGCCCAGTATTTTTTCCCATTTTCATCGGTTTGTAAAATGCCCTGGTCTGTCCAGTCCCATATAAATGCTCCGATCATTCGCTTGTGGCTCCGAATGGCATCCCAGAATTTATAGAAGTTGCCCAGTGAATTTCCCATTGCGTGCGCATACTCGCACCACAGTACGGGACGATGATCCGTGGGATGATTGGCCCATGCTACCATGTGATCGATCGAACTGTACATTCTGCTGATCATGTCCACTCCTTCAGGGTCCAGACCTCCATATATCGATTGGGCCCCTTCGTAATGAATATACCTTGTATCGTCATAATCTTTGATCCATGCGCCCATGGCTGCATGGTTTGGCCCGTAACCGCTTTCATTGCCCAAGGACCAAAATATGACCGACGGGTGGTTCTTATCCCTTTCGACCATCCTTATTCCGCGTTCTACAAAAGCGCTGTGCCATTGCGGATCGTTGGACAGCCAACCTCCGATCCCGTGTGTCTCTATATTGGCTTCATCTATCACATAGATGCCGTACTCGTCGCAGAGTTCCATCCATTTGGGATTGTTCGGATAGTGAGAGGTTCTGACCGCATTGAAATTAAACCGCTTCAACAACAGGATATCATTTATCATTTCTTGTTCCGTAACCGTTTTTCCTCCTGTCTGGCTGTGATCGTGCCGGTTTACACCATACAAAAGCACAGATTTTCCGTTTATGAGTAATTCGCCTTCTTTGATTTTTACTTCCCGGAAACCGACCTTGTTGCTCCTTGCCTCGACAACCTTCCCTTTATCGTCTTTCAGGGTCAACACCAATGTATAGAGGTTTGGGAATTCCGACGACCATTTTTCGGGCTTTTCTACTTTGGCCTTCATATCGGCAAACGGGACCTTATCTCTCTGAGGCCACGGCCTTCTGGTTAATCGTTCCGTATCCACTGTCATGGCTTCGGCAAGTACAGGTTTGCCGTCGGCATCATAAAGCTGTCCTTCGACAGTCCACCCCTTAGGTTCATCGATTCCAAACTTTTTCATCTTTACCTGTACCTGCAGTTCGGCATTGGTGTAATAATGATCAAATTTTGTCTTTACGAAGAAATCATAAATCTGGAATTTTGGCGAAGCGGCAAGATATACATCCCTGTGAATCCCGCTAAGCCTCCAGTGGTCCTGATCTTCCAGGTAGTTCCCGTCGCTCCATCGGTAGACTTTCACGGACAACGAGTTTTTACCACTTTTCAGGTAAGGAGTTATGTCGAACTCGGCGGGCAACCGGCTGCCCTGGCTGTAGCCTACCTTTTTGCCATTCACCCAAACATACATGGCTGATGATACGCCTCCAAAGTGCAGGGTTACCTGCATGTCGGACCAGGCTTTTGGGACCTTAAACTCCGTGCGGTAGCAACCTACGGGATTGTCGTCCTTTGGAACGTACGGCGGATTTACGGGATATGGATAAGTTACATTTGTATAAATGGCAGTTCCGTATCCCTGCAGTTCCCAGTTGGACGGAACGGGAATTTCCTTCCATCCGGCGACCTTGTAATCTTCCCTGTAAAAGTCGGCAGGGGCCTTCTCCGGTACCGGAGCCCACGCGAATTTCCAGTTGCCGTTGAGGCTCAGGTATCTCGACGATGATCTGATATCCACCCCCATCGCCTCTGCCTTACCGGGAAAGGAAACGGATGTGTTGTGCGCCGGGAGCTTATTGTACCCGATCATTTCAGGATTCTCCCAATCATTTTGCTGGCCAAGCGATAACGAGGCCATGGATGCTATCACCACCTGGGATAGCAAGAGCTTTCTTAGTAGATTCATTTTAAGATCGATTAAAAAAATTCTTAAATAAGTTTCCTAAAATTAATCGGAAATGATCAATAACTAAGAAAATAAAGGTATATTTTACACTTAATAATAGAAATTTTAATCATACTCGCATCTCAGCGGCTGCAGATCATGTACGGCTCATAAATAAATCCAAGATTATCTTGAAATCTTAAAACGCTCCTTGATTATGTAATCCGGATTCCATCTCAATTTGAAGAGATCCAATGGTTTGATGAAACCGGCAGGACCGGAGCAAATTCAGGACACACACGAGCATGATTATATTGCTCTGTGTGTCAGCAATCAGATCTCTCCGGACGTCGAGATGACAAGGTAGGAGCCTACCGATGACGTGTTTTTATAAAAATCTGTAAATCAAATAAATACACAAGA
>JAKSDO010000192.1 GCA_022360055.1 Cytophagales bacterium | reverse complement strand
TACTTAACGCCAGTTTATTTTCATCCGTTTATACTTTTTTAGTTTACTGACACACGGAGCAATATAATTGTGCTCGTGTGTGTCCTGAATTCGCTCCGGCCGCGCCGGCATCCGTTTATATTTTTTTAGTTTGCCGATACACAAAGATATATAGCCATGCTCTTGTGTGTCCTAAAATTGCTCCGGTCCTATCGGTTTCATCTTTCGGATTACCTTATTAAATAAATTGGGAGCAAATCTTTTCAAATAAACGCCAAACACTTCCTTTCCTCCAAAATACACCTCGTGCTTGTTGGCCTCTACGGCTTTGATCATCGCCCTGGCAGCATCAAATGCGGATCTCCCTTTGGCCTGGTTTTCGTCCATCCTGTTATGCGGAGAACCATTAGCCGTCACGGCATTTAAAGATATGTTTGTTTTTATATAGCCCCCGCAAAAGAGTGTTATATGAATGTTGTTCTTCCATACTTCTGCTCTCAACGCATCAAAAAAACCGTGCAGTGCATGTTTGGATGCCGAGTAGCTGGATCGAAAAGGTGTGCCGAATTTGCCTACCATGCTGCTGGTGATCAATACGTGTCCGTCATTGTTCCTGATCATTCCGGGAAGTACATACTTGGTGAGTTTTACCGCCGACAAAAAATTCACGTTTATCAGTCGCTTGTCCACTTCAAAATCAGTGTCGGCGACCAGGGAGCGTTGGCTTATTCCCCCGTTATTTACCAATACATCCACACGCCCATAGATCTCCAGGACATTTTTTGCCGCAGCATCAAGCGCATCCAAATCGGACAAATCCAGGACAACAGCCCGGATATTTTTTTGGGCTTCCTTTTTGCAGTTTAACCGGACGCGCTCCAATTCTTCTCGTCTGCGGGCTGAGATGATCAATCTGTTCCCCTTTTCCGCCAATTGGTAAGTCAATTCCTCACCGATGCCAGAGGATGCTCCCGTTATCCAGATGGTTCTGTCCGATAATTTTGTCATGCGCTATCTCTTCTCAGGTAGATTACAAAGGCATAATCATAGTTGTTCTTTTCATCTGCTTTATGCTCGATCCGGTCAATCTCCTTCCAAGTCTTCGGATCGATTTCAGGGAAATAAGTATCTCCCTCAAACTCCGAATGAACTTCCGTTATGATCATTTTATCCGCGATATTTATGGCCTGCCTGTAAACCTCTCCCCCTCCCAATATAAAAACCGTATCTAATCCCAGCTTCTCACCGGCATCGATGGCGCTCTCCAAACTGTGAAATGTCCTGATTCCTTCCGAAGTATAATTCTCATTTCTTGTAATTACCCATGACTCCCGATGTGGCAGCGGATTTCCCAGAGATTCAAAAGTTTTCCTGCCCATGATCAGGGTATGCCCCTTGGTCGTCTCCTTAAAATACCTGAGATCCGCAGGTAAATGCCAAACCAGATCATTGTTTTTCCCGATCACATTGTTGCTGGCTTTTGCAGCCATTATTATTTTTATCATATCGAATTACCTCTTAGGAAATCAATCGTTTTCATTCGCTTTTTACCCTGGACCTGGAGCTCCCGCACTGCAATCGCCATGTCTCCGGTTTTTATCAGGATCTCATCTTTACCATTGGACCGCACCGTGCCCGAGGCCGCTTCCATGTGTTTTTCCGAAACTTCGATATCAAATATTTTATAGGATTTTCCACTCAATTCCGTCCATGCAGCAGGATAAGGAGACAGACCTCTTATAAAATTATTGATCCTTTCGGAATCCCAGGACCAATCTATTTTACAATCTTCCTTGAATAGTTTCGGCGCGTGTTTTATTACCTGTAATTCATCCTGAACCGTCAATTCATAAGATTTGTCTCTCACCTGTTCAACTGTTTTCAAGACTAATTTTGCGCCTTTCTCCATCAATCGATGATACAGCGAACCAGCGTTATCATTTTTATGGATGGGTTCTTTTTCCTGCAAAATAATACTCCCGGTATCAATTTCATGCTTTATAAAGAAAGTAGTGACACCGGTTTCGGTTTCCCCGTTCATAATCGCCCAATTGATGGGTGCCGCGCCGCGGTATTGTGGAAGGAGAGAGGCATGTAAATTGAATGTCCCGAATTCGGGCATTGCCCAGATCACCTCCGGAAGCATCCTGAAGGCTACCACAACCTGCAGATTGGCATTATAACTTTTAAGTACTTGGTTAAATTCAGGAGATTTAAGATTGGACGGTTGAAGTACCGGGATGTTTTGAGCAAGCGCATACTCCTTTACCGGTGATATGGCCAGCTTCTGCCCTCTTCCCTTAGGGCGGTCGGGGGCGGTGATCACAGCGACGATGTTAAATTTATTCTCCGCCAGGATTTTTAAGCTTCCCACTGCAAATTCCGGCGTTCCCATAAATACGATTCGCAAATCTCTCATGAATGTTATAAATTAATCTTCATAAAATACATACTTCGCCCTCAACGCTCTGTATGCCCTCAACTCAGGCTCCCAACGTTTCCTGATCTCATCTAAAGATAGCCCATCTTCAATTTGTCTGCGCAACTCGGATGTCCCTGCCAGCGTATCGAAATACTTTGTAAAAAAAGGATCTTCGCCCTCCCATTTATTATAGAAATCGATTACATAGCTCAAATCCAATTTTGCCGGCAGCTCTGCTTGCCGGAGATCAATACCAAAACACGATCTCCCTTCATACTTTGGATGTTTCGCCATTCCGTCTATGGATTCCGGGGTAAAAGAAAATATCCCAAATCGCCGATCGGGATAGCCGATCACCTGAAAAGGAAAATGTGTCCCCCTTCCAATGCTCATCTCAGTCCCCTCAAAAAAGCAAAGTGAAGGATACAACCCTACAGACTGATCATTAGGCAAATTGGGAGAGGGTTTTACGGGCAACGAGTACCGGTCCGAGTGCTGATAATTTTCCATTCGAATAACGTCAAGATCACATTTTAGGCTTTCTTTCAACCATCCTTCTTCGTTGATCATTTCGGCCAATTCACCAACCGTAAGTCCGTGAACTATTGGTATCGGATGCATCCCTACAAACGATCTGAATTCGGGATCCAGGATTGGCCCGTCGATATAATGTCCGTTTGGATTCGGCCGATCCAATACAATCATGTCCAAATCATGTTTTGCGCAGGCTTCCATCATATAGTGCATCGAGCTTATGTAGGTATAAAATCTGACCCCTACATCCTGAATATCAAAAATAATTACATCAAGACCCTCAAGCACATCGAAGCCGGGTCTCTTATTTTTACCATATATGGAGATCACCGGGATTCCTGTCGCGGGATCAACATTATCCGCCACAGACTCCCCGGCATCCGCCTTGCCCCGAAATCCATGCTCGGGAGCAAATATTTTTTCAATTTCAATGTTGCGGTGCAGAAGAAAATCAACGAGGTGCACTTCGCCGATCGTGGATGTGTGGTTCACCAAGAGCCCGACTTTCCTGTCCTTGAGTTTAGGCAGGTAGGCCGCTGTTCTTTCGGCCCCCAGAATCAACTTTTTCTCATCAACGGTAGCTTTGCATCCGACAATGAGAAAAAATGAGAAAAATGAAACGAAAAAAAAGCTTCTAATCATATCATATTGATTATTTTGCAACGAATTGACCAAAACGGTTTAAAATTAAACATATTCTTGAACCTATCTTATTTCATATCGAAAAGAATCAGTGAAAAAGGAACCAATTCATTCTCAGGAATGATCCACAAGATCGCAATTGCCAGCATCGGCATAGGGCTCGGCATCATGATTATTTCATTTTTGATATTGAAAGGTTTTCAGCTAAAGATCCAGGAAAAAATCATAAGTTTCGGAGGTCATTTGCAGGTTACCAAATTTACCTTAAGCCGCTCCTATGAAGAAGATCCGATTTCAAAGGAACTGGCGCTGTTCCAGGATCACTCGGATTACGATTATATAGATCATATCCAGGAGTTTACCAATAAGGCCGTTTTGCTCAAGGCCAATGAAACCGTAGAGATTGCCGTACTAAAAGGTATATCCGAACGATTTGACAAGTCCAAGTTTGAGCAGAACATCACAAAAGGGGCATTTCCGGATTTCACAACCGAAACGTATTCTACGGAAATTATGATCAGCCAGTCAAAGGCCGACAAACTATTGCTGGAAGTAGGCGATGAGACGCTGCTGTATTTTATCCAGGATCCTCCCAGGGTGAGAAAAATGACAATCAGCGGTATTTACGAGACCGGAATGGAAGATTTTGATGAAAAAATCATCCTCGGTGATATCCGGCTTGTACAGCACATCAACAATTGGCCGGATAGCCTCGTCGGTGGATTTGAGATATTTTTGAACAATTTTAAAAGCGCTGACTATTATCAGGCGGAGCTGGAAGATGTGGTTGGTTACGAACTATATGTTGAAAAAATAAGTGATAAATACGCCGAAATTTTTGACTGGCTTGCACTTCTCAAGCGCAATGTGGTGATCTTTCTAAGCCTTACACTTTTTGTCGCATGCTTTAACATGATCTCGATTTTGCTTATCCTGATCATGGAAAGGACGCACATGATTGGCGTGTTCAAGGCACTTGGCGCGGCGAACAAATTAATCCGAAGAATTTTTGTTTTTAATGGGATGCGATTGATCGCAAAGGGCCTCATCGTGGGAAACATTATCGGAATAACCTTCGGAATTTTGCAAAGTAAACTCAAATTCCTCACACTTGATCCCAAGAGCTACTACATGGAATTTGTGCCGATTGAATGGAACTGGGGAATTATAGTCCTTTTGAATGCGTTGACTTTTGTTGTGGTAAGCCTCGTATTGTTGGTGCCTACGATGATTATCTCTAAGATTTCTCCGATCAAGTCGATCCGGTTTGACTAGCCCTTATAGGATTTAAAGAAGCTCCTGAGCTTCATTTTAATTATTCCAAATACGGCCTCGCTTAAGATCTTGGTAGACATCTTAGATTCTCCGAGCGCGCGGTTGGTGAAAATGATAGGAACTTCAACGATTTTGAAACCAAATTTCCATGACGTGAATTTCATCTCGATCTGAAAGGCATAGCCGACAAATTTTATCTTATCCAGGTCTATGGTCTCCAGCACTTTTCTTCGATAGCAGACAAAACCGGCCGTTGAATCTTTAATCGGCATCCCTGTGACGATTTGGACGTATATGCTGGCAAAATAGGAAAGCAGTACGCGTCCCATGGGCCAGTTAACGACATTCACTCCGGAAGAATATCTCGAACCTATAGCCATGTCATTTCCGGCTTTCGCGCAAGCGTTATATAGATGCGCCAGGTCTTTCGGATTATGGGAAAAGTCTGCATCCATTTCGAAAATAAACCCGTAACCACGATCTATGGCGTATTTAAATCCGGTAATATATGCAGTTCCCAAACCCAGCTTGCCCGAGCGCTCAATGATGAAGAGGCGGTCCGGGAATTTATGCATCAGATCCTTAACGATGTCTGCGGTACCATCCGGAGAGTTATCATCAACAACCAGGATATCAAAATCCTTTTGAAGCGCAAAAATGGCTACAATGATCGATTTGATATTTTCCTTTTCGTTATAGGTTGGGATGATGATTAAACTATCGCTCACAGATAAAATTTTAGTTTATACCGAAAAAATTCCCTAAATGGGTCAAACGTTTCAAAAACTACAATATTTTGCATGCATAATTCACTTTACAAATAAAACGAAATAATCTAATACAATTTTGCTAACTCATGAATAAGTGTATTTTCCTGGATAGAGACGGGGTATTAAATGTCGAAAGAGGCGATTATACCTTTCTTCCCAAAGATTTTATTATTTCCGACGGGGTTCCGGCTGCATTAAAAAAGATAAAAAAAGCCGGGTATCTGGCGGTAGTAGTTACGAACCAGGCAGGCATCAGCCAAGGTTTATTTACCAGAAAACAAATGCAGGTATGCCATGATATCCTTGTGGAGCGCACCGGGCATCTGATCGATAAGATCTATTACAGCCCTTATCATCCGTCTTTTTCCGAATCACTGACCAGAAAGCCGGAGACATTGATGCTTGAAAAAGCCATTGCCAAATTCGATATTGATCCGTCACTTTCCTGGCTTATCGGCGACCGTGCGCGGGATATTGAGTGCGGGCAGCGTATGGGGCTAAAAACCGTATTGATCACGGAAAACCAACTGCATCGATGCAATCCCGACTTTGTGGCTGAAAATTTGATCGAGGCGATTGATAAATACGTATTACAACCGTAGTGGTTTGCGCTGCACACACCTGGATAGACGTTCCCGCTTACAGGCCCTGGGAGGTAAAAAGGCTGATCGTGTTCAGGCTGTTGGCTTACCGTCAACTGCGAACCTGTCTAATACCCCAGCAGCTTCATCATCGAACCGCTGTCCTGCTCTTCTGCAAAAACATGTGTTAAAAGCTTTCCTTCTTCATCTCTGTCGATAATTATGTGTTTTGGAGAAGGGATCAGGCAATGTTGCAAACCGCCAAAACCACCGATGGATTCCTGGTATGCTCCGGTGTGAAAAAATCCAATATAAAGCGGATCACCATTACTCATTTTCGGTAAGAACACTTCCGACGAATGTGCCTCGGAATTATAATAATCCATGCTGTCGCAGGTGAGGCCACCCAGGTTTACCTTATGGTATAAATCGTCCCAGTTGTTGATGGCCATCATAATGTATTTTTGATTCATACCGTACGAATCCGGTATGTGGGTAATAAACGATCCGTCGATCATGTACCACAATTCTTTGTCGTTTTGTAGTTTGGTATCTAAAACAGAATAAATCGTCGCCCCGCTTTCACCGACCGTGTACGCACCAAATTCGGTGATGATGTTGGGCGCAGTCACATGATTTTTATCGCAAATCCATTTGATGTTTTCCACGATTTGATCGACCATATACTGGTAGTCAAACTCAAAACCCAGCGACGTCTTTATTGGAAAGCCCCCGCCAATATCAATCGTATCCAGTTCAGGACATCTCTTCTTCAACTCACAATATTTAAAAACAAACCGGCTCAACTCACTCCAGTAATACGCAGAATCGCTGATCCCCCAGTGAATGAAAAAATGAAGCATCTTTAGCTTTAGATGAGGATTATCCTTTATTTTCTCATTGTAAAGCATATTTACGTCGCTGTACCTCACACCAAGTCTTGAGGTGTAGAACTCAAAATTTGGCTCTTCGTCGGCAGCTACCCGGATCCCCAATTTAACCGGATGTTTAACGTGCTCCATGTAATAATCCAGCTCGTTAAGATTATCTAAAACAGGAATGCAATTTTCAAATCCTTCGTTAAGAATCTCGGATATATATTGCTTGTACAAAGGTCTTTTAAATCCATTGCAAATAATATATATATCTTTTTCTATTTTCTTTTTTTCGTATAGTTTCCGGACTATCTCCAGGTCGTATGCCGAAGAGGTCTCCAGGTGAATATCATTCTTAAGCGCTTCCTCAATCACAAAACTAAAATGGGAGGATTTAGTACAATAACTGTAGATATACGAACCTTCATACTTATTCCTTTTCATTGAATTTTTGAACATTTTTTTTGCCTTTTTAATGTTCTTGCTGATTTTGGGAAGGTAGGATAATTTAAGCGGGGTTCCGTATTTTTCTATAATGTCTATGAGTGGTATCTCATTGAACAGAAGTCTGTTATTTTCAACTCTGAACTCTTCCTGGGGAAAATCAAATGTTTGACTTACTAAGTCTTCATAACGCTTCATTTAAGTAACTTTTAAAATAAGCGGTGCAATATTGATATAATTTTGTAATCTTTGCAACCCCAAAATTTCAAATTTTCAGACAAGATAACCCGTTTGAGACATGAGCTTAGAAGAAAAGGTAAAAGGAGCGCTTAAATCGGCATTTGATCAACTTTTTAGTCATACACTGGAGAAGTCTCAATTGACACTTCTTCCCACCAGAAAGGAATTCGAAGGAGATTTTACATTTGTCACGTTTCCGCTCTCGAGATTCTCAAAGAAAAATCCTGAAGAAACGGCAAACCTGCTCGGCTCATCAATGAAAGAGACCTCTGCTGTCGTGGAGAGCTTCAACGTTGTCAAGGGTTTTTTGAATTTAAAAATTGCTTCCGGTACCTGGCTTAAACTTTTCAAAGAATCATATTTTGATGCGTCGTTTGGGCAATTACCGCTCAATGGAAAGAAGGTTGTCACCGAGTATTCTTCTCCAAATACGAATAAGCCGCTCCACCTTGGTCACCTAAGAAATAATTTCCTGGGTTATTCTGTCTCCCGGATTCAACAAGCGGCCGGTTACCATGTCAAAAAAGTAAACCTGGTAAATGACCGCGGGATTCATATTTGCAAATCGATGCTGGCCTATAAAAAATTTGGCAAAGGAGAAACGCCGGAATCCGCAGGTATAAAAGGGGATCATCTGATTGGCGATTATTATGTGAAGTTTGACCGGGAATACAAAAAGGAAATCGCTGCACTCACGGAGGGAGGCATGGATAAAGAAAAGGCGGAAAAGGAAGCCCCCATACTCAAGGCGGCTCAGCAAATGTTGAAAGACTGGGAAAACGGAGTCGAAGAGGTCATCGATCTTTGGAAAAAGATGAACTCATGGGTATATGAAGGTTTCGATATTACCTATAAGCGTATGGGCGTGAGCTTTGACAAGATCTACCGGGAATCGGAAACTTACCTGCTGGGGAAATCCATCGTGGACGAAGGCCTGGAAAAAGGTTTATTCTTCAAAAAGGAAGACGGTTCGGTCTGGATCGACCTTGCCGATGAAGGGTTGGATCAAAAACTTCTGTTGAGAGCCGACGGCACCTCGGTGTACATGACGCAGGACCTGGGCACTGCGGATCTCAAATACAGGGATTACAGTTATGATAAATCCGTATATGTGGTAGGCAACGAACAGGATTATCATTTTGATGTTTTATTCAAGATACTGAAAAAATTGGGACGCCCTTATGCCGGCGGATTATTCCATCTGTCCTACGGCATGGTTGATCTTCCTTCCGGGAAAATGAAATCCCGGGAAGGTACTGTTGTGGACGCGGACGATTTAATGGATGAAATGGCGGAAACCGCAAAAAGACATACCATGGAGCTGGGCAAGATCGACGGATTTACCGACGAACAGGCCAATGCTTTGTATGAAACACTGTCGCTGGGAGCTGTCAAATACTTTTTATTAAAGGTCGATCCGAAAAAACGCATGCTTTTCAATCCGGAAGAGTCCATCCAGTTCCATGGAAATACAGGGCCTTTTATACAATACACGCATGCCCGGATATCAGCAATAAAAAGAAAAGCCGAACAACTCGGTATCGATTATAATACTTTTGATGTTGATAAAATCGGACAATGTCACGAGACCGTCTGGTCCTTAATAAAAATGATCCATGATTTTCGAAGGCTGATCAACGAGGCTGCGGAAAGTAATTCACCGGCGATTATGGCTCAATATGCCTATGACCTGGCAAAGGAATACAACCGCTTTTATACGGAAGAACCAATTTTGAAGGAAGCAGATCCGAATTATAAAAAGTTTAAAGTAGCCTTTTCCGTACACGTCGCTAAAGCGATCAGGAAATCCATGGGATTGTTAGGCATTAATGTTCCGGACCGAATGTAATCCGCAATACCATGAACCGGGCAAAAGAATGGATACACGCCGCGCGACTACGAACATTGCCACTCGCACTTGCAAGCATTGGCCTGGGAAGCTTTCTTGCTGCTTTCGAAGGTAAATTTCGATGGCCGGTATTTATCCTCAGCGGTTTCACGACCGTTTTTCTTCAAATACTGTCTAATCTGGCCAACGATTACGGAGATGCCCAACATGGGGCCGACAATCTCCACCGGGAAGGCCCGAGCCGGGCCGTCCAGTCAGGGAAAATTTCTCCAAAATCAATGAAAACTGCGATATACCTGTTTATCGGCCTGTCGTTGATAAGTGGGATTGCGCTTCTTCTGATATCTACCGCCGGCATAAGTCTTGAGTTCCTGGGATTATTAATTATTGGCTTTTTAGCTATTGGTGCAGCGCTTAATTATACCATGGGTAAAAATCCCTATGGCTATGCCGGGTTTGGAGATCTGTTTGTAATCCTCTTTTTTGGATTCGTCGGTGTAATGGGAACCTGCTTTTGTCACACCGGAACGATTAGCTGGCCATCGACCCTTCCGGCTCTGAGTTGCGGCCTGCTTTCGACAGCAGTTTTAAATGTAAATAATATGAGGGACATCGTTTCCGATGAAAAAGCCGGCAAATTATCGATTCCGGTGCGAATCGGACGGAGATATGCCGTGATTTATCACTGGCTGCTGATCCTTATATCGATCATTGCCGCATCCGTATTTGTGATGCTCAACTATAGATCACCGGTTCAATTTTTATTCTTTCTTTCAACTCCATTGCTCTTTTACAACGGCTATAGAGTAGCTTCAATTAGCGACCCGAAACACCTCGATCCGTTTCTCAGGCAAATGGCCATTTCTACACTTGTATTTATTGTTACGTTTGGTATAGGAATATTAATTTAAATCTATTCCAAATAAGCTTAAATCGTAGTTTTTTCAAACCATATGAATGGTCTGGAGCGTTTTTGGCGACCTGTTATCCGGATTCGGGATTTTAACGGGAACCGGAAACATACATTACCTTTCCGGGATTGAAAAAAACTCAAAATTTCTTATCTTTGGGCAAATTTTGAAGAAGCGTGAGCACAAAAAAGAATATTAGGATCCCCTGTACGCTTTGCGCCGGAAAAGAACATTCACTGTTTTCAGATCTGCCGCGTGAAGACTTGGAAATTTTATCACTTCACAAAACCTGTATCAGGTACAAAAAGGGGCAGACCCTTTTTTACGAAGGGACACGGCCAATGGGCTTGTTTTGCATTAATTCAGGTAAAGTGAAAGTATATAAAATCAGCTCCGATGGAAAAGAGCAAATCCTCAAACTCGGAAAGCCCGGGGATTTTCTTGGATACAGAGCGTTGATAAGTGAAGAATTTTACAATTCCTCGGCGACGGTTATTGAAGAAGGTGCCATGTGCTACATTCCAAAATCCGACTTCCTGGAGATACTTCAAAAGAATCCCGCCTTCTTTAGGAAAATGGCTAAAAGGGTCGCTCATGAATTGGGAGTAATGGAGCAAAAATTGGTAACGATCGCCCAGAAATCCGTAAGGGAGCGGCTTGCGGCCACACTCATCATGTTGAAAGAAACATACGGTATGGAAGACGGTGAAGAGAGCAATCTGATTGACATCGCCTTGTCGAGAGAAGATCTCGCCAATATTATAGGAACGGCGACAGAAACTGTAATTCGTTTGCTTTCGGATTTTAAGACCCAAAAACTTATTTCCCTCCAAGGCAAAAAAATTAAAGTTCTCAACCCGAAAGGGTTGGTTCGGGAAGCCGATTTTTACGGGCGGTAATTCGCGACAAATACCTTTTTGTGCCGGACAATGGCCATTGCAAAAAAATGATCAATATCATATTTTGCGATGATACCCATCATTACTAAGCAATTTTTTCTTACGGACTTTTGTTGTTAAGATGTAGAGGCTTTTCTTATGGAAATCTGCCAAAATTTGCTATGTCTTAATTCTTCAATTATGAAACGAATTCTAGTACCCACCGATTTTTCTGAGCAGGCCGGATTTGCGATGGATCTGGCATGTCAGATCGCTCGTAAAACCAAAAGCGAGTTGGTTGCCCTGCACGTTTTGGATCATACGGGTCTTTTTGATTTTTCAGCCGGCAGCAGTGCATATCCGCTTATGGGAAATCCTGCGGGTCTTGACCTGGACCAGGAATTTATGGAAACGCTCTATTCCAATGCCGAAGAAAGATGCACTGCTTTTCTCGGGAATTACGAAAGCTCCGGTCTCAAGATCACCAAAAAAATTAAAATAGGCAGCGCTTTTCACTATATAACCGAAGAGATCAATGAAGAAAAAACCAATTTGGTAATCATGGGGTCAAAAGGTTCGAGTGGTTTTGAGGAAGTCTTAATCGGATCAAATACTGAAAAGGTTGTCCGGCACGCCAAATGCCCGGTGCTGACCGTAAAATCAAAAATGAATCTTGAAAATGTTAAAGATATTGTGTTCGCAACAAGTTTCAAAGATGAAGATTCACACGTTGCAGGAGAGCTAAAAAAACTGCAGGAAGTGTTTAATGCCAAATTGCATCTTGTGCGGGTGAACACGCCAAACTGCTTTGAAACCAACAGGAAAATAATGGCTCAGGCAGATTTATTTGTAAAAGAAAACAACATAACAAACTATACGATAAATATCTATAGCGATAAGGTTGAAGAGGATGGGATCATATTTTTTGCCCAGGACATTAATGCCGACCTCATAGCGTTGGCTACACATGGGCGTTCGGGATTACTGCATTTATTAAGTGGAAGCATTGCGGAAGATGTCGTTAATCATGCCATCCGACCTGTTTGGACCTTCCGGCTGAAACACTAAATACGGATACAAGAAATGGCGCGAATTTTAGTGGCTCTGGACGGAAGCAATTCCTTTAACAAAGACCTGTTTCAATTATCCGATGAGATATTGACTAATCTTGAAGAGCATCTTTTTGTGGGAATGCTTGTCAAGGATGTCTCCTACAACAATACTGTCAGTAGTTTTGTCGAAGAGCCGATCATGGCCGACGTCTCGCCGACCAATGGATTTCTGAACCAGGAAGACCACGTCATCACTAACGTAATAAGTCAATTCGAAAAAACGGCCAAAGATACCAACATCAGGTATGAAATCTATAATGATTTCAGGTTGACCGCCCATGAAGTAGTGAAACAAAGCACCTATGCAGACCTGCTGATTTTGAGCTATGGCGTATTCTTCAATTACTTAACCGGCAAGCCCGATACATCCATTTTGTACCAAATTCTGAAAGGGAGTAAATGCCCCGTACTCATTCTTCCCGAGGGCACCAATAAAATCGAAAACATCATTTTCACGTACGACAATAAAGAATCTTCGGTGTTTGCCATTCGAGCTTTCAGCGGATTGTTTGCAGATAACACGAAGGATAAGATCGTATCGATTCTTTCTGTAATGCCCAATGCGGACGAAGAGGTTAAAAATGAAAAATTACTTCTGAAGCTTGTGAAGCAACATTACAACAATGTCGGTATGCAGTTGCTTGAAGGAAATAACATCTCCAGGGAAATAAGTAATTTTGCCCATCATGTGCAAAATCCACTGGTAGTAATGGGCGCTTATGGAAGAAGTCATATTTCCAACCTTCTGCTGCCAAGTGTCGCCCAGTATTTATTAAAAAAATCCAACCTACCACTGTTTATAGCTCACAGGTAGAACCAAATTACGATGTCGAAAAAGAAAAAGAACAATTTCAAAAATCGCGAAGGAGTAGTGTACTCGACCGATCCCGATTTCAATTATTTTGAAAATATCCCCGGCCTACAAGCTACTCTTCCAAACGAACAGCAAAACCTGATCGTAAGAATTGATAAAAAACACCGAGGGGGTAAGACCGTAACCCTTGTAGAAGGATTTGTCGGATCGCCGGATGATTTGAAGGAGCTGGCGAAAATGCTTAAATCCGGATGTGGTGTCGGCGGCAGTCAAAAAGACGGAGCGATCATTGTTCAGGGAGATTTTAAGGAAAAAGTCTATCAGTTGCTCCTGGAACAAGGATACAAAGCGAAAAGGTCCGGCTAAGCGATTTCAGCAAGCCGTTTTTGCCCGATCTGTTAAGTGCTTTACCGCATAAAAATAAGCTTAATGCCCGTTTTTTGGTCCTCAAACTCCAATCGGCAGATATATGTCCCCGACAATACAGGAACTCCCGCTTCATTGGTTCCGTCCCAGGAAATATAGTTTGTGCCCGCATATTGCTCAGCCCAAAGCAAGGTTTTAACATATTGTCCTAGCGAATTGTAAATTCGCACTCTTACCATTCCATCCCTTGGGATCGTAAACGGTATTCTGGTGAGTTCGCCAAAAGGATTTGGGAAGGCATTGCCCAGAGTAAAATGTTCGGATTCGCGATCCGTCCTTGTCTGCCAAACGTCATTCAGTCTTGATTCATACATTCCGTTTCCATGTGTGGCCGCAACAATAGTTCCGTCTTCGGAAAAATACCGGATCATCGTCACCAGCACATTTCCAACGGATTCGGTCCCTTCAGGCGTCCAAATCGTATTTGCGCCGTCGAGTGAACTCGTCGAATAAATCCCTGTTGAAGTGCCGGCAAACAGTTGATTCTCAGAATTGTTTTTAGAGACAATCTCAATCCAGCGAACCGACGGCCCACTCCCCGACCCATCCGGATTTTCCTCCAAGTTGCCACTTACATTTTCAAAAGATTCGCCTCCATCCGATGAAAAAAACACACTCTGTACATTATAACTTGAAAACGAAACGGCTATATTCCGGCTGTCTTTTCGATCAAATGCAATGCTCGAAACATAAGCGTTTTCAGGGAACCTTGAGGAAGTAATATCGCGTACCGTGTAATCCAACTGATTTGCGTCCTCTATTTTTACCAGCTCACCGGTCGCGGTACCATAAATCAGGGCCCCTGCCGGGTTGTACGAGGCACAAATCGCAGAGATGGTACCGTGTGGAGATTCGGTGCCGGACATTTTATGCCAGTTCACATCAGAAGGATAATTATTGAACAGCGGAATCTGGGAAGTGTTACTGTTTCGCCAAACTACATCGCCCCCGGCGAAATACATGATGTGCTGGTTTTCAGGGGCCAGTACGAACGGATTCACAAACAGCAATTTCTCCTCTCCCCCGCTACCATTGGGATCTACCCGAGTAAAGGTCTGTATCTGACGATTTTTATCCAGGGTAAACCGGTAAATTTTCCCAAACTGGAAAGAAGCATAATGAAATGAAGCGTTTTTTGTGATTGCCCCGTATCCTCCATCCCCGGACAAAATTCGGTTCCAGTGACTCGCGTCAATCGGTTTGTTGGCGATGAGTGTGCCATTATCCTGAAGCCCCCCGAGGATATCGCCATAGGAGCCAAATTCGTCCAATCCAAGGGTATAAAACTGTGTCGTTACAAAACCGTTATTCAAAGGTATCCACGAAATACCCTTGCGAATATTATCGTTGGTAATAAATACTCCCCCATCGTTGGACGACAGCATTTTATTCGGATCGGAAGGGAAGAACGCAAGCGCATGCTGATCGACAAAATGGTTGGGGAAGGTCTGAACATTATTAGCCGTATCGTATCCGCCGATCCATTCCGTATGGTCGGATGTCGAAAAACCATCGTCGGACCGGTAAAGATTTGTCCCGCCGAGGTACACGACATTTCCAAGATCAGGATGGACTTCCAGAACCATATTGTAGGATCTCTGGGAATCATAATCGCCGACTTCGCCGCCAAATCCGGGTATGTTTTCAGTGAGATCTTCCCAGACGCCGCCATTGCCCACATTCGGATGATTCGTAAATTTGAAAAGCCTTTCTTCATCGGCATTTACACTGAAAAATAATTCCGCGGGATTTTTATCGGACGTCGCAATTACGGTTCGGGCATAATTTCGCGGCCATATTCGAGGTGTAATCCGCACCCAGTCCACTCCGTTTGACGATCTGTAGACGCCCCGGTCGGGGCTGGAACCCTGCCTGGATCTCTGGCTCAAAACAGCGTAGAAAAAACCGTCGTTTGTCCGGACGATGTCCGAAAAATCCGAAATATTTGTCCGGTTCAAATCCGTATCCGGAGTGCTTCCGAGCTTTCTCCCCAAAACCGCATTCCACGTCGATCCCCCGTCAACGGATCTGAAGATAGCCCCTACAGCCGCAAGAAATACCTCGTCCGACAACAATTCATTGGGATTGGGCAGCACCTTCCAAATGTATTGAAACTGACTGTTGTAATTGTTGGGGACGCCTTCTCCGGTCGACGTCAACTGGAACCAGGTTTTTCCGCCATCGGTAGACTTAAATACCCCATCCCCCCTGAAAGGAGCGTTCTTTTTGCTCGCCGAGTTTGAAGTGAATTCCCCGGTACCGTAATACCAGATGTTTTCCTTTCCCGGCCGCCGGTCCTGGGCTATGCAAGACACGCTGTGAATATTCTCCGGAATGGTAGTTTTTGTCCAGCTTTGTCCCTGGTCTTCAGACCGCCACATCCCTCCGCTTACGCCTCCGGCAAGTATTACATTTTCATCGGACACGTCAATTGCCAAAGCCCGGGTTCTGCCTCCCACGTTGTATGGACCGATGGAGCGCCATTCAACTTCCTTTTTTTCTCCTCTTCTAAACTTACTTAAGATTTCAGGGATTTTTTTGGAGTAGCGAAGTTCCTTTATCCGGATATTTTCCGGCAACTGCCCGGTTTCCGGATCGACAAGCATGGCCATCTCATAGGCACTCCTGGCCTGGGGATTCTCCTTTGTCCCTACGGCAGATTTTTCCGCTTCGATTTCCGGAAGTACGCCGTCGAGATTTTCCCGGGGAGGAGCCGGAACCATACGATGGTCTTCCCCGATATTACTTTTAAAAATCACTACGGGGATGCTCAGTACCAGTATTGCGATTGCGAATCCAAGGCTCCTCTTCACTTTTTTGGTGTTAGAATGATCAATTATTGGATTACAATATTGAATTTGTTGAGCTTACCTTTTATCAGCTTACCGGTTTGCTCGGCATCGCCATAGTTACTTTCATCTCCTTTTATAACCTGCACATAGTATTGCTTCACTTCAAGGTTTTTAAACGTTACCCTCCCTTTTGCATCGGTGAAGGCAGGCCCTGCAATTGCATGTTCTTCATTTTCGTAATCCTCCCGGTTATCGTAAACAGTGACTTTTGCGTTTTCAACCGGATTCCCCAGGCGGCTGAGTACTGTGATTCTCATGCCTGTTGAAAGAATCTGAAAGTCTGCCGCTATCAACGATGCGGAAAGCAATAAAAAAAATACGAGCGTAATAGATTGAAAAGTTCTCATTTCAGTAATTGTTTTAATCCAGATATATTTTTCAATTCAAACGCAATAACCGTAAGATGTAATATTGCTTTTGAAGTTTAATTCGCAAAAGGTTCAATAATTCTTTCTTTGAATTCCAAAATACACATCGTCGGCTTTGCCATCTTTATCCCAGTCGACCAAACTATTGAACTCCGCCCGGTCTCCATCAATGAAAATTTGATACTTATAGATCGCCTGATGGTCCTGCATAATTAACGTATCGCCGTCAATAAGCCAGGTTCCTTCGGGTCTGTAAACCAAGGAGTCAAACGAATTGCGGAATTCCGAGACATATGTACCATCTTCATAAATAGCTGTTATAATGGGCTTTACATTCATTTTCATTTCCCAGTTCTCCTCCGATATATCTACGATAAACGATGTATCCGAATTATTGAATGTTTTCACCCAGACCCGCATTGAAACATTGGTCCACTCCCCGATTATTTCCCGCTCTAATTGCGACATATAGTCATATTGTTCGGGAGCGTCGTCAAATACATCCGATTCCGCCTCAGCTTTCGAATCTTTCTGACCCGAAGCGCAAGAATAGCAAAAAAATATAAATAAAATTAATGAAGCAGACTTCATAAATTCAGTTTGAAAGATTTTAAATAAATAAGGCTTCATCAATAAAGCAAATTCCGGTTTTTACCGCGGTGTAAGAAGAAAAGGAATTATGCACATCTGTGGGGACTCCATTCAGTGAATATAGCTCAACAAATACTTCGTACTCCAAATTATTGCATTCGTTGAGTTATTTAATTCATGGGTTGAAAAAAATTTACTTTTGGCGCCGATTTGGTTAACATTGAGTTTAAGTTGTTGGCCGTATAGGATAAAAATTGAATACTGTTTTTGCCGGTTTGTAACTTTGACCGGATGGTCATCATCTATTTTTTAAATGTAGTTGGCTGTGAAAATCTCCATCGAAGGATTAAATAAAATTTATAAAAACGGGAACCGGGCCCTGAAGGATATCAATATTGAGATTGAAAATGGCATGTTCGGATTGCTTGGCCCCAATGGCGCAGGAAAATCCAGCCTCATGCGCATCCTTGTCACCCTCATGAAACCTACGAGTGGCAGCATCAGGGTAAATGACCTCGACCTCATGAAACACAGAAAAGAAGTGCGGGGATTTCTCGGGTATCTGTCACAGGATTTCGCATTCTTCGCAAAACTAAAAACATGGGAATTTCTGGATTATGCCGCCTCGCTCGCCGGATTGAACAAACGTGTTGAACGAAAAGCTGCCGTCGACGACATGCTGGAAAACGTTGGGCTGTATGAGGTGCGGGAGCGCATGGCCAATAAGCTTTCCGGCGGAATGAAGCGCAGACTCGGCATCGCACAGGCTTTGATCGGAGATCCTAAAATCGTGGTGGTCGACGAACCGACAACGGGTCTTGATCCGGACGAACGGATCCGGTTCAGAAATCTGCTCTCTAAAATGAGCCAGCGCGATATCATTATTATTCTTTCTACCCACATTGTAGGGGATATCTCAAGCACCTGCCGCAGCATGGCACTGCTCAACAGAGGAGAAGTTGTTTATCACGGTTCTCCCGATCGGATAATTGAAGAAGCAAAAGGCAATGTATGGCAAATCAGTGCTACCAACGCTGAGTTTGAGGTAATCAAAGAAAAATTCCATGTGATCTCCACCATCCCGGACCGGGATGGCTGGGAAGTCCAGGTCGTAGCCAACAATATTGATGGGTTTCACGGAATAAACGTCGCTCCAAATCTGGAACACGGCTATGTGTATTTTATGGAGTACAAAGTGAATAATTCATTTTCCGAATCTTACTAAATCTTTTCCGGATGCTTTCATTGCTCAACATAAAAACGGTTGCCAGGTTTGAGATCAAAACACTTTTGAGGAGCTGGTTTTTCAGAATCTTTTCAATTCTAACACTGATCATTCTCGGATTTTTTGACTTGATGATCATCACCGATGTCGGACCAAACCCTCCCTGGCTTTTCAGGGCAATCCCTTCGTCAATTCCATATTTCAACCTTTTGATCTTTAATCTCGTCCAGGCAGTGATCATCGTTTTTCTGGCATCCGATTTCCTGAAGCGAGATAAAAAACTTGATACGACAGATGTGATTTACATCCGAAGCATGAGCAACGGCGACTATGTGATCGGTAAGACCATCGGTGTATTTGTTGTTTTCTTCATGCTCAATATGGCCGTACTCTTGTTGGCTCTTATTTTCAATTTTGTTCAAACTGACACGCCAGTGGTGTGGGAAGCGTATTTTTACTATCCATTGATCATAAGCCTTCCGACCTTACTTTACATTACCGGCCTGTCGTTCTTAATGATGGTGGTCTTGCGAAATCAGGCGGTCACCTTTATAATTCTGCTCGGATACATAGCTTCTACACTGTTCTTCCTGACCGCCAGATACAACTATGTATTTGATTATATGGCCTTTAAACTGCCATTGATGTACTCCGACTTTACCGGTTTTGGAAATCTTGATGAAATTCGGATACAGCGGGGAATTTACCTTTTTACAGGGATCGGCTTTATATTTCTCACGATCCTGTTGATCAAACGATTGCCGCAATCCAAAGGGATGACGGGTTTCTCCTATTTGGCAGCGATGGTCTTTGTATTTTTTTCAGCTTATCTGTCGTGGATACACATTTCAAAACATAATTCCATCGCACGTACAAAGGCCAAAATGATCGAAATGAACAATGCATTCCGCAACGAAAGCCCGGTGAATATTGATGCTTATAGCATTGATCTGGCTCACGAAGGGGAAGAGATCAATGTGCGGGCTACCATGCGATTTTCGAACAAATCTTCGGATATTATGGATAAACTTCTTTTTAGTCTTAATCCGGCGTTGGAAGTATCGGAAATCACACTCGCTGAAAATTCGATAAATTTTCAGCGCAATCACCACCTTGTTCTGATTACTCCCGGGGCTCCAATTCATCCCGGAACAACAGGAGAAATAACAATAAAGTATCGCGGAACAGTGAATGACCAGCTTTGTTATCTCGACATCGAACCGGAAAGCCTTGGTAAAAACTACAATCTGGCGTTTATGAATATTGACAAACGATACGGGTTTATTGAAGAGAATTTTGTGCATTTAACTCCCGAAGTATTGTGGTATCCCATTGCCGGAGCTACGTATAGCCCTGAAAATCCGACATTTCACAACAAACAGTTTTCAAAATACAACATAAACGTCACTTCCAAAAAGGGATTGAAAGTCATATCGCAAGGCGAAAAGGTCAAAAATGCCGACGGTTCCGTTACATTTTCCGAGTCTGTGCCATTGCCCCAGGTATCCCTTACCATTGGTGAGTTTGTTGAGAAATCAATTGAAATAGATCATGTAAAATTCAGTCTTTACCATCTGGATGGTCATGATTTCTTTGCGCCGTACATATCGGATTTGAGTGACACGCTTTCATCCGTGATCAAAGAGATAAAAACAGATTATGAACTGGATCTCAACCTGGATTATTATTATAAAAACCTGTCGCTGGTCGAAGTTCCGATTCAAATTCATTCCTACCCCAGAAGGTGGTCGAGCTACCAGGAAGTGGTTCAGCCTCAAATGCTTTTTGTACCGGAAAAATGCGCGCCGATCGCTATAGCAGATTTAAAGGGCACCTATGACCGCGAGAAGGATCGAATTGAACGAAGCAACCGGGCAGTATCCGACAGGGAGCTGCAAGCCAGAGTGCTCAACCGGTTCCTCAGGGCTACATTCACCAATGGATTTGCCGGCGGAAGAATTAGAAACTTCAATCAACAGAATCCGCAGGAAATTGCACGGGCCATAACCCAATCCTCAAAATACGAAATCTTCCCGAATTATTATTCCTTTATTTACCATGTAAAATCCGGAGAATGGTCGATACTGAACCAGGCTTTCGAGTCGTACATCGCCGGGGAAAATGAGGACATGATGAGCCTTATCCGTCGAAGAATTGGTGGATTATCCGGTGAAGAGAACGCCAATCAGGCCTTGTTGAAAAGTAGTTTCGAAGAAATATTGAAGACCGAAACCGACCGCGAACTGATGGATGAAGTCATAAAGGCAAAAGGGAATTATTTATTTGCATTCATACAGAACCGTGTAGGAATCGATAATTTTCGCACCTTCCTAAGCAAAATATTGAGTGCGCACAAATTCAAAAGCCTGGATATCGAAGTCTTCAATAAAGAACTAAAAAAAGAATTTGGCTTTGATCTCGAACCCCATCTGGAAGATTGGTTAAAAGCCGGGAAAATTCCGGGCTTCCTCTTGTCAAATATGAATGCCTATGAAATCCGGGACGGTGAAAACACGAGGTATCAGGTCCTCTTTACGATTACAAATGAAGAAGAAATTGGAGGATTGGCTACCGTATCTTTCAGGATTATGAGCAGCTTCGGAGGATTTGGCGGCTTCGGAGGCGGCGGAATGCCATCACTCGATTTGGAACGGATAATTTACCTGGAGCCCAATCAACGAAAAGAAGTGGGAATCGTTTTGGATGGAGAACCAAGACTGATGGTGATAAACACCTTAATCTCAAAAAACATTCCTTCCGCTATTTCTCACTTTTTCAACAAGATAGAACGCAACGAAAAATTGGCGCCCTTCGACGGCGAGCGGATCCTCGAAATTACCCAACCCAGGGACAAAGAATTTGAGATCATCGTTGATAATGAGGACGAGGGATTTGAGTTGGTAGAACAAAAAAATGAAAGCCCCCTGAAACGATGGTTGGACATCCAAAATGATGCCGACCAACAAAAGTACACCGGCATCCGGTTCAACAGGCCTCCTTCGAGTTGGAAAGCTACTGCTCAGCCGGAGTTTTATGGGAAATACGTATTGTCGGCCTATGTGACCTCCAGGGGCGATGGGGGCCGCAAAGCCATCTGGAACGCAAATATCAGAGAAACGGGCATGCACGAGATTTATTATTATGTCGGCCGGATGCCCGTGCGGGGACGGGGAAGACCAGGAGGGGGAGCTGGCAGAGGAAGACCGGGAGGGGCAGACGGAAATAACCGGCAACAAAATCAAGGCAGTTATCTATTTACCATCCACCACGACGACGGAATTGATGACGTGGAGATCGACCTGGCAAATGCGGAAGAAGGTTGGAACCTGATGGGTAATTTCTATTTATCCTCCGGACCGGCAAAAGTTGTCCTCTCCAATAAAACCGAGGGCAACCTCGTGATCGCCGACGCCGTGAAATGGGTGAAAATCGATTAGCCCTCTGCGCTGGCTAATTACCGGTAAATACCGGTTGATTGCAGGTCGTTAATGATGTTTGAACGTAATGCAAATCAGACAATATCTCAAGATGAAACCGGCGCGGCCGGAGCGAATTCAGGACACGCACAAGCACAATTATATTGCTCCGTGTGTCAGCAAACTTAAAAAAATATAAACGGATGCCGGCGCGGCCGGAGCGAATTCAGGACACACACAAGCACAATTATATTGCTCCGTGTGTCAGCAAACTTAAAAAAACATAAACGGATGAGAAAAACAAGAAATTTAATCATAGGATCGTTCATCCTTTTCCCATTTACTCCCCTTCACGGGCAATTGATTTTGTCCCTGGATTCGGCTTTAGCCATCGCCGTTTCAAACAGCCCGGATATCAAACAAGCGGAATACCAATTAAATATTAGCCGGGAGCTTCTCAATGCGAAAAATGCTTCCCTGAAATCCAATTTTAATTTACAACTGAATCCATTGTATTTCAGCCATGGAAGGCGGTTTGATGAAACCATCGGCATATGGCGAACTACTCAGATCATCCAATCCGCAGCCACATTCAACATCGATCAACCCATCAAATGGACGGACGGAAACATCCGGCTGACGAATCGTTTTCTGTATCAGGATTTTGAAAATCAGGGGACCCCCGGGAACACGGCCTTTAGCAATAGCCTGACCATCCGCCTAGATCAGCCCGTGTTCACCTACAACAGAACAAAACTTGAATTGCAGGAATTGGAGCTGGATCTGGAAAATTCCATTCTCGGATATGCGCTTCAGCGGTTGAACATCGAACGCTTCGTTACTCAAAATTACTATCTCGTTTATGAAAATGCGCTTGCCCTCCAAATTGCAAAAGATGAGCTGGACAATACCCAGGAAAATTATGAGATCACCAAAAACAAAGTGGATGCCGGACTATTGGCCCTGGAAGAGCTTTATCAGGCCGAGTTGAATTTATCTACGGCAAAGAGCAATTACCATAATCAAAAAGTTCAGTTGGAGAATTCAAAGGACAATTTCAAACAGCTCATCGGACTGAATATATATGAAGAATTTGAGATCCTGACAGACATTGAAGTCGATCCCGTTCCAATCGATCTCTCAGAGGCCATCGATCATGGTCTTTCTCAACGATTGGAATTACGCCAGAGAGAAATAGGCGTAGCCAACAGTCAGTTTGAACTGATCAGAACAAAATCTTTCAACGAGTTTTATGGCAATATTTCAGCCACTTTCGGGCTGATCGGCGACAGCGAAGACATCACCCAGATCTACAATCCTGCGACGGACAACCAGGAGCTTTCGATCACCTTATCCGTTCCCATTTTTGATTGGGGCGAACGAAAATCCAGGATCAAGGCTTCGGAATACCAAATCCAATCCAGTGAGTTAGACTTTAGTCAGGAAAGAGTAGATATCATCGTCAATATCCGGGCTGTATACCGCAATTTGCAAAATCTCCTCAATCAAATTGAGATTGCAGGGCAAGGGGTAAAAAATGCACAACTGACCTATGAAGTAAATGTGGAAAGATATAAAAACGGTGATCTGACAGGAATGGATTTAAACTTATTTCAAACTCAGCTTTCCGAACAAAAACTATCGCTTACGCAAGCTCTGATCGATTACAAACTGGAATTGCTCAACATGAAGATCCAAACCCTCTGGGATTTTGATCGGGACATGTCATATTTCCCGGAAGAGATCATAAAAAATTCAATTTACCAAAATAAATAAGTCGGCCGTTTTATGGAAAAAATTAATATATATCGACCTCGTCGTCACTTTTTTGAAGCGACCGGGCATAAGCATTTTATCTTTTTGATATCCTTGTTGCCGGTCATATTTTCGTGCAATACGGATAACACTTCCTTTGATACGGATATTTCAGTCCCCGTTTCCGTAACGGAAGTCCGGACCAAAAGTATTGAACAGTATGTCAACACCACCGGATCGGTTTACGCCATGAAAGAGGTAACGCTCTCATCGGAAATGGCCGGCGACTACACATTGTTGAAGAATCCCGGAACCGGAAGGCCATTTGCCCTCGGAGATATCGTAGAAGCCGGGCAAAAAATCGTCCGGCTTGAAGATGAAGAGTATGTGAACAACATTATGATCGAGTCTGAAAAAATGAACCTCGATATTGCAAAAAGCGAATTTGAAAAACAGGAATCGCTGTACGATAAAGGCGGTGTAACCCTGAGGGAATTGAAAAACTCCGAGCGGGAGTATATCAATGCGGAATATTCATATGAGAACGCCAAAATTCAATTGGCAAAGATGGACGTAAAAGCTCCGTTTAAAGGGATAATTGTTGATCTCCCTTATTACACCAATGGGACGAAAGTGTCTTCAGGCAGTGAATTGGTAACCATTATGAATTATGCGCAGTTGTATTTGGAAGTTAACCTCCCGGAAAAAGACATCGCTCAAATCAAAATTGGCCAGGAAGCTAAGGTAACGAACTATACCTTGCCCAACGATACGTTGACAGGCAAGATCACCCAACTAAGTCCGGCCATCGATCCTTCGGCCAGGACGTTCAAAGGGCTGGTCGTTATCAACAACCCCGGGCTTTTGCTTCGGCCAGGAATGTTTGTGCGGGCGGATATTGTGGTGGCGAGAAATGACAGTACAATTGTAATCCCCAAAGAAATCATTCTTTCAAAACAAAGGGGGAAGACGGTTTTCGTGGTCGAAAGAGGCACAGCATCCGAACGTATTGTCTCTACGGGCCTTGAAAGCGCGACAGAAATCGAAATTCTGAAAGGTCTTAAAAAAGACGAGCGATTGATCGTCGCCGGGTTTGAGACGTTGAGGAACAGGTCTAAGGTGAAGGTGATTCGATAGGATGAGGTTCGGACTAAAAGGACAAAATTTGAAAATGGCATATAACGATTTTATGGAAACGAGTGTGTGGCAAAAGGCCCCGGGGCCTGGGGTCAAAATATATTCAATGGCGCAGAAGTTCCGGCGGGGAGGGAATGATGGAATGACCTTTGATGTCCGAGGCGCCTCAAATTCTGTAGTGCACAACATGGCCGGAGATTTCGGGAAATTCGAGAAGGGCGACAAGACGAGGTTTTATGGGATTTTCTCAGACCGCACGTATGAAATCCAAAGCCGGATACGGGCGAGTTTTGCCCGGGCTTTTCTTCGGGAAGCAAAAATAAAAGATGACTTATTCGCAGACAGTGGAATAGTTGTTATGGCATCGGATACATCGATCAAAACCCCGGAATCATGAAATCAACGAAATCATTTCTTCATACATACTTTACTTTCCGGTTTTTCTCAGCCTTAGTCCCATTCTCAGCCTTTAGCCATGCTTAAACTTACAAAATTTGCTCTTGAATATCCGGTAACCGTGCTCATGATTGTGTTGGGAATTATTTTGCTGGGATACATCTCTTTCAGCAAGCTGGGGGTTGACCTCTTCCCGGATTTAAATAATCCCAGGATTTTTGTAGAAATCAAAGCGGGAGAAAAGCCCCCCGAAGAGATTGAAGAACAGTTTGTCGATCATATGGAGGCGCTGGCCATCCGTCAGTCCGATGTTGTTGGCGTCTCTTCGGTTTCAAAAGTCGGCTCAGCTTTAATCACGGTTGAGTATTCCTGGGAAAAAGATATGGATGAAGCTTTTCTGGATATTCAGAAAGCGCTGACCGATTACAGCCAGAATACGGAAATTGATGAAATTAACATATCGCAATTCGATCCAAACGCGACTCCAATTGTCGTGGTAGCCATGACGCATACATCATTGAATGATCTGGATGAATTGAGAAAAACGGCAGAAAATTATATCCGTAACGAGCTGATTCGGCTGGAAGGCGTGGCAGATGTTACGCTATCCGGAAAAGAGGTAGCCGAAGTAGTGATCGCCACCGACAACTACCTGCTCGAGGCCCACAACCTGACCACCTCGATAATCTCCCAGCAAATTCAAAATTACAACAGGAACGTTTCCGGAGGTTCCATTGATGAGATGGGCATGAAATACGTGATCAAGGGGGAATCTGTTCTTAAAGAAGTACGGGATATTGGAAACATCATTGTCACATTTAAAGAACCGGGAGAGGACAATCGATTACTCGAAAAGACTCCGGTATTTCTAAAAGATCTGGCAAGTATCGAACTGAAGAACAAAGATCCGGAAAACATTGTAAAGATCAACGGGGATCGAAGCATCGGACTTTCGATTTACAAGGAACCAAAGTACAACACCGTAAAGGTGGTGGAATCGCTGGATAAAGCATTTGAAAATATCAAAAAGGCCCTGCCCGGATATGAATTTGAAATTGTTCAAAATCAGGGGACGTTCATTTCAAATGCCATTGACGAAGTGGAGGAGACCGCGCTTATCGGTATTTGCCTGGCTGTAATTGTCCTGTTTGTCTTTCTGAAGAGGATTGGCACCACATTGGTGATCAGCATAGCTATTCCGGTTTCCATAATAGCCACCTTCAACCTCATGTATTTCAACGGACTTACGTTAAACATCATGACCCTGGGCGGCCTGGCCCTGGGTGCCGGAATGTTGGTAGATAATGCCATCATCGTTATGGAAAATATATTCCGGAATCTGGAATCCGGATTGAGCGCAAAGGAAGCTGCCGTCAAAGGAACCGCCGAAGTCGGCGGCGCGATTACAGCTTCCACAATTACGACCATCATTGTATTTCTCCCGATTGTTTATTTACAGGGAGTTTCAGGAGAATTGTTCAAAGATCAGGCATGGACGGTAGCCTTTTCACTTTTATCATCCCTGTTTGTCGCGATCTTTTTCATTCCGGTACTCTTCAACGGTTTTTTTAAAAATGCTGCCGGAACAAAAAAATACAAATCAATAAAATTTGCATGGTACGGACAGGCGCTGGAGAAAGCGCTCAGGGTGAAGTGGGTGGTGATCGTATTTTCAATAGCCCTCTTGACAGGAACCGTATTTGTAGTTCCTCATGTCGGGAATGAATTTATGCCAAAAGCGGAAAGCAACGAGTTTTCCATCAATTTCAAGTTACCCGAAGGGACGCGGCTTGCCAGAACAAATAAAACCGCAGCCGGACTTGAAACGACCGCAAGAAATCTTCTGGGGGATAATGTCGCTACAATTTATACGCATGTCGGCCCTTCGGACACGGAATCGATAAATACCGTATTCGAAGATGAACACACGGGAAGCCTGAGGGTCATCTTAAATAAGAATAAGGCTGTTTCCGCCTCGGGGATTATAAACGCGCTTGGAACAGTAATGGAAAACATCCCTGATTTGGACATCGAATTTGTCCGGGATGAAACCGCCTTGCAATCCATCCTGGGCACGGATACCGCTCCGATAATTGTCGAAGTGTCCGGCGACGACCTGGACATGGTGGATTCCCTGTCTGTCCGGGTAAAAAACAAGCTTGCTGCCATGGAAGAGTTGTTCAACGTCAAAACTTCCATGGAAGGAGGTGCCCCGGAAATTGATCTCGTCATCGACAGATATCAGGCCGGTTTATTCAACATTAGCGTTAATGAGATCATTTCACAGATTCAAAATCAGTTGGAAGGGGCAGAAGCCGGGGACTTTGATAGTGAAGGAGAATTAAAGGATATTACGATTAAGCTCCCTGAGGTATCACGGGGTGCATTGGCCGACATGAAAATTACTTCGGGAAATGATTTTATGCGGTTGCAGGATTTGGCAAAGATCCAAACCAACCTGGCTCCAAAAGAGATCATTCGCAGGAATCAAAATCGAATCGCCGAAGTAACAGCTCAGTATAAACCGGATTTCCACTTCGACCGGATCGTTAAAAAAATTGAAACCGAAGTATCGAACATTCAACTGCCTCCGAACTATAAGATCACCGTCAGCGGTGAAGAATTATTGCGCAAAGAATCCATGGAGAGCCTGAGCTTTGCTTTGGTACTATCGCTTATACTGGTGTATATGGTTTTGGCTTCACAATTCGAATCCCTGATCCATCCTTTCACCATTTTACTCACCATACCTTTAGCAGGCGTCGGAGCCATTTTGATATTCTTCCTTCTCGGCAATCCATTAAATATCATGGCTTATATTGGAATTATCATGTTGGTGGGAATTGCCGTAAACGATTCGATCATCCTGGTCGATGCTATAAATCAATTGAAGAAAAACGGGAAAAGCACGAAACAGGCCATTACCGGTGCAGGTCAGCAACGAATCCGCCCAATAATTATGACTTCGCTCACGACCATCCTGGCATTGCTGCCATTGACATTCGGTTTTGGAGAAAGCGCCGCATTAAGGTCTCCGATGGCGTTGGCGGTAATCGGCGGGCTGGTTACCTCGACCGCTTTAACCCTGATCGTGATACCATGTGTTTATGCCGTCATTGATCAATTGGTGGATTGGATCACGGACAAAATGCACGTAAAGAATTAGCGGTTCAGACTTATGGATTTTATCATCAGGAGAAAAACATTCATCAGCATGATCTTTATCGGGCTAAGCATGCTTGGTTTTATCTCCTACAACAACCTGCCTGTTGAGTTGCTGCCAAATGTAGAACTGCCATCTCTTGTCGTTCAGGTGACCAGCAGGCTTGAAGTGGATCCTTCCTATATGGAAAGTCAGGCGATAATTCCTTTGGAAGGAGCGATCGGAACCCTGGAAGATATCGAAGAACTGATTTCTTATGCTCAGAACCGTCAGGGGATCATCTATGTTTCCTATGTTCAAAATGCGAATATGAAGTTTGCCTACCTTAAACTGCAGGAAAAAATCGACGCCGTAAAAAACACCCTTCCCGAGGAATTTACGGTGATGGTTCAGAAGGTCGATATCCGGCAAATGACGAATCAATTCATGAGTCTGCAGGTGAGGGGAAGCGGTGGCATCGACCGGGTCAGGAATGTAACAGATGAGGACATTACAACTGAATTTGAAAATATCGACGGCATAGCCGCTGTCAATGTCTTTGGTGGCAGGGAAAAATCTGTCGAGATCATCCTTGACCCCCCGGCCTGCAAATCTTATGGGATTACTCCGTTTCAAATAAGAAATGCCATCACTCAAAACGGAGTTGACCGGGTGTACGCCGGCCGGGTATATGAGCTGGATAAAAGATTTTTCGTAAACATCACGGCCGAATACACCAACCTGAATGACCTTGAAAACATCAAGATCTTTCAGAACAGGGACATCCGGCTGAAAGATGTAGCCCGGGTCTATTTTGGTGTGAAGGAAGAAACTTCGTATAGCCGGGTAAACGGGAAGGACGCCGTTACACTCACACTTGTAAGTGATGACCAATCAAACCTCATTGATCTGTCGCACAAAACCCTGGACATGATTGAAACATTAAATCAAAAACTGGCCTACAAGGATATTGAAATCATAGTTCAGTCAAATACCGCCGAAATCATGGAAGATAACATAGCCTCTATCATTGAACTGGCTTTGGTCGGAGGATTGTTAGCTGTATTTGTATTGTGGGTTTTCCTGAAGAATATACGGCTGGTATTGGTGATCGGACTGGCGATACCGATCTCCATTTACACGGCATTCAATTTCTTTTATGCTTTTGATGTTTCCATCAATAGCCTTACCCTGGTGGGGATGGCGCTGGCCATAGGAATGTTGCTGGACAACAGTGTGGTGGTGTTGGAAAATATTTATCGGCAGGCAACCGCCAAAAATTCGTTTGATGACGCCGTGCTCACCGGGACCAGAGAAGTGTGGCGCTCGATTTTTGCGGCTACACTTACGACAATAACTGTTTTTCTTCCTTTTATTTTCTCATCCAATTACATGATCAAGGTGATTGGAAACCACATTGGAGTCTCCATCATTTCCACACTTGCGGTTTCGCTTTTTGTCGCCTTGCTGCTCATTCCCATGGTTACGCATTTTTTCATGAAGAGAAGCATCGGAAACAAATCGTTATTCGAAACGGTATCCATCCGCAGCCGCATGATTCGGATTTACATCCTGTTTCTGAAATTTTCGATGAGATATCCGGCGAGAACACTTATCGGAGCACTTGTTTTATTTTTTGCAACCATCCTCGGATCGCTGGCCATCAGTGTCGATACCGTTGAAGAAGTCGATACCAGGGAGATCGAATTGTATATTACCATGCCGGGCGGATCTTCGCTGGACGCAACAGATAAGATGGTGCGCGAAGTAGAAAGCAGATTGGAAAACATTGAAGAAAAAGAGGATATTGTAAGCCGGATCGAAGAAGAAGACGCCATCCTCACGATTGTATTGAAGGAGGACTTTAAATCACTTCATGAACGAAGTATGGCTGACGTAAAAATACGCATAGAAGAAAGTGTTGCAAATATCAAAACTGCAGAAATTAGTTTTGAACAACCGCAATCCAGTCAGCGATTCAGAGGTCCGGGTGGGGGCAGATCCGGGGGACGCGGCGCTAACTTTCAGAGATTAATGGGCATTGGAATACAGCAGGAACGCATTGAAATTAAGGGGCAGGATTTTGAGAAAATGCAACATGTGGCCGAGGATATTCAATATTACCTGGAGGAGCTGGAAACCATTCGAAATGTCCGCCCCAATGTCTCGGACAATCGACCGGAGGTACATCTCCGTTTCGATACCCGGTTGATGTCGGAATATGGCATTCCGCTTACTTCCGTCGCTTCGGAGTTGAACTCGTTTCAACCCGAAGTATCTTCGGGATCTTTCTTCAAGCAGGGTACGGAATCCTATGATATCATCATAAAAAACTACGGGCGGGAAGCAGATGAAACAAAGTCGATGAGCGATTTAAAAGCACTTGAAATCCCAGATGAAAATGAAGTGAGCAGGGAATTGCAATCCCTGAGTACCATCTTTTATGCAACGGGCATGCGAAATATTAACCGCGTAAACCAGGAGAAGGAAATTGAGCTGGTTTATCAATTTGAGTCAGACATCAACGCCTCCAAAACACTTCTTGAGACGGCAAGATTAGAAATAGATGAAATTGTTTTGAGCTTATCCCTGCCCTCCGGTGTGGCCGTCGAGATCATTCATGAAGAATCCGAGCTGGAGGAATACTATTTTTTGATCGCAGCAGCTTTCATCCTTATTTATATGATCCTGGCATCGGTCTTTGAGTCCTTTGCTTCACCGGTTGTATTGATGTTTTCAATTCCCCTCGCTGCCATTGGTTCATTTACGGGACTAATCATTACAGGCAATTCATTATTCAATACAAACACCCTTACAGGGTTTCTTATCCTTCTCGGAGTGGTTGTAAACAACGGCATTATCTTGATTGATTATACCAATATTCTGCAAAAACAGGGATACAGAAGAAGCCGGGCGCTCATGATTTCAGGAATGGCGCGTGTAAGACCGATATTGATTACCGCCATTACAACAATTATCGCATTGATGCCACTCGCTATGGGAGAAGCCGAGTATATCGGAAGTATAGGCGCTCCGTTCGCCATTACGGTTATCGGAGGTCTAGCTTTCAGCACCATTTTTACCCTGATATTCATTCCTACGTTTTATTCGGGATTGAGCACAGCCCTGGAATGGTGGGCTGCCTTGGACCGGAAGATCAAAATATTACAATTGATCGCCTTGTCTGTCGCGTGTTACCTGATCCATTACCATGTATTCTCGTTTATCTGGCAACTGGCAAATCTAATGCTCGCAATTGTGCTGATTCCGGGCATTACCTATTTTCTGATGACAAGCCTCAAGCAAGCCAAAGCAACAATTATTGATGACCGTGAAGAATTAAATATACACATTCGAAATCTGGTAAAAGTATACGACCGGGACAGTCGCTTCGTAAGGGAATGGAAATCCGGCAAAAAACGCTGTGATCGCTTCAGCGCTTCCCGCACACCCGGCAGTTTTTCAAAACCGGAACAATTGCTCTGGCAAATTCCCCTGATCGGTTTCCTTGTTTATTTTGGGTATTTCTACTTACGTGCCCCTTTCTGGTCGTTTATAACAGCAATTGGCCTTTTCTTCCTGATCCTTACGGTTTGGAATTCCGTTATCACTTCAAAAGAAAACAAACTTTTTGAAGTGATCGGCAGGATCCTATTCTGGGGAATCCCAATGGCGAATCTGATCGTATTCCAATTTCAATGGAACAATCCGCCTGCCGTGATCGTCATTGGATTGATCTGGTATTTGGGATTGACCGTCTTTGTCACATCGAATAACTTGTTTCAAAGAAGAATTAACATCAACCGGCTGCAAGGAAGGTTCGCCGGAATTCAAAGAAGCTTTTATGTTTTCGTTCAATCCATCCCGGTTATCGGTAAAAAGAAAGAACCCTTTCGCGCACTGGATGCGGTCTCCGTAAATATCCAAAATGGCATGTTCGGACTGCTTGGGCCTAATGGAGCCGGGAAGACGACGTTGATGCGCATCATATGCGGCATTCTCGACCAGAGCTATGGCAAGGTCCGGATCAATGGTATGGACACCAACGAAAAACGGGAAGAATTACAGGGACTGATCGGTTATCTCCCACAGGCGTTTGGCACCTATGAGCATATGAGTTCATGGGAATTTCTGAATTACCAGGCGATTTTAAAAGGAATCGTCGATAAGAAGATTCGGGAAAACCGTATAGAAAAATGCCTCAAAGAAGTGAATATGCACGAACGCAGGCATGAGAAAATCGGTTCTTTTTCCGGAGGGATGAAACAGCGGATCGGGATTGCACAAATCTTGCTTCACCTGCCAAAGATACTGATCGTAGATGAACCGACGGCAGGTTTGGATCCAAGAGAACGGATCCGGTTCCGGAATTTATTAGTGGAATTGAGCAAGAACAGGATTGTGATATTTTCCACGCACATCATTGAGGATATTTCCAGTTCCTGCAACAACGTGGCCGTGTTAAACAGGGGCAAATTGAAATATCATGGCAATCCCCAGGATATGACAAAGACGGCCGAGGGGCACGTGTGGCAATTTGAGGTTCCTACCGGGGAGTTTGACGCCTTAAACGAAAAACTGTTGGTGGTACATCATATGCGGGATGGCGATTGCATAAGGGTCCGCTGCATTTCAAAAGAGAAACCGCACGCAGCCGCAGTTTGTGTGAGGCCCAATCTTGAAGATGCGTATTTATGGTTGATCAGGGGAGAGGTCATGTGATTTCCATTTTCGCTTCGGAAAAGATGACCGGACCCATCCCGCAAATTCCCTCTATCCCGACAGGCGGTCGGCCATGGAGGACTGAACTAGGATTATGAAGACAGAAGTAAAATATATAACGAATACCCTGGACCTGATCCGAAAGATGATCCGGTACAATTTCAAAATTATTTTCGCAGGAAAATTCCTGTATTTTCTATTGTCTGCTTTGGCCTTTTTTCTACTCGTCACTTCGATCAATTTGTTCAACGGTTCGGATATTGGAGAAAGAGGCGTATTTTATCTTTTACTTTTCCCCGGGATGTTACTGACCTTCTATCCGACGGTATTTGGCATTCAAAATGACGACGATAGCCGAATGTTGGAAATCATCTTTGGTATACCTAACTACAGGTATAAAGTCTGGCTGGTGCGGTTTATCCTCATTTATGGCATGGTTTTTCTCCTGTTGCTGTTACTTTCACTCCTGACGTCCGTTGCGCTCATCTCTTTTCCGGTATTTGAAATGGTCTTTCATATACTCTTTCCGCTATTCTTCCTTGGCTGTCTGGCCTTTATGTTTTCAACATTGGTAAGAAACGGGAATGGCACTGCGGTCGTCATGATCATTATCGGATTTTTTCTTTTCATTTTGGGAGAAAATATAGGACAGGTAGAATGGAATGTCTTCTTCAATCCTTTTGGCATGCCTTCCGATCTGAACGAAACCATTTGGGAAGAACGCATATTTTACAACAGACTATACCTTGTCTGCGGAGGTGTGATCGCATTTCTTACCGGAATGGCCAACCTTCAGGACCGGGAGAAGTTTATTTGATCACCGGTCGTCACTCCAGAGCGTAATTGTTATGGATTTCCGCTGACAACCTCTTCGACCTTTGCCATTTTAGCGTCGGAATATCTCCCGGAGGTGGCATATACGATTTTTCCGTGCTCATCCAATACAAAAAAATAGGGAATATCCTTTTGTTGAAAATCCAGGGATTCTTTATAGGGTTTCAATTTGCCTTTATAAAATAAAATGCTGGGGATAAGGCGCGGGTCCATTTTTTTCAGCGCTTTTTTCTTGGCTGTTTTTGTAGCTGCCGTCTTTATCCCGGTAAACATCGGAACAAAATAAGCGTTTACATCATATTTATAATTTCCGAACAACCGGTCAATCTTTCCCTCGGGTTTATCAATAAACTTCCAGAAAACAGGCTCCATCCACGTATTCAGGTCATCTTCCGATTTCTTTGAGAATGCCAGCCCCAAAAGCGTATATCTGCCTTTGGCATCTTCCGGTAGGTCTACAACTTTACCATCGGCAGTTGAAGTATTCATCTCCGGAAATTGCCTCCCCAATACCTGGGCAAACGAAATTTTATAAATCAAGCAAGTAACAATCAATGTAAATAAAAGCTGTCTGACGATGCGATCCATTTTTACTGAACAGTTAAGTTGGTAGCTTGGAAGATCAACAATCCTACCAAATTTTACAATTTATCCGGAAAATGAAATTATTGTAACATAACGCAGGGCATAAAACCTTCTTATCGGTCCTGCGATTAAATTTAATTTTATCCGTAATTTTATTGTTATTCGAGGAAACCGGCCATGCCTGAGATAATTATTGAGACATACAAAATAATGATGATCAACGGCACATGGTGAGGTTCCTGCAAATTTTAAACACATGCAACCGGCTTGGCCGGAGCAATTTCAGGGCGCACACGAGCATAATTATATTGCTCTGTGCATCAACAAACTAAAAAAATATAAACGGATGAAACCGGCGCGGCCGGAGCGAATTCAGGACGCACACGAGCATGATTATATTGCTCCGGGTGTCAGCTAACTATAAAAACATAAACACATGAAATATTTTTTGATAATAATCGCGCTCTTCGGTTTATTTACATCCTTCAAGCCGAAGCCGGCCTATCAAATCTTTACCGGAGAAAAGTCAAAATCTGTTGATTTTGATAAAATGATGAAAGGGTTGAAAGAAGCAGACGTCGTATTCTTTGGCGAAATCCACAATAATTCCATCTGCCACTGGCTGCAATTGCAGGTATTAAAAAGCCTGGGGGAGTCGACCGGGAAAAAGGTGATTGTTGGGGTTGAAATGTTTGAGGCGGATGATCAGATCGTCATAGATGAATACATGTCCGGTTTGATCAAAGAGAAACACCTGAAAAAAGAAGCCAAGATCTGGGATAACTATGCTACCGATTACGCCCCTATCGTTGATTTTGCGAAGAAAAACAAACTGCCATTCATTGCGACCAATATCCCAAGGCGCTATGCCAATATAGTTGCAAGAGGCGGATTTGAGGGCTTGGATCGTATAGCCGACGAAGCCAGAAAGTATATGGCCCCCCTCCCGATAGAAGTCGACTATGAATTGCCCGGATATAAAGAAATATCCGGGATGCTGGCAGGTCATATGGGTAAAAACAATGATGGGGGGAACAAAATGATTGACGCCCAGGCCATTAAAGATGCGACCATGGCTCATTTCATTTCTATCAATTGGGAGGAAAACCATGTATTTTATCATTTGAACGGATCGTTCCACACCAGGAACAGGGAGGGCATTGTCTACTTCCTAAAAAAGTTGCAACCCGATTTGAATGTCCGGACCATATCCATAGTAGAGCAGGAATCGATCATCAATCTGCTGGAAGAAAATGAAGAGGTGGCTGATTTTGTGATTGCCATACCCTCCGACATGACGAGGACTTTTTAGCTACCCGGCACAACATGCGTACGGCTTTTGTCACAGGCAGGTCGTGTCTGCTCCTAACCTTTATTTGTCGTCCTTAGACTCCCCAAAACGAGGGCGGTAAAAGCTGCCAGCCACGCGATTAACCTGGAAGACAGAAATGCATCCAGCTCGGAAAAGCTCGACCAGACAATAGTTACCAGCGTGCCCGTTATCATCCCTGCCATGACTCCTTTTGCTGTGGTCCTTTTCCACCAGAGCGTCATCAATAATGTCGGTCCGAATGAAGAGCCCAATCCGGCCCAGGCGTAAGAAACCAACGCAAAAACGAGGTCCTGAGAAGTAACGGATATGATGAATCCGAAAATGCCTACAATAATAGTAATGACCCTGGACAGGTATAGCAAGCGCTTTTCGGTAACTTCTTCCTTTCCCAGTGTCTTGTGATATATATCTTCTATCACGGAAGAAGTTATCACCAGTAGTTGGGAGTCTGCCGTTGACATCATCGCTGCAATTGCCCCGGATATAAAGATTCCCGCCAACCAGGCCGGCAGGAGATCATTTGCCAGTTGAGGCATAACATGCTCCACATCATCAAAGGCCCCCTGACCGTAATAAACCAAGCCGATCAATCCAATCAACAGGGCTCCGGTAAATCCCGGTATTGCCCAAACATAAGCAATTCGCCGGCTGATCCGGATATTGGCCGCACGGTTTATCGACATAAAGCGAGTCAGTAAATGCGGCTGTCCCATATAACCAAGCCCCCAGCTCAGTCCGCTGATAACAACTGCAAAGGCCGCCCAGCCGGAAGCGCCACCGGTGAAATCGGCAAAGTCGGCTCCCGCCGATGCCAGCGCCGCATCAAGGCTCCTGTGCTCTTCCATGATCTCTACAAACCCGGCCAGCGGCAAAATCACCAAAGCTCCGATCATGATAATGCCCTGTAGGAGGTCCGTCCAGGCAACCGCGAGAAATCCCCCCAGCATGGTATAGAAAACAATCACCACCGTTCCGATGAGGATCCCATAGATATTGGGAATTCCAAAAGTGACATTCAAAACTTTTCCGGCGCCATTGAATTGAGCAGCCAGATAAAATGTAAAAAAGAATATGATAATCAAAGTGGCGGTTAGTCGAATGGGTATGGAAAGCGAGCTGAATTTTGAAGCAAAAAAATCAGGAAGCGTAATCGACCCGGTTTCTTCAGATTGTATTCTCAGCTTTTCTGCAATAACGAGCCAATACAGAATAATTCCGGAAACACAACCGATGGCGTCCCACATTCCAATATATCCCGCAGCGTATCCAAGCCCGGGAAGTCCGAGCAACAACCAGGCAGATTCCCCGGAGGCCCGTTCCGAAAAGGCAACCACCCAGGGATTCATTGCGCGGCCGCCAATGATGAAATCCCGGTGGGACTTATTGCGGTTATACATCACAAATCCGACCACAAGAATTACGAGCAGATAGAGCAAAAATCCAAGGAGTGTATAGGACATGGGCACATTCTTTCTTACCTCTTATCAGGTAAAAAAGCCACTTTTTTGTCAAAGTAGCAAGCAGAATGACTTGCTAAAGAAAATACCCGCCGATTATTCGGTATCTTCAAACGCGGATACGATCGGTCGTCCGATCCAGGCATGCGGCAGTTCTCTTCAATAACGTCCGAATTATTTATTGCACTAATTTAACCGGTGGGTTTTCGTCTTTGTCAATCATAAATGTAAGCTTTTTCGCGATGTTCCGGTTTGTATCGGCTAAACGGTTCATAAAAAAAGCAGGAACCGTCAATGACTCCTGCTTTTTTACCGGACAATTCACTCGGTTCTAATCCAGAACCTCAAGAATAATCTCAACTTTCTTTTGAGTAAGTGATCCTAGAATTCCGGCCTCATCAAATACATTTGTAGGCGTGGTAAAGCTCTCTACCATACCTCTGATCGCAGGGAATTGTCTCCCCGGTGTGGTTTCATCCAATGGATCTACAAACGTTTCGCTTGTCGGGTTTTCGATGATATAGGTAACCGGTATTTGCGATACCAATGTTACCGTCCAGACAAATTGGCTGTTGGCATAGGAAATCGACGATGAACCTATAGTAACACTTTTTCCATCATTGGGTTCTGTTACGGTACATAAAGTCGTCAGGCTCAAATCGGTCTCCACCTTAAAGAGCAGGGTATTTCCTTCCTCGCCTTCGGTCGCGCAAGCCAGATCGCCCGGTACCTGAAACAACAAATTCTGTACCCCGCCAAGTGCCAGGTAAGGGAACATATATTCGTCCGTCCATTCGGGTTGAGGCGTCGGCCAACCGTCGGGCCACCCTTTGGGAATTTCTACGGATTCGATGGCTAATCCGGGTATTCCGTCCAGACCGGAAAGTGTCCAGGGATCACTCTGATTCATCCAATACTTCCATAGATATGATTTCCCCGTTGGGTTGAAGTCATTATTTATCGTAATGGTAACATTTGCAACGGCTTCATCCTGACCGCCTTCATTTTTTGCCTTCACCGTAACTTTATAGGAACCTGTGGTAGATTCGGCACCAATCGTCAGTTCCCCGGTGCTGCCGTTTATTGTAATGAAACTTACGTTGACGGCGGCGTCATCCTGATCCGTTATTCCGACAATTTCATACGTAGCGGGATCTCCCTGAACGGCCGCTGTAACTTTTCCTTCGGTGCCGACGGCAACATCCGAATCCTGGTAGGAAACCTTAGGCGCCTCCGGGGGCTTGGGGGGATCATCGCTTTCGCTACACGAAGAAATCACCAATATTGAGGCAACACTCCATATCAGAGCCAAACCCCAAATGATTGTTCTCAATTTTGTAATCATGTCTTAAAAATTTAATAGTTAGAAATAGTAATTATCCATAAATCATTTTCAGTGAATAGATTGTATCTAAATGTATGAATCATCTTCGCACGTCCCACCAGACCCTGGTTTTCAGTACGTCTTCTCCTCCCATATTTTCTATAGCGGCATTTACATTGTCGCTGTTCCTCAATTTCTCGCTTAAGGGATAAATGATCCTTGAGGGGAGCTCACCTTCCGTGTCTCCTTTATCCGTGATTATTCCGTCGCGATCTTCAACCACCGGATAACCTGTTCTGCGCATGGAAGCATATGCTTCCGCCATATTCGGGGCAAAAGAAAGCCAGAGCTGCGTCCCTATTTGCTCGAATTGCTCTTCCGGTGTACCTGATAATGTCGCTGTTTCGGTAGCCTTGAAGGCATCAATATCCTCCTGCGACACGCCTACTCGCTGCATGGTTAATTCGATCCCGTTTCGATAGTGTGCATTTGCATCCGAACCGCCCAGACCAAACAGCGCGCATTCTGCCCGGAGAAATGCGATCTCCGCGGCAGTCATCAAAAACACGGGAGCTCCTCTGCCAACAAGGTATTCGCCGGGATAAGAGTGCTCTTCGTCGATGGCATCAACAAAATACTCGTCCGTCAACCCATTTACAAAGCCCCTGTATGAACCATTACTTAAAGGGGTCGCATAGATGGGGAGGCGAGGGTCGTTGGTAGAGCCCAACTGCGAAACTACTTTATCGCTTATCCTGAAATTATAGAAATCAAATACACCATACCAGGGGCTGAACAATTCACTATTATCACCATCGACGCTTACCAATATCGCATTATGAAAATTTGAAGTCATAAGCGGCTCTGCGAGACATTCCGTAATAATTCCACCGGCTATTTGAGGTTCTACATGCCGCATCCGCATAGCCAATCTCAGCCGCAGCGAATTGGTAAATCTAAGCCAACGGTCCGGATCGTCCTGAAATACAGGATCCTGATCGAATAATCCTACGGAACTATCGGCGGTTTTTAGCGTTTCAATATCTTTGGCCAACCGGTCTATCATATCCAGATAGATATCTCTTTGCCGGTCATATTCCGGCGATAATTCGCCGGAATTTCCAAACCCGCCTTCGAAATAGGGGATGTCTCCAAAGGCATCTGTCATTTTCGCATAGGCAAGTACTGCCATTACATCGGCCACAGCATATTGAAATTCATGCTCTTTTTCCATTCCCGGAGCGGTGAGCATCATGATTTCATTGTAATATCTTAAAAGGTTTTCATACCCCGTCCCGAACAGGCTCTCGTAGGTTTCGCCGGAAAGATCCTGGTTGTACTTATCGATAAATCGTTCGACGAATACACCTACATAGAAATGAGACATCTGGCCGCCAATTCTGTAATCATATCCGCTTATACCGCTTCTGAAGCTATCTCTGGCTGCTTTCGCAAATAAATGAGACGGGTCCACATCCGCAACACCATTCGGATTTGTATTAATCTCCTCAAAACGTTCGTCACAAGCGTTTAATCCCGCTAGGAAAAATACTGCTGTCAAGATTATATTGTATCGTTTCATTTTCTTCTTATTAAAATCTTTTCGATAAACTAGAAGCTAAGTCTCAAATTAAAACCAATCGATCTGGTGGAAGGCATACTGCTTTGCTCCATTCCGTTTCCGGTGTTGCCACTGCTGTACCCTGCTTCCGGGTCGATGTGATCGGTAGGTCGATAGAAGAAGAACAGATTTCTTCCGGTTGCCGACAGCGTCAGATTTGTCAATTTGATCCTGGAGATCAATGCTCTAGGAAAATTATAGCTGAGCACGGCTTCTCTCAATCTGATATTCGAGGCGTCCAAAACGGATTCCGTGATTATCTTGTAGTTATACGGAATATAACCCCGGTATGCCGGGTCCGGAATTGGAGTGGTATTCGGTTCTCCGGAGCTTTCCACGATCCCTTCAAATACATAACCTTTTGGTTCGACCCCGGGAATCGGGAAACCATTTTCATCATGAGTTTCAAACCATTCCGCTCTGCCTTCCAAGGTTTCGACATCCGTGCCCCAAAGCATTTTGTATGTTTTCCCCCATGAATAAATCTCGGCCCCCATGGTTCCGTCAATCAGAAAGCTTAGTGTGAAGTTCTTATAGGAGAAGGAGTTTTGAAATCCAAAAATATAATCGGGATTAATACTTCCATGAGCTTTTAACTCACCTTGCTGCGGGAATCCATTGTCATCAATCAGCATTCTTCCCTGCGCGTCCCTTTTATAATCATAACCGAAAATCTGCCCGTATTCTTCGCCGGGTATCGCCTGAATGGACGCATCCCAGGCATCATTAAGTATTATGGATTCCAAATCCGGATGGATACTCTTTACATAAGATTTATTCCTGGTATAGGTTAATATCGAATTCCACGTAAGGCCCGCAGGACGGTTCAATACGGTAGCATTAAGCATAAGTTCTATCCCCCTGTTCTCCAGTTCGCCTGAATTGAGCCTCTTCTCCGAATATGCGGTAGATTTAGGTATGGGCACCGGCATGATCTGGTTTTTAGCCAGGCTATAATAATAGGTGAAATCAAATATCAATCGATTCCCAAAGAAACCCAGGTCGGTTCCAATCTCCCAGGTATTGGTAATTTCGGGAAGCAGGTCGGGTGTTAACAATCGATTCGGTATGCTCACCATGCTGTAGGGCAGCTGCGACTGAACTACGCTATAAACATTCTCCAACTGATATGCATCCGTATCATTGCCTGTTTGGGCGACGGAGCCTCTGATTTTTCCGGATGAAAAGAATTCGGGCAGTTCGAATGTATTTGTTAATAACCAGCTCACATTTGCGGAATAATAATTGAATTGATTATTGTCCAAAGGCAAGGAGGAAGACCAGTCGCTTCGATACGTAAGATCGACGTAAAGATCATCATCAAACGAAACATTCCCCAGGGCATACAGGGAAGCCACCTCTTTTCGCGAACTATACTCTTCCGTATAATACTCGCTCATATTGGAAATATGATAATATCCCGGAATTTGATATCCCGAACCTCTCTGATCGATGTTGTTGTATTTGTCGGCACGATAATTACCTCCCAGGCTCACACCGTAGCTTATGTCTCCGGCACCGTCTTCGTAAGTAAGCAGGAAATCCGAGTTCCACTCGGTATTTTTTGATATGGTGTGGTTGTAGGATCCCCTTCCTCTCTCCGAGGTGTTGGTTCCCCGGTTCACCCAGTTCTTATCTTCCAGGGAATACTGGTCCAAACCACTCCTTAACAGTAGATAAAGGTTATCCGTGATGTTGGTTTTTATCGATAATGCAGTTTGATACCTGTCCTTGATATCATTGTTCCCTTGGTTTTCAAGCATCCAGTAGGGGTTGCCGAACGTTTCATCCAGCAGCCAGGTCATTTCGTTACCGAATTCGTCTGTCGTATTTTCTTCGAGGCTTTGTGCGCTGATATTTCTTGGCAAGATGGATAAGCTCAGAGCCGAATTTGCTCCGTTTTCCCGGAGTACCGGTCGATTCTTTACATTATGGTGAATGTATGTGACTTTTGCGTCCACTTCGAAAATATCTTTCAGTTTAGTAAATCCGCGAGCACTGAAAGTTTGCCTGCTGAGATCATTCCCCGGTGAAATACCACTGCTTCGCTGGTCGGTCAATGAAACCCTGAGGGAGGAATTCTCATTCCCCGCTTCAAGGCTTAGGTTATTTATGAATGAATTGCCGGTTCTGAAGAAATACTTAAATTGATCTTCTGGTGATACGTAAGGCGATCGTTTGCCGGTCCAGTCGATTCTCATGGTACTATCCATTTTCGGGCCGTAGCTCCAGATATTCGGATGGTCGAGCACTGTCCGGTTCGGATCTGTGATAGGATATCGCCCGAAAAGCCCGCCCTGTCCATACTCATTCTGAAGGTCCGGAAACACCAGGGGATCTTCTCTTGTATAGGTAGAATTGAATGAAACTCCAATTCCTTTATTTAAAGCGCCTTTTTTGGTTGTTATCAGAATCACACCATTTGCGCCACGGCTTCCGTAGACCGCCGCAGCTCCGGCCCCTTTCAATACGGACACGGATTCGATGTCTTCCGGATTAATATCGGCGAGCGCATCTCCTCCGTCCTTATTCGGATTATTTCCCGAATTAAAATTGGAAAGCATGGGTATTCCGTCGATAACGAACAAGGGCCTGTTATTGCCGAGCATGGAAGAGACGCCCCTCAATACAACTCTGCTGGATCCTCCGACACCTGTGGCCGATTCGGTAATTTGCAGCCCCGCTACCTTACCGGCAAGCGCATTGGCAAAATTATCTGCTTTTACCAGATTTACCTGATCTCCATCGACCTGACTTACCGAATATCCGAGCGATTCCCGATCACGTTCAATGCTCAAACCGGTTACCACGATTTCTTCAAGTGATTCAATGCTCTCGGCCAAAACAACATCGATAACGGATCGGTTGCCAACTTCGACCTCTTCGGTCATATATCCCACATAGGAGAAAACAAGAACCGCGCCTTCTCCATCGATCTCGATGGTATATTCTCCATTAATATCGGTGATCGTTCCCGTGCCCGAATCCTTTACAACGACATTGGCCCCGGGAATACCCGCTCCATCCATCATGGAGGTAATGCGCCCTTGAATCGTCCGCGCCTGCATCACTTCTGCCGGCGAGATTACGATCAAATTGTCTTCAAGTATTTTATATTGCAAACCCGATTTGGAGGAAATGTCCGACAAAACATGTTCGACCGGCTGATTCTTAAAAGCGACATAGATCTCTTTGTTGAGATCGATGAGATCGTCGCTGTAAAAAAACCTGTAATTACTTTTTTCCTGGATTTCGTCAAAAATCTCCTTAACTGACTTTGTTTGCGCATTGATTGTCACATTTTCACCTTGTGAGTAGGCGCTTGCAGTCACCTGCACAATGCATATAAATGACAGATAAATGGTTAACCTCATGGCAAAATACTTTTTAACCGGTCTATATATAATAAATCGGAAGGGTGTAAAATTTTTCATAATTTTGTTAAGGTTCGGTTAAAATCCTAATTGTTTCCCCTGGTTGTTAACAGAAATCCACGTTACCCGAAGATTTTACAAGAGCTTCGGGTATTTATTTTTGCGAATCGCACATTAACAATTCAATTGTCTACGGCATTAATCCAGATATTCCGGTCCTCCATTCTATAGCTGATCGGAGCGGCCAGCTTGATGGCCGCCATCACCTGCTCGATCGTTTCATTTTTAAAGGTTCCCGAAAATCTGAATTGCTTTATTTCTTCGTTTTCAAAATGTATTTTCACATCGTATCTCCGCTCCAGGGTTGCTGCCATTTTTACCATAGTTTCGCTTTCAATTTTCAACCGGCCGGCCGTCCAAGACGTAAATCTTTCGGTATCGATATGTTTTGACAATACGAGTTTTGCTTTTCTTTCAGGTAAATCTTCGACCCTCTTGTGCGTGACTTCAGGTGGGGTTTCCCGCACCGGCTCCCTGTACAGCACCATTCTTTGATTCGGCTCCATTTTCAGTTCGGTCCCGGACATTTCTCCATCCACCGAATTTTTAAAAATACTTATGGAACCTTCAACCAAGGTAGTTTCCGTGGTGTGCTCATCGGGATATGATTTCACGTTGAAGCTCGTGCCGAACACCTTTACCGTAATATCCGGGGTTTTTACAAAAAATTGCCTTTTTGCATCTTTCTCCACCTTAAAAAAAGCCTCTCCTTCCAGCAACACCTTTCGTTCATCGGTTTTGAATTCAGGCGGATAAGTGAGCTTTGAATCCGCATTTAGGAGCACCTCACTTCCGTCGGGCAATTTGACGGTTGCCCGGCTGCCTCTTGGGGTCTCTACGATATTATAGGCCGTCTCCTCCGGGGTTGACGCCATGGGTTTATCAAAAATATACCAGGAGACCGCAAATCCAAGAATAAAGATTGCGGCGGACTTTAACCGCCAGGTTTGCCGTAAATTCCGGCCGGCATTCAAGGGGAAGCGCCCCTTGGTTTTACGGCTGTCAATTTGATGTAAAATTCGGTCAAAGTCAGCGCTGATCCTGGTTGCATCGAGTTCTTTTTCCAGTTCAATGGAGTTCCAGGTATCCCGGATTTTATGAAAGTACTCCCGGTTTTCAGCACTGCTGTCCAACCACTGCTCAAGAAGAAGCACTTCTTCTTTTGTGGCCTCGTTCATCAGAAATCTGACAATAACATTATTATTGAATGTATTCCCTTTTCTCATTTTATTCCAATGCTACCTCTAGGGCAATTATGAGGGAATAAATACTTACAAATACTAGAAACTTTTAATAAAAATCAGAAAAAGGGTGGCTGTCGGCAACGAAACATAAGGGCTAAGGCTCTCTTTCAGCACCTTTAATGCCCTGTAGATCTGCGTCTCTACCGTGCGTTGTGAAATGGCATATATTTCGGCGATTTCTCTATTCTTCAATCCTTTGAACCTGCTCATTTTGAATATATTCCTGCACTGCTCCGGCAATCCTTCTACAATGGTTTCAATTTGTTCCAGAAGGTCCTTTTGAACGACCAGTTCATGCGCATCTTCATATGCAGATGTAGAATAATTATCGCTGTTGATCCTGAGGAGAAAATTTCTGATGTAGTCTTCTTTGTTCGACTCACGTTTTAAGTAATTGATGCACGCATTGTGAACGGCCCGAAACAAATACGAAGGGAGGGATCTTTCAATATTCAATTTGTTCCGCTTGTCCCACAAATAAATGAATACATCCTGCACAAGGTCTCTTGCAATTTCCGTTTCATTTACGAATTTCTTGGCATACAATACCAGGTTTTTATAATGGTCATAAAACAATTTTTCATAAACCTCCTTGTCCCCCTTTTTCAACCTTTCGATAACTTCCCGGTCAGTAATTACCATACGTATTCAATCTCGATCAAAGAATAATTTCATTTACAAAACAATTGAATTTCCCTGGTTAGACGAACTGATAGGCTAGGCCACATACACAAATATATAAATAAAATTTACTTTTTGAGTATTTTCCAAAATTAAATCACGTAAGATAAGAGACTGATATTCTATGCGTTAATGTTACAATTGTGCGTATTGATCCGGAATCGCGTTGTACAAAAGATCGGAGACAGCCATGGCCAGGCGATAACAATCGACCTGCGTCCCGCCATTAAGCGCTACGGTTCGTTGCCCCGGGGAAGTTCCGGAGATGTCACATTTTATATGGGTAGGACACCGTCACGCGTGCAACCGACAATCGAATAAATCCCGATTTCAAAATCCCGAATAAAGGGGTGAACCCTTTTCAAAAGTGAAAGCGTTCAAAATTGCTTTTCCAAGTGGGTCTTTTCCGGTTTATACAGGTTCGGCACTGAAAATTGAAACTCGCCGGAGCCCTCGTATCATCGGCGGTCCTTATACCGGGTCTCTGCCCGAATGATGGATAAAATCAATCCTTTTTCTTTTGCTTTGAATATTTCAACAGGTAAAACTGGTGCATTAAATGAGCTTCGAATTTGGATATGCCTTTTGCGCCGCCAATGAATTCGGCTTCGATAAATGCTTTGCATGCTTTCTCGAGTACCTGGCATACGACAAAGGCTTCCTTCATGTCTCTTCCTATACACACGGCTCCATGATTGGCCATCAATGCCGCATATCTCCCCCTCAGCGCCTTAACCGTAGCCTGGACAATTTTCTTGGTATTCGGCAATGCATAATCCGCACAACGGACGGTAGGACCTATGATTTGGGCCATATCATCCAAAATCGGCGGAACATCACGGCGCGCAGCCGCCACCGTCGAAGCATTCATCTGATGCGTATGAATAACAGCGTGAATATTTTTCCTGGTACGATAGATCTCCGTATGCAACTTGTATTCCGAAGACGGCTTTACATCTCCTTCGTAGCTGTGGTCCCGGTAGTTTACAATTACAATATCATCGCTCACCATAGTTTCATACTCCCGGCCACTCGGCGTTATTGCCATGAGTGTATCATCGATCCTGAAACTAATATTCCCCCAGGTTCCGGATACGTACCCCTCTTCCAGCAATTGTTTTCCGGAATCGCAAACCAGTCTTTTTATTTCATCGATTTTCATAATATCTAATTTTATACTTTGAATCTTATTGCATTGGAACTTTCATAAGTAGCTTTAAGCGACGCATAGATGCGTTTATAGTCGCCAAAAAGCAAATCGTATATATCAAAATTCGCCGGATTCGGAAAGAACTCCTTGTTGCTCCCGACAATCTGCCTTACGGATGAAAACTCGTTAATTACCCCGGCGCCCACGAAGACACACATCGCTCCGCCAATGGCGCCCGCCATTTTGGGCTGATTGGTAGTGACGATCTTTCTCTTTGTGACATCTGCAAAAATCTGCATCCAACGATCATTCTGAGCTCCGCCTCCCGTTATTCGGAGAGATGGGATTTTAAAGCCAAAATCTTTTTCATAGTTCTCGATTATCCATCGAAGATTATAGGCGATCCCCTCGGAAAGCGCCCGGACAAAGTGTCCTCTTTTATGTTCCAGGCTCAGGTTGTAGATCGTGCCCCGGGTTGTGGTTGTGCTCACAGGGCATCTTTCGCCCAATAACCATGGCGTAAAAATGAGATGATCCGACCCCGGCGCGACCGCGCCGGCCTCCTCGTCCATAAGATCGTAAATGCTTCCATTGTTGAGGTGCTTCTTTTCCATGGTGTAGAATCGCTCGATCAGCCATTCGAGGTTTGCCCCGGCAGATTCTGTTACACCGACCACCAGGTTTTTCCCGGGGTCAGCGCTTTGTAAACAAACCGCACCGTGCTTGAATTTTGGTGCTCTTCCGGTCATCACACCTACCCAGGCTGCCGTTCCAAGATAGATATGTGCTTCTCCTTCATCGATCGCCCCCGAACCAATGGCCGCGCTTTGCGTATCATCACAACCGCCGTAAACCGGCAAGCCGGGTTCCAGCCCCATATCCTTTGCCGCATCCGCGGTAAGCCCGCCCACTTCATCAACAGACCTGACCAGTGGTGGGAGTTTGGCAGTATCGATCCCGGCGAATTTGAAAAAAATCCGTTCCCAGTCTTTCTTCCTGAGGTTGAAGGCATAGGAACAGGCGCCGGACCATTCGGCAACTTTTTTCCCGGTAGCTTTGAATTTCAGAAAACCGTTTACATCGAGGAAGTATTCGGTATTCTTATACAGTTCGGGCTTGTGCTCTTTCAGCCACATGAGCTTTGGAATTACATCTTTCCCCGTGATCTCGATACCCACCAGTGCCTTAAAAGCTTTTCTCCCCAAAAAACGATTCATCAACTTCTCGGCCTGCTTTTCCGCCCGGCCGTCTACCCAGGAAATGTTATGATTCAATATATTATTTTCTTTATCGATCGGAATAATACCCATGGCCTGCGTGGTAAACACGATGCCGATCAATTCGGACGCAGGTATCTTCGAGATGCTGACAATCGTTTTGGTTGACTGAACAATCGCCTTCCAATAATCTTCCGGATCCTGCTCTACCCAACCGGGATTGGGGTATGAAAACCTGTAATTCTCTTCAGAAGAGGCCAGTATATTCCCTCCGGTGTCGAGCAATACTGCTTTTACACCACTTGTTCCTACGTCATGGGCGATTACATATTTCCTCCTCATCTGTTTGAGTTATACCCCCTCCACCTTCTTGAATACATTTTCGAAACGGTTGAGTGCGTCGTCGATCACCTCATCCGTATCTGCCATGCTCGTGTACATCCTGCTGCCGGCAAGGGTTACAATTCCTTCTGCCATATATGCCGCGCCCATTTCTTCCATCATATGCTTTCGCTGCTTGATTTCAGCAAGTACCTTCATGATCTTCAACCAATTGATCTTAACGAACATCACTCCGGATGTCTCCAGGTGATTGACGGATCCCTGGTTGTAAGCCACAAACGGGAGATTGTACTTCTCAATCAACTGTTGTAACCCTCTGGTCAATCGATCACCGGCCTTACCTGCTTTTTCACAGGCATTTTGCTTTTCTATCTCCACGATGGTATGGTATCCAGCAGCCGAACTTATCGGATTCGCTGCCATTGTTCCGCCAACCATTACTTTCTTCTTCCCGCTTTGTAATCCGGCAGAGAGATATTCCATCAAATCCAGTTTACCGCCCAGGCCCCCTGCGGAGGGATATCCTCCGGCCACCACTTTACCGAATACGGTTAGGTCGGGTTTTACGCCGTAGTACCCCTGTGCACCGCTTAAACCTATTCTAAAAGCAGAAACCACCTCGTCAAATATAAGTACGGCGCCATATTTATCACAGAGCTCCCGCACTTGTCTGTTGTAATCAAAATCGACGGGTCTCGTACCGCTTTCAGGTCCTATCGGCTCGAGAATGACAGCCGCCGTTCCTCCGCGTAACCTATTCATCCTCAATTTCTTTTCAAGCGAAGATATGCTGTTTGGCCACACTTCCTGCGTATGTCTGGAAGCAGCTTTGGGGATCCCGTGGGCTTCAAATCTTCCGGTACCGGGGATCCGCATTCCATATACCATTTGATCGCTCCATCCGTGGTAGGCCCCTCCGACCTTTATGACTTTCTTCTTTTTTGTCGCCAAACGAGCGACACGGATTGCCGCCATCACAGCCTCTGTTCCGCTCCCCAACATTCTGAACTGGTCTACGGACGGAAACAGCTCACAAATTTTCCTGGCGATTTTATATTCATATTCATGGAATAACCCGGTAGACGGGCCGCAATCATGAAGCAGTTGAATGATCTTGTCTCTGACCGCGGGATAGTTGCTCCCCAATACCGTAGGACCTCCGGCCTGCAAGAAGTCGATATATCTGTTCCCGTCTTTGTCATACAGATATGCTCCTTCCGCTTTGGTAAACACCAATGGGAAGGGATAGTTGAACGCCAGGTTATGTTGAACACCGCCGGGAATATATTTCATTGCCTCGGAAGTAATTGCATGGGATCTTGAGCATTGGGTGTCAAAATATTTCTTATACGTATCGATTTCTTCTCTTTTGATCGGCCTTATAGGCTGACCTAGAAGATGATCAAGCTTGCTGTATATATCTCTTGTATCGTGATATTCACTGATTGCAAATCCTGCGCTATTCATTATTTCTGCTTGTTTTGTGCTTCTAAAAAAATATTCTAAATGAAGACAAATAACTATCGCATCCTACTTACAAAAAATACATTTTGATATAAAAAAAATCCCTATTCAATCTTTCTCATAATTCATCAATTAAAAAAAACATACATCGTATGTAATCTAACCGTAGCTTTTTCTATTTTCCCCCCTAATTAAGTTTATTTGAGCGGGCAGCAGACGATAACCTCATTCCAATAACCAATGTCCAAGACAAACAAATTCGGAACTTTTAGTGGTGTATTTACTCCTTCCATACTAACCATTATGGGGGTAATCATGTATTTGCGGCTTCCCATGATCGTGGGACAGGCCGGGCTTCTTGCTACGATCGGGATTATTGTCGTTGCGCATATTATATCTCTTTCCACAGGATTGAGCGTTTCTTCCATTGCCACCGATAAAAAAGTAAAAGCCGGAGGAACTTATTACATGATCTCAAGAAGTCTTGGTCTACCCATTGGCGGCACCCTCGGATTGGCCCTTTTTGTCGGGTTGTCATTTAGTGTAAGTCTGTATCTGATTGGTTTTTCCGAAAGTTTTCTGTCCTATTGGGGGTTTGATGTGTCCCGGGATAATATTCGTATTGCCGGGAGTGTAATGCTGCTGTTGGTAACTACGATTACCTTTATAAGTACGTCGCTCGCCATTAAAACGCAGTACTTCATCATGGCGGCCATCGTACTCTCTCTTTTGTCTGTTTTTCTCGGGAGTCACGACTTAACTCCCGGCGCGCCGTTAATAAACAACACCGTTTCGAAGGTGCCGTTGGTGGTGTTATTCGGCATTTTCTTCCCGGCGGTAACAGGATTCGAGGCCGGGGTAAGTATGTCCGGCGATTTAAAAAATCCCAAAAAGTCCATTCCGATCGGATCGATCTCCGCGATATTTGTCGGATTTGTCGCGTACATTGGGCTGGCTTTGTTCTTTGCTTATACCGTTGACGGAGAAGTATTGGCAAATGATAGTAAAGTCCTTTTGAAAATATCGTGGCTGCCGCAATTGGTGGTCGCGGGCATTTGGGGAGCCACCCTCTCGTCGGCATTGGGCAGTATACTCGGCGCGCCAAGGATTTTACAGGCGACAGCGGTCGACGGGATTTCTCATAAATTGTTCTCGCGAGGAGTGGGGAAATCCAACGAACCCAGAAATGCCTTGCTGCTCACGTTCCTCATTGCCGAAGCGGGAATACTGATTGGAGAGCTGGATGTGATTGCGCGGGTAGTCTCCATATTCTTTATCACTACATACGGCTTTCTGAATTTAAGTTGCGCATTCGAACGCTGGACAAGCGTCGACTTCAGACCGGAATTTAAGACTCCGATCTGGATCAGTTTGATTGGCGCCGGAGCTTGTTTGCTGGTAATGATACAACTGGATTTTCTCGCGACAATCGGAGCTTCGGTTATTTTGGGATCTATATTCTTCCTGCTCAAAAGAAAAGAACTCACGCTTCAAAGCGGCGATACCTGGAGCGGCGTCTGGGCTTCCCTGGTAAAATCAGGATTGGAATATCTAAGCTCTAAAATAGTTCACAACAGAAATTGGAGGCCAAACATCCTGCTTTTTCACGGAGCGTCCGGAAGTCGTCCGCATCTGCTGCAATTGGGAAAAGACCTCTGCGGAAAGCTGGGGATGCTCTCCGCTTTTGAGCTGGCCTTATCGGGCCAACAAACTTCGGTGAAAAAGGACGACGAACAGGAAGAGGATAAAACCGGGAATTATTTTTCATTGAAGTATACCGCTCCGGACATCTACCTGGGGATTGACGAGATCACCCGGATCTATGGTTTCTCCGGCATAAAGCCGAATACCGTGCTCATGGGGTGGACAAAAAATGAGAACAGGCAAAAGGAATTCGGTGATTTGATCAGCAGCTTTAACAAGAGTCAATTGAATTCCATATTTCTAAACTATAATGAAAAGCGAGGATTCGGAACTTATAAAAACATAGATATCTGGTGGAGCGGGTATGGGAGCAACCTCTCCATGGCCATAAGCATTATACGTTACCTATCCGGTGGCCGGCTCTGGAAAGATGTAAAGATCCGTCTGTTTGTCCCGGTAAACAATGCGCTGTTTATCGAGCGCGTCTATACGACACTCGATCGCATCGTCAGCCAATATCGCATCGCCATTGAGATCAACGTTGTAAATAATTCCGTTGAAAAACTTTCATCTTTTGAACTCATCGGAAGAGATTCTTCAGATGCAGACCTGTGCATTGTCGGCTTACCAAACAGGAAATATGAAAACATGGATTCATTCATGGTAGAGATCAACAAACTTTTACCATTGATGGGATCTACACTTCTGATCAATGCCTCAAGCCAGTTTGAAGAATACGATCTTGAGCTGAGTGAAAAGATTGCAGCCGTTGTCAAGGACGAAAAAATAGATCTGATTCCTCTCCCTCAGTTTATTTTTCCGCTGCTAACGGAAGAAGCTTCCAGGTTGGATGCCGAAGCCGACAAACTTGTCCGAAAGTTCTATGAAAAAACATTCCTGCCACATTTCCTGGAATCAAACGATTGGATCCGAAATTTGAAAGAATCCATTGAAAATACCACACAAAACTTCGGGAAGGCCAACGAAATCGAGGATCAGTTCAGGCGCAACAAAGCCTTTTTCAAAATAAAGAATGAATTCTACTATAAAATCACCTCATTATTTGAGAAAAAGCAATCGTATAAATTCAACGAGTTGAAGCATATAACCGATAAGGGTATTGGCTGGTATCTGGATGAACTTAATTCCAGGGTTTCATCCGTATCGAATAATTTCAGAATCGAGCACAATAAGATAAGCTTCAAAATAAACAGAAAAGATCCTTTAAAGCTCAAATGGTTTAAACTATGGAAAAAAACAAGATATCCCTTTGCTAAAAAAACAATTCCGGTTTACGTGCGCTATAAGGATCTTTCGGCACGTTATTTAAAAAATCAACAGATTGTCGCCTTAAATCAAACGATTCTTAAATTTGAAACCTGGTCATATAAATTTATCCACTCTCTAAAAACACAAATCAACGCCATTGACGATTTTATCGATCAGACAGGATACAAATTTGTCGTTGAAAAACTCACAAAACTTCAGTTTGAAAAAGCAAAGACAGAACTGCTTAAGGAATTGCAACAGATTGAAAAGGACGTTAAACAACAACAAACCAATCTATTGAAAATTCTCCTCGCTTCTTTCAGGCGTGAAATTGTAAATCTTGGATACAGCCTTGAAAATATACATATAAATAAACAGGCTAAAAGGAAAAGGATCGTCGAAAAAGTGGCCTCAAGAGCGCGAAAGGAAATCCTGTCGTTTCCGGAACAGTGGTCGGAAAAAGCGATACTCTACTACAACAAGCTTGATTCGGATATAATCATGACCTCCTTTTACAGCAGGGTACTCAAGCTTATCGATGATTATAAATCAAACATCAACGTCAATTTTTATCAGCGATTAATGCGGGATATCAAAGCTTTGATCACCGGCATAGCCTCCAATGTGAATGATCTTGAAAAAATCAGGGAAATAAAGGTTGTAATCCATGTGGATCACGCTTTAAAAGTATTTAGAGATTTCGAAATATTGACACAGGAAGTAATAAAATTGGTTGATGGTTTGCCAAAGGAAATGACCCTGCCACACGAAAATGATTCCAACAAAGGCAATCTGGAACCTGTAATCGTCCCCATATCAAAAATCACCCGGCATTTTTTCGAAACCCGATTTATAGGCCAGGTGGCCGACCAGCTTGGGAAAACGGAGGAGGCGACTGCAAGATTGATTCATGAGATCAATGACCAAATGAACCTGACTAAATTTGGGATTGATAATTTGGGTGATGAATCCGAACTTGGAATGCGAAGCCAGGATTCCATAATCAAGGATATGATTGATTTGCTCAATGAAAAAATAAAGGATTTACAGATCATGTTCGGCGATGTCGGTCAACAGTTTGAGAATGCCCTGGAAGAGGCCTTTGAACCCCTGGCATCCTATAAGATAATTGAAAGTTCAAGCGTATTTACAAGCCAGCTCAGGGGCTACCAAAGCCGGAGGATAAAAGATGTTCTGGGTTATCGAACAAGGGCATTTGGTACTTCGATCATGAGTAATCTCGCCAAGGTCTGGTATACAAAAAGCGAGGGCGTGCTTCTCGCCAAAAGGCTTATCGAAACAGAAAGAAACAAATCCAGAAACGAGAAGATCCTGGATATAGTAGAGCAGGTCACGCCATCTCCAAAAGTGGTAAACAATATGCCGCACTATTACAAAAGCCTGTTTAGCGGCCGCTCAAATATTTCAGAAGAATTTTGGGTAGATATGAAACGCGAACAGTGGGCGTTTAACAAAGCGATCGAACGCTATCGCTCGGGGATAAAAGGCGGTATCATTATCACCGGAGAACGGAATTGCGGTAAAACTACCATGTGTCAATATGTGTTGAGGAAGCAGTTTACCGGTAGCAAGATCTTTCATATTTTCCCCCCTGTGGAAGGATCGATCCATGTAAAGGACTTCGAACGCGAGCTGGGAAAGGTAACCGGAATACCGAGAAGCAAATCCGAGATCTATACTACCTTGCCATACGAAAGCGTAATTGTAATTCATGATTTGGAGCTTTGGTGGCAACGGTCCCCGGACGGATTCAATGTAATTGAGGAAATCATTCACGACGTCGACCGGCACAGCGATTCATATCTTTTCGTGATTAACATGAATATATACACCTATGAATTGGCAAATAATGCTTTGAATCTTCAGGATCACTTAATCGGAGTAATTCAATGCCAACCTTTTGACTCCGGGAATCTTAAAAGCCTGATCATGAAACGCCATCAGTCAAGTGGATTGAATTTTGTCCTCGACAACCGGAACGAAGAAAGTATCTCCCAGCTCAGGACGGCCAAACTGTTTACCAGGTATTTTGACTTTACAAAAGGGAATCCCGGTGTTGCGTTAAATACCTGGATGAGCAACATCACAAATTATAAAAACGAACAACTATTCATTCGTTATCCGATACATATTGATACCGATATCCTGAATGATCTCGACGAAGAAGCGGCAATGCTACTTCAACAAATTGAGTTGCATAAACGCGTGACGATAAAAAAGCTGGAGCAAATCTACGGTTACCCGACTTTGGAAATTGAAAAAACACTGAGACCGCTTCGACTGAATGGTCTGGTAACTGAGAAATCCGAAGGAGTCTATGTGATAAATCCATTTGCCGAGCCTCAGGTGGTCCGGGTACTTAAACAAAAGGAACTGCTGTGAAAACACTTTCAATTCTTGTGATCTGTATCGGTTTTCTCACAATTAACTTTTTTCTGAGAAAAGGAACGGCAAGCATAAAAGGCCGCACCGGAATACCTGGTTTTGTCAACAGGTATTTCCCGTTACTCGAACTGGGATTTTGGAGTGTTTTTTCTTTTTGGGCGATCGCTCTTCTCTTTGATGGTTCACAGTTTTTCAACTATGTTATTCATCTTTTGCTGGCGCTGGCCGTTATTCTTTTTTTCTGGTTTTTCCTAAGAGATTATATTGCCGGTATCCTATTAAAAACCAGGTACAATCTTTCATACGGCCAATATTTAAAATCCGGGCTGGTGCGCGGAGTGATCAAGAAAATCAGATTGCTTTTCATTGAGATACAGACAGATGACGGAAGTACCTGCATGATGCCCTACACCCGGATCGACCGGAGATCCATAGAATTGGACATCCGGGAATCGCAGGGTGGCGAAAGTCTGATCAGAGTCTTTCTTGACGGGAGGCTGGACGAGTCGGTGACATCGCGAAAAATTCGCCAATTGGTAATCAACTCACCCTGGTGCGCACATAAATCACATTTGCGCGTTCATGTGAAAGAAAGCAAGGCAGGGATAAAGACCTATGAAATCTCATGTAAAACAAATACGGAACGCGGATCGAAACGAATAAAAGAATTAATCGAAAGAAAATTCACCGCAATCAAGCAATAGTCATTTTATCGGGATAAGATTTTTAATCGTTTATGAGAGACGGGATCTTCCATTTTTATTTAGACAAAACCGAACCTCACAAAAGCTGTCTAATGACCCTGAGAGCGATCATCCTCAATTCGGATGATCATATCCGGGAAACATTGAAATATGGCATGCCCTGTTTCTGTTGGAAAGATAAAATCATATGCTATCTGTGGACCGATAGAAAAACCGGCGAGCCCTATATCTTAATGGCGGCGGGCAAGCGGCTGGACCATCCTTGCCTCGAAATGGGAGATCGGAAAAAAATGAAAATTCTGAGAGTAAATCCCGAAAAGGACTTACCGGTTAAGATCATAAAGGAAATACTGAATCAGGCCCTGGATTTGCACAGATCCGCCACTGACTATGGATAAACCGCTCCAAACTACTCCAGCGTCATATTTCCCGTACTGTACTTCAAATTGTATTTAAATTTATCTATTCTCCAACCGGCGGTTGTCTTCATCAGGTGTAAATCATAACTTCCCACAAACTCCCTTGTCTTTCCTTTTCTTGCCGCTTCTTTATAGTGACTTGCAATGGAATAGGCATAAACTTCCGCCTGGTTGTCGCGAACATTTACCAAATAATTCCCAGCCTGGTGGTGGATGGCATCCAACTCGGCGAAGGCCTTTTCCCAGCGATAACAAATCTCCCGGGACGACACTATTTCGGGTTTTTCGGCTCCCATGGAAACCATGTCCAGTTCAATATCGGATGTAAACACCTCTTCCCGGAGCTTGATCCATTCCTGATTATCCGTAAAAACAAACAGCTTACTTACGGTTTCTGCGATTTGTTCCCGCTCTGTAAATTGATGATCCATAGTTATGTAATTCACGTTTAACATTAACTCTTACGGTGTAATTAAAGTCGACCGTGCTCCCGCAACCATACCAGGGCTTCTTTTATAGCCTCCAATGAACTATAGGACGGACGATAATTCAAGAGCCTCTTTGCTTTTTCAATGCTGCAATTCGGACTGTGGGCAATATGATCCCAGGTGCTTCGGGCGTCTTCTTCCGATACGGTCGCTTTCCATTCCTGCCAAGGCAAATATCGAAGATCGGCTTTAAAACCATACCACTCCGCCAGTGCTTCCGCATATCCGCGCAAAGTCATCGCCTGATCGGACACCACATGAAAATGCTCTCCGACCGCGTTGTCAAAATTATTTACAGCGCATTGGAAGCACTGCGCCACATCATCGGCGTGGACGTGATGAAGCGTCTCCATTCCCATATTGGGAAGGGCCAATCCTTGCCCGGAGGCCAGCTTGCTGAAAACTTCCAAATTAAAGTTGCCGGCAGGATTTACGGGAACCCATCCGGGCCCCACAATATGTCCGGGATGAAGCAGGGTCACCGGAAAACCAATACGCACCGCCTGTTCCAGTAAATATGCTTCGATCTTAGCTTTATCGATCCCATAAGCTCCAAAAGGCGATTTTGGCTGATGCTCCAGGGTCGGGACTGCGAAGCTGTGGCCATGTACCCAAATCGTCCCGCAATGTAAAAAATGCTTGACCTTGCCAGCGAGCGCATTCACTAACATCCGGGCACTTTCAGGCTTAAAACAAATCATGTCAATGACCACATCCGCATTTAATTCACGGATTCGGCTCCCAAATGTGTTGTTTTCTTCCTCTTCCGTTCGGTCGATCTTAATTTGTTCTACCGAAGTCCAGGCATCGTCGGATAAATATGGTTCCCTAAACTGACGGCTTATTGAAATCACATCATGCCCGTCATTTATCAATCGCGGCACCAGAAAAGTTCCCACATGTCCGGTGCCTCCAATAACTACAATTCGCATTATTTAAGCATCTAAGCGTGTTTTTATTTTTGCGTGGCCTTCCAGGGTTAAATGGACCGGACATTTGTTTGCAATTTCCAATAACCTGCTTCTTTTTTTACCGTCAAGATCTCCCTCGAAAGAAATCTTGCGTTCAAAGACATCAACTTTCTCCATGTTGCCGGAAGCCGATGCGCAATCTTCCCGGTAATCACGGGAATAATCCACTCTTACCCGTATGCGTTTGACATCCCACCCCTTCCTGTTTATATACATTCTAAGGGTCATCGACGTACAACTGGCCAAAGCGCCCATCAGCAGGTCGTAGGGCGAGGGTCCTTTATTTTGCCCGCCAAGCTCAACGGGTTCATCCGTAAGGCCCATATGATCCGGCGTACTTACTTGTGTGGTATACGTATCTTTTGTGATTGCAACCGCAAAACTGCTCATGGTATTTTATTTAATTAAAAACTGATCGACTTAGAAACCGGAAATACATGGCTATATTTGGCTATTGGTTATCGAGAGCTGCTTTCACATAGTCCGGGACAAGGGGATCTCCTTTGAAAAAATCCCCCTTTTTGCCAGCGCTCAACGCCCACCTGTCGATCCATGAAATCCCCCAATTTCCATAGGTCGTAATTTGCATTTGGTAAGCATCATCTTCCAACGCTTCCCGCATGGAAATAAAACGATACCCGTGATCGCGATATCGTCTTGCCAGTTCATCCAGATAATCGGCATCGATCAGATTTGCGTGCAAAAGCAGAATATGTTTTATATTTCTTCCAAGTAGCTTCCGAGACTGCCCTTCGAAAAACAACAGTTTCTTTTCCATGTAATCGACATAGGCATTCCCGATTTTTGCCATCAATGCCTTATTGTCCTGGGTCCTGGCTTTGCTATAAGCATAAGCAAACATGTAATCATCGTTATCAATCGAAACAGGAGCTTCGATGTAGTTGTGATCATTTAAAAAAGATTTCAGGGCATCATGTTTTTCTTTATCCGGACCGATATGAAGAAAGGGATGCCGGAAATACCTATACTCCTGCCCGTATTCTTTTACAAGGTCTCTGCATACCTGTTCACCGTTCAGTATATCCCCGGTAAATTCGTTGAATGAGACTTTATGATAATCCTTGTGCGCATAGGTATGGTTGCCCAATTCGTAGCCTCCATCAAGCCACATTCTCAATAAAGCTACACGCTCGTCAACCAATGTGCCCCCCTCGTAAAGCCTGCTTTCATTTACAAATCCGATGGCCTGGATCTTGTGCACATCAAAGGTTTTTATAAGCTTGCCGATAAGCTGCTGTTTGAATTCAATGCCTTTGAAATCATAAGTAACCGCCGGGAGATCATCAAAAGTAATGCAGATTTCCCCGGTCTGGCTAAAAGAAATCCGGAAGGCGAAGAGAAGTGCGATTAATACGGTAATTCTCATGAGCATCTGTCCAAATAATTTCCCGGCAATATAATGACATTCTGAAGTTCCCGCTCCATAAAGGCCGGAAACTTTTCGGGATTCATTCTTAGGCAATTTCCGTTTTTTTCACAACTGTAAACAACTGAGGCAGGTTTGGGCCCGAAGGAAGCATAGATTCATAAACACCGCAGGCATTGCATTTGAGTCTTTAAACAAATTTTTTTGGCGGCTCAAACTTAAATCCAATATCCTCGACCAGTTTACCAAAATGGATCAATTCATTTTCGGAATAGTGTGGGCCCGCAATCTGAATGCCGACCGGCAACCCTTCATTGCTAAAACCTCCGGGAATGATCAGTGATGGATTGCCGCAAACATTATACGGCAGGGTAAATGGGAAATTGTAATCCGGATATGGGATCGCTCTGCCTTCACATTTGATTGGTTTCTGCTTTGGATTGTGCTCAAAGGCAGGACCAATCGAAGTCGGACTCACGATAAAGTCGTAATCATCAAACCAGCTCATGAGTTGCGCGATGAGCTCCTGTCTGATTCTAAGGGCGATTGAAAAGATTTTAAAATCCATACTCAAACCATTGCTCAGCGGTTTTATGGCATTGAACGAGGATCCTTTTGTTAATCGTCTGAATTTGAGTTTCATCGCCTGACGGAAAAGCCAGGGCGCATTCTGGCCTGCGATAAAACCAAACAGGGTAGACCAAATTTCAAACGTCTGTCTGAGCCATTGCTCATCCAATTTGAATTTATATATTTTCACTCCCTTTTCTGTCAGCTTATCTATAAAACCGTGGAGAATGATCTTTGTAGATTCGCTGCCTTCAACCAGTCCGGTCTCATCAAACCAGCCGATTTTATATGCGCTCAGCACGTCGTGCTTAATCCTCCCCGATACTACCGGAAGCGAATTCAGGTACTTCCATTCCGGCTGGTTGATGATGCTCCAGGCCAACTCGATATCAGCCATGGTCCTTGCAAGCGGCCCGACACTCGCCATGGCAATAAATCCTCCTTTTGCATCGGGGAAAGGCGGTACATGCCCGGATTGGATAAACTGGTTTTCCGTAGGTTTTAATCCAAATACTCCACAAAAGCTGGCGGGGTTTCTTATGGATCCCCCGATATCGGTCCCTATTTCGAAAGCAGTCATTCCGGCAGCAACCGCTGCAGCCCCACCTCCCGTGCTTCCTCCGGTTGTTCTTGAGGTATCGTACGGATTCCTGGCTGTCGGATACAAAGGTCCGAAGGTCTGATTGTCGTATAACAAAGTCGGTACATTTGTTTTACCCAAAATTACTGCTCCGGCCTCTTTTAGCCTTCCGGCAATCACGGAATCTTCCGTGGCCACGTTATCCCTGAGCATTTTGAAATTGACTGTGGTCTTTTGGCCTTTAAGATTGAAGGACTCTTTTATCGTCACGGGCAATCCGTGCAACACGCCGCATGATCCTTTGTCCGGAAATGCGAGATCCAATCTTCGGGCTGTTTCAATGGCTTCCCGCTTATTGTCAATGACGATGGCATTTAAGATCTTATTATGCTTTTTGATGTGGGCATAATATTCATTGGTTAATTCTGTCGATGTGATTTCACCTGCGACGCGCTTTGACAAAAGTGCTTTTGCCGGCAGAAAAAGTATGGGCTTATCCATAGCGTATTTTGAAGGATTATTTGGTCGATGAATATATGAAACCGGTTGGACCGGAGCAAATTCAGAACACACAAGGGCATGACAAGGTACTTTCACGGCACAGTTCGAAAGAATCCGGTCGGACAGCAAAATGAAGCCCCCCGGTTACGGGTTAAATCTTTGAACAACAGCTCCGTACGACACCAAAGGGAATTGAGCCGGCTCATCCGGAGATGATTGCCATTGCAAATTTTCTTCGCCACCGGAATAGAAAGGCTATTGCATATTTCAGGTTAAAATTACTTTCTTTATATTTTTGTTGCATATGGGAAAACGGACATCATTTTTCTTTGCGAAACTATTTCATTACGAATTCTGGCCGTTCTGGTTTTTTTATATCCCCATGTATTTTTACGGATTATATCTGGCCATGAAATCCGGATCGTTTATGTATTTCACAACCACAAACCCGGGGATGAAATATAGCGGGGTCATGGGTGAATCAAAATACAAAGTGCTCTCATCGATACCTAGGGAATTCGTGCCTCAAACCATTTTTATTCCCAGATCAACCTCGTATCCGGAAATTTTGAATCTCATCCGGGGAGCCAATCTTAAGTATCCGCTCATAATTAAACCCGATGTCGGAGAGCGCGGAAAGGATGTAGAAAAAATAGAAGATCCCGAAGCATTAAGAAGATACCTGGTTGGGAAAAAGGCGGATCTTAATCTTCAGGAATTCATCGATTTTGATCTTGAATTTGGAATATTATACCACAGAACACCAGGAGCAGATGCAGGGAACATTACCTCAGTTGTTCAAAAAGGATTTTTGCACGTTACCGGAGATGGGGTACGAACGTTAACTGAATTGATGAAGCAGGAGATCAGAATAGCCAACCGATTGGATTATTTTGAAGAAAAGTATAAAACAAAATTGAGTGTCGTTTTACCGCCGGGTGAAAAGTTTCTGCTGGAGCCTATAGGTAACCATTGCAGGGGAACGACCTTTTATAATGCAAACCACTTGATCAACAACGAGCTGTTGGACGTATTCGACAAAATCGCTTTGCAAATAGACGGATACTTCTACGGCAGGTTCGATTTGAAGGTAGCCTCTTTGGAAAATCTTTACAAAGGGAAGGATATTAAGATCATCGAACTCAACGGAGTAAGCTCTGAAGTCGCCCACATATATGATCCGGAATATAAATTGTTGCCGGCCTACAGGGACGTCTTCACACACATGAAATACATTTATCAAATTGCAAAAGAAAATCATGCGTCCGGCTATCCCTACGATTCGCTGGGGAAGTTTTTATACGATTTGAAAATGCATTTAAAAAACAAGTAAGACAATGTTTCTTGATCGTGTTTTTAAACCAATTCAAAAGAATATGTGTCTGTAAACCAAATGAACAGATTAAAGATTTTTTAAGTTAACGATCCATAAAATGATTCACACCAAGGCACTTATTTATATTTTAGCCATTATTTGCCATTTTGCTTTCGTCTCATGCAATAAAAGTGATGATCCGGGCAATATTGAGGGCGAAGTAAAGCTTTATCTTATTGAAGAATTTGAAAAATCCGGCGGTATGTTTCAAATTGATGAAGGTACTGTCGTAACCAAATCCACCCCGCTTCTGAACTATGGGGATTTGCTTTCTTATAATGCTTCGACCTTTACATTTGAAATATCCGAAGCAGGGATCTCTAAGGTAAAAAATCTGAAGCACTCCGTACATGGAATTGCTTTTGCATTTAAAGCAAATCAAGAACTGATCTATACCGGATATTTCTGGCCCTCCTATTCTTCTATGAGCTGTGATTGGGTAACAATCGACCCGACAAGCATAGAACACAACGGTGAAGGTGTTGTGAGTCTGGGTTACCCGGGGCCTCATCCGGGGTCTAGAATTCCGGACAAAAGAAATGATGCGCGAGTTATCGGGATCTTTAAGCAGGACCACAAATTGATCGAATAATCTTTTTATTTCCGGTATTTTCTTGAGTCTAATCCGGCCCGGATCCACCTCCTTTAGTCAAGGTTCCTTGTTTGAGCACAAAAATAATGATCGGCCCTTCGGCGCCCGCCTTGCCGCAGGCAGGAAAAATTATGAATTTTCGGATTATTCCCGCGTATGCGGACAGGTTATACCGGCAGTATGATACTAAATGTGGTCCCTTTATTTTCATGGCTTTCAACGGAAATTTCGCCTTTGTGGAGTTGAACGATGTGTTTTACGATCCACATCCCAAGTCCCGTTGATTTTTCACCTTCAATTCCTGCCCGGCTTGCCTTTGAAAATTTATCGAAAATGATCGGAATGAGATCCTGAGAAATACCGACACCCGTATCGGAAATCTTTATGGACACCTTATCATGATCCAACGTATTTGTTCCTACGGTGATTTCCCCGCCCTTTGGTGTGAATTTAATGGCGTTGTTGATCAGATTGTAGACGACCCTGATAAATTCCTTTTCATTGATTCCCACGGTTATTAACCTGTTTGAAAAGTCTTTGGTGAATTTAATTCCTTTTTTTTGTGCGGATTGCTCAAAACTCTCCAGGGACTTCTCCAAAAAAGCATTCAGGTCCGTAGGTGTTTTCGTGAGCACAAAATTCTCATCTTCCAACCTTCCTATCTCCAGTAATTCACCAATCAGGTTAACCGAGTGATCACAATCCCTGGTCATCATTCCGAATATTTCCTCCTCCTCTTCCTTTTTAATCATCCCCGATTTTAGCAGATTCAGCAACGCCTTAAAGTTCATCAGCGGATTCTTGAGATCGTGTGCTACGGCGTAAAGTATTCGATCCTTTTCAAGATTCAATCTCACCAGTCGTTCTTCGTGATCCTTGGTATTTGTAATGTTAAACATGATCACGAGGTATCCTTTTTGCTCGTCATCCCGATCTAAAATGGTAGAAATTGCCGTTTGCATCCAAAAATGACTGCCATCCTTTTTATTCAGCTTTAATTCACCCCTCCAAACCTCTCCCGAACCGAGCGTTTTGATTATAATATCGTAGAACGATTTTTCATAATAGGAATAAATCAGATCGGATAAAGGCTTACCGATCAGCTCTTCTTTCAAATAACCGGAGACAGAAAGGAAATTATTGTTGATGGATTCAATGTTCTGAACCTCGTCCGTAATCAACAAGGAAGCAGAATTATTAATCGCGTTTCTGTGCGCCTGTAGTTCCGAATTGACAGTACCAAGGTAATCGCTGGTTTTTCTCAGGGAATTGTTTATTTGTTCATTCACTAACTGCTGATGGTCATTCAGGCGAATTGAATAATAAACAATAAGCGTTAAAAACAAGAATATAGCAATCCGGACGGTATTATAAATAAAAGGAGTTGTATTTAGCCGGTTGAAAACGCGGGTAAAGGTGTCATTGGCACCAAGAAGCATGATCCGGTCATGAAATATGACATATATGAGAAAGCATAAAAAAGCGGTTATTAACCAGACTTTCTCTTTTTTAAAATCCAGAACAAGAAATGGGATAATTGATATTCCCAAAATCATGACCGGCTGCCATAGAAAATGCTCCCCTATGATATATCCCGTCAGGGAATATACGGATATAAAGCATAGCGGTAGGAAAATCGTAATGAGCTTTGAAATCAGCAGTATATTTTTTTTTGCCAGAATGAGTGCGATCAGGCACAATATCCAGTAGATCAATACCGGAAATTTCTCGAATGTATAGGGTTGTTTGCCGGTAAACGCTAAAAAAAGATCACTGATGATAATAACGGGGACGGCGAAAACGAGAAAATAATTTATAATGAGCAACCGTTGTATGCGCTTCTGGCTATTGCTGAATTTCGGAGCCAAATCAAGGTTAAAGAAATACAGCCTCTTAAAAATTGATCTCATAGGATATCATTTACTTATCGCAAACCCAGAGCGCGGTTTGCCATATAATATATACAAAATTCGTGATTTGGAGAATTTTATGTAACATAAGACTGAAAACAATGCAATAAATAAAGTAATTTCCAAACAGTTGATCCGGATTGCAAGACTTCCGCAAAAACAACATGGAACGGCCAACTTAAAGGGGGCGTCAGTAATAAGTGCCATCACCGGTAGATGCGGTCCTCATTTGAAACCAAAAATCTTCGCAAGAGCGATCGTATCATGCTCCAAACACCTGCGCTCTTTCGGATTTGTAATCCGAAAGCCGGAGCGGCGGGATTTACACCGATTGAAGTGTCAAGACCATAGCTGCGGTGCCCTGACAACACTGTGGAAAGAACGGTTGAAAGCTGAATGACACTATTTGACTACAGGTAATACGAATAACCGATAGAGCATCCGATTGAAAAAGTTCTTCCCACTATATATCGGTCGGAAATAATATCGCTCAGGCCATTTTGAAAATTCGAATCCAACGTCAAGTCACCGGGGCCAAACTTGTAAGAAAAACCAATGGTCGTTTGCAAGGAGAAATCTGCCTGATTAAAGCCTCCAAATGCCTGGAAATACGTTTTGCCGGCAACAGAAGCAATTTCGGCATTGTTTGGTCCGCCTACGGCAAAGTCTGTTTTAAATCCGGCCGCGACAAAGATTCCGAACTTTTTGTGGTTGACTTTATAATGATACTTCAATTGAAAGTTCATGCCCATATACTCTTGTTTGGCTGAATACCAATAACCTCCATTGATATAATAAACACTTGGAATTCCTTTTTTTGAATATCCCAATCCGGTGGTAAGAAAAAATCTTTTCCCTAAATCGATGTCAATGTCAATGCCGGCCTGAGGAGCCGTTCTTCTCGTGTCCAAAGTAACCGAATCATAATAGAAATAGCTCAGGCCCCTGTTGTATTCCGAAACAGTGGTATTTGTCGATAATATTCCCCCGCGCACGCGAATTTGGTTTTGACCAAACGCCTGACAGATTATTACATGCAAACAAATGAATACGACGTATTTATTCATATAATGGATGTAAACGCCCGGTTAAACACACCGGATAAATGTCCGGGCTCCCCTCCCGGACATTTTACAATTGTAATAAACAATTCATTTGAAACATTTAAAGCTCCCTGATCCAGATGTTTCGATAACTAACGGGATTTCCATGGTCCTGAAGGGTAATTGAGCCCTTGCCGTGCGCTTCATACTTCGGAAGGCGGTTATACTCTGTCGGACCTTTTAATTCAAAATTATTCTGAATAAGAATTCCGTTATGAAGAACTGTAATTCTTGCCGGTGACTTTAATGTCCCCTGCTCCGTAAACTCTGGCGCCATAAAAATCACATCATAGGTTTGCCATTCGCCCGGTCCCTTGCATGCATTTACCAAAGGGATACTTTGCTTATAAATACTTCCGGCCTGCCCGTTGGAATATGTTTTACTTTCATAAGAATCCAATACCTGGAGTTCATATTTTTCCATCATAAAAATACCACTGTTTCCGCGACCCTGTCCCTCTCCAACTATTTCGGAAGGCGCCCTCCACTCGATGTGCAGTTGAAAATCACTAAATTTCAGTTTTGATTTAATCGCTCCGGTCTTCGGTTTTACGGTCATGGCGTCCTCCTCAACGATCCATTCGGCAGGGCCGCCTTTACTGTTGACCCACTCATTCAGATCCTTGCCGTCAAAGAGTATAATAGCATCCGACGGCGCGGCATTGTTTTCTCCCGGAGTTACCTTTGCGGGAACCGGCTCCCAGACTTCCGTTAACTTGGGCTCCAGCGTTGGCCCCTTCTGCGCTTTTGAATCGAAACCGACAAAAAGCGCTCCAAGCACTAAAATACCTGAAATCATAAATTTTGAAAAATCCATAAATAATCATTTTTAAGTTTATTGTTAAATAATCCTTGGACCGTATTGATTGATCCTGGAAACATAGATTTCACTTTCAATTTCAAAACCGGCGTAGATCAACTTCATTTCCAAGCCGACATTCGCCGCAATTTCCTCATCGTTGCTCAACGCAAAAATAGATGGGCCCGAACCGGATATACCGGCTCCCAATGCCCCGATTTCCATTACACGATCTTTCACATCCTTGTAACCCGGGATCAAAATAGACCGGATCGGCTCAACGATATGATCGTGCATAGATCTTGAAATCAAATCATAATCCGAGGTCAAAAGTCCGGTGATTAATCCGGCCACATTTCCGGACTGACGGACAGAATCTCTGAAATAAATCTGCTTCTTAAGTATTTCACGCGCGTCTTTTGTCTTCACCTCAATATGAGGATGAACCAGTGTGGCATATAAGGCTTCAGGTGTTTTTAGTCGGATTACGTCCAGGGGATCGTAGCTCCGAATGAGCACAAACCCGCCGTACAAACCGGGCGCTACATTGTCCGCATGGGCCGCTCCGCAGGCGATACGCTCTCCTTCCATAGCATAAGGCAAAAGCTCTTCAAGTGTTCTAGGTCTGCCCATCAACTCGTTAATGGCATAAACTGCGGCAACCGAACTTGCCGCGCTGGAACCAAGCCCACTCCCCAGCGGCATTTTTTTCTCAAGAAATATATCAATTCCCTGATCCGAACCCAGCTCCTTTAAAAACCTCTTGATCACCGCGCTACAAGTATTTTTATCCGGATCCAGAGGAAGAGCGCCTTCATCGCCTTTTATCTCGACAATCCTTACCTGACCGGAACGGGATTTTTTAAGTGTAATCTCATCGCCAGGCTGATCGACGGCAAAACCCAGGATATCAAATCCACAGGTGACATTGGCAACAGTCGCAGGTGCAAATACCTTGATAGAATCACACATGATCAATTTTTGTTTAATTGAATACTCCGTCGATCAATATGACCTTTTTATTTGGGCTCAGCAATTTTTCCATCTGAAATTAAATCAATTTTACAGGGAAATAAAGTTTGTTCCTATAACATTTTTGGAATCCCCTCTTCTCAATTTTCTGCCCTTTCAAAGCGAGATTAATGACTGAGTCCGGGCTAAAATCTCCTTTAACCCCCGAACCGAATAATATCATGTCGAACACTTGCTTATCGGAAGAAAGCACATTTGACATTTCCCTCGGATCTTCTTTTTGTAAGAACTTTTCAAGTTGAGCATTCACTTTATCATGATCCAGGAATCCCGGATTCAAACGAACACCCAGATGATCATCTCCTCTCATACTCAGGCCAGATAATGACTCAAACTAATAATCTCAGCAAAAACACCGGCTGCGGTAACCTCTGCTCCGGCGCCAGGCCCTTTAATGACCAACGGCCGTTCAAGATAACGATCTGTCGTATAAGAAATCATATTATCACTGCCGTCCAATGAAAAGAATGGGTTGG
>JAKSDO010000035.1 GCA_022360055.1 Cytophagales bacterium | reverse complement strand
TGGGCGGCCGTGCAACTTATACTGCATGACATTCATATGTAATCGTGTTGTAAAGATCTCGATAAATGTTTTATATTTGTTATACAAATATTAATGATATGTGTTATGAAGCATAACATGGGACATTTAGAAGAAAGTGTATTACTGATCGTGATGATTGTAGAAGAAGCTTACGGAGTCTCGGTAGCTGAGGCGTATGAGGATAAAACGGGTAATAAAATTTCCATCCCTGCCATCCATACGGTTCTGAAAAGGTTAGAAAAGAAAGGAATGGTTAAGTCCAGGATGGGAGCGGCAACGGCAGAGCGAGGAGGGCGACGTAAGAGAATATTTGAAGCTACCCCGTACGGTGACAAAGTGATCTCTCATATCCGGGAAAACAGGTTACAGTTATGGTCATTGATCCCAAAGCTAAATGTGCAAAATGGATAAGGAAAAACCACATATGCCGGAAGCGACTCCACCTCAATGGGCTGTCAGGTTTTTGGAGTGGTATTGTGCATCCGAACTTTTGGACGAAATTCAGGGCGACTTATATGAAGCATTTTACATAAGAGCAGAAAAACACGGTCTCCAAAAAGCCCGGCACTTATTCATTAAAGAAGTATTCTTATTTTGCAAACCATCTTCTTTCAAAAAATCAATATCCACCAAAAATCTCTCGAACATGCCAGGTCTTTTACAAAATTACCTTAAAACCTCATTCAGAAATACCTTGAAAGATAAGGTGTTTGCCATGATCAACATTGTCGGACTAGCCATTGGTATGGCTGCCTGTTTTCTCATTATGCAATATGTGCTTTTTGAGCTAAGCTACGATAGATTTCATGAAAACGGCGACAGGATCTATCGGGTAATCTTGAAGACCAGCCAAGTGACAAACGCCTCAAACCACCCCGGGGTGGGACCTGCCTTAGAAGCAGATTTCCCCGAAGTAGAGGAATACGCCAGGGCAGTTCATCAATCTATATTTATGGGCGACGTTGCGGCATGGTCGCATGTTGATGCGAAGGGTAATGAAATGGTGTTTAATGAAGAACATGTGTACAACGTTGATCCCTCGTTTCTTAGTCTGTTTTCTTTTCCTTTTGTCTTCGGTGATCCGGGAAATGCCCTGTCCGATGTCAGCTCGGTAGTGATTTCTCAGACGATATCCAAAAAGTTTTTTGGATCGGAGAACCCGCTTGGAAAGACCCTTCTCTTAAATGGACACCGATCATTTACCATTACGGGAGTTTTTGAAGATGTCCCGGAAAACTCACACATTAAGTTCGATATCCTGGTTTCCTTCTTTCTTCGCAATGGATGGGGGGATGGCTGGAATCCCGAATGGGATTGGAAGTGGCCGGAATACTATACCTATGTTCGATTGGTGCCTCAGGCAGACCCGCAAAAACTGGAGGCCAAATTCCCTGAATTTGTTTCGAAGTATATGGGGGACATCATGGAGGAATTCAATATAGAAAATCACATCCATTTGCAGGCGCTTACGGATATCCACCTAAAGTCTCCGAATCTCAAGAAGGAACGTGAAGCACATGGTAGCGAGCGAACGGTCTATTTCCTGATGCTCATAGCCGTTTTGATCCTGGTGATTGCCTGGATCAACTATATCAACATGTCCACTTCCAAATCTATTGAGCGGGCCCGGGAGGTGGGTTTTAGAAAAGTGGTGGGTGCCTCAAGACAGCAATTGATCTCTCAATTCCTATTCGAATCCGCTCTTGTAAACTTATTGGCCATTACATTGTCTTTTATCCTGATTGTGGTTGCGTTGCCTTATTTTAATCAGCTCACAGGGAAAAATATCGGTATCGGCATTTTGGACCTTATCCTGCTGAAGGAACCCTGGTTTTGGTTCATGCTCACAGGAACATTTGTTTTCGGATCATTCTTAGCGGGTTTGTATCCCGCCTTTGTACTTTCTTCGTTTCGGGTTGCTTCGGTGCTTAAGGGAAAATTTTTCAGATCGAGATCCGGTATCGCATTGCGAAAAACCCTCGTGGGGTCTCAATTTGTGATTTCGGTTGCACTCATCGCAGGAACGGTCATGGTGTTCAAGCAGGTTTCCTTTATGAGAAATCAAGAGCTTGGATACGTGAAGGACCAGCTTCTGGTGGTCAAATCGCCAAGTGTCGGGGATTCAACATTCCGCGAACGACTGATGACATTCAAGACAGAATTGAAAAGGAAACCTGATATTTATAGTATGGCCCCTTCAAGCGAGATCCCGGGGAAGATGATTTCTCAATTGAATGGCATAAGAAACATCGATGAGGGCGTTGACGCCAATGCGGCGGTTTTTCACTTTTACATTGATCAGGATTTTATTGAAACATATGGTATTGATCTGGTAGCGGGGCGAAATTTCAGGGAAGATGAAAGTCTGTATCCGCGAGATGAAAGAATAATCCCTGTGCCAATTATAGTAAATGAAAAGGTCATTGAGTCGCTGCGATACAAAAATGCAGAAGAAGCCATTGGCCAATTGGTCCATTTTGGGTTGGGCCCCAGGGATTGGAAAGCCGAGATTGTCGGAGTTGTTAAAAACCATCACCAACGGTCTTTGAAAGAGGATTATGATCCGATCCTCTTTTTCCCGGTTTCTGGTCTCTCCGGACAATATTTCACCATCAATTTACGTATGCAAAACGCGCCTGCGATCATTTCATTCATTGAAAAGGCGTATAAGGAGGCTTTTCCGGGCAATCAATTCGAATATTTTTTCCTTGATGACTACTTCGACAGTCAATACGCTTCCGATCAGCAATTTGGCAAAGTGTTTGGATTGTTTTCCAGCCTTGCCCTTATTGTTGCTTGCCTGGGATTGCTGGGACTCTCCACGTTTATGATCTCACGGCGGATCAAGGAGATCGCCGTAAGAAAGGTATTGGGAGCTACAGTATCCGGTATGGTCTATCTTTTCTCCCGGGATTTTGTAAAGCTCATTGTCATAGCCAATGTAATCGCTTTGCCACTTGTGTATTTGGCTGTTCAGCGCTGGCTTAATAATTTTGCTTTTCAGGTGAAAATAGGATGGGTAATGTTTATAATCCCTGTCATCATTTTGCTGATTATAGCCTTAACCACGGTAAGTATTCAAACGATCAAGACCGGTTCGATGAGTCCTGTAAACTCACTCAGACAGGATTGAAAGCACGGATGGATTATGCGAGATTCGGATTAAAGCCGGAAGTGATATTTATAGAGTCTTTTGCTGTTTTGATGCTGGCAAGATTGATATACAAATTTCGACCTTGTTTAAAATTTTTGAGCAAGGATTAGGAAAGCGGCTTGGATTTACAATGCTATAAACTACGACGCCCAAATAACCAAGCATTCCCCGCCACGGCGAGGCAGGAGGTGTGGCCGATAGGCCCAATATGAATGCCGCTGATCCGGTGTATCTATGGGGCATTATTACCGAAATAAGGATTTGAGACAGTCGGCAGCCATACATCTGCCAGTTGCTTTTATTCCCAAATCCCGATATTCTGGCTTTCGCAAATTCACCACCTTCATCGGATCCTTCGGTTTGGAGCTTGTTGGCGAAATCTTAGTATTGATGTGTGACGGGCCAGCCACACTTCAACTTTCTAAAATTCTTCAAGTTATCAACTTTTTGATTAACCCAATCTGACCGATATGGTAAATGTCATGATGAATACCGCCCTCAATAACTACCTGAATAGTGATATTGGGTCTGTATTCCGCCTTTAGAAATGCTTCTGATGTACTCTTGAGAAGGTTTATGATCTGTTGCTGTGTTTCTGCCAGCTCACCTTTCAGGTTTTCCCAACCTTTGTTTTTTAAGGATTCGTTTGGGAGCCAGTTTTTGGGGGCATTCACGCTGCTTTTATAAGCAAAATCACCTTGAAGTCTTTTGATGAGAGGTATTCGCCAATAAATACAATGCCACACGATTTGTGCAATAGAATGTAATGACGCAGGTTGGATGAAAGCCTGATCGCTTTCCAAACCTTCAAATTTTTCCAGGAAGCTTTCACCGTACCATGCTGTACCTTCATAAAGGACTTTGAACTGATTTAAATAAGAAACAATTAATGGATTATGTGACATGTCATTGTTTTTTGTTGATCTGTTGCCGTTGTTTTTTCTTTCGATAGTAATATCTTAACGCTTTATCGATACTGCCGCAGGATTGCATGTTGCACCATCTTCTGCGGTTGTTTTTGCTGGTATCAAGGAACATCCAGCCACAGCTTTCACATTCTTTGATACGTTTCAGGTCTTCCTGTACCCAAATATCAAAAGCGGATTTGAGGATGCGCCAAAGAGGCTCTTCCAATTGGACTACCTCTTGTTGCCAGTCAAGTTTTTTTTCCTCATGTTCATAATAAAACCTTAAATGGATCAATGATTGACGCATGGCTTTGTTGTACTGTTCCATCATTGACGCTTGCGGTTGTTTCCGAGCGGCCAATGCGGAGAACACACCATACAATACCTCCCGGATCTTTTTAGCTTGTTTTAATACACCTTCCGCCTTCGCTGGTTGTTCGTCGGCGGTACTTTGTAACCTTTCAATCCTCTCTTCCGGTAATGACCCGGTTCTTCTGCACCACTGCAACAAATCTGTGTACGTGTGCAGGTAATCTTCCATCATTTCCTCCTTTCGGGAATGCACTGTATTGGTAAAATCAAAACAGATGCACCCACCATCCAGAGACATATCGCTAATGTTCCGCTCCATAACCTCAAAATCTCATCATAAAGATAGTATTTTATTTTACCATTAAAAATACTTTTAAAAGTAAAATAAAATAATTTACTTTACCAGTAAAATATATTTTGTAGGTAAAATATTAATCTGTTGTAGCTGTTTAACGGCTGCTGGCATCGTTTCAAAAATGAGTTATTGTAAAAAGTTTTTATAATGGAATTCCAGGATTTTAAAAACAGGTCTGCTATGAGCAAAAAGGATACGTGCAGATCTTTTCGCAAATTGATATCAGCCTATATACTTAAGGTATCAAAATTAGAAGGCATTGAATATATGGGCTATACCAAGTGATGGTTCATATATACAGGAAGGTTGTGTATAAGAATTTGGATGGCCAGCTTTTAAACCTTATACCTGGCCAAATGCAAGTATTCATTATAAGATTTGGCTGAGTACAAAAACCATTCGTTCTCAAAAAGGGTATCCATGGTAACCTGGTTGTCCGTTACCTTGTCGTGTTGGCTGAAAGTACGGGCTCCCCTTCTTGTATCTTTTTCTTGGTCATACTTTTAACCACTCCTTTTGTGGTCTTTTGCTTATTGTTTGTTGTAAGCGGTTTGAATTTTCGCGTTGAAAGCAAGGTAATCACACCCATGATCAACCAGGCGAAATCCACATAAAACGAATCGACGTAACCCAAAGGTAATGATCTCCAGAACCAAAGGCCTGTGCTGATACCGTTAATAAATGGGATTAGGATTCCCATGGCTCCAGCCAGATACATGGCGTTTCGATTAATTTTGAAAGTATTTTTAATAAAAAAGGCATAAACAGTATATCCTGCCCAAAACACAAAGAAGACTGCTTTGATGATCAAATATCGATCAGACATATCCATTGGAATCACTTTGGTCATCAAAAACATCAAGGCTATCGCCGGATATAAACCAAGAGTTGAACCTATATATATCGCTCCGACATTTTGATTGAACTTCCTCTTGTCTTCGTAGATTTTTTTGTCGCGGGCAGCCAGCCATATCATCACTCCGGAAAGAATCACAAAGCAGGTAAGTAGCGCCAGTATGAAATACACGGACTTGATAAGATAGCCACCAAATTCTGCAAAATGGAGTTTGCCCATGGTAAGCAATACGCTTTCATGATAGGTATTCTCGTCTGGTTTCTTTTCTTCTACCAGGCTGCCATCACTCAATTTATAGATCGAATAGGTATTGGAAAAAAAATCGGAATCACTATGATATCTAAGGACCACGGAGGCATGGGCATTTTCATCCAGGTAATTGCTTAATGTGACCGTAACGAATTCCAGGTTTTCGGTACCATTTTTTTGAATGGTTTGTTGCACCAGTTCGTTAACATTGGCACGGTTTTCCAGGCGAACGTGTTGCCTTTCATACTGCCTGTAGGTCGGAGAGACCGCGCCAAACATTTTATCCCGATCTCCATCGAATAGCACCAGTACAGATGGTAGAAGGATAACAATGGAAAGTCCATAGAAGCATCCCGTTACAGCATACATAAACTGAAACGGAAATCCTATTACACCTAGTGCCGTATGTCCATCCGTCCAGAGGTTTTTGACACTAGCCCTGAGCCTAAAGGTAAAGAAGTTGCTGATAATTTTGTTCCAATGAATGATCAGACCGGTCAGTATTGCGAATAAGAAGAAAAGCGATATTAGTCCGGATATGTAGATACCAAAGGTTGGAATGATGGGATCAAGAAAGTGTAACTGATATAGGAACGTACCCAATTGGACATATTCGGCGTTGTACTTTTCCTCCATGTTCTCATAAGTCACAGGATCCAGCCTCAATGAGATGGGGCCGGTTGCCTTGACATCTGGCTGCTTCCGGCCCTCTGGCAGATGATCCTTATCCGTTTTGAGGGCCCGCGCGCGCACCTGGATATGTGGCATGTGATTATTAATATACCTGACTAAAATAGAGCGTCCTTCTAATTCGTATCCTTCTTGGATGGCAATATCCAGCGCTTTTTCATAATCCATATCCGTTGGATATGGTATTTCCTTCGTATTGGTCTCCCAGCGGTTGATGTTTTGAGTAAAAATTGCAAATGCCCCGGCGAAGAAAATAATATACAATCCCACACTGATGACAATACCGCTAACGGTATGGGTATTGAAAAAGACATTGTAGTCCCGGTTGCTCTTTGATTCCTTAGACATCTTGTTTTTCAATTTAGAGGGTTTTACCGAAATATATAGCGAGAATGCATATGATCAATGATAACAAAAATATTCCCCATACTTTCCAGGGGCTTTTTATCCAGTACACGACCAGCATTAACAATGACCAAACGATAAAGATCGAATAAGCCGATGTCACCAGCACACTTTTCATATCAATCCAAAGCGCCAAAGCCATGTGAAATGACAATGACACCAGCCATGCACCTAGTATGGATGCGATGATCTTGCCAGTCTTGGTCCATGGAGAGGAGATTAGGTATTTCTTATTCGCAGGCATAGCAATCGGTTAAGATTTATCGGAATATCAGTTCAACAATAATTACCGCAACAAGTATAACTGCTACTGGAATTATTTTGATTTTATTAAATGGTGCAAACAACACAATCAAACCGGCAATCCTTGTCCAAATCGACAAGGATGCCAATGCTCCGGTTGCAAGCCCAAATACTCTGATGAGCAGTACAGTACCCCCAATGCAAAACAAAACACTGAGTATCCTCGTCAGCTTTGGATGTTCGGTCAGTCGAGCTGCCGGGCCTTTCACTTCCAGTTCCAACCGTTCGGCCGCGATATACAAACACCAAACAGACAGTAATAATAAAAGAGAGGCAAGACTTATCATATGGTAAATATGTTTAGCTCAAGAAAATTCGTTTCACAGTATGACTCTAAATTGAAATAAAAAAAGTACTTCAACTACTAAGAAAGTCAAATACAACCATCTTTTCCTGATCCTTAATGAAACAAAGAATCCGGCAATCAGGCCTATAAAGGTCAAAATAAATGTGCGTACATTGTTTTTGTAGGCCAACATTTGATCGGTATCCCATCCGTAAAATTCTTTGAAATAGTAGGAAGGCTTCAAGTACTCGTTCACTAGATAGATTCCGCATATGTTGACAGCAACCATTAACATCCAGGCTACGGGAATAAGAAAATGTTCATCCAGCTTGCTAAATCTATAGGTTAATTTACTCATGGTTGGAGGCAACATTACGAAGTTTTCTGCGCTTGGTGTATAGCACCAACGCTCTGATTACTAGAAATAGAATGGATGCGTACAGGGAGACAATCACAATAAGGCTGGGCACCACTACCCCAAAAGTTACATTTAATGAGATTAAAAAAGTACAGATTATTAAAATCACTGCCGTCCATCGCAATAAAAGAGGCTTTAATTCGACAAATTTGGGTTTGTCTCTTCTGCCCTTTTCTGTCCTTTTCAAATAAATAATAAAACCGGTCAGGGACAAAAATCCCGATGTTATTCCGAAAAACGCATATAAGATTTTGAGCCAAATCCCAGCGTAATCGCCAAAATGCATGGACTCCTGAATGTAAAATACTTTATCTCCCAGGGGTGCATTCCGGATATCGTAACGATAAACCTCGGAAAGGTCTTTTTTGTCAAGAGTGAGCAAGAATTTTTCTCTTTCAAAAGCAGTCCGCGGCACGGACCCCATGATGGTAAGTGTTCTGCTTCCGTCGGTCGATGGCATCATATACCTGGGCTTTAATTCCGGAAATAAGACTCTGGCTTGTTTATAAGCTGCTGTAAAATCGATTGAAAAGCTGGCATCCTCTTCCTTGCTCAATACCGGCTCATCGGGTTTATAAGTGCCCGGGCGGTCGCCGACAACTACCGGTTGCAAATAAGCCTGTAAGCCCAGCCATGCCCCGGTAATGGCAATCACCAAGTTAAACAACAAGGTGGTAATACCGATCAGCTTATGGTAATCGGCCATCTTGATCCGCAGGTTCTTTGTTCGAATTACCCCAAACAGTTGTTTTTTCATAAACCCGCCATAGATCCAAAATCCGGTGACAGTTGAAATGAGTAAAGCAATTCCAGCTAAACCCACAATTTGTCGCCCGTATAGACCTTCGTAGAGGCGTACATGGATATTTCGGATCGCATATCCTAAGGATTTCGCGTAATCACGCTTTCCTAATATTTTACCGGTATATGGATTAAAAAAGATTTCCCAGTCTTTATAGGACAATGGGCCGCTTGACTCTAAAAAACCTGCCGACCAGCTTTTGTCGCTCCTCGGCGAGACTTTTACCTGATAATGATTTTCAGCTCCATACACATTCCTGAGGCTATCTATGATTGGGATTATCGATGTATAGTGTTCTCCTGGCGTTACTTTGTAAAGTGAAGGATTTAGCCCTTCATCAATTTCATGCTTAAATAAAGCCACAACACCGGTCAAACTCAGCACGGCAATTACAACTCCCGCATAAAGCCCCACCCAATTATGTACGACCCACATTTTTTTGTGGGCCGTACGCTCCTTGTCAGACCGTGCCTGCTGTGACATGACTACTAAAACGTGTAGCTAATCGTAGCAAGAAAGTTACGAGGTGCACCGGGGAAAACCCTGCCGGCATTCAACCCGCCAATAAAATACCTTTCATCAAAGAGGTTATTGATATTGACCGACAACTTGGCTCCGCGGTATTGATAATATACAGCCCCTTTAGCTATAAAGTAGCTTGGAAAAACGATTGTATTTTCAATCAGGTTTGGCGAGGAATCAACCGTCTGGCTTTCGCTGGAGTAGGCTCCTCCCAGACCAAATCCCAGATTTTGGAAGAACCCGTCAACGACCGTATATTTTCCCCAAAAACCTGCGGTATGCCGAGGGTTGTTGTTTTCAAGGCTGAGAAGCGAAATATCTTCCCTATCATCGATGATTTGAACTTCGTTGTATGCGTAATTTGCGGTCACGGATAGGTTAGGTAGGATGCTGCCTGTTACATCGAGCTCAATTCCTTGACTTGACTCTTCCCCCAGTTGTATTAAGCGAATAATGCCTCCGGAAAACGAAGGGTCCTCGATCAACCGGCCACTCTGATTGATGTGATATAATGAGACCTGAGCAAGCAATCGATCATTGAAGAAGCTTGTCTTCGTGCCAAATTCAATTTGATCACTTGTCAGCGGTTTTATCGTTTCATCCGGCTCAACGGTGTTGACAGCGCTTGGAACATTTTGCAGATTAAATGATTCGGAATAACTCGCAAAAAGATTGACATTTTTTGTCAATTTATAGGTAATCCCAAATCTTGGCAGGTAAACATTATTGTCCACAGCATCAGACAAGTCTACACCATCGCCTTGCAATCCATCCTGGTCCAGCTCCTCGTACCGCAGACCCGCCAAAATATTGAGCTTTTCACCAATTCTGATCAGGTCCTGTAAGTAAATCGCACGATAACTATTATCTATATTAAAAGATGATGGCACGGCACTTAAACTGATTTGCAGTTTATCCAGATCGTCAAAGACCAGGCGATCGCTGAAAACAAGATTTGGCACTCCGTTAGCTTCACCGGTGGCGCTTCTGGTGGTAGATTTCTGATCTCCGCTGAAATAATCAAATCCCAATAAGGCCTCATGTTTAACTGCAGCTCCGGTATTGAATTTTCCTACTAAATAAGCATTAATAAAATTCGAATTGGCATTAGTTATCCGATCGTTAACGCTTCGAATCAGCTCTGATCCATCATCCGTAAAACGGTTGGAAGATCGGGTCTCTAAAAAGTTTTGACTGAAATCCGTTCTTGAATAAGAGGCATTGATTGAAAGAAAATCAGTAAATTTTCTGTTGGCACTGATGGTTAGCAGCGTGTTTGTGTTTTGTCGATTGTCAAAAGGCTCCGCGGTATTAAAGCTTATCGGCAAGGCAAATAAATCGCCTTGCAAAACCGGCATTCCTCGGTCAACGCCTGCTTGATCATTCGTGTGAGAACTCACCAAGTCTATGTTAATGCTGGTTTTTTCATCAGGTAAATAGGAGACGGAAGGAGCAATCAGCAGACCTCGATTGTGTTGAAAATCTCTAAATGTCTCGGCATTCTCCCAGGCAACATTAAGGCGGTAAAGCAGCTTTTCTTCTTCCAGGACCGGGCCAGTGATATCCAACGTTGAACGATAGGTATTAAAGCTTCCTACTGTAAAGCTTGCTGATGCGCGTCGATTTTCTAGAGGCTTTTTGGTTACAGCGTTGATGATTCCACCCGGCGAGCTATTGCCAAACAATGCTGCAGCCGGACCTTTAATAACCTCCACTCTTTCATAATGACTGGTCACTGAAGGTGTGGAGAAATCAGCGGTCATAATTGCCCGGTTGCCATTAAGATAATCCTGCCTGATGCTAAATCCTCTGGAAGTAAATTGATCGGGACGGTATTGTGTGACCCCGGCGACGTTGTCACCGATTTCGTTGACCCTGAAAATTTGCTGATCCGTCATAATTTCTTTATTGAGCACGGCAATACTTTGAGGTATTTCCTTGATTGCAGCCCCTGTTCTGGTCCCTGAAAATGTAATATCCGGAACATAATCCGTGGCTGTTCTTCCTACTATTTCCACCTCCTGAAGCGTGAAATCAGATTCGACCAGCTCAGCATTGACTTCAATTTGTTCTCCTCGACTAATCGACACTTCCTTCTCGAATAGCTCGTAACCTAAGGAAGAAACTTCGATGGTGTAATTACCTGTTTTTACCTGATTAATACGGTAATTCCCGTCCACATCTGTAATTGCTCCCAATGATGAAGGTTTTAGCAGTACCGTTGCACCAATAACCGGCTCACCTTCCTTTTCGTTCGTGATTTTTCCACTTATCGTAGCATTTTGAGCGAATAACTCTGTTGCTACAACTATCCATATAAATGAGGTAATTATTCTAATCATCTTAAATTTATCTTTGAGGTTATTAAAGAAGGTTTATTGGGGCAGCAAATCACTGTTGTCCAGAAAGACGAGCCTGTTTCCAAGTTCTGAGGATGCATACGGGAATAATATAAAAGTCCCAAATTGACCATTATCCTTATTGTTTAAAGTAATAGCCACATCATTGCTAATCCGCTCTCCGCCGGCAGTAGCCCAAATTGGCAGAGGTACGATCGTACCGGTTGGAAAAAGTATTTCAGCATTTCCCTTATAGTCCAGTGCTCCAAATGACTCTTCTACTCCAAGACTGCCGAAGAGGATATCGACAGGAAGGATTCCAAATCCAAAAGCTGTGGCATCAATCAAGAGTATCACATCTTCTACACCTGATGATAAGTTGATGGCATCAAGCCCTACGAGGTTGGGAGGAATTGTATTTTGATTATACCTTTTTGGAACAATTATTAATTCCGGTGCATCTGGTGTGCCTACCAGGTATAGCGTGTAACTTTCCAGTGCAGTCATGTTCTGAGTCAACGAAAGCGTGCTGCCGTTGAATTCGACATCCAGTTTTACATTTCCATCTCCATCAGCGCTTTGGATAAGATTTAAGCTGTAATAGGTATCATCGGCAGAAAGCCCGGGAACTGCATTTCCGGTGATATTTGCTGAGGGAATGCTAAGTATTGCTGAATTATCGCTGTCAATGCCATTAACCAAGAGTATATCGGCCAACTGAGGATTAACATCGACATTAACCATATCTCTTGCGCGTTGCTTACCTCTGGTTATAATCATTGAAAGTGTGATTCTACCGGAAAGAGATTCCTCCACAGTTACTTTCGGAGTTGCCGTAGTTGCTCCTTCCAAAGCTATTTGTGAGCCTTCGGGTGACTCGACGATTTCCCACAAATACGTAAATCCCAAATTGTTTACATCCGAGGAAGAAGAGCCGTCAAGAGAAATTGTTGTTCCACTACCCTCAGTGAAAAATACCATATCCTCTCCGGCGTCTGGCAGAAGTACGGTATATTCGACATCCTTAAAGTCGGAACAGCCAAACGTTAGGAGGATAGAGAATATGACTAGTAAATGTTTTCTTAATATCATTTTATATTTATTTAGACTAATTATAAATAAGGTGGCAAATGTATGTACGGGCAGGCTAATTGTCAATCCCAACTTGTTGGGATATTATTGTATTAAAAACGACGTTTGTGTTATTTCGAGACCTGACATTTTTTCAAAACGCACAAATCTGAATGACGTAGTCTTGTGTATTTATTTGATTTACAGATTATTATAAAACACGTCATCGGTGGGCTCCTGCCCTGTCATCGGTACGTCAGGAGAGATCTGGCTTATTAGCGGTGGCCCGTTGTTGATTGAACCAGATTTCTCACTCCGTTCGAAATGATACTTTTTACTTAACTCGGTACATTGACGGCAAATGCCCTCTTTATTTATCAGGAAGCGCGGCGATCGAAGACCTCAACCATTTTGCTGCGATCCATATGCAAGTAATATTTCACCGTGGCTTCTGTCTGGCCAATAATTTGAGCTATATCCTTTACCTTGAACTCACGGACTTCTTCTAAATAGTGTCACTGGCTGTTCTAACGGAAGGGATTTGGAAACACATGTGAAGCAAAAAGCAATGTATTCCCTGATTTCAAACTTTCCTTGCGGTGATATTTCCCTTATGTGCATAGCTTCCCGGAAGAAGTGCTGGTTTTTCACTGTTCATCAGGCAAATTATCTTTCATCAGGAAGGAAATGGTTGTCTATTTCAACAAGGTGCCTGAAAGGAGTAAAAGATCAATTTCACTTGTCTTAATAGCATAGGCAGCATTCAGGTATCTCAGATTTGCTTCAAGCAGATTTATTTGTGCTTCTCTTAACTCCAGGGGAGACGTATTCCCGACCCGATATCGTTCAATGGCTATTTCATTATTTTCATTAGCTACCTTTTTGTTTTGTTCTTCCATACTGTGGAGTTGTATGTTATTCCGGTAACTAATAAATATCGAATACAATTCTTTTTCAAGACTTAGCTTTGTGGCCTTGTAATCAAGCTCCGTATTTTGAGCTGAGATTTTTGCATTCTGTATTCTCCGGTTAAGATTAAATCCGTCAAACAGGTTCCAGGTAGCAGAAACTCCATAAGTAATTCCCCTGGATTGACGGCTCAATAAGAATCCGGCCTCTGATTCGGATTTTGCATAATCGTATCCAAGATTAACACCCAGTTCAGGAATTCGTTCTCCTAAAAGCTCTTTTTCGACAAGCCTGGACGCGTTCATTTCATATCGATTCGCCAACAATTCGGGATTGTTGCTTTCCATATTGGCATTCAACTCCTCGTATTGAAGATCTTTATTTAATTCAGGATCAAAAAAAACATAAAAATCCAGTGTCACATCCCTCCCGAGGAGCTCGTTTAGAGCTGTTTTTGAAGATGCAAGCTTTTCTTGTTGAATCATGTGATTGGATTTATCTCTGTTCAGATCGACCTGAGCCTGCAGGAATTCCATTTTAGAGGATTTCCCAAAATCATACTTGTTTTTCGCAATTTCCAATCGATCTTCCGATAAGCCAATGTTTTCTTGTAGCAATTCCAACCGTATTTGTTCGAGGGCAACCGTATAAAACTCTTTGGCGATCCGGGCCACAATATTTTGGATAACGGATTCCGTAATAGCAATTCCTTGTTTTTCCAATTCCTGCAATCGGTCTTTCGTATAAAACATGGTTTTACCATCAAAAAGCGTCCAATTTAGTACTGCTCCGGCTGAAAAATTATTCGATTTTGCACCATCTCTATTCTGCTCATCTCCACTTACAAATACCTGTGTTGTATTCTCAATTGTATATCGTTGGGCAGAACTCAAATCAAGTGTCGGTAAAAATCCGGCATTTCCGATTGTATTGTTGTTGGAAGCTATGGTTTTCTGCCCTTCGGATATTTTTATGTCAAAGTTGTTTTCCAATCCGATTTGAATAGCCGTTGCAATTTCCAATGTATCCTGTGCCTTAGATGCGACAGCACCAATTATAAATACCAGGTATAGAATTGTGATAAATCTTCTCATTTTTGATCGGCCATTTCTTATGAATACATTTTATTTATCATTACTATAATCTTGATACCCTACCTTTTTCCCCTGTAACGTATGTGTAGATCGCTGGGATCACAAATAGGGTTAAAATGGTTGAGAATATCAGGCCTCCGATAACGGCGATTCCCATGGAAACACGGCTTTCCGATCCTGCACCAAGAGCAAGCGCAATAGGCAGAACACCGAGGACCGTAGATAAGCTGGTCATGAGAATAGGCCTGAAACGAGCTTTGGCAGCGCCTACAATTGAATCATTTATACTCATACCACTTGCTTTACGCTGGTTGGCAAATTCAACGATCAGTATCCCATTTTTAGATACCAAACCAATAAGCATAATAATACCGATCTGACTGAAAATATTCAGTGTTTCACCAAAATACCATAACGACAGTAATGTGCCGGCTAAGGCCAATGGAACAGTAAACATGATGATTAACGGATCTCTAAAACTTTCGAACTGGGCGGAAAGAACCAGGTAAATCAGAACTAATGCAAAGGCGAATGCAAAGTATAAGTTGCTCGAGCTTTCTTCAAATTCTTTTGATTGACCTGCCAATGCGGTGGAGTAAGTATCGTCCAGTACTTCTTTGGCCACTGCATCCATGGATTCCAGGCCCTTGCCCAGCTTTGTGTTTCCCGCCAGGCTGGCAGAAACTGTTGCCGAAACAAAACGATTGTACCTGTAAAGCTGAGGAGGTGAAGATTGCTCTTCCATGGTAATCAAATTGTCCAATTGGATTAGCGCACCATTGTTACTTCTTACGTAGAGCGATCGTAAATCGAGGGGATCGTTTCTGTTTTCCTTTGTTACCTGTCCGATTACATAGTATTGTTTCCCATTCATGATAAAATACCCAAACCGCGAGCCGCTGAGTCCCAATTGTAATGTTTGGGCGATATCACGTACTGAAACACCCAAGCTTCTTGCTTTTTCCCGGTTTATCTCAATTTTAACTTCAGGTTTTGTGAATTTTAGATTAACATCCACAAAACCAAAGGATGGGTCCATACTGGCTTTTTCGATAAAATCTGGCAATACTTCTTTTAATTTATCCAGGGTCGCCGCCTGAATAACATATTGTACCGGAAGGCCCGACCGTCTGGTGCCAATTGATTGTGGTTCGGCTATAAACGCTCTTGCCATGGTAACCTGATTTATTTGAGGGCGTAAGTTCCTGACTATTTCACTTTGAGAGCGCTGTCTGGCTTCTGAATCCACAAGCTGGACAAAGAACATGGCTGAGTTGGAAGAAGCGCCTCCAAAGCTGGGCGAAGTGATGGAGACTGTAAACCGTTTTTCCGGGACGTCTTCTGTAATTACATCGGATACTTTATCTACGAACACATCCATAAACTCAAAAGTTGCTCCTTCAGGTCCCGAAGCTACTACTCTGAACATGGACCTGTCCTCCATCGGAGCCATTTCGGAAGGGATCACTTTCATGAAAAAGTAAATTCCGATTCCCGACCCGATGATAATGGCAAAAGCCATCCATTTTTTTCGCATAAAACTTTCCAGGGCATCGGCATATTTTTGGTTGAGCCATATGAAAAACGGCTCGGTAAGATTATAGAATGCATTGTGCTTTTCCCTCCTTTTCAATATCCTGGAAGCAAGCATCGGCGTGAGTGAAAGTGCAACAAAAGAGGATATGATGACTGCAAAAGATACCACAATGCCAAACTCTCTGAACAATCGTCCCGTGAGCCCCTGTAAAAAAATAACCGGGAGAAAGACGGATGCCAGGGCAATCGTAGTCGATACCACGGCAAAAAATATTTCCTTGGCACCTTTCATAGAAGCATCTACGGGAGATTTGCCGGATTCAATTTTGGTGTATATATTCTCCAATACAACAATTGCATCATCTACCACCAACCCAATTGCCAGAACTATACCTAACATGGTAAGCACATTGATAGAAAAACCCGCTGCGTACATTACAAAGAATGTACCGATGAGCGATATGGGAATTGTAACTACCGGGATGAGCGTAGTGCGCCAATCTCGTAAAAAGAAGAAAATGATCAATACCACCAGTGAAAAAGCGAGATAGATGGTCTGCTGCACCTCAGCTATGGAATCCCGGATGTATTTGGTGGTATCATAGCCTAAGGTTGTGTGTATATCTTCAGGCAGATCTTTTTTAATGGCCTCCCATCTGCGAAAAAACTCGTCAGCTATTTCAAGATTATTGGAACCAGGTTGAGGCACTATCGCATTCAATACCATCGGAATGCCATTGCTCCTGAGCAATGTCCGCTCATTTTCCGGATAAAACTCGGCCCGGCCAATATCTCTGAATTTAACAATTATATCCCCTTCTTCTTTGACAATCAGGTTATTAAATTCTTCAGGGCTGGATAGACGTCCTAGGGTTCGAATAGTTAATTCGGTACTATTACCTTCCAGTACACCTGTCGGCAATTCCAGATTTTGTGCATTGACTGCGGTGTAAACATCGAGGGGTGTGAGCTCAAAGGCTGCCAGTCTGTCCGGGTCCATCCATAATCGTATGGAGTATTTTTTTTCTCCCCAAACCATCACCTGACTCACCCCCGGGATCGTCTGAAACCTTTCCTTGAAAACATTATTGGCGATCTCGGATAATTCCATGAGATTTCTCTTTTCACTGTAGATCTGTAAAAGAATTATTGGATCTGAGTTTGCATCTGCTTTTCTTACGGTGGGAGGGTCGGCATCCGGAGGCAACAGCCGCATAGCCCTCGATACCCTGTCTCTGACATCATTTGCTGCTGCTTCAAGATTTGATTCCAATCCAAATTCTACGGTTATGGTACTACTGCCATCTCTGCTGGCTGAAGAAAGACTTTTGATCCCTTCAATCCCATTTATGGATTCTTCCAGGGGTTCGGTTATTTGGGTTTCAATTACTTCCGAATTGGCTCCGACATAAGTAGTAGAAACAGTAATAATGGGCGGATCGACACTTGGGTATTCCCGGATACCCAGAAAAAAGAAACCGATGATTCCAAATAAAAGGATCGTAATAGAAAATACGATCGCCAAAACCGGCCGATCAATACTTATATGTGATAAACTTGCCATATTTCAATATCAATTAATACTTGTAATATTAACCGGCAGACCGTCGCTGACCTGTAGAATCCCCGTTGTAATCACCGTATCTCCCGGGGTTATTCCCCGGGTAACCTGAACAGCATCATCAGTACGTAAACCAATATTTACAATGGACTGGTTAACAATGCCATTTTTATAAACAAACAGCTTATGGCTATTTATTTCCGGAATTATGGCTTCAGAAGGAACCATCAGGGCATCATGTAATGTATTTAGGGTGTAATTAATACGCACGAACTGGCCCGGCATAAGCGCTTCATTATCATTTTTACAAATTGCCCTGATCTGAAGTGTTCTGGTCCGCGGATCAATACGAGGTTCAATGGCATAGATGACTCCTGTAAATATATTTTCCGAGGCTTCAGTGCTGAAACTGATGGAATCTCCTTTATTTATCATGGAACTATACTTGCCCGGGACAGAAAATTCAACTTTGATCGGATTGATGTTATAGATATTCGCCACAAAGTCCGAAGGTGATAAATAGCTGCCTTCACTCACTTGCCTTAGTCCGATGATGCCGTCAAAAGGAGCGTATAATTTATGCTTTGCAAGACGAGCCTCCCGTTCTTTTATGTCGCTTAGAGTGGTGTTTAATGTTGTAAGACCAATGTCATATTCCTCCCGGCTTATTGCTTCTTTCTCAAGCAACTGCCTTAGTCTGTATTCGATATCCTCATTCAGTTTTTGAGTATATTTCAGGCGTTCATACTGTGCAACAATTTCATCATCATTTATTGTAAGCAACAAATCGCCTTTTTTTACACGATTCCCTTCCTCAAAAAAGATTTTCTCTATTTTTCCCGAGATTTCACTTCTTATGGCAACTGACTCATTTGCTAAAATGGCTCCTGTAATTTTAATCATGTTATCAATTCGCGTGGGATTAATGATTTTTGCTTCTACCTGCAAAATCGATTTGCCTTTCTGAGCGGAAACACGGGGGGCAATTTCCTCAGACTTTAATTTTGGATATAACAGAAGGCCTATTATTACAATGGTAATAACAAAAAAAAGCACACTCTTGATCACTTTATTCATGCTCTCGAAAAGACTTGGTTAATTTCAAATGCCTAAATTTACGTTTGATATTCTGAAGAAATTCTATTTTTTATTAATTTCTGGAAAGCACTTCAAATGGAGAATCGTTTTTTTGTACAATTGATGGTAAGGCGCCCCGGGATTTTGCGAGCTAATTGCCAGGAGGTATCAAAAGACTTAATTTGAGGTAACCGTTCCGTATTTTTCGAAGACCCTGGCCCTTAAGTAAAAAAGCACACTTTTTTACTTAACACAAAATGGCAGACCATTCGTCACAATTAAATTTTACTCTGACCATACCTGATTTAAGATATTCAGAACCTGTTATTATTTTTTCCAAACATTCGCCAATTAAAAGTGTTAAAAGCTTAATTACGGAATCAATTATTATTCCGAATTCAATAGCCTGCCGGACTGGTAGCAATTGTAATATTTAACAGACAACCCGAATCGGTTATATGACTGTAAAGACGAATAATGTCGAGAAAAGGGATACGGATGAATCCTTTTATGTAATTGGAATTGGTACTTCGGCAGGTGGCTTGGAAACGTTGAGAAAATTTTTCAATAACATTCCATTAGGGTTTGGCCACTCTTTTGTCATCATCCAACATCTATCTCCTGATTACAAAAGTTTAATGAGCGAGTTGTTAGCACACAATACCAGCATGCCCATACATGAGGCAAAAGATGGTATGCGAGTTGAAAAGAGCAATATTTATCTAATCCCCCCCAAAAAAAATCTTACCATAAAAAATGGCATTTTGGAGTTGGATGACAAACCCTCCAGAAATCAGTTGAATCTTCCTATTGATATTTTTTTCAAGTCTTTAGCGCTCGACAAGGGAGACAATTCTTTTGGCATTATCTTATCCGGAACCGGTTCTGACGGATCTCAGGGTATTCGTTATATCAATGACAAAGACGGCTTTGTGATGGTTGAAGCACCGGAAACCTCCAAATTCGATGGCATGCCAAGGAGTGCGATCGCCACCGGACTTGCGGATTGCATAAAACCGGCCGAGGAATTGGCACATGAACTGGTCAGGATACTGAGCGTCCCCGACACAAGATTGAGAAACGCAGAGAAGGAAGTTCTAAAAAGGGAAGATGCCATTCAAAGAATGCTCTTTCTCATGGAACGAAATATTGGCATTGATTTCAGTCAATACAAGTTGCCGACCATTGCCAGAAGAATCACCCGCAGGATGATGCTTTTAAATACGCCCAAAGTAAATGATTATCTGAACTATTTACATGAAAATAGCAATGAAATCAATTTACTGTATAAGGATCTATTGATCGGGGTAACGCGGTTTTTCAGGGATACCGAAGCTTTTGAAATACTTGCTCAACAAGTCATTCCGGCTATTACACAGGACAAATCCGATAGCGAATCTATAAAGGTATGGATATCCGGATGCTCTACCGGAGAAGAAGCTTATTCTATTGCTATCCTTTTCAAGGAGCATTTTGAGCAATCGGGCAGGCATCTGCCCGTGAAAATATTTGCTACGGATATTGCTAAAGAATCACTGGAAAAGGCAAGTAAAGGCATATATTCTGAAGCCATTGCTGCCGATGTAAGCCCGAAAAGGCTCAAGGAATATTTTATCCACAAAGACAATCAGTTCCAGATCAGGAATGATATCCGGAAAATGTTAATTTTTTCCCAGCATAACATTTTGAAAGATCCTCCTTTTACCAAGGTTGATTTTACCAGTTGTCGAAATCTTTTGATTTATATACGAAGTGATGCTCAAAAACACGCTTTGGCTTCCCTGCATTATGGTTTAAATACCGGGGGGTATCTGTTCCTTGGCGCCAGTGAAACATTAGGTGAGCTACAGCGATACTTTGATGAGATTGACCGGCATAACCATATTTATAAAAATGTAGAACCGGTCTCTCGTTTGAATCATTCAGCCTTGAATTATCAGGATTCATTGCGACACCGTCAGGTGATGAGTTCACAGTTTCCAATAAAACCTGCTAATAAAGATCAAAGATTCGTCGAAGTATTGCATGAGGTACTCCATGAAGAGTTGGGGGCGGCAAGCGTGGTGGTCAATGAAACTTTTGAAGTGCTCAATGGTGCGGGAGATTATAAGAAATACCTCGATCTGCCCTCGGATAAATTTAGCTTGAATTTGCTCAAAATGGTACCTAACAGCCTGGCAACCGTTTTGAGTTCTGTTGTAAGAAAGGCTAGTAAGGAGGAGCAAAAAGTGTATTATAAAGGCTTTGAATTAAAATATGAGAAGGAGCGTCATAACATTGATATATTGGTGCAACCTTTTGGTCTTGGCGAAGGTCAGAATGGACTTTCGCTTATTGTATTTTTCGAAAAAGGTGTTCAGCATCATGAAGAAATTGTATTAAACACAGATGAAACATCTACTATTTATGATACCAGAATCTCGGATCTGGAAGCGGAACTAAAAGATACCAAGGAAAACTTACAGGCAACCTTGGAGGAGGTAGAAACATCGAATGAGGAGCTCCAGGCGGCAAATGAAGAACTTTTGGCATCGAATGAGGAACTGCAGAGTACCAATGAAGAATTACAAAGCCTGAATGAAGAATTGCATACGGTCAATGCCGAATATCAAAGTAAAATTCGCGAATTAACGGAGCTGAATAATGATATAGAGAACCTGCTTAAAAGTACAAACATCGGCACAATTTTCCTTAATCGCGAGATGCGCATACGGAAATTCACACCATCCATTATTGAACAGTTTAACCTCATCGAAAGTGATATAGGCCGACCAATAGAGAATTTTACCAATAAATTGCAAGACGTAAGTAACCAAAACATCATTGGCGATGCTCTGGAAGTGATGCAAAAAGGGATGCCTGCTACCAGAGAAGCTCAAATGAAAGACGGCAGTTGGTACCTTAAACGGGTACACCCTTTTGTCGATGAGCTTGGAAACATTGATGGCGTTGTAATTACATTTACCAATATCACCGAACTAAAAAAAGCCAAAAAAGACATTGAGTTGTTGGAAAAGAAGTGGCGCTCTATTCTCGTTCAATCTCCCAATTTTGTCTTTACTACCGACAATAAGGGGCGTTATGCATATATCAACAGGGCGCCGGATAACCGGGGAGTTGGAGCATTAATGGGAACCGATGCATATTTATTTGCGATTGAGAAAGACCAACAAAAGTTGAAAGAAACTGTAAAAAAGGCGCTTTTCGAAAATAAATCAATGCAGGTAGAGGTAACCGGATCCGTTGACGATAAGTATTATAATTTAAATATATCCCCTCAATATGTCAATAATGAACGTGTTGGGCTGGTTTGCGAAGCCACGGATATAAGTTACCGAAGAAGCGTTGAACAAGAACGAGAAAGGTTGATCTCAAATCTTGAGTTGGCTCAGAAAATGGCTCACATGGGTTATTATGACCTCAATCTGCGTTCCAATACATGTGAGACATCGGAAAACTTCAGGAATATGTTTGGACTCAGGGAAAAGCATATTTCGCTAAATAAATACCATAAATTCGTCCATAAAGAAGATCATAGCGACTATATCAATGCATTTAAACAATCAATTGCTGAAAAGCGAAACTTTGAACTGGAATATCGCATCGTAACCAATAATAAACAATTGATTTATGTTCGAAACCACGGATACCTGCAGTATGATGAAAGCGACAAACCGACAAAACTGATTGGCCTGATCCAAAACATTACGCAGATAAAACAAATACAAAATGAAATAACCCTGATTAATGAATTAGCCCTGGGAATAGGCAATGCCAAAGATTTCGATGATGCACTCGATCTGCTTCTTAATAAAATATGCAAATACAATGATTGGGAGTACGGTGAAGTCTGGATGCCTCTGGAAGGTGGCACAAAAATAGAATGCTCCCATATCTATTACAGTAAGCTGAAGAAGTATCAGGAGTATCAAAAAAACCATTTAGTATCGGGGCCAATTGAAATAGATCAGAGTCTGCCCGGCAAAATAATGTCTAAGAATAAGCCCATTTTTTTCCCGGAGTTGAGAAGATTATCCAAGAAAAGATACCTTGAAAGGGAGTTGGGAATTAAAATGAAATTTGAATCGGCCTTCGGATTTCCGGTTGATCCCGGGATGGGGATACTCGGTATCTTTGTATTTTACAACAACACTCGTATAGAAAAAGACGAAAACCTTATCAAGCTCACAGATATAATAACTTCTCAAATTGGCAGCATTCTTCATCGGAAATATGGCGAACAGCTACTGCTTCTTAAGGAATCGGAGGAATGGATGAGCTCCATACTTGAAGCCGCGCCTACCGGGATTGTGTTGACAAATAGCGAGGGCAATATTCAACAGATCAACGAACAAATAGAAGAAATCTTTCAATACGAACGAGGTGAGCTGATCAACAAAAACATTGATCGTTTTTTGGATGTGAGATCTGATAAACTGCTAAAAAATGTAGATAACAAAGATGCCGGTAGACCCAAGAGGGATATTATGCTCCGCGGGGAATACATGGCTGAGAGAAAAGATGGGTCTGTCGTTCCCGTAGAAGTAGGATTGAATAAAATGACTTTTAAAAACCGGACATATTTCCTTGCATCTATAGTTGATATTACGCACAGGAAGGAGGCAGAGCAAATGATAAAAGCATCGGAAGCTAAATACATGGATCTTTATGAAAGGTCGCCGGATATGTTGATTTCCATAGATCCTACAACAGGCAATATTATCGATTGCAATGAAACTACCGTGAAGAATACGGGGTATAAGAAGGATGAAATCATCGGGAATCATGTATTTAATTTATACCACAAGGATTGCATGGAATTGGCCAAAGCCAGTCATTCGGAAATATTTAGCGGAAAGGAATTAAGCCAGGTAGAGTTGATTCTGCGCAAAAAGGACATGCGTACTATTGATGTGCTGTTAAATGCCAGGACCATCGTAGATGAAAAAGGCAACATACTCCAGGTTAGAGTGAGTTGGAGAGACATATCGGCATTAAAACAAGCAAGGCAAGATCTTGAAAAAACATTGGCAAAGCTTGGCCGAACAAATAAAGAACTTGAGCAATTTGCCTACGTGGCCTCCCATGATTTGAAGGCCCCCATAGCCAATTTGAGCAGTTTACTGTTCCTGCTCGATATTGAAAAGGGCATCAATGAGGATGGAAGATTGATCTATGACAAAGCTGTTGCCTCGATTGAACAGATGAATCATACCATCAAGACGCTCAATGAAGTATTGAGCCTCAAACAAAATTTTAGCCTGGAGGCCAAACAAATTGAATTTGAAACAATACTCGTATTAGTGAAATCGGGGATTGGGGAACAGATTAAAGAAACATCCGCTACTATTAATAGTGATTTTACAACATGTAGAACAGTGAAGTTTCCAGCACTTCACCTTCAAAATATTCTTCAAAATTTAATTACCAATGCCATTAAATATAAAAAGCAGGATGTGCCCCCAATCGTAGAAATTACATCTCAGAAAAATGAAGAGTTTATTCTGTTAACTGTTAAGGATAACGGCTCAGGAATTGATCTTAAGCAGCATGGGAAAAAGCTATTTGGTTTGTTTAAGCGTTTTCATCTCCATACAGAAGGAAAAGGAATCGGTCTCTATATCACCAAATCCATAATGGAGAATTATCATGGAAAAATAGAGGTTGAAAGTTCTTTAGGTTCCGGGACTACTTTCAAATTATATTTTCCACAAGAACCATTTATCGAATGACAATGATATCGAAAATACTACTCATTGATGATGATGAAACCAGTAACTTCATTACCGAAAAACAGTTGAAAAGGCTGAACGTATCGAATGAAATCATTACGGTATTAAATGGACTTGAAGCAAAGAATTATGTTTTGAATTGTGTTGACCTTCCGCCATTGGCGTTGGTAGATATCAACATGCCAATCATGACCGGATTTGAATTTTTGGATTGGTTTGAGCATAGTAAATTCAAAGGCCAATGTAAATTTTCAATTTATTCTACTTCCATCCGAATGGAGGATCGGGAACAGGCCAATCAATTTTCAGATGTGATATGTTACATCGAAAAGCCGCTGACAGAGGAGAAAATACACAAAATATTCCAGGCGTTTCCGCATAAAAAGGGACAACCGGAAATTTAGCTCATCCCTTAAAACAACTGAAGCTTATCTTGATGGTTTTGAGGATAAGACTGGAAGAGAATTTATGAAGAATTCTTAGTGCCATTAGATATCTCCGAATATAAATTATCGAAATTGACAGGAGTTCAACAAACCAGAATAAGTTTGATTTTGAGAGGAAAAAGGGGCATAACGGCTGATACCGCTATGCGTTTGGCAAAATACTTTGGAACATCACCCGAATTTTGGAAGAATCTTCAAAGTGAATATGATCTTGGAAAAACCAGAGCAGAAATAAAGGAAATAAATTGACAGCATTGTTCCAATTTCTGCCCGATGATTGAAACCGATTGAATAAGTTAAGCTTATGGCCGGGGAGGCGTATAATCCAAAAACATAAAAAAGGGATTGAGTTTTGGTACTCAATCCCTTTTTTAGAAGATCTGTCACAATTTCGTTTAGTTTTTTGATATCAATATTTTATGATTTCCGATTTCAACTTTATCCCGAAGGAGTTTAAGGATGTATTGACCGTCCTTTAAATTGTTTACAGATATCTGATTGAACAGCACATCTTTTCTCTCAATGAATTTTCCATTTATATTATAAATCAAAACTTCATCGACATCCTCCAGATTGATTACAGTTGAAGCGGGATTTGGATATACCTGCCATCGAACTAATTCATCCGCCAAAGCAGTTATCATAGCATCGTCATTGTCAACAACTGTTAGGGTGAATGAATCATTTTGACCTAGCGTAAGCAAGTCGTCCGGATTTATAAGGGTAAATTCAACGGACTCGTCGTTTTCATGAATCTCATCATCTTCAATTTCTATATCAAATGATGCTGTTGATGACCCGGCTGGAATGGTGATAATTAGCTCATTCCCGGTAGCAGGCGGACTTAATGCATAATCATCAGGGCTTGTGAATTCACTGTCGGGATTTATTAAAACAGTAAATTGCTGATCCGAGCTAACTGCGTCATCCGTATTAATATTTACCGTGTAGCTACCTTCATTCTCAATAATGTTAGCCGAAGTTTGCTCGAAAGACAGTGTTCTTATGAAATCATTGTCATCGATGGTAATCACCATTTTGTCAAAACTTCCAATTTCCAATGCCTGACCTACGGATAGAATTGAAAAAGTTATCTCCTGACCGTTCTCCGCTATTTGGTCATCGACAATATCAAAATCGAAACCGGTATTTGTTGTTCCGGCCGGAATAGAGATGTACAAAATTCCATCCTGGTTTTCTGACGGATCAGTAGTGAAATCATCAGGCATGGAGAAACTTGAACTTGCAGTATAACCGATTTGAATAGTTTGTTCAAAGGTCGCTTCATTCAATGTTAATTCAACCCGATAGGTGCCATTGTTTTCGTCCAGAGCGGCACTTGCAGATGTAAACATAACCTCTGATTTTGACCCGCTGTATGATTCGGTTGCAAATGTCCATGATTCCTTATTACTCAATCCTTCGAAATCATTACCATATGCATCTTCAAACGCTCCCGGTGAGATCAGTACATAATACGTCGTCCCGAAATCAATAACTCCGTCAATACTTACGTTGACGAAAGAAGTAGCCGCAAAAACCTTATCGCCGGCGACATCTATATTTGCAACAAGGTTGTCTTGAATATCATAAATTGATATGGTGCCTTCTCCTTTTACTACGTATTCACTAAACTCAATATCCATGTCCGTGGTATTTACCGATATTTCGCCTTGCATCATTGTCGGATTTACAGAAGAAATCGTGGGAGGTTCATGATCACTTACACCGGATTCTGTTGTAAATGTCCAGGTCGATTTGTCGCTGATTCCCGCGAAGCTATTTCCTGAGATATCTGTAACAGCACCTTCATCAACAAGCACATAATACGTTTTTCCTTGCTCAAGCGCAGTTGGGAGTAACGTACCAATCACATTATCAAAATTAATTATACCATTTGCAGTGACATCGAATTCTCCAACCAAGGAATCATCGCCGGCATCAAAGATGGAGATTGACCCGGATCCAATTTTGACAGGTTCATCAAAGTCCATTCCGATAGGAGTTATCAAAGATACATTGGATTCGCCAATTTCCGGAATGAATTCAAGTACCTCCGGAGCGTTATTATCTTCCTCTACCGTTTCAAAATTCCAGACATTAGAAGCAATTCCACCGAACACATTGCCAAACATATCCACTGTAAAACCCCGATCAATTTCAACATAGTAATCCGTATTTACTTGAAGGTATTGTTGAGGATAAATTTGAATTTCATATTCATCTACATACACCTTATCGTCAAACACACTCAATTCTTCAATCACCTCGAGCGTTCCTGCATTTACAATCCTTAACTTTCCATTCCCCGGAAATATCGCTTCGTCAAAACTTATTTTAAATTCCGGGGACAGACCAACTCCTTTTGCATTGAATTCCGGATATGCATAGCTTATACGTGGCCCGGTTTCGTCGTCTACAGGAGTAAAGAAATACCATTCGTCTCCCTGTTCCGACAATGGTAATATCACGAGCTCATTACCGAACAAATCCGTGATTGTACCCGGATCTAATTGAATGTAATATGATTTTCCCGGTTCTAAAGTAACTTTGAAGTAATGTCCGATTCCATTGTCAATGTCAGTAGATTCTAGCGTTGAAACGTCAATCTGGTCAACGATCTCATCGGTTGATCTGTCAAGTAGATAAATATTCCCCTGTCCCCATACTACGGGTTCGTCAAATCCAAAGATGCCTACATAAATATTTGATAACTGACCGACTGTGGACCCTGGGAAAGGTGAAAAGATCGGGTACTTCAATGAAGGAGCTTCTGTTTCTACATCCTGAGAAGTAAATGTCCACATTGATTTATCCTGAATTCCAGCGTATGCATTGCCGAATCGATCTGCTACAAATTGATCATCAATCAATACATAGTATTCTGTGGACGGCTCTAACAGCAGATCGGAAAACCAAATTTGTAGTTCATTTTCATTGTCGACGTATGAATTTGAGCTATTTGTTATTTCTACTATCAACCCATCATTTGAACTTTTGTATAGCCGCAGACTTCCATTGTCCGTCAATTGAATAGCTTCATTAAACTGGATATTCAGTGCATTAAATACCAGGGGGACACCTGATTGACCGATCGAAGGCGTGTAATGAGAAATTGTTGGAGGATCCGTTTCAGCGGCTTCCGTATCAAAATTCCAGGCGTCTTTTTCAGAAATTCCAGCAAACGGAATTCCAAATTGGTCTGTAAATTGATCTTGATCTATAGTGATATAATAACTGGTAGAAGGCTCAAGATACTCCTCTAAATAGAAGAAATACGAAGATCCTTCTGGCATTGGTTCTCCGTCCGGAATGTTAATAGCCATATCTCCGTTTAGCCGTAATTTTGATACCAAAAGATCATCTGAAGATCTAAATAGCCTTAATTCCGGTGAATAAGTTGCAGGGAAGACCAGTTCATCAAATGTAACTACCAAGTAATTTTGATTTATAGGCACATCAGCAGCATTATCGGTAGGCTCAAGAGAAGTGATTAACGGAGCCTGGTGGTCCGACGCGGTTGTAGTAAAAGTCCATGAGGAATTGTCGCTAAATCCACCAAAGGCATTTCCAAAGATATCTACTATAAATCCTTCGTCAATCAATACATAATATCCGGTTGAAGGTTCCAACAATTCAAAAAATTCCGCATCTAACCGGTAATTATTATCGATCTCAATGTTTGGATTATCCTTAGTCCATGAGGCGACCAATTCATTGTTGTCGGATCTATGTAAACGAACCTTACCACCTTCTCCAAACCTTATCATTTCATTGAAATCTATTTCAAGCTCTCTAACGGTTACCGCAACGTCCGGGCTATTCCGGTCCGGGTAGAATGAATTTGGAATTGGAGCGGTCTCATCTGAGTTTTCAGTTGTAAAATTCCATATAGCTTTGTCTGATATACCTCCAAATGAATTTTTGAATTTATCCTCAAATTGACTGCCATCCACCAGGATATAGTAGGCCGTTGAAGGCTCTAAAATTTCACCGGCATTGAACGAATAATATCTCGGTGTGAAGATCGGACCTTCCGGAATTCCAACCGGCGGACCAGGCTTTCCATAAAGCTTTACCTCTTTTACTAATTCATCACCATCACTTTTATAAATCCGGATACTCGGATTGTCGACTTCGACAAATGTTTTTTCATCGAATGCAAGTAGAAATGCAGACGCTAAAATTGAAACATCCGTTTGATCATCCATTGGTATAATGTCACTTATCATTGGAGCGCTTCCGTCCGATGCCTCCGTCGTAAATGTCCATGTGGTTTTATCACTTATTCCGGCATATGGATTTCCGTACAGATCCACAATAAATCCATGATCAATTTGTACATAATACTCGGTTGATGGCTCTAATAATAAAGACCCAAATTTTGCTTCCAGCCTCGAATCATCATTATCTATTTCCAAATTTGGATAATCAACTCTTCTTTCGACAATTAGTAAATCATCGGATGCCCGGTACAATCGAATGCTACCGCTGCTCCCAAACTTGATTTCTTCATTAAAGTTTATTTCTAATTCTCCTACATCCACCGGAACCCCGGTTTCATCCAATCGAGGATTGAAGTAAATTGCAAGAGGCGGAGTGGTTTCCGGTTCTTCCGTTGTAAAATTCCATGCCGTCTTGTCGGAAATTCCACTAAATGATTCTCCAAACCTGTCCTCGAACTGGCCCGCATCCATTAAAATGTAGTAATCTGTCGTGCCCTGAAGCACTTCGTTTAATTCAAAAAAGAATGGATATCCTGAAGTTGCTCCATTAAAAAAATCCAATGATGGCTGATCATATCCTGTGTAAAGCGGGAGCGTAGCAACGAATTGATCATCGGAAGCAGCGTACAGCATTAAGTGAGGATCATTTATACTTGGGACAGTCAGTTCATCGAACAAAACCCCAAAGAGCTTATTGAATATTACCACATCAGCTTCTTCATCCTCCGGGCTAAAGCGGGTAATGATTGGGGCTGTCAGATCAGAAGCTTCCGTCGTAAACACCCATGCCGTTTTATCACTGAAGCCCGGATAAGAATTGCCAAATGCGTCTACTAGAAATCCTTCATCGATTAAAACATAGTAAGCTGTGGAAGGCTCCAACAGCAGATCTTCAAATTCTGCATCAAGCTGTGGATTTCCATAATCATTGTCGATCTCAATATTTGGATGATATTGGTCTCTTTCGACAATAAGTTCATCATTTGCAGCTTTGTACAATCGTATGCTTCCGGACGATCCAAACCGAATTGGTTCATCAAAGTCAATCTCTAATTCACCTACGCCGACGAACACACTGCTTTCATTTACATCAGGATTAAAGGACAAAGCGACGGGAGGGTCCGTATCCGGATCCTGGGTTGTGAAGTTCCAAATGGTTTTATCTGTAATTGCAATATTTCCATACCCGTTTTGATCCACAATTACATTTTCGTCAACCAGGAAATAATATGAAGTGCTGGGATCAAATAACTGTGGGCCATAGTAATCAATATGCAGAAAAAAATCGGATGTCCATGCATTTAAGTCTTCCGAGTAGTCACTTACAGCAAATGTTTTAATCAATTGATCATCATTTGAACGATACAATCGAATATCGCCACCACCCCAGTCAAAATATGAGGTTCCATCCGTATCAATGTTAAGCTCAAATGAGTTTAGAAGGATACTCACTCCTGTTTCCTCATCTGCCGGATCAAAACTTGTGAAATTTGGTCTGGGAATATCACCGGTTGTGAAATTCCATTCGGTTTTATCACTTATTCCGGCAACATTACTATTATCGCTTTGGGTTTTAAAAGCCCCGTTATTCATTAAGATGTAATAGGATGTATTCGGTTGCAACTCAAAATTGTTTGTATAGAAATTTACATATGCGACTCCATTCCATGCATACGAAAAGGACACATCAAATGAGGATACAAGGTTGTCGCCGGACTGCTCATACAGATCAATACTTCCGGTACCGATATTGACGTCCTGATCAAAACTTAATCTAAGCTGGTCAAAATTTACCGGAACTTCCTGGCTGTCGTCACGAGGATATTTTATTGCAAGTTTTGCAGGAGGCGTGTGACCTGAAGCAGGTATGGTTTTAAAAGTGTATCGATTTGGTTCAGAAGTTCCATCATTTTGATTTCCAAAATAATCCACCACGGTGCCTTCATCTAACTTAATGCTGTACTCTGTGTCCGCCGCAACCGAAACATTACTTATTATAATCACCTGATCTAAGACACTAACATCTACATGATTGATGTCATAACTGGCAGTTGAGCCAAGATTTAGGTTTTTTATGGATATTGAACCCGATCCTTTGGATAAAAACTTATCGAAATAAATTGTCACTTGTAAAGGCGAAGCGTAATCGACCATCGCACTTCCGGCATCCGGATTCATGCTTATGATCATAGGGCCTGACGGATCATAACTACGCGTACTAAAATTCCAGACGGTTTTATTTGAAATGCCGCTCCAATCATTATCTCCGGCATCTTTCAGAAAACCTGGATCTGCCAGGATGTAAAATGATCTGTCTGCACCGAGCGAATTAGAAAGTGTAACAGAGACCGCATCAGGGCTGTCGAGCAGTATGTTTATATCGCTGCTATTTGCTGAAATTTGATCTACAATCGCGTCTGTTTCCGCATCAAAGACAGTGAGATTTCCGCTACCTTTGAATACTTCCTGATTGAATTGAAGCTCAATTTTATCTCTCCCGGGATCAACCCATAAGTAATCATCTTCGGGCTCGGTAAAATCAAGAACAGGTTGTGCGTAGGATATGGCAAAAGTAAACAGCAAAGCTGTCAAGCTAAAAAAAATAGTTTTCATGATGCGTTGTTTATTTGTTTAGCAAAGCTACCCAGCCCCTTATTCTACCACCCATATACAATAGGGGTAAAAGGATCAAGTGTAAGAATTTTGAGAAATATTTCTACTATTAGTCGTGTTTGACGGGTTCTATATTAAGGCAGTGTTAAAATGTTCGATTGGTTTGAATAGAGGCACTTTTTTATTGGATAAAATTCAACTTTGGTTTCAATTGGAAATGAATAATTCATGCTTTCATAGCAAGCCTTTTCCAAAGAAGTTACATTTCTTTACCAAATCAGTTTTATCGGAAATGGAATTTTTCAGGTGGATTTTGGTCATAGTAAATAAAGTACAATCTCTTGCGAACGTCGGGGAATTTTCATGAGGCAATAAATGTTTCATAATAAAACCTGACATGAAAAGAAGATTGTTTTTTCGGAAATGTGGTGTAATTACGACTACAATTTCATTATGTCCATTTGAGAACTTCGCCATAGAACTGGATGGCAATAAAATCACCCCAACAAAATTGTCAGAAGGTCAGTATATTGTCAAAAACGAAATTGTTAGGGTGGACTTAAACAAAGCTGATTTTTTAAAATCTGTTAATACTGCTGCTAAAATCAACTACACGCTCGGGAAGAAGAAATCTAAGCTAAAGGTACTTATCATCCATTCGAATAGCGGGTACAAGGCATTTGAAAACAGATGTACCCATGGTGGCATGGAGTTGAAATATTTAACGGACACTGAGGAACTGAGATGCACTAGTTTTGGCCATTCAAGATTTGATCTAAATGGCAATGTCCGGAAGGGGCCTGCAAGTAAAAACCTAAAAATATTGAAGTTATCACAGGAGGATCAATCTCTTATAATTTATAAATGATGCGGATTTGAGGGAAAAGCCCGGAGTGGATGTCGGAATTGGAATAGCAACTTATTTTTTAATCGCTTTGTACGATGTTTTTTCTCAAATTGTCAATCGGTAGCTTTTCCGGCCAACCGGGTTTGATAACCATTCCATGCATAATCTGCTGATATTTTGAGGACAGAATAAGTTATTATAATCATTAATCACAATAAACAGGAAATAATTAATAATCTTCGAAGGATAGGCAACTACCTATAATATGAAATTATATAATATGGAAAAAATACCCGGCAGCATATTGATGGTTACGGCAAGTATGCTTTTGATGGGATATACGCGCTACGCACAAAAGTTACTTCCGGAATTAGAACCTTCATTAGATCTTGTTGAAGAATCATGGACAATTCTTGATAAAATTACAAATGAAGTATGGCCTGAATGGGATAATTACAAAGAGATTTCATACTTTACGGCTGTTCCAATGAAGCAGGATTTGTTCATAAATCCACCGTCAGATCCCAAAAATGATTTTGAATTTATCCAAACGAAAATATATCCGATCAAGGTATATTTACGAGCGCCCTGTAAACGCGAGAAAGTATGGGGAGGCGCTTATAGATATGAGTAGACGGCTCATGGCCAAACCATCATTGTTTTGCGCAAATAAAAAAGGCAGCTAACTAAAAAGTAAGCCATTGTGCCTGATTTTACAGAAACCTTTTGGCAAGACATGCATCAAAAATCGTGAAATAAACTTATTCACCGGCAGCTTCATGGTTTCCTTTTTATTCTTGTTGGATCTGTCCAGATAAGTGAAGGTAATGCCATCATATAAGACAATCTTAACAATAAATTAATCGTCTCAGAGAATTTTTTAAATTCATTCATCGTAATATTGCAATGTAATTATAGATACTTATGGGTCTTACTAAAACAGAACTTTTTACTGATCAACAAAACGAAATAGCACAGATAGCAAAGGCGTTTTCACATCCGGCCAGAGTGGCTATTATTCTTCATTTACTTAAGATTAATGCCTGCATTAATAGTGATTTGGTCCAGGAAATGGGCCTGGCTCAGGCTACGATTAGTCAGCACTTAAGAGAACTAAAGGAAATTGGAATTGTGAAAGGCACTATTGAAGGTGTAAGCGTCAACTATTGTATCAATGCTGAAAAATGGGAAGAAGTAAAACTTTTATTCAATGAAATGTTTGAACGGTATAATCCACCACCGACAAACGATTGCTGTTAAACATTCAAAGTCAAATATCAAATACTATCAATTATTCTAAAGCTTAACAATCATGAAAACAACAAATTTCATTGTGGTACTTATCCTCCTAATTGGATGGTCATGTTCAAACAATAAGAGTAATCCAGGTCAATTAAAAGCAGAGGTTAAATCAACATCCGAATCGAAAACAGAAGAAATAAAAAAAGAGTCAAATATGGAATTATACACATCGCTAGAAAAATATATCGAAGATATTAAGTCTCAGGTTGATCAAATACCGGAAGAGCGCAAAAATCAGCTTAAAAAAGTTGCATTGTACATCGACACAAAAAAGAACTCCAATGAATCGGCCAACCTGATTTTTATTTGTACACATAACAGTCGCAGAAGCCATCTGAGCCAGATATGGGCTGCCACCGCTGCAAATTATTACAATGTGGAAGACAATATATTTACATTTTCGGGCGGTACGGAAGCAACCGCATTCAATCCAAGGGCTGTTGCGGCAATAGAAAGGGCTGGATTCAAGGTTGAAAATCCAGGAGGAGAAAATCCACATTACAAAGTAACCTTCGGTGACAGTGGCCCCGCTATGGATTGCTTCTCGAAAAAATATGATGGCAAATACAATCCAAAGGAAAACTTTGCAGCTATTATGACCTGTTCAGATGCGGATCAAAACTGTCCGTTCATTCCGGGGGCAAGTTTAAGAGTTCCCATAACCTACGAAGATCCTAAGGTGGCTGATGGCACTGATTATGAATCCGCCAAATATGACGAGCGATGCAAGCAGATAGCTACTGAGATGTTTTTTCTTATGTCTCAAGTCAGCGCCTGATACAAGAGTTAATCAGTGCTACTGAAAATCATCAAACTGAATTACAGCAGTGAAGCAACAACCAAAGCTTACTTGGATAAGTTTGATCAGACGGAGATTGATAATACTTTTAAGCATCTGTTATAGATCCTTATTTTCATATTTCCTGTAGGACATACCAGGTAAAGCCTCTTTCCTGATGAATTTTCAGAACTACTTATCATGTATAAGGCTACGGATTAAACGGTAATGATGAATGATGGAGATCTATTCGAAGTTTCCCATTCTCATCTTTGGTATATCCAAATGTGAACTCAACTTTTGTTTCCCCTCCATTCAAATCGGTAAAGAAATAGTTACCCATTGCCAAAGCTCGATTTTCCTCCAAGATAAGTGCTGCATTTTCGAACCGGACTTTTGTCCATGGTTGTAGGGCAAATCCTTTATCTTCAGGATACTCTGCATTTCCACCGATAAAATAAGACAAAGCTCCTTCTTTCGTGGGTCTGAATTGACGAACAGACGTCTTGGTAGGTTTAAATAGTACCTCCTTATTTTGGAAATCATAGTGCTTATCAATAAACTCCTTTGAGTACGATTCGCACTGTCCCCGTTGATCTTTGAGCCCGCCAATTTTAACGACTCCTTCTCCCCAGGCATTCTGGGCATTTTCTACTTCTTTTGTTGTGATCATAGTTCTATAATTATATTAATTTGAAACCTGAAAAAGGTGATGTGTGCCACAACCTTCAAGCATACTCATCCATTAAGTGGCGATTAAACATCTTTTCGAATACTTTTTTTCGAGACCTCTTCCAACACATCCAGCAACTCATCTGCGAGCGAGCAACAAAGGCAACCGGCCGCCAGCTCCACAATCTCTTCTACTCCATCCATTACCAGGGCACCGTCTATACTAGTGGCTCCACACTCATTTTCTATTACGAAAATGCGTTCAGGCAGGCGCTCCTTGATAAAATGGTTGAGGAATGTTGTTTTACCTGCGCCTAGAAAGCCAGTTATAATATGTACCGGGATTTTGCTCATATATCTATTCTTAAAATGATTCGATTTGCTCCTGTAGAAGAGATCTCCGGCGACCGGTGGACAATTCCTTTTACATTCATATTGCCTCCGTGTGGTTCGCCTTTTAAAATACCGACTTCGAAGGACTCCATTCGTTGAATCTGTGATGGGTCTTTGACAATTAAATCATTGGTTCTTCCCAATGACCTCCTATTAGTGACTATTTCCGGAATCCATTCCGTTCCCTTCCCATTGTAAGTAGTAAAGAGCCGCAGTTTGTATGCGTCTATATGGAATTTGGCACAGGCATCGTCAGTTACCATTTTGAGATGAACAGTACCCTGTCCTGTTTGGGAAAAGGCGATAAAATCTCCTGCAAGCAGCTCTATATCTGCCCAAAAAGCATGAAATCCATCTCCAAAAGTCTCTAGATACCATGGTTGTTTTGTGTGGTCGATTTGTTGCCTCAGGTTTTGAACAGATGCGCGAAATGAAATGGGTGCAGGCTGATGGTCAATTAGTTGTGCCAGAAAGTCCTGAATCTCCGGATTGACTGGCCTCTTCCAGCAAAACAAATTCACATCATTATTCAGAATCTTATCTCGATCAGCCCATGAATCACTGATTATTTGCCGGGGAATTCTTCGCCTGTTCTTTAGAAAAGGAATGGATGTAAACAAACTCATATCGGCCATTCATCTAGAAATCTATTTCCAGCTTCCATACCGGCAATCTCGAGGTCTGTCAATAAGCACCTATTTAGATCGGTACTAATTTTCCCTTTATCCATGTCCTGGCCAATGAACACCAACTCATTCATCCGATCGCCCCATTGCTTATCCCATTTGGCTTGAATGTATTCCTGATTTTCAAGGTAATCCTGACGCATTGCGCGTTGCTTTATGGATACGCTTGCCCACCAGCGGCCATAAATCTCTGCTTTAAGAGAGCCACCTGCTTGACTCCATAAGATGGCTTTGTCTGGACGCGAGGCAATCCAGAATATGCCTTTGCTTCGGATGATGGTGGTGGGAAAATTCCTACTGACATATTCCAGAAATCGCTGTGGGTGGAACGGCCTTGAGTTTTGATAAACAAATGAGCTGATCCCATACTCTTCTGTTTCCGGACTGTGGGCTATTCCTTTTTGTGCTAACTCCAACTCTTTTTGCCAACCAGCCGCCTGTGCTGCAATCTCATAATCAAATAGTCCCGTATTAAGGATTTCTTTTGGGTTAACTTTACTGTGTGTGGTGCGAATGATCTTTGCCGTGGGATTTAGCTTGTGCAAGGTTTTTTCCAGCAATCCTAATTGCTCATTGGTAACTAAATCAGATTTATTGAGAATAATGACATTGGCAAACTCTACCTGATCGGTCAATAAGTTCACAATAGATCTATTATCTACCTTATCGCTTGCCATATTGCGATCAACAATGGTATCTGCGCTTCCAAAATCCTTGAAAAAATTGAATGCATCCACTACAGTTACCATTGTGTCCAGTTTACTCACCTTGGTAAGGTCATATAGCTCATCACCGGTGGCAAATGAGAAAGTTTGTGCAACTGGAACAGGCTCCGAGATTCCCGTGCTTTCTATGAGCAGGTAATCAAACTTGTTCATTTTGGCCAGTTTTTCTACCTCAATCATTAGGTCTTCTCGCAAGGTGCAGCAAATACAGCCATTACTCATTTCTACCAATTTCTCATCCGTTCTGGATAGCTGTGCTCCATGGGCAATCAACTTTTCGTCAATGTTGACTTCGCTCATATCGTTCACGATGACTGCTACCTTCAGGCCTTCCCGATTATTCAGCACATGATTGAGTAAGGTGGTTTTTCCGGCTCCTAGAAATCCGCTTAGTACTGTTACAGGTAACTTCTTTTTTCCAAACATTCTACACAGATTTTCTATTTTAAATAATACGTAATGGAGAATTCATTTTGGGAATTGCCCATAGGGCAGTGGTTTTTCATGGTATAGGTTATTAATAAACGCAACACAGTTGCAAATATAAAGACTTCAACTATATTTGCAACACTGTTGCATCTAAAAACTAAGTGGATTAATTTTGCGGCATGATAACCTTGTCAAAAGCAGATTTTTATTCAAATAAGACAAGCCGAACCAAATGGTATATTGTACCATTAGTCGTAACTGTGCTTTTGAATGTCTTCGGTCCGTTCATCACTTTGATGATGTTCCAATTAAATTTTGACAAACATATAGAGGAGTGCCAACAAGTTCTGCTCCATGCTAAATCTTGTCAGGCAAGTTGCTTACTTGAAGAAATGATGCCCGAGCAGCAGGAAGCGATACTAGAAAGGATGATGGGCTTCGTTTACTTTTTCCCAGCGTTATTTTTTCAAGACGATCATTCGATTCAGACAGTTCTATTAAGTGCGGTTTCTACACTGAACCGCTTTTCCCACTATCTCATGCTCTATTCTCCGCCAGATTTGGAGATGTATTTACCCCCTCCCAAACTAGGCTGATTCCCAATAAGTCTACCTTTCATACCGATAGGTAAGCACACCTGTTTCCAAAGCAAGGTTGGCTAAAGCTTTATGGCTTTCAGGCTGTAGGCCTCCTATACATTTTCAACATGGTTTTTGCTGTTGTGCAGTGCCTAATACTATTGTCAGATGTATTCATCATCGCGCAATATGCCCGGAGGTTTCCCGAGAATAATATGAATTTTACAACCAGAACTTACAGGAAAATGAATACAGATATGCGGCTGAAAAGTCAGATTGTAATAGAAACAATGAGAAAAATATTGAATGAACAGCATGAAGATATATGCTCTGTTTAGCTGGATTCTTTTTTGGGGATGTTGTTATGCCCATTCTACCGAAGCCAGGCAATTTTCAAACTCCTGCATCTATAAAATCCACGGCAGTATCCTGGACGCGGAAACCAAGCAGCCCATCTCGTTTGCCACAGTAATGATTAAAAACACAAAGAATGGAGTTGTGGCCGATGAACATGGAAAATTTTTGCTGGATAAGCTTTGTAAAAAGGAATACACCCTGGTTTTTTCTAGTGTCGGCTATGAAGATTACCATAAGCACATTTCCCTGCAAGAGGATGTGGAGATGAACATTCTGATGACTCGAAAGATGATGACCCTCAGCGAAGTAGTGGTTTCAGATGATCATGTGGAGCAGCGTAAAAATGAAGTGCCGCTCAGCATGGAAATTGTGGACAGCGACTTCCTCATACAGAACCAAGGCGGCAGCCTGATGCAGTCACTTGACAGGTTGGCCGGTGTCACAACTATAGACATAGGCTCTGGGCAGTCGAAACCTGTGATTCGGGGATTGGGGTTCAACAGGGTGGTGGTAGTGGAAAACGGTATCAAGCACGAAGGCCAGCAGTGGGGCGTAGAGCATGGACTGGAGATCGATCAATATGCCGTGGACAATGTAGAAGTAATCAAAGGACCTTCTTCGCTTAGGTATGGATCAGATGCCATTGGCGGAGTGATAGATGTTAAACAAAACCGGTTGCCCGAGCAAAACACTTTCACAGGAACAGTTGATCTCACAGGAAAAACCAACAATAATCTGTTGGGAACATCCATTGCTCTGGCTGGCAGAAAGGGTCATCTTTTTACTACTTTTCGTGCCACACTACTGGACTATGGTGACTATAAAGTGCCGACTGATAGCGTGGATATTTATTCTTACCGGGCACCTCTCTATAACAATCAGTTGCGCAATACAGCCGGCAACGAACATGACCTGCACTTTTCATTTGGATATGTAAAACCTGCATTTCAAAGTAGGTTCTACGTCAGTAACATCAGGGTTAAAAGCGGTTTTTTTGCCAATGCTTATGGACTAGAGCCCAGAAATGTAGATACAGATCTTCATGACCGATCTGACAGGGACATACAGTATCCCTACCAACAAGTCAACCACTTCAAGATAATCAATAGAACACAACGCAATTGGAGCAAGTATGAATTGAAAAGTGAATTAGGTTTTCAACGAAATTTCCGGCAAGAACTGAGCCAATATGTTGCTCATGGTTATATGCCGGCTACTTATCAGGGTGAAGCAAACTTCGCTCCTGATTTAGACAGACAATTTGACAAATATGTGTTTTCTGCCAATGTAGAAGGCGCATACTTCAAAACCAACAAGACATCCTTTACTTTTGGCATTAACAGCGCATATCAGGACAATGCAATCAATGGTCATGGTTTTATCATCCCGGCATTTCGTCAATTCAATTTGGGCAGTTTTGCCTTGGTCAAACATGGCATCACAGAAAAAAGCACCTTGCAAGTCGGCTTACGATACGATTATGGAAACATCCAAATAGAAAGGTACCATGATTGGTTTACTTCACCGGTTGTTTCAGGAACAGACACTACTTACCAGTACTTGCAACGAGCTGATGACCTGGATAGGGACTTTTCTAATGTATCTTGGTCTGTCGGGTACAACTACAATCATAAAAATTGGTCTTTCAAAACCAATATTGGGAAGAGCTTCCGTATGCCCATTGCTCAGGAGCTCGGTGCCAATGGCGTGAACTATCATCGTTTTAGCTTTGAAGTAGGCGACCCGGATCTCTCTCCGGAAGTTGCCTACCAATTAGATGCTGGGCTGGAATATAGCGCTGAAAGGCTCGCCTTTGGGCTTACTCCTTTTGCAAATTATTTTCCCAACTATATCTACCTCAACCCAACTTCGGAACACGACCGCTTATATGGCAACGGCAATCAGGTGTTCTACTATTCCCAGACCAAGGTACTGCGCTATGGAGGCGAAATACATGCTCACTACCGGATCATCGATCCATTAAGGTTTGGCCTGGTGGGTGAGTATGTTTATGCAGAGCAGCTGTCAGGCAAAAAGAAGGGATTTACGCTCCCCTTTTCACCTCCTGCGTCTGTCATTTTCAACCTGAGGTATGAAAAGAATAAATGGAAATTTCTGGAAAATATCTATATGTCTTTGGACTATAAGATAGCCGCTTCTCAGACGCGCATTGTGCCTCCCGAAGAGGTTACTGAAGGATACCAGGTAGTAAACCTTGGACTAGGGGGGGATGTGAAGATGCAAGATCGCAACCTTAGCATTTCGCTGCAGGTGCAAAACCTGTTTAACACCAAATACTTTAACCACACCAGCTTTTATCGATTGATCAATGTACCAGAGGCGGGACGGAATTTCATTCTGAACATTGCCATACCGTTTTCAATAAAAATATAACTAAAACGATTTTATGTATAACTATTTAAATTTTAAAATGAAGAAAACAAGAAGAGTATTGTTTGCTGCAATAATTACCGCAGGATTATTTTTTACCTCCTGCGAAAAAGAAGACGTTGTTCCGAAACCAGTTATTGGTGAACTAGAATTAGGCATAGGCAATAGCCGAATAGCATATATCGGTAGTGATATGCACATGGAAGCGGAAATTATTGCCGATGGAAGAATAGATGTGATCACTGTTGAAATCCATAAAGAAGACGGTTCGGGCGATGAAATTGAGGCTGAATATACCGACTATACCGGGCAAAAAAATGCCACCTTCCACAAGCACATTGATATTCCTGCAACCGCGGTAGCCGGTGAATATCATTTTCATCTGACAGTAATCGATCAGGAAGGAAACTCCACATCGGTCGAAGAGGAAATAACTCTTGAAGAACTGGCTGATGAAGAAGCTCCAATATTAAATATTTCATCAGCTCCGACAAACGGGCAAACCTATGCTAATGGAGAGGAGATTTCTATTTCAGGTAAGGTAACTGACAATACCTCGTTGGCTGGAATGCTGGTGGCTTTGGTTTATGAATCTGACAATATTGCCGATACCGAAGTGACTGGAGGCAACAAGAAAGTAATAGTGATGCTTCACACACATACTTTCGATAGCGAGAATTCCCACTCGTTTACCGCATCTATCAAGGTTGGTGCTGTTAATGACAACAACATGACCCCCGCACCCATACAAGGTGATAATGCTTGGAAATCCGGGAACTATTATAT
>JAKSDO010000208.1 GCA_022360055.1 Cytophagales bacterium | reverse complement strand
TAATAACCAATTTGAAAGAATCGTGGCAAATCCCTGCTACCGTGGAGAACCCGAACGATCCGCAGACGATCTTTTAAAATGCGATAAAAAACAATGTGCTCCGCTTTGGGAAAGCTCCGCAAGCCAGGTTTGATGTCATCTCTTCCCTTTCCAAGTTTGGGATTATCAAGCAATTTCTCAAAAATAACATCGAATTGTGTGATGTATGCTACAGCCCGATCAAAACCAAATTCAGCCTCGGTGTAATCAAAAATTTCATCCAAGTCCCGATCCGCTTCCTGCGAAAGCTCATAGGTCGTAATACGCCCTGACATTTACTTAGCCCTGGCTTTGCGCTTATCTTCGATAATATCCTTGATCTTGCGCGTGCTGGCCTTCCCTGCCCAACCTTTTTCTAGTTCTGCTTTTAACTCATCAATAATGCGGTGGCGATAAACCTCATGCAGCCTTAGAGCATCGCGAACAACCTCACTTGCATTTTGAAAATCACCGGATTTAATCTGTGATGCTATATATTTTTCCTGCTTTTCCGTGAAGCTAATGTTCATAGTTATAATCCTTGTTTACAATATGCAATTACTACAAATATAGAATATTATCGAGGTTAACTAACTAAAGGTTAGTTTTTTTTTAAATGATAATTATAAATGCACCTCTATTGATTAATAGCTTGTCTGTTGGGGAATTAAGAACAAGAATTAATTACCACATAGTTTATCTTTCTTAATCCTGCTAATTAATTGTTGTTAATCCCAAGATTCGCAAGAACTTGATTTGAGATATCAAATGTGTCTTTATAATGTAATACAATTGGCACTCCACTTATGTCATAATTTAAAATAAGGCTAAAATCAAATTTGTTGGCTATTTGTTCTATTGATTCAAATACCTTTTTCTGAACCGGTTGAAGTAAACTATTTTGTTTTCTGACAATAGAAATTTGCGCTTGTTGTTGGTAGTCTTCTATTGATTTTTGCATTGTATTAAGTTCAATCTCCAGGTCCTTTCGCACCACTTCTGGCATTGTTTCACCGTTTTCAATATAGTTGTTATATTTCAATTCGAAGTCTTTCACCTTTGAGTCATATTGTTTTTGAATTTGCTCTTCAAACTCCTTAATCTGTGCCTCAATTTCTTTCATTTCAGGAAGTTTCATCATTATAAAGTTAACTCTTGCAATACCGATTTTTTGACACTTATCAGTGTCTTGCGCTTGTATAGTTGATGAAACTGATAAGCAAAGAATTAATAAAAAAAGTGATTTCTTCATGACTTCTGTGGTTTTATAAAAGATAACCAAATATATTCCATGAAATTTTAATTCAAGGAGTTGTTGGTGTTAATGATGGTTAAATTTTGTTAATGACTGTTAAAATGAGATTCATATTATTACATCTTAGCAAAGAATTAACAGACCTGAATCCTTATAATAAATTTGGTATAGCAGATACTTCAATATTCGAACTTTGTAAAAACGGAATTTTTGGCATTACAACAGATTTTCCTCTATATGATTATTTAATAAATCATTCATTGCCTGTCATCAATTTTAACCATATTCGATCAGAAAAAGTATTTAAGTGGATGTAGGATTTTTTTTAAATGAACCACAAAAAGAGAATAATCGTCTCACTTTCTATCTGCATCCCGCTAATTCTATTAACATTTACTGAGTATTATTGGCAACAAATCTCTGAATTTGCTCCACCGTTAGGAATAACCGCATTATTGATCTTAGATATTTGGGTAATTGGTAAAATCATAATCACACTAGTTACGATTATCAAAAAGAGAAGAACACTCTCATTTAATCTTATCCTTCCTACTTTAATATACCTATCAACATTCATTATCATATACATTAATCCATCATTTTTACATGCTTCATATTACCAACCCAAGATCGTTTATCGTGGGTGCTATGAAGGAACTGTAAACACAGGAATTATAAGATTTAGAGAATCAGGGGATTTTGAGTATTTGCATAGTGGCTTTATGGCTATCACCACGTTTAAGAAAGGCAAATGGGAACAATCAGGTGATACTTTATTAATAAAATATGAAGATGAAATACCACAATTCGTTGGTGATAAATTGATCCTAACCGAAGATAAGTTCATCAAAGTTGTTGATGATTCATTGGTTTCCGATAGAGCAGGATTCTACAGAGGTTACTGCAAAGGTCTAAACTAAAAGATATTGAATTGATGGGAATTGTTATAACGGTTCAAATTTGAACCGTACTATATTTTATTTTTATAATCAATTCGTATTGCCATCCTCAATCCTATAACTGTTCATAGATTTAAAAAATGCCACAATAGGAAACAAACTTCAAAAGTTAAGTTCGATAATAGATCTATTCTTTCTACTCTGAAAACAGGCAGTTACGATTTATCGTGGCCGCTTGTTTTATTTTAGGCACAGAATATCTATTGCATTCATGTTCTTTTTCCAATTATATATCCAGGCATCAATCTACTTTGATTCGCGTAGACCGTTGTTCCAAGTAATTGTTAAACGTACAGGATCGAAGCCTGCTTTCGACCCAAAGTGGCCGGTCAGGTTTTTTTAGTCTATTGGTGGTTTTAGTCATTCTGAATAGACTGTATGGCGAAATCCATTACAGAGTCATTTCCCTTAACTAAATCCAATATGGTGGTCTTCACATGATAGTCGGGTATTACTCCCTGATCAGAATTTGGCGTTTCAAGTTCAAAGAAAGTTTGCAAAGGAGGTATGGAAAACGATATACCAGTGTGTTTAAGTTGAAATGAAACTGAGCGACCACCTGTGACTCCGTTGGAATAGCCACCAGATTCTTCTCCTATAATTATTCCACGGCCCGAAGATTTAATGTAAGCCGCCAATATGGAACCTGCAGAAAAAGTGAGTCCGTCTACCAGAACAAATACGTTACCATTAAACGAAGGTGAACTGACTTTTTGATTCATAAACAATTCATCTCCATTAGTGACCCAAATATCTCCGGCTTCATCCTGAGCATATTGATATTCATTGTAGGTATAGGCCTTTGTATATGAGTCATAATTTAAGTTCTTGACACGCATTTGTCTATACCACTTAAACGGTTTATCCACGAGGTATGAATACAACAGTGAGGTTAGGTCATCAATACCACCGCCATTTCCTCTTAGATCAATAATGAGATTAGTGATATTCCTCTTTGAAATTTCGGTGAATAAGGAATCAAAAGCACGCTCATAAAGGTCTTTAGGCTCATCACCTTTGGTAAAAAACCGGTCTACTTTAAGGATTGCATAATCCTCATTTCTATTAATAAGAAAGCCTAAGGGCGATTTCATCAATTCAGTAGGAGGTAGTTTGCTGTCATATCTTTCCCAATGAAGAGAAGCTTTTTGCAGATCTTGTTTAGCCATGACGGTTGCTTCTTTCTCCATTTTCTCGCCTGGTGCTATGTACCGGAGGTTAAATGAATCGGGATACCCAATCAGGGTGGCATAGAAATAGCTAAAATATTTGCCTAACTTCCGGTAACGAGCGGTCTCGATGAAACCATCCGCCCTCACCGCATTGTAAAACATTTTGATAATATCTTCATAAGGTTGATGGTTTATACTTAAAAGTTGAGATCCATCAGGTATATTATTTTCATCACTCAAATTATGGTAGGTATATAGTTTTCCATCAACAACCCGAACCATGAAAGGAAAATTTTTTGACTCAGCAAAAACATGCTGATTGTAGATAGTCGACACACCAATATTTGTATGACCGCAACGGACTTTAGAAATAAAAGGCACCAGTATTCTGTAAAATTCAATACCAGTCAATGGCTCATCTAGTGCGTTGGATAAACTGTCAAACCGTGCATCCCAGATTTCTTTAGTTTCAAATCTATACAATCCCGGATGGACATTTTCCAGGGCGGTCCTAAGTTGGTATAAATCAAGTTTAAGTTTTTCGGCCGAAAACTGTCTATTTGGGTCCTGTGATCTGTCCTCTACTTGAGAAAAGGCAAGGCTAGCGCTGCCGACCAGGTAAATAGTGGCAATGAATTGCTTCATGGAGCTCATAGAAGTGGGGGTTATTGAGTTGGATTAAGTTCTATTTCATTTTCCAGGTCAATGTCAATCTCGATAGGAACATCAATTTCCACATTCACTGGAAGTGGAATCTCCAACATGTACTCTTCGCCTTGTGCAGGTATGGAATCTGATGGAGAAGCAGACAAATAAGTATCAGGAATTTGAGAGCGTTTATTTTTCTTCTCTAAGGAAAATCCAGGAATTGCAGTAATGCATGTGATTGTCAAAAGGATTAAAGTCAAGTTAACTTTCCATTTTGTACTGCTGCGGACAGTATGCTTGGCATCAAGGATATTATCAATTCTTTTTGTAAGGAAAGTGGAATGAAATGCCAGCCCTGAAACGAGGTTGTCTGTAGCGGCATTTTTCCAAGCTGCTATTTGAAGAATTGAACTAGCTAATGATTTCCTGTCATTGGTAAGTCTAATTGCCCTTGAATCACAAATTGATTCGATTGTACTGATCAAATCTTGTAAAAGGATCCTGTTTAAGGGCTGAAAGAAAAATATCATTTCAGAGCATTTATAAACTTGTAACCAATACCAGTCCCGTCTAACTAAGTGGGAAACCTCGTGCGCCAATATGGATCTGAATTCACTGTCGTCTAAGTTATTGAATACTAATTCTGGGATCACAATTCTGTTTGCACCACAAACAAATGGACTGATGGATTTCGAAGAAACAACAAAATCAACTCTCCTTGCTCTTACTAATATGTCTTTATGTTGATTCAGTCTTTCTAGTTGTCTAGATGTCAATGTAACTAAAGGTTTGACTGATTTTAGAAATGACCTAATCAACAAAACATGTCTAACAAGTAAAGTAAAGGAGACCAAAAGCCACACTGCGACCAACAAGGTTGGCCAATTGGTCTCGACAATAAATTCCTGAGCCGGAAAGATTCTAAGTACATTTAAGGTAGTGGTCGCCGAACCTGTAGAATCGTTTAATGAATATCCGAATTCAGTAAAGCGTTGAATCACAGAAGTAAACATCGGACCAAATATTGCAAATCTGAGCAATAGCTCCTTTGTCTCATTGGAAGAAAAAATATTCAGGGCTACCTTACCAGCAATATAAATAAGTGTGCTGTGGAGAAGATATGTGGCCAGCCAAGTAACGATATATAAAGAATATGTGTTTACAAGTTCCATTAGTTTGTTTTATGAATCTTGTCTTTAAGTGTCTTTATCTCCTTCGGATCAATATTGGTTTCATTAACCAGGAAATTCACCAGTGATGCTTTATCTCCATTAAAAAGCCTATCTATAAGATAGTAAACCATGGATTGTTTTACAGTGCTTTCTGCTACTTGGGGACTATACACATAATGCTTTCCTTCTTTTCTATGACTGACAATATTCTTTTTTTCCAACCTTGATAGGACCGTGCTAATTGTAGTGACTGCAAGCTCCTTGGATTCGAGTAGTGATTCCTTTATCTCTAACACCGTAGCCTCTTGTCGATTCCAAAGGACACGCATGATTTTCAGTTGAAGTTCATCAAGTTTTAATTGCCGCATATTTAAATACTACAGGTGTAGTTTCAAATCTACTACACCTGTAGTATTAATACAAATCTTTTAGGCGAAATTTAAAGAATATGCCACTTCAGCCTCAAAGTTATTACCTCAACACCGCATTGAAGTTATCGCCTCCTCAGAAATGAAGTCTGTCTCATGTGAAACAAACTTCAATAACTTTGAAGGCAGGACACAGGATGCCCTACTATAAAGATGTGAGAATTTTGGTTTATAAATAGAATTTTAAAAACACCAATCAAAGAGGACACTACTTAATGGCAACAATCTTATCATGAAATGACAGCACCCGGGCAAGAATCTCAAATCTCCGTAAAATATCCCGGGCCTCTTTGGCTGATTTAAGGCGGGTCAAGACACAGTTGGCCGGTACAGGGATTTCATCCCAGTTCGATACATCAATCAAACGAAGGCTTATGAAAGCTTTCCACACTTTTTTCTACGGTAGGAGAAAAGCTGAATTTCCACTGCCCGTTGAGGCTTTTGTACCTCAGGCTAGCTTTGAGGTCTCCCCTAAGGGCCATTGCCTCGTCCGGAAACGACATAGAAGTGGCTCGTGCCGGCAATTTATTTATACCGGTGGCTAGTGGGTTTTCCCAATCGTTTATCTGCTGACAAATTGCCGAAAGGCGTGCTGCCAGACTTATGGTAAAAAGAAATACTGTTCTTATGATGGTTCTCTGTGAATTACTAATTGACTTTTATTCAAATAGGGACAAAACAGATTAACGTTTTTTTCTTGTCAAAAAGCGTTCAAGGTGCATTTGGTCCATTTCATCGCTATCACCGTATTTTTCTCGCATGGCAACTAGTTGCTTATGCATATCTTCTTTTACCTCAGCGTAGGCAGGGTCTTCGTAGACGTTGGTCATTTCTGATGGGTCTTCTTCAAGGTCGTAGAGTTCCCATTCGTCCACATCGTAGTAGAAGTGTATCAATTTGTAGCGGTCTGTGCGCACGCCGTGGTGACGCTTCACTGCATGCTCGGCAGGATATTCATAATACGTGTAATAAATAGCATCCCGCCACTCGGAAGTCTCTTTGCTTACGACTTTTCTAAACGACTCTCCCTGAATTTCGCTCGGGATATTTACCCCAGCATAGTCGAGGAAGGTGGGGGCAAAATCAATGTTCTGTATCAATTGGTCAATTTCCGTTCCTGCCTTGATTTCTTTTGGATAGCGCATCAGGATAGGGGTTCGAAAGGATTCTTCGTACATGAACCGCTTGTCGAACCAGCCGTGCTCTCCCAGGTAAAAGCCTTGGTCTGAGGTATAAACAACTATGGTGTTTTCTGCCAATCCATTTTCATCCAAATAATCCAATACCGTACCCACGCCATCATCTACGGACTGAACGGTGCGCAAATAGTCCTTGATGTAGCGGTTATATTTCCACAGGGCCAGTTCTTTTCCGCTCAAGTTAGCCGCTTTCATCGCCTCGTTTTTCGGGCCATAGGCCTTGTTCCAGGCCGCCAACTGCTGTTCATCAAACCTTCTTAGCTGCCCGGCAAGCCTGGTGATGTCTCCCTCGGGATTGACTGTAAATTTAAAATCATGGCCCCACCGGGCATGGCCGTCTATTTCCATTTCTTGTGTACGGGCGGCCGTACCCCTGCCCTCATAATCATCAAAATAGTTGGCGGGCGGAGTAAACGTCTTGTCATCATACAGGGTCAGGTATTTTTCCTCGGGCTTCCAGTTGCGGTGTGGTGCTTTCTGGTTATAGACCAATAGGAAGGGCTTGTCCTTGTCACGTTTTTTGTCGAGCCAGTTGAGGGCCAGGTCCGTGGTGATGGTGGTCACATAGCCAGGTATGCGCTTTGTTTTGCCATTTTCTATGAAATCCGGGTTGTAATAATACCCTTGGCCGGGCAGTACACAGGAATAGTCAAAGCCCTGAGGCAGTCCGTCCAGGTGTATCTTGCCAATCAGTGCCGTTTGGTACCCGGCCTGTTGAAGATCCTTTGCAAAGTTGGGCTGGTCCCAGTCAAAGGGCTGAAGGTTGTCCACTTTACCATTTTTGATGCTGTGTTTGCCCGTAAGAAAGGCCGCCCTACTGGGTGCACAGATGGAATTGTTTACGAAGCCCTTGTGAAAAACGGCCCCTTCTTCGGCGATCCTGTCGATATTTGGTGTATGGTTGAGTCCGTGCCCATAGGCACTGATGGCCTGGTAGGCATGGTCATCGGACATAATGAAGACAATGTTGGGCCGCTCTTGTTCCGTTGTTTTTTTGTCCAATCGGCAGGCACTTGCCAAGAGTACCATGGTCAGACACGACAAGATTCTTTGTAAAGTTCTGGTTTTCATAATTTTCAATATTAATATCTTTTATTCAACTGTTTTTAGCACATTCAGATTATTGATAGACCTTAACCCAGTCCACTTCCATTTTGACCGGGAGGTCATCCAGGTCCACTTCCCCCACCCAATCCCCACCGAGCTGCTGGCTGATGATCACATAAAACGGGCGATCAAAAGGCCATTGGTCGGTTCCGGCTTTTTCCACTTTTGGATAGGTAAATGTAGCCTCACCATTGAGTAGGAATACGAGTCGGTCAGGATACCATTCCAAGGCATAGGTATTAAACCCATCGGGTATTATTTTCGCCTTTCCGGAATGGGGCGGATCCTCTTTCCCTCCCTGATATTGAGTATAATTGGAATGAATGGTCTGATAAACAAAATTATCAAAATTCAAGTGTTCCATTATATCTATTTCCCCATTTTGGGGCCACGGTGCATTCCCTGCTTCGGGGAGCATCCAGATGGCCGGCCAAGCTCCTTGGGCCGATTCCAGTCGCGCCCGTACTTCGATCCGCCCATACTGGAACGCAAATTTTCCTTTGGAATAGATGCCCCCGGTAAGGTAAGGCCTGTTATCGATGGGGTTGTCTTTGTTCCGGATACCCAGTAAGGACAACTTGCCACTCTTCATGGCAAAGCACCTGTCGTCCTTGTCGGTCATCTGATCCCTCCAATTGGCAGGGCCCTGTGGCACTCTTGTCCATTTGGTGGAATCCAGTTCCGCACCGTTAAAATTGTCCTGCCAGACTACTTTCCACAGACTCGCGTCCTTGTGCTCCTCTTGCACATAAACTTGTCTGGTATTGTTATGGATCGTTTTACAGGACACAAATGCAAAAACCAACAGAAAAAATATGAAACCCATAACGGTAAAGCTGGTGCTATGTTTCAAGACTGAAAGGAATTGTGGATTTTTTTTGTTGGACATAGGTTTGGTAATTTTTATTCAATGGTAATAGATAGAGTATCCCCTGCTTTTAAACTTGTTCCCGGCCAAAGAATATCGTAGCGATTGGCACTTCCCTCTACCTTAATGGCTACCTTTTCGCCATTCACCATCATCTTAGCTGATAAACGATTGGAAGAACCGGTGTACAGTGATACCTTCGAAAGGTCTACGGTTCCGTAGGCGATGGATAAGATATTTTCCTGTTTCGTCCCACTTTGCTTTTGAGAAAAGGTGCCCCATCCTTCCGCTGCCGAGAAGAATGACCGATGGTTGTCCGGTCTCCATTTGGGGTCGAAACCTATGGACTTTTCCGGGCCATTATATGCAAATCCCTGTGCGGCCAGCAAAACAGACCATTGTGAGAGCGCCCTTCCATAGAACTGGCCACATTCGTCATCCCCGAAGGGGTTTCCGCTAAAGCCAAAATTTCCCCATTTTCCTTGGGATTCATAACCGATCCTCAGCTTCCCGTCATACCTGTCGTATCCCGAACGCAACAAGGTCATGGCATCCCTTATATTGCCGTACTTTAACAGCGTGGCACCGATGGTGTACTCGAACGTAGTCCAGACTTCATCTGAATACCTTATAGCATAAGGCGTCCTGTCGTTTCCGGGCCATGTAGTGGCAACCACCCCGGCCTCTTCGGGCAGGGCGAACTTTCTCCATGCATGGTGGATATAATCGCCCAGTACGCTTTTGAAGTTATACTTTGCCACAGCCTCCGTAGCTGATTTTATCTTATAGTCTGGGTAAAGATTGTTTAGCCCTACCTGATCTGCCCACCACTGTCCGAGCAATTGATCGGAATGGCAGCCATTTTCATAATCGGCATGGCGTTTTTCTCCCGGCAACTGGATGAAATATTCCCCATTCCATAGTTTTTCGTCCTGCAGTTCTGCCGATTTATCCGCTATGGTTTTCCATTCTTCTGCCTGTTCCGCATCGTCGCATACCCTCGCCATCTTTTCACTCGCAACCAATGCTGTTAAATAAAGGGAGGTCAGCACAGAAGGGTTGCCCGACATGGCAGCATCGTAAGTCGTATGCTTGGGTCTGTCCGAAAGCCAGCCGTCTTTGTCTGGGTCGTGTTCGGTGACGAGGTAGTTCATGGCTTTTTTAATGGCCGGATAATACTTCTTGAACCAAGTGTCATCCTCTGTCAAAAGGTATTCGCGATAGGCACTGATTATCTCGCCACACTGCCCATCGAAGGCAAAACTCCCAGCGGGCTGTCGATAGGGTAACTGTCCATCGGGTTTGATTAAATCAAAAGACTGTTCCCTGATGTACCTGCCCAGCTCCGGAAACAACCGAGCATGTGCCTGGGCATAGTGCCATACATGGTTGCAGTTGCCCGCGCATGACCCACTGGTTGCTCCTGCGCCTTCCCAAAGTCCTACGTACCCTTCTTTGTCGAAGAAAAAGGTGCGGCTTTTCATGATAGCCAACTGCCCTCCAAGGCGGTCGAGCAGCCAATACGGCAGGTTGGTTTGGTAAAGTGCATCGGTGAATTTTTGGCTCTTATCTCGCAAATCCTGATGGTTGTTTACCAAGTAAGTCGTCAGGTCCCGAATGTCTTTCCAGCGGTTGGCATACTGGTTTCCTTTTCCTTCCCATTTGCCTTCTCCCCAGTTGTCCCATCGGTCGAGGTGGCCTCCGTTTTTCCCATTGGGGAAATACCACGCCAATGCCATGTTGACCACTTTCGTTTCCCTAGGTTGCAAGGTCATGGGAATGTTCAATGCCCCAGTCCAGGTAGTGCCTTTCTCGCTGGGTTTCGTCTTTTCATTGGCACTTATCTGACCGCTTTTCGTAAATTTTTTCAACAGCTTGCTTTCGTCCGTCCAACTGGCGGCCGCTTGGGTAATAGCCGCAAGGTGTTTGTCAAGCATTATGAGTGCCATTTGCCCAAAATGTTCAGCGGAATCGCTACGAGAATCTTCCATGTATAACACTTTGGCATTTTGAGTGGATGCGATGGAGTTGACATTGCCTCCGTAGTAGGACGATGAATTATTAGTAATGGGGTTTTGGTGTATGTTATTCTCGAACCGCTCGGCGAAAGAATTTCCACCAATAAACGTTTCCGCCGTTTGAGAAAAACCAACAGCGTTTTGCTGAGAAGCCAACAGGCTGATTTCCATTTCCTCCTCAGTAGGATTCTCAAGCGTAAACTGGTAGATGACCGCGGGGATTCCCGAGTCCTTCAGGTTCGTGGGGATGAAGGGATTGTAAACTTCCATCGTAACCTTAGCAGCCAGGTCATCCTTGAACGTATAGGTGATGAATGGGAAGGTAGAAGAAGCCTCCACAGCTTCCATTTTGGGAAACTGCCCGGCATCCCGGGTTTGTAATGCACGCACTTTTACCCCCTCTTTGTCTTTCACCCTGAGAGCAAAAAAGCTATACAGGATAAAATCGTGGGTCATGTTGTTGAAGATTTGCCAGTAGCGTGGCACGGCCTCTCCATTGTACTGGATGCAGCCCGTACCGATACCGCCCACGGGAAACTGGATGGCCCCAAGATTGTCCCCGCTGTACACGCGGGTAGCCCCACGGCTTAAGAGTTCGGGTCTTGAGGAAAGCTCATAATATCGGGCCAGTAGTTCATCCTTGTTTTCCTTGATCTTGTTTTCTATCGCATCCGCCCTCAATTCTCTGGCTATCTGGGCATGGGATAGCTGAAAGCCCAAGGCCAGCAATAAGCATAATATCGCTTTATTCATCGCATTTATATTTTATTATATTATTTACTTGATAATCGAGGTTTAAATAACGTAAAAATGAGACCTTTGAATTAACATAAATCAGTAGCATTCATACTTCCTTTCCTGTTTTTAACGTGAGGGTTAAGAAAAATCATAGCTTACTGATTATCAATGAAGCATTGGCATATTTTCCCCAAGTGCTATCGAAAAATTTCACGACATACAAACCCGCCCGAAGTTGGGACGTCTTTAATCGGAACTCCTGTTGTCCGATAATAGGCATTGTGTAATGGCTTTTTCCATTCAAATCCAGCACTTCTACAGTTCCCCGACCTGATCCTGCTGGCAATCGGATATTCACATAGCCGGTGGAAGGGTTGGGATAGATCAGCAGTTTTTCATTCTCCGAGAAATCATCTACGCTTAGTACCAGTTGGTCGCTCAAAGGAGGTAGGGTGGTATGAGATATTTCTACTTTAGAAGCCACCGGTATTTCTACTGTTTTTTCCACTGGTACTTGAACGTTAGCCGTCATCTCGGCATTCAGTGCTTTCAAAAGGCTTAATGGATGAGAATAGTCTGCATCGACCGCCGTGTCCCAATACATGGCACCTGCAAAGTCCTTTGTTTTGGCTTGTTTTATTTTTTTTCTGATCGTATTTACTCCGTTAAAGACAAAATCGGTTGGGGAATTATTTCGGTTTAAACTGACGCGATCAGTATTAGGATTCAAAGAGGGAAATGCGTCTACGATGCTTCGGTAGCCAACATCTGAACCCCGTGGGTCACTGACACCATAAAAAGGCATACCTGCAACTAGTTTTTCCTCAGAAAAACCATAGTTGATAAATAGCTCAATATGCTCCAGGTATGCTTCGTACGGAAAAACCTCAGGTCTGGGACCATACGACTGGACGGACACAAAATCTACCAGTGAGACAGCATCCAGCGATATCTTGTACGATACCGGATGCAGGCTAATGGAAAACGTTTCTCCCGGTTTGAGCACCTCACTTACTGCTTCAACCATCTTGGCATAATCTGTCCAACAGTTCGCATCATTTTCGCACCATTCAAAGTCAATGTCCACCCCTTTAAATTGTGGATATTGATCCAGCAGTGTGCGAATATTGTTGGAAAAGGCTTCTCGACTATCGGGGGAGCTTATCATTTTCCGCCAGTCGCCGGCGGTACCTATCCGTTGCACGATTCCTTCATACCCGTCAATGGCAGCGTTGATTCCATTGTAAACATTCACCCAAGTCTGCGAATCTTTGCCCAGGTCGTTTTCATTGTCAAACTTCCAGTGTGCTGACACCCAAAAGTCCGGCCAGTTGGCAATGTTAATTCCGTTGTTCATGTGGCTCGAAATGCTATTTTGGGACATGGGAAAACGAAAAAGCATCGCTTCATCAAACTTCGCGTCCAGACCGACACCCAATACAAAATCGCCACGGATTTCAGGGCCTCTTCCTGGCAAAGATTCTGAATCACCTGAATACATTAGTTCCTTTGAAACACCATCGACATACAACTGCGCCTGATTGCCACTTGCGCCACCATTGTACACTACAGCAACATGATGCCATGTGTCTACCGATAGTCCGCTATTGTCCACCCGGGCATAATACTCGCCCTGACTATTCACATGAAAAAGTAACTGCTGCTCTTTCCCAAGTTCCAGATCGATCTTATTGTCAGTGTCTTCGCCCTGTTGGTTTCTAAAAATAAAGCTCCCCTCTGTCCAACTATCGAGGTATATCCAGGCCTCAAAAGTGAAACGGGTGATACCTCCGTCCACATTGTTTAACAGGTGCCTTCCGGCATTCATTCCGGCATTCTCTCCGTCCAGATCCAGCACTCCCCGGCGTCCTGCAAACTGCGACAAATAGTTTGCATTGGTGATGGTACCGTCACTTACAGGAGCATTGAAAAACAACTCCCCGTCATCATAGGTCATTGCAAACAGGTTGATAATGTCGGTATTGTGCCTTAGATAATCATCGGACACAGTTCCTGCTTTGTAGAGATGGGGACGTATATACCCGCTAACGATGTGGTACTTCAGGGATGGGTTGTCTTCCACTAGTTTTCTTTCCACCTCAGATCGCATTACTCCATGATGTTCTGACTTGTAGTCGATAATGGAGGTTGCATTTATATGCTGATCCATGCGCCAATAGCCAATTAAATGATCGTATAATACATGACCGTCAGCTATGGTGTTGTCAGGAACAATATCCGAGGCGGATAATTCAGTGTCCCATAGCCTCACTTCATCGATCATGCCATCAAATCCCTGACCCAATAGCATTGGGGCTGAGGTGGTGGCAGTTTGTACCGGCAGATCCACATTTTCGCCAGTATATAAACGCATGAGTTCCCCATCAATGTACACACTCATTTTACGATCAGGGTCTGTGGTCCCGTTGTAAGTCATTGCGATATGGTGCCATTGCCCAACCGTAAGGGGAGCATCTTTGACTGCCACAAAACCAACTTCACCATTCGAGATATGGAAATAAATCGTTTTCTCTTCGGCTGCCCCCAGTTGAATGGCGAGCCGATGGTTTGCATCCTGAGTCTTGTTAAATATTTCACTATTGACATTCCATGCATCAAGCTTCACATGGCACTCAAATGTAAACTGGCTTGTGCCGTTCAGTGCTTCAATAGAACCCAGGTTAATCACCGCGGATGATGCCCCGGAAAACTCGATGGCATAATTGACTATCTGGCTCCAGGTATCAAAATAAACAGCACCAATACAGAAAAGTATTAGTGCAAATTTCAGTTTGGTCTTTTTTTTATAAAACGCCATTCACAATATTATTCTTCAAAAGCGAGATGGTGAGGTTATATCTCACCATCTCGCCTAATCTTTACTTTACAATAATTTTTTGAGAAATCTTTTTTTCTCTACCATCAACTTTCAATATATAAACGCCTTGATGGATAGCATTGAGTCGGAGTTCTATGCCTGTAGCTCTATCAGACATTTTCACCCTTCTATCTAAGATTACTTTTCCCTTGACATCCAGTAATTGAACATTAACAGTTCTTCTCTGTAATGATGGGATATCAATTTTCAGTAATCTGCCATCTCCCACTAACGGATTAGGATAAATCCTAATCCCATCCGACACTTCCAGTTTTTCTACTAAATCTTCGGTCGTTAGGTGAGATGATATTCTTGCAGAACTACCCGTTGCCACAGGGATTTGAATATTTGCATTCATCACAGCGTTCAATGAATGTAAAAGACACTTGGGGTCTGAATAGTCCAAGTCGGTGGCAGTATCCCAATACATGATGCCTGCTAACCCCTGACTATTTGCGTAAGCCGTTTTCTGTCGAATGGTATGTTGTCCGTTAAACACGATAGTTACGTTTTCCTGCGCTGTTGTGGCACTACAACCCGACCCGTTAGTTACATTCATCAGCATATTTACCGTATCAGTGGCTGGATCCAGGCTGGGAAAATTATTCACAATCCCCGTGTAGCCTATCGTCAACTTTTTGGGGTCACTTACCCCGTAAAAAGGCAGACCTGCTATGAGTTTTTCCTTTGGATATCCATAATTTAAAAACAACTGGATATTAGAAACGAACTCATCGTAGGGAAACCTAACTGCACTGGGCCCATAAGACTGAATAGAAATATAATCAACCACTGAATGAGCACTTGCTGGTAAGTGGTAATAAAGTGGATGTAGCGTGACACTGTAAGTTTCGTGCGCATGCAACAAATTTTTAAGAACTGTAATGGTACTCCCATAGTTGTTCCAGCATTGTGTATCATTGGCCCCACACCATTCAAAATCCAGATCTACACCATCAAAATCATATTGATCCATAAGGCTTCTTACATTGTTGGCAAAATTCTGTCTGGCAGTTGAGCTAGCCATCATTGTCTGCCAATCACCAGCAGCCACTCCCAACCGATGTTCTATACCCTCATATCCGTCAATCACCGAATTAATGGAATTGTGAATATTAGCCCAGCTTTTTGAATCTTTTCCTGGGTTAGCTACATCGTCAAATTTCCAATAGGCTGTGGCCTGGTTATTCGGCCAATTGGTAGAAGTAATGCCATTGTTCATATGGTCGACGATGTTAGAAGCGGCCAGCGGCACTCGAAATACCATTACTTCATCCATTTTACCGTCTATTTCGATTCCTAACTCCAGGTCATCACGGATAGCAGGCCCTGCTGTAGGTACGGTTCCATTGCCACTGGAGTACCACAAGTTTTTTTCAACACCATCTATATATATTTTTACCTGTTCGTTGGCGCATGCGTTTCCTCGATAGACTAATCCCACGTGATGCCAACTACCAACGGTAAGACCGGAATTGTTTACTGCAGCGTAGGCGTTGCTGCCGTCGTTTACGTGAAAATACAGTTGTTGTGTATTAACATCTCCACCTAGCTGCAAGTCGATTTTTTTTAGCCAACTACTTCCCTGCTTCCTAAAAATGTAACTCCAATTTACCCAGCTGTCCAGGTACACCCAGGCCTCAAACGAAAAGTTTGTTGCACCGCCGGTGGCCAGGTTCATGAGGTGTCTGCCTCCATTCATCTTTGCGCCCGGCCCATTCAGGTCCAATACTCCATTGCGTCCGGCAAATGCACTTAGATGACTGGCATTGGTGAGCGTTCCGTCACTTACCGGGAAGTCAGAAAACAATTCTCCATCGGCATAAGGGGAAGCAAAAATATGAATGATGTCATTGTTGTTTCTTAAATATTCGTCATCTACTGCACCAGCTTCGTAAAACTGTGGACGGATGTAGGCACTCACTATATTGTAGCTGAATCCATCATTATCAGTGACCTCCACTTTACTCAGACCACCGGTCATGCTTCCATCAAGATTTGCCTTGTAATCGACGATGACGTTCGTTTGTGCTTGATCCATCTTCCAGTATCCCACCAAATTTGCATACTGTGAATGGTTCGCATTGAGTGTATTGTTCAAAACCAGTTCATCAGCAGTGAGCCTCACACTCCACAGTCTTACTTCATCAATTTTTCCCTTGAATTTTCTCCCTAACACAAAGTCTGCCGAGGTATTGGGTGTAGAGGAAGGTAAAATGCCGTTCCCATCTAGGTACCACTTGGATACTGATACTCCGTCAATGAAAATATCAATTTGATTGTAAGCACTCTGTGTGCCATCGTACGCCATGGCAATGTGGTGCCAATCGCCATCATTTATACCCGCATTATTTACTGCTACATAGTTATTACCTCCATCGGCAACATGGAAATACAGCCTTTCATTGCTCTGCAATCCTAGTTGGATATCAACCCTGTCGGAAGCCGAATGGCTTTTTTCAAAAATAGAACTCCAATCTACCCAGGCATCTACCTTCACCCAAGCTTCAAAAGTAAAAGCTGTAGCACCATCTAATTGGTCTATATCACCCATGTTTACCAAATCACTCGCTCCTCCCGGGAAGTCCATGGCATGGTTCTTTACCTGAGCTAAGATCACAGTAGAAGAAAAAAGCCAATGACAAAGCAATGCCAGGTACAAACCTAATTTGTGTTTTGTTCTTGTCATCATTATGGTATTTATTTTAATGAACACACGCCCTTATTACTTGCGAAATAAGAGCATGTGCATATGAGTTTGTTATGATATACTACTAATACCCCGGATTCTGATCTGACGGATCAATAGCTCTATTGTTATTTATTTCATTTGCAGGGATGGGAAGTAATAAATTCTTTGTTAAGAAATCTTCAGTAATATTGCCATTGCTAATAATGTAGTCCCTAAACAGTCCTCCTACACCATTGGCAACTTCGAACTGATGTCTATATTGAACGTTTTTACTATCGTTGTGGATGTTCATCACTTTCTCCAAATAACTTGTTCCCCTGCGACGTATGTCCTCAAATAGATCCGGTTCTCCCGCCAACTCGAACATTCTTTCAAAGAAGATTTTATCACGGAGCTCTGCTTGGGTTGCAGTTGTCACGGTCATTGGGTAGGTAGCACCGTCACCGGATTGCCTTGCCCTGTCCAAAACCTGGTTTAGGTAGTCCAGCGCCACGTTTGTATTACCCAGTTCGTTTTCAACATCGGCCATGAGCAGCAGCAAATCTGCATAACGGAATATAACCAAATTTCTAGGGTCGTAATTACTAACTGCTCCTACATTAGCCATTTTTTGGTTGAATGGCCATAAATTTCTATCCCATTGATAGGTAGAATTCCAAAGCCCTTTCACAGGGTCGGGCAATGCATCAAAATCATAATCTGGATTGGTAGGGGTGTCTCCCGGCAAACGTGGAGCATCTGCATACATATCATAAATGACTTCTACCGGCTCCCCAGTGGACCAATCATTGTATCTCACATATGGATATGAATATACAGTTGAACCATTTCTCTGGTTTGTCCATGCTGAAAAGTAATTTACCTCCATACGCGGATCGTCCGGATATGTACCTCTATGATAATCATAGAACGCCCTGTCGATTCTCATGTTTCCCCACGATGGAGATCCAGGTGCAAAAAAACCCCATCCACCGTTAGGGCCAAAGTTGAATGTTGCACGGTTTTGGACCCCATTAGCCAGGGTGAAGTTTAATTGGAATATAGATTCCGGAGAACCTGAAATATGATTGACCCATAGATCACCATAATTGAGTTCCAGAGCATATTCGTCGATTACCTGGTCTCCGTATGATTTTGCCGTATTGTATAATTGAGTGGCATCACCGCCGGCTCCCTGGGTTTGGCTTGCCATCATCCAATACGTTTTGGCCAAATAGGCAATAGCCGTATTTTTTACCGCCAATCCATCCATCATTTCTTCTTCCAGCAGGTTTTCTGAAGCAAACACAAGGTCATCTATGGCCTGTTGATAAACTACGTCCCTATCGCTCAATGGAGATTCCAGGTTTGCCGTTGAAACGGGCTCTGTCAGCACAACTGCCTGCCCAAATAAATTGGCCAGCTTGAAATAGGCAAAACCTCTTACAAATCTGGCATGTGCAAGAGCCCTGGTCTTGTAATCATCTGAAAGACCGGAATTGTCCAATCCATCGATCAGATAATTGCTTTCTGCAATCGCTCTGTAAAGGCCTTGCCACATGTCTGGTAAAAGCTGTCGTTCAGCATAATAATCATAGGTTACTGACCTTTCTAGTCTTCCTGCATCGGTCTTTGCCCAATAAACTCCATTGGCAGGCGTGACATCATGCAAAAACTGTCCATAAACCTGGGGAGCTGCCAACCATCCGTACGATTGTTTCAAGACAGTTTCCGCCGAACTTTGTGATTCAAAAACATTCGTGGTATTCAAGCTAAATTCAGGCTCTTCATTCAAAGAACAAGATGATATGCATACGGCTAAAACAACAGTCAATGTCTTCAGCCCAAAATCAAATAATTTCACTTTCTTCATGACCAATTTTTTTAGAAGTTTACATTCATACTTAGGATAAAGGATCTTTGCATCGGGAACGAATAAAGGTCAAACCCTCTTCGTAATGGATCAAAAGCAAAAGATCTATTTGTTGGGTCATAACCACTGTAGCTGCTTATGGTAAAGGCATTTCTGACAGAAAATGTAAAGTCTAAGCTGTTTATTCCCCATTTATTGATCAAATCATTTTTTAAAGCATACCCTAAGGTGATATCATTACACCTTAGAAAGCTTCCGTCCTCTATATATCTATCGTAGACATGTCCGATAGCTATGTTACTGAATACAGATGGATATTCATTTGAGGAATTCTCAGGTGTCCAGGAATTTGCTATGGACGTCGGGTTTTGATTACCATCGCCATTTTGATAAGCAGGCAACTGTCTGTAACGTTTGTTGGCATTGAAAACATCACCACCTTTTGTTCCAACAAAAGTTGTCCTGAATCGGAATTGTCTGTATGTCAAACTGGTTTGAAACCCGTAGGTATAGTCCGGATTGAAATTCCCAATAATCGTTTTGTCATTAAAATCTACAACGCCATCACCGTTAACATCTACAACTTTTAAATTTCCCGGGTCACCTGAGTTGCCAAGTGGGTTGCCTACAGGATACTCATCTCCTTCCTGAACGATACCGTCTGTTTTAAATCCAAAAAATAGCCCGGGAGCTTCACCCTCTATAAAGATATTAGGTTGTCCAAAATGATCCCCCGCAGTGTTCCCAAAGAAGTATGATACACTGTCCAAAGCACCGATATCAGCTCTGGGTATTCCCAGGTTCTTAATGGTAGGTCTGTTAGATGAAATATTTCCACCAACAGTCCACTTGAGATTATTATTGCGTATGATATCGACATTGGCCATAACCTCGATTCCCTTATTTTCAATTTCTCCCCTATTAACAGTCAGAGTGCTGAAGGCTGTCGAGCCGGGAATTGTAATATTCAATAACAGATCTTCGGTGTTTTTCTGGTAAACATCTACCGCACCAGATACCCTATTGTCAAAAAAGCCAAAATCAAACCCTGCATTTACGGAAGTTGTGGTTTCCCATATCAGATCAGGATTGCTGATTCCCGTGACCCCCAAACCTTGTATCTGTTGGCCCGAAGGCTCTGCATAGCCTAAGGTAGATCCATATTGAAAGATAGATGTGTATGGATTTATGTTTTGACTACCTGTCTCTCCATATCCGGCCCGCAACTTAGCCTGTGACAGCCAGTCACTGCCAGATAAAAAGTTCTTCTGGTTTAGGTTCCAGGCCAAGGCAAACGATGGGAAATAGCCCCACCTGTTCGATTCGCTAAACTTGCTGGTTCCGTCTGCACGTATGGTGGTCGTAAGCACATATCTTCCATCAAAAAACGACGCATTCAACCTTGCCAAATAGGATAACAACTGATAGTCTTGTTGCAAAGGATTCCTTATTTGCACCATATTGGCAGTATGCAACCCACCTGTTCGTAAATTATGGAACGGAAAATCGATTGCATCAAGTCCTGTGTTCAACCATTTGTACACATCATAGGTTACACCTGCCGTAGCGTTGATGCCTACTTTTCCAAATGTCTTGTTATAGAACAAAAGACTTTCTATATTATAATTGTTTCGTTCTAATGTATTCTCTGCTAAAAAACCATTGTTTTGGGCTCCTTTAAACAACTCTAAACCATACCAATTTTTTCTAACCCTGTTGTTTAAATTGCCCCCTGTCCTAAGAGTAAATCTTAGGTGGTCTGTGATTTGATAGTTGATATTCGCCGCTGCGGTAATACGATATTCATTGGTTATATCATCATAATCCGATATCCAACTCAACGCAGTAGCTCTGGCCTCTGGGTTGTCGGCAAAAGTTATATCATCAGTAGGTCTTAGAAACGGTTGGGCATTTAACGCCGAAGGTATGATGGCTCCGGTAGCCCTACCTACGGTATTACCTCCAGACATCATGTTGTTCTCTCTTAAAAAACCACTTAATTGAATACCCAAGGATAATTTATTAGTAAGATCACTATCTACGTTTAACCGAAAGTCACCATGCTTCAACCCTGTGTTCTTAATAATGCCCTCCACATCTCTGAAAGAAGAAGAAAAGTTGTACCGTAGTTTTTCTGTACCAGCATTTATGTTTATAAAATACTCCTGTGAAAAGGCAGCCCGTAGCGCTTCCTTTTGCCAATCTACATTGTCGATCACTTCCTCAGCTATAATTGGGTCACCGTTTTCATCTTCGCCGGCAGGATATATATATTTTATTTCGTCGTCACCGATTACAAATCTTTGGTCATTTGGGTACTTATTATTCCAATAAGTGGCATACTCCTTCAAGTTCATTACGTCAATAAGGCCGGCTTCTTCAGCTATGGTAAATTTCGCTCCTACCGTAGCCTTCACCTTACCTTGACTGCCTTTTTTGGTGGTAATCAAGATAACCCCATTGGCTCCACGCGAACCATAAATCGCCGTTGCGGATGCATCCTTTAAAATTTGGATGTCCTCGATGTCATTAGGATTTATACCAGCCAAAGGGTCTTGCGCATATTCAAAATCTCCCGAAGCACTGCCCGTTACCTGACCTGTAGAGGATTGTGGAACATTATCAATTACATACAGGGGTTGGCTATCCCCATTAAGAGAGTTGGCTCCTCGTATGGTCACAGAACCGGCAGCTCCGGGAGTAGAGCCCCCGGTAATGACGTTTACGCCAGCCGCTTTTCCCTGGAGCATATCCTCGAAAGAAGTTGCAATTAAAGCTTCATCACGGCTTGGTTTTAACGAGACAACAGAACCGGTAAGGTCTCTTTTACGGCTAGTACCATAGCCTATCACTACTATCTCTTCCAAAGCGGTAATATCAGGTGTCATAGCAAGATTAATGACGGTCTGAGTGCCTACTGTAATTTCTTCCTGAACATAGCCAACAGAACTAAAAACCAAAATCGATTCCTCACCTGGTACTTCCAGGGAATAATTACCCTCTACGTCGGTAACGGTGCCCTGTGCAGTTCCTTTTACAATCACATTCACTCCGGGAAGCCCCTGCTGATCCTCAGAAGAAGTAACCTTACCGGTTATGGTGATGCCCTGAATAATAACCTCCAACACCCTGCCGCTATCTCCCATCTTTGAGTGCTTCTGTACATTGATGGTGTTGTTTACCTGTCTGAATTTCAATTTCGCCTCTTTCGATAGCTGAAGTAAAAAATCAGAGATTGCAACCGCTTTTGAGGAATAATTTATTTTGGTTTCCGAATCGAGTATTTTTCTATCATATGTGAACTTGTAATTTGTTTTGTTCTCAATTGCATTAAAGCAATCGACCAAGCTGGCATCTTTTAGCTTTAAATTTATTTCTACTTCTCGCACACTCTGTATTTCCTGAGCTTCCAAGTCTGCCGCCACGAGTATGCTTAAAAATATCATCTGAAGAAATGTGCCCCATAAAATCGTATTCATAATCCTAAATACAATAGGTCTTAGTTTATTTTTCATATTTTTACATTGTTATATTAATACATTATTAATTGCTTGGCCATTGATTTGCAGATCTATGGCCATAGAAAGCGGTAATGCATGATTGCATTGCCGTTTTTTTAACTGGTATCTATTCTTGTCATAATATTTGGTTTTAGTTAAACATAATGGAGACATTGTCACCCTCTATTTTATAATTAAACTCTTCGACAAAACTTATGGCATTCAATACGTTCTCCAGCACATAATTATCGAACTCTCCGCTGTAGTTCCATGGTGTAGTTAAATCTCCTTTAACATTAATATTCACCCCATACCAATCTTCTAGCTTCCTTTTCACGGTTATAAATGAAGCATCTTCAAAATATAATATACCATCTTTCCACCCCATCTTTTCTATTGGATTGTAGCTGCCCAGTTCTGTCTCTCCGCTGGCCGTGTCGATGTAGATAATCTCCCGTGGACATAGCACTTCTTCTTTGATTTTTTCTTCTTCACTATACCACTTTACACGCACACTTCCTTCTTTCAATGCAATTGCCACCCGATTTTCGTCATTAGTATTTATATTAAACATCGTTCCCAACACCTCAACTTCAACCTGGCCTGCTCGAACTACAAATGGTCGAATACTGTCTTTTGCTACTTCAAAATAAGCCTCTCCAGACAAGCTTACATGACGTTGTTCTTGGGTGAAAAAATCCTCCTGATATTCAATTTTTGATGAAGAATTGAGCCAAACAAAGGTGCCATCTTGTAAAAAAATCCTTGATTTTTGCCCCCTAGGATTTGATTTGGTGATCACTATGGGGCTTTCCTCGGAAGGAGGATTTCCTTCAAACATTGTGATATTTATTAGCCATGCCATAGCACAAAAAGCCACTAAAACTGCTGCAATTTTAAGTACTTTGCGCCAAATCGAATCAGATACCTTGTGCTGTCCGTCTGCATTTGCCCTTCCCGACTTTAACCATAGTTTATTGAATTCTTCCTCAGCATTTACAATACCCGGATACGAGATGCTGGACTTCCATACATTCTGAAGCGTCGAATATTCTGCATCATTTGCAGAATTCATTTTTTTCCATTCCTCCAACAGCAAAAGCTCTTCATCCGTAGCTTCACCAGAAAGGGACTTAATAATTATCTTATGTATTTTGGAATTCACTGCCATATATTTGTATGAAGACAATGGCAGCTAAAAAAACCCTTAGGGAATTACAAAAAAAATGAAAATAAATAGAATTCACCTCTTAACTGCCTGACATTCACATCCTTGGAATCGAGATAATCCTTAACCGCTTTACGGATGGGCTTCATTGCTTCATGCATATGGGATTCAACTGTCTTGACGGATATATCCAGCAATTTGGCTACCTGCTTGTATTTCATACCATCCTCTTTGATCATCATATAAATAGTCCGGCGTTTTGGAGGCATCTCTTCAACGATTTTCCAAACAACATCATATAGCTCTGTCTCAACAAGTATTTTTTCGGGATTACTTTTCTCAGGTATCAGATAGTCTTTTACATCTTCAACTGAACTATAATTGCCAAAAACTTTAACTCTCTTTTGGCAGTTGATGGCCTGATTTTTAACGGAAATAAAGAGGTAGTTATCGATATCGTTAGATTGCTCTAGCAAAGATGGATTTTGTAATATCTTGTAGAATACATCTGATACTACCTCCTGAACCAGGGAAAAATCCCTCAAGAATAATCTTGCAAAATTGATTAGTTTAGGATAATAGATATCATAAAATTGCTTGAACGCAGCTTTGTCGTGATATCGAACAAATTCACTAATAAGTCTTTTAATATACTGTTTATCAGACTGCAATTTTTATGCTTTAAATATTCTTTTTGTAAAACTTTCCTGTGCTATATGTCTAATTCATTTAGATATTTTCTGGACCGAAGTCCTAAAACTATATTTTTTTTATATAACAATCACACCAATTTAAAATATACTTACTCTCCAACAATACAATCAAAAGCACCTAAGATCACTATTTTGAATTGATAGTACAGGTTTTACCAAGTATTACTTTCATATCAATACTTAAAGTTAACAATAACGTAATAAACAAGTAAATGTAAATTATCGATGAGTTTGTGTACATATTGTCTTGTAGATAGCCAAAATTTATGTTTCCTGTCCGTTTAAAACTCAATGGTTTTGTCATGGCCGAACACGCTCCGTAAAGGAATTACCGCAACCGATTACATATATCAGCCATCGACCCCATACTGATATTGGGAAGTCAGTAAGGTGGAAATTGTTCGAAATGCTTGCATGTGCAGCATATTTATTTTGTAAATCCAAGCTCACTCAACCAAGTAAACATTTCATCATAATAGCCCTCGCACGGCTGCCCGAGACCTTTTAATTTTAAATCCTCCAATCTTTCAAAATACCCCCCGGTCTCGCACGAAAGGATGTTGTGATTGCAGTTGGGGAGCGTCTTAATAGTCAGATTGTGACTGGCGCCAAGCGTTTCTTTATAGAGCGCCAAAGTCCTTCTCCAATGCACCTGCGAATCTCTCTCGCCAAAAATTGCAAGAACCGGACATTTGATCGCACTGAGTATTTCCGTAAACTCCGGAACAACTATTGTCAATCCTGTTTCCTCATCAAACATCTGATTTTGAAGGACTTTCTGAAAACTGAGGTAATTTTCTCTCGTATTGAACTTGCCCCCTCGAAGGGCTAATATCAAGGAATCTTTACTCAGGTTCGGAGAAGCTTCGAGATATTCCTCATAAGAACCTCCTTTCCGCTGAATTGTAAAGCCATCAAGCCACTCGGAAGCCAATTGCTTAATTTCCGGTTCGCTTTTTCCCTGAATGCGCCAATTAGCTTCAAACAAATACCCTATGGTCTCCAGATGATCCGGTCCGCTTACCGAAATCCAAAACGAAACGTTTGGATCTTTAGCAATCACCAATGGACATATCCAACCTCCTCGGCTAATGCCCCAGAGCCCGATGTTGTCAGCACCCGGAACCTTGAGCTCCCTCAATTCCCGGATAGCTGCCAATACCTCTTCACTACTGTTTTGAACGGATTGATTATAATCAAATATGCCCTCGCTTTTTCCGCAACCTGCTTTATCATAAACCGCACAAGCAAGCCCGAACCGAACAAATTGGGACCGTAAGTTCTTATAATATTCATCGCCGGCAACCATATTTGTTCGCCCGCTGCCGGGAACCAGTACGATTAATGCGTATGGCGTTTTGCCTGGAATGTCGATCAGACCACTATACTTTTTACCTTCAAAATCGAATTCGAAGGTTTCGGATCTCACCTGTCCAAAGAGCGGCTGACATCCGGTCAACATAAGGATACAGCAGAATAATGAAGAACAATATGCCCTTAATAAAACCGTTATGCCACTGCCATTTCTTTTCATAAAATGTGTCCTCTAATATTATTTTCCGTAATCGATGTCAATATTGTACGCACTCCCTTTCAGAAACGCCCTTATTTCGTAAAATCCTTCGACAGTAAAGGACCGGTGAGGCTTTTTGCCCTATGCATCGCAGCGGGTATATGCAGGTGCACAAACCGTAACTTTAATCGGATCCTAAGACTTTTTCCACCATAGGCGGCTTTCCAACTCCATCCATTTTGATATAAGAAAATCGGTTCTTCGCTCGATCAACTTTGTTTGTGCTCGCGATTCTTTCAATTCCAGACGCATAATTGTCAATTCTTCCTGCACGTTGATCGGCACTTTATTGTACCATTCGTTTTCTTCTTTTTGATTCACAATACATAAATTTACCGATATTCAACATCAATTTCATGCGATTCGGTCTTAATTAAACAACTGAAAAATAACCAAACAAGTTTAAGCTCTCCAGGATGCGCCGGGTCGCGCGTAAAATACAGCGGCTTTCGACCGAAAACGGGAACGGGGATGCGACTATAATTCAATCTTACTGCTGAAAGAAAAAGGGCTTGCCGTGACACATGGCGATTGGCGGACCAAGCCTCACCGGTTCTATTTTACACCTACATCTTACTTTTCATATCTTTCCCGGAAAAATGAATATAGGTAAAGCATTCCGGCACATGCGAATCCCAAACGCCATGAGGGCTCCATGCCCAGCCACCGGAATCCTTCGCGGGTGGTGCTTCCTTGTATTGGTTAAATCGTGAAAAATCCATCCTCCAAACATCCCGGTCTTTTGGAGGCAAGCTGCGGCCATCCCCCCGGGCCAGCACGGTCATGCCCGACCAGGGTATCGCCAATTCAACGGTCCAACCGCGATCCCGGTCTTTGCCGTTATTTATCGTGCCGTCCAAATAAACTGCACTTTGTAATCCCGGCAGATCCCAATCCCAGTATCCGATGCGCAAACCTCTCGGATGGGATGTATACCCGACGCCATTAAAGGCCCTGGATTTCCTGTGATTGCGATTGAATTCGGCTATCGTATCGTATCCGCCGCTTACAAAGGCTTCCTCCCAGATGAATAATACTTCGTAGACCGTGCCAAATGCATTGATTTCAAATTCATAATATGCGTCTTCCCCTGAAATAAAAAACTCGACATCGTTATCCTTGTAGACCGGAGCATCGCGTTTGGTCAATGTCGCCCGCAGGTCTGGTTCTTCAACCCAATAAGCTACATACAGATGTGTGTCGTCCCACAGTACGGCAGCTCTGGTATCGTGAATGGTTTCTGCCCCTGTGATTAGATCCCTGAAACGTGAAGACCGGGGAGCTTCTTCCCAAATCGCCTCGTCGAGTTTCCCGTCAATCTTCGGAGCTGAGGTGACCTTATACGCCGTATAATGTGGTATATCATCTTCTGTACATGGCGGATGAACAACCAAATCACGTTCCGGGAAGGTTCCGTTTGGAGCTGAGATACACTTCAGGTCCATCACATTGCCTGGATATTCATTTGATGAACTCGCATTAAGGCAAAACAGGATGACCGCTATCTGAAATAGTTTATGACTCATAAGAGCATCGGAAAACTTACGATCGACCGGATGACAACCTTCCATTGAAAAGATTATATCCAAAACATAAAAATAGCAGTTATAATTCAAACCGAAACCAAAATGCCCCGTTTAAAGATCAAAGCGCTTCAAACAATAATCCGATCGCCCCAAATCCGGTGGTTAGACCTTGTTGATCATACGATCAGGTCACAGGGCTGGAAAACCCGGAGCTTTATACATAAATTTGCAAAACCATGGATTATTTCGATAGATTGTCTCAATTATTTGGAATAGTTTTATAGCCGTTTTAGCTTTCGTATAAAATTCTCAAATCAAGCAATCTCCCTATGAAAAAATCATTCTTATTTGTTGGCCTCATCTTTTTTGCATTCTGTGCAAAAGGCCAGTGCGACAATCCGTTTTATAAACTTAAAAACGGCACGGTAATCGTGACCGAAAGTTTTGATAAAAAAGACAAACTCCAGAGTCGGTCGGAAACCCGGGTAATTGAATATGATGAAACAGCATCCGGGTATGCCGCAACAATTTCTTACGAAATTTATGATAAAAAAGATAAGCTTATATCCGAAGGGGATTACAAACTTGAATGTGATCGGGGAACCATAAAAATTGATATGTCAAGCCTGGTCCCGGCAGAATCCATGGCGGCTTTTAAGGATATGGAAGTCGAAGTTGACATGGACAAAATGCAATATCCGGCCGGCTTAACCGTCGGTCAAAACCTGGAAGATGCCAGCATCAATATAAAGACGAACAACAGCCCGATTCCAATGAGTATGAACATGGACATTACCAACCGGAAAGTGGAAGGAAAGGAATCAATTTCGACTCCTGCAGGGACTTTTGACTGCTACAAGATCAGTTATAATCTAAGCTCAAAAATGTCATTTGTAAAAATGAACCTGAAGAATATCGAGTATATATCCGAAAATTCAGGTGTAGTGAAAACCGAATCATACAAGTCGGGAGGTAATCTCGCCAGCTACACCTTACTTACAAAATATGAGTACTAAGCCTGGCATCGTGCGCTGAAGCAATACATTAATCCATTCAAATTGCTTATATTTGAGTAGGATTGTCAACCGAGATGGTTACGGGATCGATGATCTGCTTCGTTGTATCTTCAAAATCGAAAAAACAGAACCATAAAACCGGCGTGGCCGGAGCAATTTCAGGACGCACAAAAGCATGATTATATTGCTCTGTGTATCAGCAAACCATAAAAATATAAACAGATGAAAAAGGATATCACCAGAAGAGATTTTATAAAAGGCTCTATGGCTGCCGGTGTGGCTATCGCCGGTGGCGGATTCGTATCAGGCTGCAGCTCATATGAATCCAGGGGTTTAACCACAGCAGTTTTGGGTAAAACAGGGGTCCGGATTCCAAGAGTCGCCCTGGGATTGGGTTCGAGATGGTGTGCCATAGCAGATGAAGATAAAGCGCTTGACATACTATCCTATGCGCTCGATAAGGGTTTGTATTATTGGGATACCGCCGCTTCGTATGAAAACAAGGAGAAAGGCGTAATCAGTGAGGAAAGAATCGGTAAGATATTAAAAGAACGAAGAAAAGAAGTCTTTATCAGTACCAAGGTACGGGAAAGGGATCCCGACAAGGCCATGAAGCAGATCGAACAAAGTCTGAAACGGCTTCAAACAGATCAGCTTGATTTACTGAAGGTGCACAACATCCGGAGCGAAGATCTGGATAATATCAAGGGAGCAGGAAAGGTCATCGAGATTGTTCACCGAATGAAGGAGGAAGGGCTTACGCGATTTATCGGCTTTAGCGGACATTCCGAAGCTAAAGCGCTCACGCATATGGCGGAGAATTTTGATTTTGACACCATGCTTATGGCCCTGAATCATTACAACGCCAAAAACGGATGGAAGCGTGAGGAAATGGCAATTCCGGCTGCAAGCGCTAAAGGCATGGGAGTGATGCTAATGAAAGTAATACGGCCCGTAGAAAATGACAATTCACTTGATCCCGTGGACATGATTCGCTATGCTTTGTCCATTGAAGGTGTAAGCGGTGCCGTAATAGGAACGGACAGTAAGGAGGTTATTGACAAAAACGTGGCCCTACTCAAGAATTTCAAACCCATGTCAAACGATGAAAGGGACGGACTGACAGCCCGGCTAACGCCCTTCTTTCAGCATCAGGGTACGCCCTGGATGGATCCAAACTATTGCGATGGCAACTGGGTATAAATTGATTGCAATTGCATTGCCGGATTTTCGGGCCGGAAAATCCGGCAGGCCGTTTTAGCCGGTTTATAGCATTTACTCAACGCTTCCCGGAGAAACTCACAAAAGCAATTTGCCTGCTATCCGGAGACCAGGACGGGACATTGATTGTCCCCTGCCCTCCATACAAATAGGCGATCACTTTCGATTGTCCGCCACCGGCGGGCATCAGGCATAAGAATACCCGTTTGTACGGAGGGTGATCATCAACAGGAATATCTTCCGAATACGAAATATAAACCAGCCACTTCCCATCCGGTGAAATATGAGGGAACCAATTGTTGTACGGATCGAACGTCAACTGTTCCTTTCCGGATCCATCCGGTTTCATGCGCCATATCTGCATGGTGCCGGATTGACTACCGTTGTAATAAATGTATTGACCATCCGGTGAATATTCCGGCCCGTCGACATGCCCATAATCAAATTTCGTGATTTGGGTTTCCTTCCTGCTCTCAATGTTTGCCTTAAAAATATTATATGGCATTTGATCGTTCCGTTTTGCGACATAGACGACCTCTTTGTTATTCGGATGCCACCCATGCCAATAGGACGGCGTTTTTGGAGTAACTAGTTTTGGTTCGCCGCCTGTCAAAGGCAAGACGTATATAGCCGATCTGCCACCGTCCAAACCAGCATGACTGCTGCTTATAGCAAGAAGCTTACCGTTGAAGGAGATGCCATGATCGTTGTTATTTCTATTTGCCGGACCTGTATTTAATTTCGATATTTCTCCCCCTGCAACCGGTACTTTAAAGAGTAATCCATTCTTGTTAAAAAGCAAATTTTTGCCGTCAGGCATCCAGTTAGGCGCTTCAAACCCATTACCGGACTCATGAACAACTTTCCGCTTTCCGTCAAAGACATGCAAAATCTCCAGCCGGCTTCCGGCAAATCCGGATTCATACGGATTGTAGTCCTCCGGCAATGGGTGATCAATTCGCACATTCCATACCCGGGCTTCTTCGACAACATCTTCGTTGTGCGAACAAATAAACAATCCTGCGAGAACTTCATCCTCAAAATGTTCCATGCGCTTGACTCCTGTTAGCTGCAGCGGTTCGCCCCAGTGAGCAGCCCTCATGATCACCTCCGCTCCTTTTCGCTCCAATTGCAGGATAGAGTAATCACGCTTCGGGCAGAATATTTCGTCGTCGGGATCTCTCATATAAGCTCCTCTCAATTCGCGCCATTGAAGTACTGTTAATCCGTCTCCGTGCAGTGTTGCGCTGATATGGGAGCCTCCTCGTCCATAGATTCCCGGATCATCCACCCTACTTTTCTGTGAGCGTCAATCCCGTCTCCGATAAATTCGAAATTTGCAGTCAAGATAAAATCCCCCTTTATTGAATTGTATAGGTAATGAAATTCATCTCGATTGAACCATATGTTATATCCGCCGCCTTTTATGATATACTCCTGGGCGGCGGGATCATAGGAGGATCTACCCGAATTTGCAGGGGCGCCAACATCGGCCGCTGTCTGAAAAATTCCGATTTTTGAGTTCTGCCCGTACAAAGGTATTGCCAGATTCATTACAACGAATAGGATTTGAATCAGGATTCTCATGAAACATGCCGGTTAGGTTAAGGAAATCTAATTTAAGTATTTGTGTAGCCTTCCGCAAAATTATCTGAGAAGGCATTTCGTTTAGCGGGTTGTTAGGTAGCGTACGGGACTTTGAAATACTTCATTGTAAGGCTGCCACCGAGCCAATTCGTTTATTCATATTTTTGTTTCTGTGGCCAAATCGTCAAAGACGAATTGGCGGTATTGTAATGAAGAACAGCGGTGTGGATTACCCGTTGAACCCAGCATTACATATAGCTTAGTTATTAGGCTTAGTTGTTTTATTCTTTCGTATCACATTCATAAACTCATAACAGTTTTTACCCATTCATCATTTAATATGTCTTTGACTGTAACTGTTTCCGGCACTTCAACTTTAGAAAGTTTTATATCCGGAGATGTGCCAATCATCTCATTAATGCTTCCATCTTGGTTAATTAATAAATCTACCTCAAAAATAAACTCTATTCCGCTTTTAGGAAGATTAACTGGAACGGGGGCAATGAATCCTGCCGCAGAGCCAAAGGTGTTTTGACCAACCAAAGTTGCAATTCCCGTTCTTTGAATTGCATTTGCGAAGTCATCAGCCGCAGAAGCAGTCTTTTCATTTATAAGTACGAAAATATCCCCATCAAAATTGTATCGATTCTCTGAAGTTAGTGACTTTGATAATTCATAAAAAACCCAAGTTGAGTTATCAAAACCAATTGGAGGTGATGTTTCAACCATGCTTGTTTCATGAGATGAACAGGAAATACCTATTTGCTTCTTTTTAATGTATTTCTTGTCATAGTCGATTAAAAATTTCTTTTTTAATCCAGTTGTGTATTTATAGGAGACCGTTTTATCAATAAATGGCTTTAATAGGTTATCATAATAATAATCGGGACTTCCACCTGAATTATTCCTCACATCGATAACCAGTTTTTTAAATTTTTTTTGTTCCAAAAATGTTCGAATCGTGTTATTATCTCTGTCGATAAACTCAGGTGACAAACTTTTGATTCTTATGTATCCAATATCATAGGCTAATGTTAAACAGATACAATTGCCTTTTGAAATATCTTCAAAATTCCTAGTAAATGTTTTTCTTCCTTTTGATGCCGGCACAAAACAGTTTTTTGTGGAAAGATTAGGAAGAAGAAAGGAAATATTCCACCCCAAACAACCTTCGCCATCGTTAATCAACAGTAACTTGCTGTCAAGATTTTCAGTTTTGCATTTTATGTGCTTTACCCAAGTGTCATTTTTAATGTGTTCAAGGTAAGCCTTACAAGACATTCCATTTACAGTCAAAATCTTTGAGCCTTTTGGGATATATGTAGTGTCGTTTTTATAATTAGTAAAGGTTGTGTAATCCCTTGTTATTCTGGCAACTTGAAATGGAGGATAAAGTATGCAATTTTCATAAAAAGTCTTGTGCCAGTATTGTGCGTTCTTTCTAGAAAGGAAATTTTTGTCACTTCCTTTATGTATTGAAAAATGCCCTGAAGCTCCTATTAATTGAGCGTAGCTATAAACTGCTTGAATAAACTCTGTATTTGTTTTTGATTTTTCTGCTAAATCAACATAATAATCCTTCAGAATCAAATAATCAGGAATATCTTTTTGTGTTTGGTTTAATTCGACAAATGGACTATAGGAATTTGCCCATTGAGCCAGATATTCAATGTCCTTTCTCTTCTGTTCTTTTGTCAATTTTCGTGTATTAAAGAAATTGCTACATGACAGCAATACAACGCCAATTAAAAATAAAACAATGGAGGATAAATAGCTTTTATATTTAAGAGTATGGCTGCTGTTCATTCTTTTTTCACAATTAAGCCTGACGGTCTTGATAAAATGAGTGCGCACACAATTTGCTATTCGAGCCAATCCCTTTGATCGGTATTTCTGTTACAGGAAGAAAGCAAGCGTATTCATTTTATTTATTGTTATGCGCATTTTGATTTCTTCTAAATTTAATATTCTTTGTACGATCTGTGGAAACTGAAAATGAATTAATATCTCTCTCACCATTCAACTCAAAGGTTACGGTTACTTTTCCCAACCACTTATCATAAAATATGAGTGCATTTGTTTGCAATGCTACAGGGGCTTTTACTTTAATATCCCCAATTTGAAATAGGAGATCATTTTCTCGACTAACAATTTCATAAGAAGTATTGAGTTCATCCGAATAATAAGTTCCCGTAAACAACTTCAGAGTGTTGACATCTATGGTTGCAACCTTTGTACCCTTTGTTTCACTTCCATCCGCTGATATTAATTTGAATATTCCGTTTTCTAAGTCGATGTCTAGGAACCCTTCGTTTTCCAAAAGAAAAGTAACATCATCATGTTTGTATAATCTTCTTTTGTAATTCCAGTCCAATACCTCCCATATTAGGTCATTGGTGCTTTCATCTCGATACAGTTGAATTAGTAAATCTCTATTCTTAATCCTGTAAATACCTTCGTAAGCTCCAATAAGAGAGGTATTGGGTGGAGGATTAATAATAGTCTCACTCTTTTTTATATTCTCTGCTATTTGCAGTTGTTCATCCATCAAAAAAAGATTTGCAATTGGGTACACATCATTATTTTTATTTTGACTGCCATTCCCGAGATAAACAATTGTAAACTCTTCGGTCGGGAACCTTGATATCTTGCATGTAATCCCCAATAACCCTCCTGAATGGAATACTTCTTTGAATCCTTTATGGCGGTCTATTATATTACCAAAAGCATACTCATTTTCTTTACCATTATTCAACGTATTGGTACTCATCATGAGCTCAACAAATTCATTGCCGCCTACTTTTCCATGATAGAAATTCTGATCCCATTTATATAAATCTCCAATGGTCGTAAATAGTCCGGCAGGCCCGAGCCTATTGTCATTTAATGTGTATCTGAAATAATTGTGGTTTTCATCTTTTCCATAAGATACAACTCGATTTTTTATTATCATGTGGGGATCATCAGAAAAGAAGGAGTTTTTCATTTGAAGTGGTTCAAGTATTCGTTCTTTTACAAATTCAGAAAACGGTTGTCCACTTATTCTTTCGATTACCAAACTCAAAAGGAGATATCCCGAATTGGAATATGAGAAACTTTCATTTGGAGGGAAATTAAGTTCATTTTGTCTGAGTATAACTTTTAGTCCATCAGAACGATAAGATATATTCTCAGGAGTGTTCCCGGCTAATCGGGTAAGGTCCTGATAATCCTTTACTCCGCTTGTATGTCTGATAAGGTTTTCAATAGTTACGCTATCCATATAATTAGGGAGTTCAGGAAGTTGCTTTCTGATCGATTCTGCTAGCGTTAATTTTCCATCAAGGATCAGCAATGCAATGGCTGCTGCGGTAAACTGCTTGGAAACAGACATTACGTTTATTACAGACTTACTCGTCATTGGTATGCCGTAATCGAGATTAGCCATACCAAATCCCTTATTGTAGATAAGTTCTCCATTTTTTATTATACCAATCACACAACCAGGAGTGTTTTTAGTGTACTTTTCAGATAGAAACGCATCCACTTGCCTTAGTTTATCTTCATAGTTTTGAGATTGTCCTATGGAGAAGGTAACTTTAGCAACTATCAGAATGGAGATGATTAAGACTCTTTGCATTGTAGTGATAAGTTATTGCGCATAACGGCCGCGCCGTTATGTGGCGTACGGAGCACGGCTCTTCTTATATAAATCTATTTGCTTAATTGGAATATCCAACATGCCAATAGTAAAACAAACTCGGATATTGTTTCCGTACTCTGTCTAACCAGTTGTAGGCTTTTGTCAGACTATTCCGATATCGCTTGTAATGGTACCTTGCCCACCTCACTAACTTAATCCGCAATACATAACACTTTTGACAGATTTTACCACTTTCTAGACACTTCATCATCAGAGGTTCATTTGCATTCATCTCCTTTATTCTTATCTGATAGTCTCCTGGACTATCTTTTCCTGAACGCTCAATACCTTGGCTCTTTACCAAAAGCACCTTAAGGTGGTTTGATGCTCCCTCCTGAAAGACAACATCAGTGGGTCGGTTCCACCATCTTAGTTACAGTTGCGCAATGAGTTATTTCAGCCGCTCATTGCTCTCGGCACACATATGAATAGTAGCCGACTGCGTGGAACTTTCCTATCAAGTTGCAAGAAAATTGAAGCGGGTTGCAACCCTTTGAATTTATCACTATCTCGGCTATTATTTTTATACATTGTGTGCAGTAAATTGTTCTTTCACAGTTTTTTTATCATTAAACATTAATATATCAATAATTGAAAGCCAAGGAATAAAATCATTATTGAATTGTTTATAATCAACTTTTTGTGATTTAACAAAATTAAGTTTTACTCCTTTGTTATTGAAATACTCTTTCTGATATAATTCTTGGCCACCGATTGCATTGATATACTTTTGATAGCCCAAATTTTTAGTAATTTGAATAAGTCTATCTGCTTTATCCATTCCTTTTGTTTCTGGTGATGAAATTGATGATTTTGTCCACTGTATATCCTTGTCTAAGTATCCGTAAACAGAGGTTACTGAACTAATAGCTAAATCAGCTATGTTAGCATATTTTTTTGAAAATACTGTTTTGAGTATTTCAACCACAGCATAATAATACGGTGCTTTCTTGTATGCTGTCTCAATTTGTGCAAAAAATTTATTATTAAAATTAGAATCAATAAGAGGTCTAATTTCATTAATCAATTTATTTTGGCTCGCTTTTTCAACTGGAATTGTAAATAGAAAATCAGAATTATTAAACAGTATTCTGTTTCTATTAATCCAACCACGCTTGATATAATTTACGTCATCATAAAATACTATCTTATCAGTTGATTCAATCAGATGAAAATAACCTAGGTAAGGGAAGATGTAAGGTTGCATAATGGAAAGTCGCCTGGGGTAACGCATAAACAAATTCACATCATTTTTACTCTCTTCAATAAATTTTAAGTTTTTATACAAATATTTTGCAGGATTGTTTTCATTTACTTCTAATGTTATTTCTTTTCTTGAATGCTTAATAAGTTCTAATATTAGTCTTTTCGCTAAGCCTTTTCCTTGATATTCAGACTTTGTCCAAACCATACTGATAAAAATATCTGAACCATTATCATAATACAGAACAAATGAAATCAGTTGGTTACTCGCATTCCTTTTCACCAATGATTTCCCATGTTTTAAAATTTTTTGAGCATATTCATTTAAGTCAGTGATGTGAAAATGAATTCTGTTGATTGGCATCAAAGAATTAATAATCTCTTCTTTTGTTATCATTGTCGT
>JAKSDO010000016.1 GCA_022360055.1 Cytophagales bacterium | reverse complement strand
CCGCCCGGATTACGCATGTGCGGGAGGAACAAATACGGGCGAATTAACGCCGGAGGTACTGGGAGGAGGCGATCTCGACGATGGATCGATAAATCCATCCAGATTCACCGTAACATGGGCCGGAGCAGGTGGTCCGATAACCGATGATGGCGGAGGGACAACTTTACCGAGCGCGATCAACCTTGAGGCCGGGACATATACCCTCGAAGTAATAGATACCTATGGCGCCGATTCATTGTGCGCTACTTCAAGGAGCTTCCTGGTACCGGCAGCCCGTCATGACATAGGGCTTGTTGCATCCGCTACGAGTCAGACCATTTGTATTCCCGACGGGACTCTGCAAGTGGATGACATAACGGTAGATCATGTAAGTGTGGTCGATCCGCATCTGACCTGGACCGCAGATCTGCTGGATCATACAAGAAACAATATTGTCCCTGCTCCTCCGGAATCAGGTTTTGCTTCGGATTCCGATCCGTTCGGAAATTTACCGGCCGGGACGTACTATGTTCAGACGCAAGACAACCTCACAAAATGTTATTCCGATCCGTACCGGGTAACAATCAGAGACGTCAGCACAGATCCGGTTATCGATATTGCTGTGATCACTCCTCAGTATTCATTGAATCCAAATCCGGCGAGTTGGACAGGCGCACTACAGGCATCCGTCGCAGAAACAAACGGAATTGCGGACCCCGGAGGATACACCTATGCATGGCATTCGGGATTGGGCACAGGCGGTCCGGCATTTGCTGCTACAGACAATATCGGCATGGCCGATGAAGGGTTCTATACGCTATCCGCCACAAACAACAATACGGGTTGTGCATCAAATTACTCGGTTTACCTGCCATTCCATTACCTGGAACCTACATTTAATACGCTGATCGGCGCAAAGACCATTTGTTCGCCGCTCGATGGAAGTGTAGAAGTTGCGGATATTTATCTGGACGGGAACCCCGATCAGTTGTCTGATTATACCTTCTACTTTTATCACGACAATTACATTCAGGGCGATACCCCGGACAGCGCCATCCCCGGAAATAATGGAGGTACGACTTATGAAAATATCGGTTCGGGGAGCTATTACGTAATTGCGGAAGAAAACTGGTGGATGATCGAATCTCACCCGGTAAAAGTCGAGGTGATTGATTCCACCACAAATCCGGTCGTAACATTTGACGCGACCAACTATCAGGCGCTCACCAGTTGCGACCCTGAGGTTGCCGCAAACGGCGCCCTGGCTATTGAAGTATTTGAAGATTTGTCCAATCCACATTTGGTGCTTCCACCGACTTATCGCTACGCATGGTATCAAGGAGAGGCTGCAAACCCGGGTAATTTGATCGCCGACTCTGTGTCGAGCTCCATATCCGGATTACCTGCCGGCAATTATACGGTGGTGGTCACAAACCTGGAAAATCTTTGCGAAGGAATGGGAACGTTTACGATCGAAGACAAAAGTATAACTCCTGTTGCCATACCTACCATGACCCCGGTAACAAATTGCCCGGTCGAGATCGCCAATGGAATTGTTACGGCCCAGGTAATCAACTCAAATGAAAATTTTGAATACCTATGGTATTCGGGCTCCGAAGCTAAAGCAACACCGGATTTTGTGGGAAATACCTGGTACAACAAAACGATCGGTTATTATACCGTCGTAGCCGTGGATGAACAATTTGGAACCTGTATCTCCGAGCCTGTTGTCATTGAGGTGGAAGACGCTACGGTAAATCCGAACATCATACTCTCGGAAATACATCCGATCACAAACTGTGATCCGGAAAAACCAAATGCCGTCGTTTCTGCCAGTGCCGACGGAGGTGTAAGCGGGTATACATTCGATTGGTACGAAGACAATGAACTGTACTACACCGGACCGGTAGCTTCGAATCTTGGTAGTGCGATCTATAAGGTGGTAGTCACAAACAACGTAACACAGTGCAAATCAAGTAAGGACGTAATTCCTTCGGTACTGTTTGATGAAGTACCTTCGCCCGAAGTGACCATTCTATCGGAACTAACCAGTTGCATAAGTCCGGACGGTCAGGCAACCGCTACGGTTGAAGGTAACGTGAAGGATTATATATTCAGATATTATAGAAAACACGATAATTCATCCGTTGATAACCTGTTTATTGACAACATTATTTACGATTTGGATTCATCAACCTACCTCGTTACCGCAGAAAACAGAATTACGGGATGTGTATCGGATCCAACGGAATTCTCGATTTCCAATGAACAGTACTATCCTGTAATCGATGTAATTGCAGATCCTTCGGATTGCCAGGAGCCAAATGGAGCCGCCAATGTGATCATTTCCGATATGACCAGGGATTTCAAGGTCACCTGGATCGGTGAAAACGGTTTTGAAACCCAGCAAAAAGAATTGGTATATATTCCTATTGGGAAATATATCGTCGAGGTTGAAGGAACGGATGGATGTATTACCTCGGCAGAAGCCGAAGTGAAAGGAGACGTGATCATTTACAATGGCGTATCTGCAAACTATGATGGTCTCAATGATTTCTTTGCCATAGTCTGTCTGGAGTATTTCCCCGACAACAATGTCAAGATCTATAACCGGGCCGGATTGCTGGTTTACGAGCAAAATTTCTATGACATGAATGATCCGAACAAAAGGTTTGAAGGATTTAGCAATAAAGGCGCCAGCGTAATCGGAACCGAATTGCCCGTAGGTACTTATTTCTATGTTGTTGATAAAAATGACGGATCCAAAGCCAAAGTCGGCTATCTAGAATTGAACAGATGATGAAACCACACAAAAACCTAATACTACTTCTTTTCCTGCTTGTGATATCGGCAACAGGGCATGCTCAACAAAAACCTGTATTATCCCAATACATGTTTAGCGGATTGGTGCTCAATCCGGCTTACGCCGGAAGGCACGAATATACCTCGTTTACTGCGATGTACAGGGACCAATGGATCAATGTCCCCGGTTCCCCCAAACTCACCACATTTACGGGTCAGACGGGATTCAAAGATCGAAGAATTGGGGTGGGTATGTTGATAAGCGAGGATAAAATCGGAGTGCACAACAATCTGTCCGCATACGGAAGCTATGCTTACTTCATCAAGCTCAGAAATGGCGCTAAATTTTCCATGGGCGTGCAGGGAGGAATAGATATACTGAGATCCGATTGGTCAAAATTGACCATCCTGGACCAGAGCGACCCGGTCTTTAATGGAAGTGAAGTCAACTACTTCCCAAACTTTGGCACAGGAGTGTTTTACTTCACAGATAAATTTTATATAGGCTTTTCAGTGCCGTATATTCTCACAAGCCGTAAAACTCAAACAGAGGATTTTTTCAGAGATGTACGGCATTCCAGGAACTATTACCTAACCGGAGGCAATGTTTTTGACGTCGCTCAAAAGTTGAAAATAAAACCCTCTTTCCTGTTGCGGATCGAAGATAATATGCCGCTGGCCATCGATCTGAATGCGAACCTTTATTATGATGAGATCATTGATATCGGAGTATCCTACAGGCAAGGGGATGCGATAATAGGAATCCTTGGGCTTCAGCTTAATAAGTATATAAAATTTAGCTATGCCTATGACTATGTTATTTCCAACTTAACTACGTACACCAAAGGCTCTCATGAATTGATGCTGCAGTACAGGATTAATTTTAATGCTCCAAAACGCCATCGGATGTGCCCCAAACCCCAATATTTTTAATCCGGATAACCTATTTTGACTTGCTTAGTCCTCCAAATACGGAATTAATGATTGAAAGGAGAATGCTGAAAATCAATGCCCACCAAAAGCTATCTACGGTAAATCCGGGAACCAGCCAATCTACCAACAAGACTAAAATGGTATTGATAACCAACAAAAACAGACCAAAGGTCACAAATGTGATCGGGATCGTGAGCAGGACAAGTATGGGTTTTATGATCACGTTTAACACGGCCAAAACACCGGCAACAACAATCGCAATTAAAAATCCATCGACATGAGCTCCCGGAAGCACGGTAGTACAAATAAATACAGCAACCGCAGATAAGATAAGTCGTACTAAAAAACTATTCATACTATTAATATTTTTCGAAACAAGATAATATTTTTCTGTCAGATTGCTGTCGGATTTTAAAATCCGACAGAGACATCCGACAGCACCTCAAGCACCATCCCGAACTTTATTCAATGTGAATCCAATCCGTTCACATGGATTCTCGGCTTTATAACCGATTCCCGGTTTTTCGGAATAGTACAGTGAAAAAACAATTCCACGGATCCCCATATTTAGCTGTCTTAAAAGCGCTGCAGCGGCTCCCCTGCTCTTGTGAGCTTTCGACATGACTTTCACCAACCATGTCAGCACGGATTTGGGACAATAGGACAGTACGCCCAGCACCATACCCAGATCCTTGATATCTCCGGGAGGAACATAGTTGAGAAGATCGTCAATGTGGTCGATACACATGTATTCCGAGAAAGACGGGAATTCATTATTGCCCGGGATGAGGATGTCGCCAATTCTGTTCAGTCCTTTAATTGAGCTCTTACTTAAATATTGTGAGGTCATTTTGTTACAATTTATGCAATTAACTGCCGACTGAGTTTGTGTGCCAGGGCCATAATGGTCAAAGCCGGATTGATCCCCGGTGCATTTGGGAACAAACTTGAGTCGCAAACGTAAATATTGCGTTGGGTTTTTAATTTGAAATCCGGATCTACTACAGCAGCGACAGGGTCTACTCCTATTCGGGCACCTCCCATTAAATGCAATCCAAAATATAAGGGTGATTCAATTACCCGTTTAGCCCCACTGGCGGCCAGGATTTCCTTCAAAACCTCTACGCCTTGTTGCATTCTGGAATGATCCTGTTCTGTCATATCTTTCTTCACTACCATGTTGCCTTTTTTATCTACAAGGATTTCTCCGGCATTTTCATCCCTGACGGCAACCTCGGCGCAGGTCATACGATTGTAATGCCGCATAAACTCCAGGTGGTCTGCACCGTATCCGGGGAAGAGCATAGCCACCGATGCCGGTCCTGCAAAAACATTTTCAAGCTTGAAACCCTTTGCCCTGAACCCCGAGTCCTTTGAAGCAACCGACTGGAACATCCCTTTGTGTGCATTGATTATTTCATCGTACAAGCCGAAAAACATAAACTGAGGGTGTGTTGCAAAATATCTTCCGAGGGATGGCAATTGCTTTTTGAAACCCGATTTTAAAAGCAATGTGGTCGTGCCGAAAGCCCCTCCGGATAGAATCGCTTTTTTAGCCTTTAACGCAACCCTTTCGCCTTTTCGAATGCCGTACAGCAACACCCCGGAAGCGCTGTCTTCAATTTTTTCTATCGAGGTATCGGCCAGAATATTTAATCCTTCTTTTTCCGCATCCCGGATATAGGTTATGAGTGTACTTTGCTTTGAATCTCTGTGGCATCCACCCAGGCAGGCTATGCAGTCGTTGTATTTGGAAAATGCACAATCCTTTTGCGCCCTGCGCAGAAAATGCCACTCGTACCCGCATGCATCGCATCCCCTGGCAAAAAGCTCCGCATTTCTTGTTCGCTCTTCCGCCCTGAACGTGTGGAGGGAAATCATTCGTTCGGCCTGTTCATACAAAGGAGCCATCTCTCCTTTATTGAAAAATTCAATACCGCTTTCATCGCGCCAATCGTGGAGCGCAATATCATCAAAACGGTCCATTAGTGCCTGATTTACGACCGAGCCTCCGCCCACAAGCCTTCCCCTCAAAAAAGCCATGCGGGCATTATAACTCAACTCCATACCCCCTCCCCAGTACATTTGAGCCGAAGCATCCGCTTCAGTAGCAGGAAAAGTCTCTTTGGTGAAATGCTTACCAGCCTCAATGAGCAGACAGTTTGCCCCTGCACGGGTCAGATTATAAGAAAGCACACCTCCGGCTGTTCCGGCCCCTACAATAATGTAATCGTACACTTCCTTCATCCTGGCAATTTTTATACGTCAGTCTTCAAACTTAATTTTTTCTTTATTGCCCATCGGATCAAGTTTTAACCCCACAAGTGCAAACTGAACCCACTTTCTTGGCCGGGTAAAAAAAGCGCGCATCAGTTTTGGAAAAGTATCAAATTTCGGTGCGGTAAAAGGGTACCAATGAGGTTCGATTACTTTGTTATTCGGGCCTGAAATAATAGATTTTACGTGAGAGAATGTAAGAAGACCAAAATCTCCTTTGAACCGCCCGATTCCACTGTTCTTTACACCTCCGAACGGCAGTGCCGGATTTGCCTCGGTAAGCATATGATTGTTAATCGCGACATTACCTACTTTCAAAGCAGAAGCAACACGGTCTGCTCTTTTCAGATCTTTTGTCCAGACGCTTGCGCTTAAGCCATATGCACTGTCATTGGCCATGTTGATCACCTCTTCTTCGCCGGAGAATTTTATCAATGGCAATACGGGCCCAAAGGTTTCTTCAGCAATCAACTCCATCTCATTCGAAACATTGGTCACAACTGTCGGAGGCATAATTTGCGTTCCTTCCACAACTGTTCCGCCACAATGGACTTTTGCTCCTTTATCCACGGCTTCTTTCAACTGAGCTTCCACTTTTTTCAGTTGAAAATCGGCGGTCATGCATCCTACATCAGCTTCACAATCTTCGCAACTCTGGTTCGCCAATCTTAGCTTTTTAGTAATTGCGACAATTACCCTGGTCATCTCATCAAAAATCGACTCATGGACATAGCACCGTTCAATGGATGTACATGACTGTCCCGCATTGGTAAATGCAGCCCAGATCAATCCGTTGGCAGTTTTTTCGATATCGACATCTTCAAAAACAATCGCAGGATCCTTTCCGCCAAGTTCCAGATCAACCGGGATCAGGTATTTAGATGCCGCTGCCATAATTTGCTTTCCAGCCCGTGTGCTGCCGGTAAAATGAATTTTGTCCGGCTTTTGTTCGATCAAAGCAGTTCCCGTTTCTTTGCCGCCGTACACAATCTGGATGGCATCTTTCATAAATCCGGAGCCATCCAGTATTTCTTCGTACAATCCCTTCAAAGGAGTCACTTCCGAAGGTTTGTAGATGACGGCGTTCCCTGCCAGGAAGGCCAAAATCGAAGGGAGGAAACATTGGATTAACGGATAATTCCAGGGTGCGATAATCAGAACGGTCCCCATCGGCTCGTATTGAATTCTGGATTTTTTGCCCATCAGCACCAGCGGTGTATGCACCTTTTGGGTTTTAAGGATTTTCTCCGCATGATCTCTGTAATAATCGATGCTGTCGCAAATTTCAAAAAGCTCATTACTCAAGGCCTCAAACTTTGTTTTGCCCGTTTCGCGTACAATCCGCTCGGTTACGCGCCTATAATTGTCCATCAGGTATTGAGAGATTTTTACGGCTTCGCGTATTCTTTCCTTAATTGAAAGCGTATGTATTTTTCGTTGAACAGACCTGGCCTTTGCAAATACCGGCTTCAATTCTTCATCTCCCGCCGGCTCAATGGAATATAAGTCTTCTTTTGTTAATGGATTGACGACCTTTATGCTCATTTTAATTTCCAATAATTTTATTTTACAAGATTAAAAAACGGATTCTCACTCATAATCTCTCCGAATCCATTTACAAAAAACACATCCCCTCTCCCCGGTAGGTTGGAACCGTATCTTCAATTTTGCCATCCCTTATCAGATAAAGCGAGTTGAATCGCTCACACAATTCTCCCGCCTTACTATGTCTAAAAAACACCGGGTCACCAATATTGAGCTTGTCCTTCCCTCGATAAGTAAAAGGCGTCTGTACTTCACCGGCGCCTTCGTTTTTCAACAGTTTGGCCCCTTGCGGAAGTATGGGCAAAGGCAATTTCAAGGGTTCGGTTGCGCCGGAAGCTACGTAACCTCCACCGGAGCACGTATAAATATGCTTGCTGGGGTGTCTGTTGATTGCACAGGCGAATCCGGCAGCCGGCTCATGCCTGAACCTGCTGTAATTATCAAACAAATGCGAATTGAAAAATCCGGATCCGACCGTGACCTCGGTGATCACATCTTCCTTTATCGTCGATTCAAGGCTCCCCGTACCGCCTCCGTTTACAATCCTTAAATCAAAGCCCATATTTTTTATGAGATTTACAGACTTTCTTCTTTTGCTGGCTATTTTATTTATGGAAAATTTCTTGAGCGATCGCACGATATTATTCATCAACCACTTTCCTCTTACCTTATCCGTAACCCCTGCAATCTGAGCTTCATAGCCCATGATTCCTTCCAGTTTTACATAGTCCATTCGCTTTATTCCCTCAAGAACAGATCTTAAATTCGTGGGCTTTCTGATGGAAGACCTCCATACTCCAAAATGCAGCCCGGGAAAGTCAACCGACATATCGATGTCGACACTTATGGGGACGACCACCTGATTTTGCTTTGCAATTTTACTGAGCAGATGGATATGGTCCAGTTTATCAACCATCAGGTTGATGTACTTCCCACGTTTTATCTCAGCACATAATTCACTGATTTCTTCTTCATTGATTACCGGATAGGCAACCAAAATATCATCAAAACCTTTTTTACTTAAAAAAATAGCCTCTGTCCCGGAAAAGGACATAATCCCCCGGAAATGTTTATCGGATTTAAAAATGTACTCAAGTATATGACTGCATCTGATGGACTTCGAAGCAATTCGGATTGGAAATTCTTTACTTCTTTTTACAATTTGCGTAATATTTTCATCGAGTAAGCCCATATTTACAAAGGCCAGCGGGTATTTTTTACCTTTGAAGATCTTTTTATAATTCGTATAGCTCAATCGGGGCACAACCGTATTTTTTTCACATGGAATTGATTTGCGAATATCGATCCGTCCTGTTTCGACAATCACAAGATACGATTTACAAAACTTATTTAAGTTGATAAAGAACGGAATGAAAAATTTTACATTTATGGGATTAAACGGATCAATTTGGGGTATTTGACAGAATTACAGCTTGCTGATTTCCCATAATCCCAAGCATTTATCCGAATAGGTTCCTCCTCCTTCGGTGCATTTTTCATTTATCAGTTTCATCGGCTTGGGAAAGTTAAACGGTTCTTTTTCCAGGTTGATGATGCGCCAATCACCGGTAACTATATCCGGATTTCTCTCGCAATCGGAAAAGGTAGTTGTGAGCAAATATTTTATTCCGGATCGTTTTATATTCTCAATTGCCGATTGTATGTCTTCGTTTGAAAAATGAACAAAACAATCCCTGCAGTGCAAAAGATCAGCTTCCGGTAACCGATCTTTTATCAGATCTATTTTCAGAAATTTCCTGTTTTTTCTCTTATGGTTTTGATTATTCTTTTCTATGATATCCGAAATGATATCTCCACCGATATAAAGATCGATCTCCAAATCAATTTTACTTAGCCAGTTAAAATCACCACAAGGCAAATCCAGGAACCGCCGAACCTTCAGCGCTCTTACCACCAAAGGAATTTGCCTGCTTATTTCATCGGTTTGTTGCCGTGATGATCCCCGACCGGAAATCGATTCGTTGCCCGCCCAATGATTCGACCGGAAAATCTCGATAAAAGTTTCTTCCGTACTTAATTCTAGTCCTGTGTTTTTTTTCTTCTCAAAATGTTTCGTGTCAAAAGAAACCGTTGCCCGCTTCATGTCGATTTGATGATTTTCTAATTTACCTCAAGTTATGAAATAATTTTAAACCTGGTTTGCCATATTTAATTACTCAGAATTTTGTGTTTGATCATTTCTGAAATGGAAATGCACAATTTCAAATAGGGCTGAAGCGGTCTATGTAACTCACGACACACTTTTTTTTGAGTTTAAGTGAATTTTGTAAATAAAAAATGTGTTACAAATAAGAGTCTGTTACCATCACATCACTAGTAATTCGTATGATCATGAAATTAAATTTTTCAGTCCTTGCACTATTATTTTTTATCGGATGCACCGGCAATTCAAATCGGGCTACGGAAGCTGAAAACCGACAAGCCGCCTCCGAAGAATTAAACGAAATGGATGTAGTCGGCTTACTTGCTAACGCGGATACCTACGATGGCAGGGAAGTGCTATTGAAGGGTACGGTCGTCCATGTGTGCAAACACAGCGGCAAACGACTGCATCTTATGGGAGCTGATGACAAGACACGGATTCGCATAGAGGCCGGTAAAATCGGACAATTCGGAAGAGAGCTGGAAGGAAGCACGATCGTTGCGAAAGGAATATTTAGGAGGCAGGTAATCGACGAAGAATATCTGGCAAAATGGGAAGGCGAGCTGAAAAAGGAAGGTGGCAAACATCAAAAATCCCGTGATGGCAGAGAAGAAGAGCGAGGCAAAATGAGACGCTATCGTGAAATGATGAAAGAAAGGGATGGCGGCCAAATCGAGCAATATTGGATCGATGGGATAAGTTTTGATCCTGTAGATGAAGAACCCGCGATGTAATTTTTATTGACATATTTTTTGAACTTTGAATGGGAATTAACTGGAGAAAGCTAAACAATGCGCTGCACAGGGATGTGGGCTATTTCTTTTTTGGAATGTTTATCATATATGCATTATCGGGCATAGCACTCAACCATATCGACGACTGGGACCCCAATTACATTATTGACAATAAAAGGGTAACCGTGGAGCCGGCAAAACTTGGCCCGTCCATGAGTGCGGCGCAGGTAGCGCGGCTCATGGAAGAATTGAATGTGAACAAAAAAATCAAAAAACATTATTTCCCCAATTCCCGAACCCTGAAAGTCTTTTTGCATGGAGGAGCGCTAACTTTGAACATAAGAACGGGTCATGGTTTTTTGGAGACGGTAGGCCGAAGACCTCTTTTCTACGAAGTAAACTATCTTCACTACAATCACACAAAATCTCTATGGACCTGGTTCTCGGATATATTTGCCGGAGGCATGATTCTATTGGCCGCGACCGGTTTATTCGTGTTGAGAGGCAAAAAGGGATTTAAGAAAAGAGGCATCTGGTTTGTGCTTATTGGAATATTAATTCCTTTATTATTTCTGTTTATTTATTTGTAACCGGATGTCTTGTTCATTTCATCAATTGCAATGCGATGTAGAGTGCTGCACACAAATATTTATTCCCACATGCAATGGCGGATTTTTGAGTGGGTGTTGCGGATTTTTAAAATCAGGGAAACAGGTTGTCGTAAAGACGCGCATCCATATAAAATTTGTGCGATCTGTCCAAGAGGGTGTTTTTAGTAGAGAACGCTTACCCAACCTTTGATTATGTCTGTTCCCTTTTCAGGATCAAGAACCTCGTATGTGACCTTAGCAATATAAAAATAAACTCCGGAGGATACTTTTTCGCCATTTTCATCAATTCCATCCCAAACCACATAGCCTTCTGCATCGTCATTCGAATCATATTT
>JAKSDO010000277.1 GCA_022360055.1 Cytophagales bacterium | reverse complement strand
ATATGTTGGCTGAATGAGAAGAAGATCATGTCCGGTGGTAAATATACGATTCGTCATACGACCAAGGATGCACGATGTATCGTAAAGAGCATCCGTTACAAGGTAGACATCAATACGTTGCACAAGATCGAGGACGATTTATCGTTGGGTTTGAATGAGATCGGTCGTATCTGGGTTCGTACGACCCAGCCGTTTTTCTACGACAGTTACAAGAACAACCGCGGGACGGGCAGCATCATCCTGATCGATGAAAATACCAATGAAACCGTTGGAGCCGGTATGATAATATAATTTTCAGATGATGAAACCGGTAGGACCGGAGTAAATTCAGGACACACATGAGCATGACTATATTTCTCTGTGTGTCAGCATTCTAAAAAATATAAACGGATGAAAGAAAGAGTTGACGCACTTAAAGACGAGATTAAGAGATTTACCGCATCCAACAAAGACCAACTGGAAGAATTCCGGTTGAAGTTTATAAGTCGGAAAAGCGTGGTTGCCGACTTATTCTCAAATATGAAAAGCGTCCTCCCGGAAGACAGGAAAGAAATGGGCAAGCTACTCAATGAACTTAAGCATAGTGCCCAGGAAAAATTTAAGGAATTGATTTCATCTCTTGACAACAGGAAAGCATCTTCATCTGCTCCGGTTGATCTTACATTACCGCCAATTCCGGATACGTTAGGCAGTCTGCATCCATTATCCATCACGAGAAAGAGAATTCTTGAAATATTTGAGCGAATAGGATTCAATGTTTCTTATGGGCCGGAGATTGAGGATGACTGGCACAATTTTACAGCCCTGAACTTCCCTGAAAACCATCCCGCCCGGGAAATGCAGGACACGTTCTTCATTGAGAGGGATCCCGATGTGGTATTGCGAACACATACGTCTTCCGTTCAGGTAAGGGTGATGGAAAAGGGTAAACCTCCCATTCGTACGTTATCTCCGGGAAGGGTATTTAGAAATGAAGCAATATCTGTTCGCGCTCATTGCATTTTTCACCAGGTGGAGGGATTGTACATCGATAAGAATGTGAGCTTCGCTGATCTGAAGCAAACCTTGCTTTATTTTGCAAAGGAATTTTTTGGAAAAAATACAAAAATCAGATTGAGGCCGTCATACTTCCCGTTTACGGAACCCAGCGCCGAATTGGACATTTCATGCTTCATTTGTGGCCAAAAAGGGTGTAAAATCTGCAAGCATACCGGATGGGTAGAGATCGGCGGGTGCGGTATGGTCGATCCCAACGTGCTTGAAAATTGTAACATCGATCCTGATGAATATACAGGCTTTGCTTTTGGTATGGGAATAGAACGTATTACCATGCTCAAATACCAAATAAATGACATCCGGCTGTTCACTGAAAACGATATCCGGTTTTTGCGTCAATTCAAATCCGTGAATTAACAATACTTTCTTTGGTTTATTCGTTCAAGATTTGATGCGTTGGACAGTTTTCATCATATTATTGTTGGTCTGTTCTTCTTGTGAAAAGGAGCGGGGCGAACAACAGATTCCGTTTTCGTTTGTAAATCAGGATATAAATTTAAACTTGATCCAATATCAGGACCTTAAGAATATAGGTGGCTATATTTATATTGAAGGCGGTGCAAATGCAGGATTTAAAGGTCTCATCGTATATCATGAGGGCAATGGCACGTACAAAGCTTTTGAACGGGCGTGTTCCTATGATCCCTTTGCCGATTGCGACCCTGTAATTGTCGATGACTCAGGTCTGTTTTTAGTTCACGAATGTTGCAATTCCACTTTCAATTTCAATGGAAATCCTATGAGCGGACCGGCATCTTTGGACCTTTTACAATACAGTACGTTTGTAGACGGGATTTATCTGAAAATCAGAAACAACTAACTGTTATAAAAGCTGTTCGATTATATAATCTACGGTTACACTTTCTGCTTCGGCTTTAAAATTTCTTAAAATCCGGTGCCTGAGCGTTGGTTTTGCAATGGCCTGAACATCTTCTATATCCGGAGAGTATTTTCCGTTTATAAGCGCATTGAATTTTGCTCCTGTAACCAAATATTGAGATCCGCGCGGACCAGCTCCCCACTCCAGGTAATTATTTGAGATTTCAGTGGCAGAATTAGTTCCAGGTCTGGTTTTTTGAACCAAATTTACCGCATATTCAACCACGTTGTCAGCGACGGGTACCTTTTTTAAAAGTCCTTGAAATTCGATGATCTCTTCCTTCGATATCACTTTTGTGATTTCCTTCTGCGATGCGCCGGTTGTGCTTTTTACAATTTCAACCTCCTGATTATAAGAAGGATAATCAAGCTGAATATTGAACATAAAACGATCGAGCTGCGCCTCCGGGAGCGGATAGGTACCCTCCTGTTCAATGGGATTTTGGGTAGCTAAAACAAAGAACGGTTGATCCAATATATGGTGCTCACCCGCAATGGTGACGGCGTACTCTTGCATAGCTTCGAGCAAAGCGGATTGAGTTTTTGGAGGGGTCCGGTTGATCTCATCGGCGAGAATAATATTGGCAAAGACGGGACCTTGTTTGAACTGAAAACTGGTTCCTTGTGGATTAAAGATGGTCGTGCCCGTCACATCGGAGGGCATGAGATCCGGAGTAAATTGAATGCGCGCGTAGTCGAGCT
>JAKSDO010000264.1 GCA_022360055.1 Cytophagales bacterium | reverse complement strand
ATGTATTGCGCTGGACGATCAGCAACGGTGTTTGTACGCCGAGCACGGATGATGTAACGATCGTGATCGATGAGGATCCGACGTCGAGCAATGCGGGTTCGGACCAGACGGGTGCGAGTGCGGTATGTGGTACGAGTACGACCTTGTCCGGCAATACGGCGTTGGTAGGGACCGGTAGCTGGAGTATAATTACGGGCGACGGGAGCGGCGCGTTTGTGAATGCTGGCGATCCGACGACGACGTTTAATGGTACGGCAGGATTTACCTATACCTTGCGTTGGACGATCAGCAACGGAAGCTGCGCATCCAGTTTTGATGAAGTAGATATTGAGTTTGACGCAGCGCCGACTGTGAGTGCTGCTGGTCCGGATCAGTCGGTGTGCATCACCGGCGGAGTTCCTGTGAGCCTTTCGGGGAATACACCGTTGGTCGGCACGGGAACGTGGAGCATCATCTCTGGATTGGGTGGAACAGTGACAACGCCTTCCGATCCGTTGAGTACGTTTACGGGCGTAGCCGGGGAGAGCTATGTATTGCGCTGGACGATCAGCAACGGTGTTTGTACGCCGAGCACGGATGATGTAACGATCGTGATCGATGAGGATCCGACGTCGAGCAATGCGGGTTCGGACCAGACGGGTGCGAGTGCGGTATGTGGTACGAGTACGGCCTTGTCCGGCAATACGGCGTTGGTAGGGACCGGGAACTGGAGTATAATTACGGGCGACGGTAACGGTGCGTTTGTGAATGCTGGCGACCCGACGACGACGTTCCTAAGTAGTTCGGACTTCACCTATACCTTGCGTTGGACGATCAGCAACGGGACCTGCACCGACAGTTTTGACGATGTGATCATTGAAATAAACCAAATTCCGACAGAATCAATTGCAGGTGATGATCAGGTGGTTTGTGGTACATCAACATTTTTAGCGGCAAATACACCGGTCTTTGGTACAGGTGTTTGGACGATTGAATCGGGGGCAGGGGGCAATGTAAATTCTCCCGGAGACCCTGCGAGTCAATTTACCGGACTGGCAGGTAATACATACGTACTGCGCTGGACCATAAGTAATGGAACCTGCACAGACAGCTATGATGAAGTAGCCATTACCTTTGATGGTAATCCGGATTTAGTAATTACACCGGTTTCTCAAACAATCTGCGAAGGCACAACTACCGGTTTTAGTTTAAATCTGACCTCCGGAATCGGGCCTATTGTGTTGGACAATGTGAATTATGGAGGATCGATTACAGGTGGCGCCTATAATAATGGCGATGTATTTATAGATGGCCAAAGTTTAACTGAAACGTTGTTTAACAGCACAAATTCAAATCAAACCGTTACCTATCAATTCTCAGTAATGGGTGGCTCCTGCGCTGCAGGGAACTATAATGCATCGATTACCGTTAGTCCTACGGTTGTTCAGACGATCACAAACAACGGTCCGTCCATCTGTGAAGGTGACAACATTGATATAGATTACGCCACTCCGACGGAAAACGGTTTGATCAGCGTGGTCGCTTCGTATCCGCCGGGAGTGACCGGCATCTACGGCTCGCCGACGGGGATAGGTTCTTCGGGAACGCTTACGGAGCCATTGACAAATACGACAACGACGCCGCAGACGGTGACCTACACATTTACAGCTTCGGCAAACGGTTGTCCGGACGCGATCGAGAGTGTGGATGTGATCGTAAATCCGAGGCCGGAGTTCACAAATCTTCCCAATACGGAGACGATCTGCTCGGGCACCCAATTGAATTTCACGCCTGCCGGAGATGTGGCGGGGACGGTATTTACCTGGGTAAGTGGCAGTCCGACAGACATTACAGGCAACACGGATGGGATCGGAACGATCACCGATATATTGACCAATACCGGCAATGCGATACAAACAGTGACTTACGTCGTGACGGCAACGGGGCCCGGATCTTCGGCATGCGTGGCGCTCGGCACCGAGGATTACGTGGTTACCGTAAATCCTACGGTTGTTCAGACGATTGCGAACAACAGTCCATCGGTCTGTGAGGGGGACAACATTGATATAGATTACGCCACACCGACGGAGAACGGTTCGATCAGTGTGGTCGCTTTGTATCCGCCGGGAGTGACCGGCATCTACGGCTCGCCGACGGGGATAGGTTCTTCGGGAACGCTTACGGAGCCATTGACAAATACGACAACAACGCCGCAGACGGTGACCTACACATTTACAGCTTCGGCAAACGGTTGTCCGGACGCGATCGAGAGTGTGGACGTGATTGTGAATCCCACGCCTGATTTTACAATTACAAATAATCTTCCTGTGATCAACAGTGGTGAAACTACAAGCGTTTCGATTGTGATACCTACCCTGAACGGGCAGGTGACGCTTATCGATGTAACCGTTCCACCTGGAATTACGGGAAATTCCGGTATTGGAACGTCTTTTCCAAATGGATCCGTATTACAAGATATTTTAATCAACAGCACCACCGGGCCATTACAAATAATCTATGAATTTGAGGCGCATGCAAATGGTTGCGTAAATCCCGTTACAACTACGGCAACAATTACGGTTAATCCGGCCCCGGAGATGACGGTTACGAATTTGGCCCCGGTATTATGCCCCGGAGAATCGACAAATATAGTTTTGGACAGTGAAACAGTGAATGCAGTAATAGAATTAAAAAGTGTAAATGTATCGCCAGGTACTTTGACCAATATAACCCCTCCGGGGACGACATGGAATTCATTTCCATCCACGCTTGCCGATAATTTGGTAAATAGTACAAATGATATACAGACGATTACTTATGAATTTGAAGTAAGTGCAAGCGGGTTTGTAAATACTTCCATGCAAACCGCGGTGGTTACGGTAAATCCGTTACCCTCAATGACTATCAATAATAACATTCCTACGATAAACAGTGGTACTGCGACGGATATTACCATAAATACACCGACACAGAACGGACAGGTTCGATTGAAAAGTGTGGCTGTTCCGTCCGGAGTGACAGGAAATACGGCAGCCGGAACGTTGTTTACCGATGGCGCAGTTTTGGCCGATTTATTGATTAATAGCACAACGAGCGCACAGATTGTAAGTTATGAGTTTGAAGTGATCGCCAACGGTTGTACCAATCCGTTGACCATTACGGAAGATGTTGAAGTTGTGCCGTCGGCCAACATGTCGTTAACCAACAACTTACCTGCCATTTGCTCGGATGAAAATACGGATATAGAGCTGTCGAGTTCCACCGTTGGAGCTGTAATAGAATTGGTTGAGATTAATATAACCCCGGATGCCGGAAGTGTGGGGGGCATGACCGCTCTGAATACTACATGGAACGTCTTTCCGTCTGTAATTAGTGACAATCTGTTGAATTCTACCAACGCTACTCAGACCGTGGAGTATGTATTTGAAGCAAGTGCCGGCGGATTTACCAACCCGGTCAGGCAGTCGGTATTTGTTGAGGTCCGGCCACTTCCCGATATTTCGGCTTCTGCCCCCGGAATTTGTAGCCAGGATGTTACCAATGTTGATATCTGGAATCCGAATAATGTGAACTTTACAGTCTTTAACTGGGTGGCCTTCAACACGGGTGTTGTCACCGGCGAAAGCGATGGTTCCGGTACTAAGATTTCACAGCAACTAAGTAATATTTCTTCAGGTTTAGATTCGGTAGTCTATAGAATATACGCCACTGCGCAGTCTTGTTTGGGAGATTCCGTTGATGTGGTACAATACGTTCATCCCAGAAATATCGCCGATGCCGGCACGGATACAACTGTATGCCAGGGGACTCCGGCCATTGATATTGAGACAGCAAGCGTAGGAGGTAGCGCAACGGAAGTCAACTGGACAATTCTTAGCGGGGGAGGGAATCTCTTTAATGCCAATACTTTGATCCCAACATATATTCCGGATCCGCCGGATAAAATCGGAACGGTGTCATTACAATTAACAGCATCGGATACAAGTGTTTGCCCGGCAGTTACCGATATTGTCTCGATAATCATTAATCCAATTCCGGTTGTTGTTGCCGGAACGGATCAGGTAATTTGTGAAGGCGACAATGCCGTATTGTCTGAGGCAATGATCGGAGGAAGCACCACATCGGTCACATGGACAGACTCGACCGGAAAAGGATCATTCTTTCCAAATGCAAATACGCTTAATGCGACGTTTGTGCCGGATGCTTCACAGGTCAGAACGAGTGTTAAGTTATACATTACGACAAATGATCCGGCGGGCCCGTGCGAAGAGGCGAGAGACTCTTTGACCGTTACGATTGATCAGGCACCGATCGTGGATGCCGGATCCTATGCACCCATATGCATTGGCGATACAATATTTTTAAATGGCACTATTGGGGGATCGGCAACATTAGTTATGTGGTCGGGGGGCCTTGGAACGTTTGTAAATCAGGATCAACTCGATGCATTATACATTCCGGCAGTAATAGAACAAGGCTCGGATGTGATCTTGACGTTGACTACCAATAATCCGGTCGGCGTATGTACCGAAGTTTCGGATCAAACTCTGATCACGGTAAACAGGCTTCCATTGACTGGATTCTCGGGCTTAAGCGCAACCTATCAGGTCGATGATCCTGCCGTTCCACTCACCGGAATACCGGGCGGTGGTGTGTTCTCGGGACCCGGTGTGGTCGGGAGTACGTTTAGTCCGGCGCTTGCCGATATCGGCACACATGTTGTGAATTATACATACGTCGACGTAAACGGATGTTCCAATTATGAAGATCAAACTACGGTGGTATTTGCTTTACCGGATGTCGAAATCGGGAATCCGGGCCCATACTGTTTAAATGAAGAGCCCTTGGACAATCCGTTGCCAAGAACCTCGAAGTCGGGATTTGTCGATCGGTGGTCGGGGAGCAACGTATTTTCACAAGGAGGAGAATACTATTTTAACATAAGTGTTGCAGGAGTTGGTCAACATACCGTTACATATACCCTTGAGGATGAAAATACCGGGGCTATTACAAACCAACCAAGATACATAACCGTAAATGACAGACCTGTAATTAATTTTAGTACTGCCAATCATTGTATTTCGGATACAATTCAGTTCCTGGATGAATCCGTGCTGGAAGACAGCGCGGTATTTGGCGATCGGATTATTCAATGGAGCTGGGAAATCGGGCAGGGATCGGATTTGAGATCAAGTAGCCTCCAGAATCCAGCCATCAAGTTTGATGAGAACAAACCCGATGATTATTTTGTCAGACTGAGTGCCACGACAAAGTTTGGCTGCTCGAATTTTGCAACAGGTAGTGCGTTGATCGGAGCAGTCCCCGATCCAAAATTTGTTGTAAATAACCTTACTTTCGGGCAGGATTCGGAGTTCAGAGATATAACCGATGTTCCGTCTGTAAGCGATGAAATATTACCCGAATATTCTGATCCTACGACTTCGATAGATTCGATATGGTGGGATTTCGGTGAATGCTGTCCGCAAAATGGGACGCATAGCGAATTAAGTACTGCTTATCATCGGTTTAGTGAGGGGAATAGGGAGTATTTTGTAACCATGCAAATTAAAACGGATCTGGGTTGCTATGCAAGTGAAGTGATCCCAGTTTCGATCATTCAATCCATTAATACATTCCCATACTCGGAAGACTTTGAAGACTTTAATTCATCTGCTTTTAGAGGAGATAATCCAAGCTGGAAGCTTATGGTGCCGAACGGAGCCGTTATCCGGGGAAGTGACAGGGCCTGGGTAACGAGCAATGATTTTTTCAGACATAATGACGACGAAAATTCATTTGTTGCGCTTCCTGCCTTTGACTTAAGGTCACTGGAAAGACCAATGTTATCGATCGATATTTGGTCGAATTCTGAAAACACCAGGGATGGTGCTGCTTTGCAGTACTCTTATGATGGAGGCAATTGGTTTACACTGGTCGATCTGAATGAGGATATTGCTACTGATCCAAAAAGACAAATCGGATTGAACTGGTATAATGAGAAGGGATTGGTAAGTCGTCCCGGAGACGGGGAGATAATCGGAACTCAGGGAGATAACAGGAGCGGATATGCATGGACAGGCGTGGATTCACAATGGAAAACAGCTCGTTTCCCGCTGGATGAAATCCGTGACAATCAACCCGGCGGCGAAAGCTCGGTCAGGTTCCGGGTGGTATTTAGCAGCGACCAGGAAAATCCGACCGGAACCACGTATGATGGCTTTGCCTTTGATAATCTGTGGATCGGAGACCGGGAGAGGAATGTGCTTTTTGAGCATTTTGATAATCTGAACAATCCAAATACTGAAATAGCGACCATCAATTCACTTGCAAGCCAGTTTTCTTTGGACCTGCTGCCATTACAGTATCATAATAATTATCCGAGCAGAGATGTAATTTACGATAATAACAGTGGTCCCGTAGAAACACGAGGATCCATATACGATCTCAATCAATCGCCGAGATCATTTATGGACGGCATCCTGGAATACGATTTCAACGAATCCCTTATTGAAAATTACCAGGTTATTAACCGTTCTCTCGAAGATCCGTTGTTTGATATTCGTATAGATGCCGTAGATACCAGTGAGACCGGTAGCAGAGCGGATATTGGAATTGCCATAACTGCCCGGGATACTTTGAATCAGCCAATTGTTGTATATGCGATGCCCGTCGAAACAACTATTGATGACCCGGCGGTATCCGGAGATCATTACAGCGGACGATTGTCTAACGTTGTAAAGGACATGCTTCCGAAAGGGGGAGAACCCTACGCATTGAATTGGACAAGGGGAATGTCCGAGAACTTTACCGTCTCATGGGATCTGAATAAACTGGCTGAATCTAATGTGATTTATGATAATTCGAAGTTGGGGATCATCGTGTTTATTCAAAACGATGTGAACGAAGGCTCCAGAGAAGTGTACCAGTCGGGCTTTGCTACACTTCCTGCACTACAAAAGACCATAATAACAGGTTTGGATGATGAATTGAATGTAAATAAATTCAAAAATGCCGTCATCTATCCGAATCCGGCTCAAAACTATTTCAATGTTACACTTTCCGATCAATTGACCACCGATCTGGACTGGGCGATTGTAGATCAGCGAGGAGTAAAACTTCAAAGCGGAACGTTTATTTCGGGAGAAGATTTCTTCGAGGTTGATGTCAAAGAGCTCCCAAATGGTCTTCATATGTTTGTCGTATCAAGTGGCGACCACAATAAGGCCATTCGAAAGATCATTATTCAGAGATAACTACTCCCAATAGACATTGATTTCAAAATCGCTGTAATCGTGGATGGATTCAAATCCGGTATTCAGATTGTATACATACGTAGCACCCGGTCGGATATCGGGAAGATTTACAGATATTGATTCGATTATTCTGTGGTTTTCAAAGAATAAGATCTCCGCCCGTACATCATCCGCGGTCAATCCGCCACTGTTGTAAAACTCAATTTCTAACCAGGTGTGATTTATATATTCTTCGTATACCAGCACTCCCCTGGACCGAACTTCCTTTATTATCTCTTTACTTTCGTATTCTTCAATATTTCCTACACGAACATACGCGGGATCCAACTCTAATTCAATGATACAACCGGTAGAACCGAAAGCAAAAACGAACATCAGCATTAAAGGTCTCATCTTGGTTAAGTTTTGTTTGATAATGATTATCATCCAAGATTTGTGCCAGATTTGGATAGCGTTTGTATCGAAATTGGCTTTTGCATAATTCCCTGAGCTAATATGGAGGGATTAACCGAAAAATTTGCAGAACCAGGGAGACAGGCCTGCACAGTGACCGGCAGGTTTGGATCTCATGATTCTTTGTAAAACAGTCTATTAATCGGTTTAACAGGCGCTTACCCGGATTGGTCCGGTATTTATACGAACGACGAATTGTACTATTGCCGTTCGGGCACTATCAACAGTTGAACCTGGTGTTAAATAAAATTAAAAACGACGTTTATGTCATTTCGAGGCCTAACTTTTTATGCAAAACGCACAAATTTGAATGACGTATTCTTGTGTACTTATTTGATTTACAGATTTTTATAAAAACACGTCGTCGGTAGGCTCCTACCTTGTCACCTCGCGACCAATATAAGTGCAAATCAATTTAGCCAAAATGAACGCACTTGGTAATACACACCAGCTGAGTAAGATAGTGACTTCAATGTCGATAATTATTGATCATCCGACCTTTGCAGATATTGTTCATTAGTAGCTTCTACCTTGTCATCTCGACGTCCGAAGAGATCTGGCTTATTCGTGGTAACCCGATATTGATTAAACCAGATTTCTCACAAGTTCGAAATGATACTTTTTACTTAATACTGAAATCTTTAATAAGAAGTCCTGTCGGGCTTGTGTATCCATTCCGTGAATAAAGTTGTACCCTGATCCGGTATTAGCTGAAAACATTTCACTTTGCGTTGCTGAGGAGAGGTCCCGAATTCTGCAAAAATAAATTCGTCATCAAATCCACCTTTGGCTGCGTTTTGTCGGTTAGCTGAATAATAGATGATGTCAATTCTGGCCCAATATATGGCCCCAAGGCACATTGGGCATGGTTCACAGGAACAAAATATTACACACCCACTCAAATCAAAAGTTCCTAATTCTTTACATGCATTTCTTATTGCTATAACTTCTGCGTGAGCTGTGGGATCTTTTCTGGAAGTTACTTCATTATATCCTTCGCCAACAATTTTTCCATTGTTTACAACGACCGCTCCAAACGGTCCGCCAAAATTATTGTTCATCCCGTGGCGAGCCAGCTCGATGGCTCGTTTCATAAAAGTATTTTCATCGGATAGTTGAGGCATATATGTAAAACCTTAGGTATTTCGAAATTTAAAATCCGTTTAGGAATCGATTTAAAATAATCGGGTCACCCGCAAAGTCGTCGTTTCATAATCTCAAAACGAAGAACTTATCTTGTTGATTATGAATTAATTAAATCCAAACCAGTAGCCAAACAGTACTCCTTTTTTCCCGTAAGACCTGTCTTCTCACGGTTGGTAAGTTCGTGAAATTATTAATTATTTGTAACCCGGACATATACCGGAGGCTTTAATTTGACAGCTTTAAATAATTTTTTCTCAACAGTCCGAACGTAACCACATCTTTATACGCCCCCCACTTTATTACAAGATCGGGATGGTAGCCCTCTTTTTGATACCCCAGTTTTTCCAGGAGCATAATTGAGGGCTTGTTTTCAGCCATGGCGTGGGCTTCCAGTCGATTAAACTCAAGTTCATTAAATCCAAATTCGATCACCCTCATGGCAGCTTCAAATGCGTATCCCTTTCTCCAGAAATTTTTTCCGAGCCAAAATCCGATCTCCGCCGAATTAAATTTTTGATTGGGCACAAGCCGTATCCCTCCAATGATCTGTTGCTCATTTTTTTTGAGGGTTAATGTCCATCGCATTACTTTTTTAAGCTCTTGTTCCTCGATATAATTCCGGATCATCTCTTTGGACTTTTCAAGATCGATGGGGTAGGGCAGCATCAATGTGGTGGCGGCTACCTCCTTATCTTTTAATAATCTCGAGAGTTCCGGCGCGTCGGATATTCCAAACTTCCGGAGAATTAATCTTGGTGTATATAGAATTTCATTAAAATGGTTTGTAGTCATCAAGGCTCCCGGGCAAAAAAAAAGCGCTCTCAAAGAAAGCGCCTTCAATTTTATTTTAAAATTTACATAAAGGCAAGACCGATTTTAAAGCTTAGATACGATACGGCATCATGTCCATCTCCGGCCTTAACCGCGTATTGATACTTAACTCCCAAATTAATATTCGTATTAAAGTTTACAGGAATTAATACGCCCGCTTCCGGGGCAAACCCAAAGCGCCATTTATTTCTATTTATTTGATACATTCCGAAATCCAGTCGCTGATCGATTTTTTGAGCGCCGATTCCTCCTCCGGCATAAATTCTGGTTGCATCCCAGGCACCAAAGTAATAATGCATAGTAGCCATTAGCGGGAAAGAATTGATGTATCTGAACTGTCTGCCGTAAGCCGTTCTTGTTTCCCCCTCAATATTCCATTCCTGGGCCGGAAATTCTTCGTAGAAAACCGCCCAGCTAAATGAACCTCCATAAGACAGATTATCGGTAATGAATCCTCTTCCTTCAATACCGAAACCACGAAAACTCGCATTACCGATGAAGTCGGAGGTGTTGCCGACCGGCAAACCGATATCGTAAGAGATGCTAAACAAACCCTGGGCAAAGGATGTAGAAGTGGTCGCTGTAAGCAGGGCGATTGCGTAAATATATTTTTTCATCTTTTCGTATTTTTTAAGGTTGCTGACACTCAGAGAAATATAGTCGTGCTCGTGTGTGTCCTGAATTTACTCCGGTCCTACCGGTTTCATCTTGATTGTTCTATTTATTGCTTTGAATATATGGAGATTGTTTAAATGCCTGATTAATGCTGAATTCGATTCTGGAAGCATTGTTTTCCCTGGAGCTGGAAACCAGGCCATTAAATGTCGATACCCAGTGGACCGGTTGAAGATCTTGCCCGTCTGTAGGTATTGGCGGTGTTTGCGGATCGTACCAATTTATAATGACCGAACCGGTCGTATAGTTGAATGTATAGTATCCTCCCCAGTATGGAGGGTACCATCCGCCCCAGCAACCCCACCATCCTGGATAGCAAGGAGGTCCCGGGATCCAACCGATTCCGGTATTTCTGGAGGCAATTACACTGACAGTAACAACAAATTCGGCATCGTCCGGATTAGAGACATTCACCCGCGTGTAGTCTCTGGCGGTAAAGTTTGACGCTACTTCTTCCAACAATTTTTTGACATCCTCTTCATCAATCTCACTGTCTTCGATATTTGTAATGTATTCTACCGTATCGGCCATCCAGTATTTTTTTTGATCTCCAAAATTGTAATCCGGATCGTAGTCTGTAACGGTCAGATCAAGGTCCGAGTAGAATTCGGGTCCTTTCGGATAACATCCGGCAAGAAGAAGGCATGCTACTGCCAGGGTTGAGCCTATCTTTAAGAATTTGTGCATTTTTTTTATATAAAGTTTGAATAAAATATGTGCTATTTAAACATCATAATATTGATATTGTTTGCATCCCTCTGGTTTTTCGCAAACGAGTCTAATTCACCCAAAATTAACGTGCTAATACAAATTCTCAAATAATTCTGCAATTAATTCATAAAAGGATCAGGCATATTCCCCTTATATCCTTTAAGTTGGTATATAAATGCAAGATATGCCAGTTTTCCCGATCGATGCACCTGGATCGTATCCGATGGTATAATTTTTTGAAAATTATTTGAATAATAATCAAACGGATTCTTATACCAGTTGGAAGTTGAAATCATGTAGGCATCATCGCCCACCTGAAGGTCGCCTCTTGCTTTATTGATCCATGCATATTTATGTATATTGGATAGCGTACCGTATTGCAAAACTTTTTTATTTAAAGGGCGGGCGATGTAATAATCTATTTCCGTGCCGGGAAAGTACTTTGGACTTATTATCGCAGCATCCGGGGGCATTTTACTTTGGCGGATATCCTTATTCAAAATGTCCTCAAAACCCGCTTTTATTTGATCCCATCCATACATATCCAGGGTAAAATCAGTATCGCCATATTTTGATATGACTTCTTTTTTACCAAAAGTGCCTGGATAGAAATTTATTAATAACCATGCCGCAGCAAGAAGGGTATACATTAAATAAACGGAGGATTTAACCATTCCGGGAAAGATCACGCTTTCTTTTTGTGATTTGGTAACGCTGATTTTATCGTACATATAAACTGCAGCTATCAGGATCAACGGGGTAAATGCCGGACCGGTCCAATGCGGCAGGGTTTGTCTGAATAATGAAAAGGACGTAAATACGATCCAGATCGGCAGGCTGTTTAAAATTAGAATTTTTTGATAAACAGTCCCCACGGATAGCTTTTTTCCAAATAATGCGATAAGAGCCAGAATTATAAAAACGTAGTTTATCGGATTGTTGTAAGCAATTTGTCCGATGAGCTCCGTAAACAGATAATCTGGTCTTAGAGACATCTCATTGGCTACGCGGTCTCCGTGAAAGTTAAAAGAGATCCAGTTGTTTTGAATGTTCCACAGTATTATTGGTATGCCGAACGAAGCCGAAATAAGGCCACCCGTATAAAAGGTAGCGGACGTGAGCCATGATCGATTATAAAATAGCACAAACAATCCTATTCCGGCCCAAATGAAGACACCATGATATTTTGACAGGACGGCAAATCCGGCAAAAAAGCAACCCAATAAAAATTGAACCCTTACCCTTTTTGTGCGACGCGTCTCAGGTAATGATTTAAGGAGGAATTTTAAACTCAGAAGCCAGAAGAGCAATTGTGGTGTATCCGGAATTATAAAATTTCCTGCCAGTACCGAGCAGTAAACCGAAGCATTTAGCAAGAATGCGGCGTAGAGCCCTGTCAACGAATTTTTTATGTATTTGCCGATCGAAAAAATCGTGTACGTATTGATTACCGAAAAAACAATAGCGCCGAGCCGAATAGCCAGTTCGCCATCGAAAAGCAGGTTTAATGAAAATAATTGAATCACAAAACCTACCATCGGAGGGTGGTCGAAATGACTGAGATCGGGATAGAGGGCATAGGTCCAGTAGTACACCTCATCGACGCTAAATTCAAGTGTCGATGCAATAAAAATGCGAATAAAAGTGGTTATTATTATTAAAGTGTATAGGGCCTTGTAAATGTCCCGTTCAGAAGGTGTATTCATAAAACGACGTTTATTCAGGAATTGCAACCAAATGGAAGGTTGCAGTATGCAATTGGCAAAGATAACAATTGTTATATTTTGCCAATCCCATTAAAAAAGTGACTGGCCTTTGTAAACGGAGGACTCTTCCAATGATTTTATAATTCCGGAAAACGTAATTCGATCACCGAAATCACCATTGACCCTGGCTGTGGCCTGCTTTGAAGTATTTACCGTGACATTTATTACTGCAGCACCAATCCCACGTCCCTGGAACCTCAGATTGATCACGGGACTGCTGTTTTCTTTTCCCTCCTTTATTTCATATTTTGTCACCTGCCCGTCTATAGTAACTCCTCCAACGCCATTCCAGCCGATAAGTCCGTCAAAACCAAGTTGCAAGGCGCCCTCCTCGTCTTTAACACCAACAAAATTAATGGTCGGGTTCAACTGATAGCTTTGATTGTATCTGTCAAAAACGGTATGCGCTTCGATCACCCATTTCTTGCTGTAGAATAAATCCAGGATGGCTTGTTTTTGCTCTATATGCCGCTGTCGTTTTAATTCCTTTCGCTCTTTTCTGGAAATCTTTTTTTCTTTTTGTGCAAATGATAGATTGATCTGAAAAAAAATCAAAAAAATAGAAAGTGCAAACAACTTCATTGTTAAAGACAAAGGTTTGGGTCTGATAAGATCTAAAGGGTTATTGGATACTAATTTCAGAATTTCTACATAAATAAGAAACTAATGGCCGTTTATTTATTCAAAGGGGAGTATTCTCTAATTCACGCCTGCGCTTTTCGACCAGATTCAAGAGAATCGTAAAGGATTCATCGGCGGTTAATTTTTCATTTTGCAATTGCGCGACCGCCTCGTTTGAAAGACTTTCCAACTCGCTTATATCCTCACATGCCATAACTCGTCGGTAATACTTGTCGATGCGTTCTTTTCTTATTTTTCGCAAGCTGGTCAACCCGCCGATCATTACGACCAGAATAGAAAAGATCACACCAAAAGCTTCAGCGTACCGTTCAAAAAAAGTGGGTTCATCTCTTTTCAAGTAATCAATTGTACTATCGTGTAGCGGAAAATTCAAGGCATCTTGATCAAATTCTTCGGTCACGTGATTAAAGAGAATTTCAGTTTGGCTCAGGTAGTGTTTCCCTTCAAATATATCATTTACCAAATCATAGATTAAGGTTTCGCCCGCATCTTCATGTACGATCAATAACTCATCCATGGAGATGGTGTATATGGGCAATTCCGGTTTTTGGCCAAAAAAATTTCTGGGTACAATAAATGGTTCCGATCGCGGATAATTCATGCAGAAGCCTTCAACCGATGAACCCCGATTGGAAAATGCTATGTCTCCAAGGCTAAATATTTCCCAATCATTTTCGATCATCCTTTTTACATGCGGTGTATGTATGGCCGCAAATACGCACAGTACGTTGTCATTGCCGGTAGCCACTTTATGCAAAAACTCATCGACCGATGCGCCGAGTTTTATTGTATTAAATCTGATGGAGTCAATATTCACACCGTAATACCTGAATAATCTTTTGTAGAAATATTCATCATCTTTACTGACCAACACGGAGTTATTTATCAATAAATCGTTCAGATTTTTTGGCTTTAAATGATTTCTATAAAAGATGTAGCTGATGTTGGGGAACAGAGGTATCACCGTTCTGATATCATTTGTCCCCCTTGTGTGGGCCAGGTCATTTTGTATAAAAGCCAAATCAATTTCTTTATCGACTAATGCCTGTATTCCTTTGGATCCGTATACCTGTTTCCCCTTGACCAATTCAATTTCCCATCCTACCGAATTCAGGTAATCGGCGAGTTCAATGCCCAGCTTTTCAATTGCCGCTCCTTCAATGGAGACGGCCATTTTCAGTTTTTTGGATTGCTGGCAACCGAAAAGTGTACATGAGAGCAGAAGAGAACAGATGATAAGCCGCATTAAATAAAGGTAGATTTCAATCGACCAAGTTATCAATTAAGGTATAAAAACAAAACCGGTAGGGCCGGAGCAAATTCAGGACACACACGAGCATGATTATATTTCTCTGATTATCAGCAACCTAAAAAAATATAAACGGATGAAAAAACCCGATGAACTACCGGGTTTTGATCTACAGACGAAAATTTTTACTCAATGCTTTCCAGCAATGGAATCTCGGCCGCTAATTGCGCATCGATCATGACCTGAATTTTATTCATCGCCTGGATAAAACGCAGTGTCTTTTTAGGAGAAATTACCTTCGACATTTTGTTGTTATATGTTTTCTCCAGCTTTGTCTTATCAAGTGCGTACTTATTTACTTTGGTAATGATTTCCTTTGCTTTTTCCTGACTCATATTTTCAAAATTGTCAGCAAAATCCATGACTACGTTAAAATAATCCGTGTTGAGTTTATACAGTTTTTCATCGTATTCGTTATACACCTCCCAGAAAGGTATGTTCTCGGCATCGGATAACTGCATGACTTCGGCAATCAACGCTTTTTTTTCTGTTTTAATTGTTGATCTTACAATTTCCAGATAACTGTTTTGAGCATACAAGGAGACGGCAAAACAACTGAGCAGCAATGTTAGGTTAATTTTTTTCATGGTGTAAAATTTAAATTGTGTAATCCGTACAATTTTAAAAATAAAAATTGCTTCTTCGAACTTATGGCCGGAAAAAATTATTGGCCCGACTGCAAAAGGCCAATCCAAAATGAATTGAACTGGCCTGGCCTGTAAAGCGCTTTGAGGATTTATTTTTTACCCAGCATGACCAATTCGTTGACCATGATTTCCGTGACGTATCTTTTATCCCCATTGCTGTCTTCATAGGATCTGTATTGAATTTTTCCGTCAATCGCTATTTCGCTTCCCTTCTTAAGATATTTCTCGGCAATATCAGCGATTTTACCCCACCCGACAATGGTATGCCATTGGGTCTCCTCAACTTTTTCTCCATTGGAATTTCTGTAGATATCTGAAGTAGCCAATGCCAGCTTCACTTTTTTCCTTCCGGAGTCAAAAACCATAACTTCAGGATCCGCTCCAAGATTTCCAATCAATTGCACGCTGTTTCTTAAATTGTTCATAATAGTAAAATTTAAAAGGTTTATAAAATGCCGGTCGTTTTGAACCGTTGATTCAAAGTAAGTGGAGTGCGGGGGGATGATCCGTGTTTTTTACATTTACTTACGGGTAACATACGTTTGTAAACGTTTGTAGTCGTTTGTGAACGACTTGGAATTGAATTATATTTATCCTATGGAGAAGAAATGTTTAGAATGCGGGGACCCGATTGAGGGCAGAAGTGATAAAAAGTTTTGCTCCGATCAATGTCGTACTACATTTTACAATCGTCAAAATGCGGACAGTACGAATTATATGCGAAATGTAAACCGGATACTCAGGAAAAATCGAAAAATATTGTCTGAGTTGAATCCCAACGGAAAATCGAAAGTAGGCAAAAGCAGACTGCTTGATCTCGGATTCAATTTCAGTTATTTCACCAATGTGTATAAAACCAAAACTGGAAAAGTCTATTATTTCTGTTACGAGCAGGGATATTTGCCTATTGAAGACAATCAGTTTGCATTGGTGATAAGGGAAGAGTATGTCACCTGATTATTTCCCTTGAGAAATCATGGCAAAACCGGATAAATGTTCATTTTCTTGCCCGGTCAATAGTACGTTCCTTCCGTGCGGCCGGTATTAAAAGAAAAAGCCGTTTCCCCGGGAAGGTCGATTTTTTTTTAATCAGCCGGAATTTAAAACCTATCAAAATGTCTAAGCGCCTGCGAATTTTTCTATATCTCTATTTAATATCGGTCAATCTGGCGGGACAGGTAATTGACGTGCCTTTTCGACAGGCTACTTCAGTAAAGTATACGCTTTCCGAGGATCTCAAAAATGCTGAGCTGAAAAAGGTGGTTGTCGATTACAACGATATCGTATATGTACTAACAAGCGAAGGGTTGTATCGGGATTATTACGAACGTGAAATATCGAAGGACCTGTTTTACCGTTTATTGTCGGACAAAATACCTGTCGACATCACATTGCAGGAAAGAACAGGATACTTGTATTATTTGTATAAGGATGAATTTCTCACCAATGCGCATGCAGGAACGGTCTATGCCTATTTCCCGGAGGGCAGCTTTGATAAAATACTGGTAAATGAGCGCGACATCATTTTATTGATGGGCGAAAAAAAGGCCGCACTTTACAAGAGAACTGAAAAGATTTCCGACCTGAAATTACCAAGGGGGACATACGTAAGCGCATATGTGATCCATGGTAATTTTTACTATCTCACAACAAATAGCATTTACAGGCTGGAGGACGGGAAATGGAACATGATTCATTCGGGGGATGAACTCACTGCCCTTACGTTTAAGTTCAATGAAATTATTGTCGGTACCGGGAATGGATTTTACACCATAGATATATTTAATGGGAAAAGGATTTCGGATCTGAATGAGCGACTTCCTTGTCCTGAAATTACGGACCTGCTTCAGGTCGGTTCCGAACTTTGGGTGGCCTCCAAAGAGGGAGCTTTCCTTCGGGAGCCGGACCGGTACAGGTATTTTTATGGAAAGCGCTGGTTTGACCGGAATCACATTATTGATATGGCACGGGACAACAAAGGAGATGTTTACTTTCTTACCGGTTCTGGTTTAAGTAAAGTGAAATATATAAATCAGACGCTGGCCGAAAAAACCAAAAAGATCCAGGATGATATTCGCAAATACCACATGCGCTTTGGCTGGGTAAACGAGATCAGGTATGAGAGCCCCGGCGATCTGAAATCCGCTGTCTCAGTCGATAACGATAATGATGGTCTTTGGACTTCGTTATATTTGACGAGCCAGGCTTTCCGGTATGCGACAACCGGAGAGGAAATCGCCAGAAGATATGTGTGGGAGTCCTTTGAGTCATATGAACGATTGCTGACCGTAAATCCGTTAAAGGGATTCCCGTCAAGGACCTTTGAACGACGGGGGATCATCTTTAATCACGATGCCTGGAGACCTTCGAACGAAGATGAGTGGGATTGGAAAGGCACAACCAGCACGGATGAATATATTGCGTATCTTTTTATTGCTTCGGTCATGGACAGATTTGTTGTTCAAACCCCCGATGAACGAAAAAGGGTTGCGCATTTCATAGATGCCATCATGACGCATATTGTAGAGAACGACTTTTATTTTGTGGACTACGACGGCAAACCTACACTCTGGGGGCGATGGAATCCGGAATATGTAAATTGGTACCCTCGATACGTATCCGACCGAAAGCTAAACAGTGCGCATTTAATCGCAGGCATGCAACTGGCTTACGATTTAACCGGAAAGGAGAATTATAAAACTATGGCATTCGACATGATGGAAGAGCACGGTTATCTGGAAAATATAATGATTCCAATGGCCGAGATGAGAAAGACCCTTGATTATGTTCACGAAGGTCATATCATGGGAGATGTATGGAATCATTCCGACGACGAGATGTCTTTTATTACCTACTGGGTGTTGTATCATCACGCCTTCAATGATGATTTGAAACAGAAATATGTTGGTGTAATCCGGGATCATTGGGAAATAGAAAAACCGGAGCGGAATGCCTTATGGAATATGCTGGCCTACGGAACGTCCGGAGACATAGACCTTGAATCGACCCTATGGCATCTCAGGGAATTTTGTGTGGATCTGGATCGTTATTCGACAAAAAACTCGCATAGGAAGGATCTCGAATTCTTACCTGAAAATTTCAGGGGTCAGACTACCGAAAAGCTCCTTTATCCGGGGGAGCGTGAAATGCACCGTCACAATGCGAACCCGTTTGCCCTGGACATGGGAGGGGGGCAAAGAAGCAGATTAGCGGGCGATGAATATCTGTTGCCCTATTGGATGGCGAGGTACTTTAAAGTGATTGAGTAATAAGTAAATGGAAAGTATGTTTGTAAGAGCGTGTCAGATCCCTAAATTTCTTCAAGTATGCAGGAAAATAGTACCCTCCTGTATTTGTTTGTCATTTCTTATTTTCAATCCGGATTTGTTCGCGCAAAAAGTTAATGAAATTCCCAAGCATTCGGATCCTCTACACAAAAAGGTTGCCATGTTTGAGAAGTTGATGCTTGGCAACCATTGGAACGAAGGCGCCATTATGCAATATGTTATTTTTCCGCCAGCCGGTCTGGACCACCCGATCATCGGTCCGCAGGCCGATTGCCTTGATCCTACATCCGAAATGCTGGCAGCCTTTTCATATAAATATGCCATCACAAAAGATCCGAAAGATAGGGAGATCGCAAACCGGGTCTTCGAAGCAATTTTGAAACTTGAACAAGTTACGGGCGTTCCGGGATTAGTTGCCCGAAGTTTTAATAAAACGGAGAAACCATTGTGGCATGAGCAGGTGTTTTGGTATGATGAGTGGCACCAATCCTCTTCAATGCCGGATTATCGTTGGTTGGGAGATTTAAGCGCCGATAAGTTTACATCCATTTTTTATGGCCTGGGAACATTTTGGGAATATTGTGCAGACGAAGCATACAAACAAAAAGCAGCGGGATTACTGGATCGATTTATCGGGCGCGTAATGGATAATAATTTTAAAATCGTCGATTTGGATGGGAAAATGACACTTTGGGGGAATTTTTGTCCTGATCTGCCGCACCAGCCGCTTAATTCCCTGGAAATGCTGGCCGCTTTAAAAGTAACTTACCATATAACCGGCAAGGAGCGGTTTAATTCGGCTTATCATATGCTGATCGATCGTTACCATTACGATGACCGGGCTATAAACGCAAAAATTCTTTTTCCTCCCGAATGGAGAAATGTTGGAGATGATTATCATGCGGCGCGCTCACTCTATATGCTCATGCGGTACGAGAAAGATCGTTCCTTAACGATAAAGTACAAAATGAGTTTAACCCGGCACTGGCATGATTGGAAAGATATCGAATTTACTTGGGAAAGTACCATCTGGTTTATAATGGTGTATCAGGTGCTCACCGGGGAACATGTTTTTACCAAGGAGCGGATACAGGCCATAAAGGATATGTGGGGCTTTGAACGAAATTCAAAAGAGTTTAAGATCCCACAGAGCGACGGTAGTTTTAAACTGGTGAAATCGGAATATGAGCGTTCCGCCGCAGCAACGATTCGCAATTATTGGTTCGGCAGATATTATGGTTTAATTGATCCGACATGGTAGTGAATAATGAAAAGATGAGATGTTTATTATTTTGTCCGGTGGTTTGCATGATGGTTGCAATTTATCCGGCACTTTGCCAGCCTGAGCCGCCGGAAGGCATGGTCTACGTACCGGCTGGAAGTTTTATCATGGGAAGTAAGTACGGAGACCCGGATGAAAGGCCTCGGCATATTGCAACTACAAAGGCATTTTTTATAGACCGGTATGAAGTGAGTTATGCCGATTATGCCATCTTCGACCCAAATTTTGTAGTGCCCGACGGAAAAGAAAATAATGCGGTTATAGTCACCTGGAGTCAGGCAAATGCCTATGCCACATGGGCCGGTAAGCGACTGCCGACCGAAAAAGAATGGGAAAAGGCAGCCCGTGGTACTGATGGCCGGTTATTTCCATGGGGAAATACATACCACAACACATATGTGGTATGGGATCAACGTACTTCAAGAGGAGGCTCCATTGCAAAACCGGAAAGCCCTTATGGGTGTTTTGACATGGCGGGAAGCGTATGGGAATGGACATCCGACTGGTACAAGCCTTATCCGGGAAACGATGCGCCCATGGAACAATATGGTGAAAAGTATAAAGTCATGCGAGGTGGTTCCAATTTCAATAACCACTCATTTATCCGCTGCTCACACCGCTATTATGTTTTGCCAGAGGATATTAGAGCATACCCGGTTGGTTTTCGGTGTGTAAAAGACATTGAGTAAGGGTTAAATGCTGTATAGATGAAACCGGTTGGACCGGAGCAAATTCAGAACACACGCGAGCAGAATAATATTTTTCTGTGTGTCCGGCAACCTAAAAAAATATAAACGGATGAAACAAACAAAAATCAATGTTATTTTCCCGATCTGTTGATGGTCTTTTTACTGTTGGACAGCCAGGCAACTTTCGGCGATCATAAGTAGGGGAATAAATGAAATACTTATGATCGATCACATCAAACAGGTTAAATAAGGAGCAGCGTAAAATGATTCAGCAAAGAGCAATCCGATCAACTGCGAACAACGATCATTCGAACAGGGCCCGGACTTATTTTTTTCTTACAGCCCTTATCGTTGTGGTAAGCTGTCAGCAAAAAGGCCCGGAAGAAAATATCGATCTTTCGAAATCCTGGAGGTTTGCACCGGATGAAAAAAGCATTGGAATTTCGGAAAAGTGGATGAGTCCCGATTTTGATGATTCATCGTGGGATACACTTGACGCAGGTGTGAGGTGGGAAGAACAGGGATATCCTGATCTGGATGCATTCGGATGGTACAGAAAAAAGGTTCATGTCCCGGCAACATGGAAAGGTAAGGATATCTGGATGAAGATTGGAGCGGTAAACGATGCATATACCTTATTTGTCAACGGTGAAAAAGTAAGTTTCTTCGGCGAGGCCAACATTAGTGTAGCAAGCAGGCCGACATTTACCGAGATATCCGATAAACTGAAGTTTGGCAGTCTCAATCAAATCGCCATACGGGTAAACGACTGGAAAGGCAGCGGTGGTTTATGGCGATTACCGGTAATACTGACAACAGACAAAAAGGAAGTAAGCAATTTCTTTAAGCCAATGACAAAAACGCGTTACACTCCTGAAAATTTGGGATATCAACTAGTTTGGGAAGATCAATTTGCCGGTGATCAATTGGACACGACAAAATGGGCGCCAAGAGGTATTGGACCCCGTGCCGCCGGATTTGTATCGGCCGGGGCCATAAAAGTAAACAACGGATTCCTCGAACTATCCGCATTTATAGAAAACGATTCGGTAAAAGTTGGCGCCGTTGGCACACAAGATCTGTTTATGACCACATATGGATTTTTTGAATGCCGCGCGCAACTTCAGAAATCAAAAGGGAACTGGTCGGCATTTTGGATTCAATCTCCGGGGATTGCTCAGGGAGAAGATCCGGGCGAATTTGGGACTGAAATAGACATATTTGAATATTTTAAAAAATCCGGAGAAGATATGGTTTCACATAACCTTCACTGGGCGTATGGCCCCAACCAAAAGTCGGTTGGCGGCCTGCTGAGCCAGGTAAAGGGAATCGATAAAGGGTTTCACACGTTTGCCGTTGAGTGGACTCCCGAGAAATATGCTTTTTATATAAACGGATACAAGTATTATGAGATTAATCAGGCTATTTCGCATACCGATGAATACTTGATCCTCAGTATGGAGCTTCCGCAAACAATAGCTGAATTAAAGGATGCCACCCTTCCGGATGTATTCGTTGTAGATTATGTGAAGGTGTACAAGAAAAGGTAGTCCCGCAGCGGAAGACAATTTCGCACTATTCCCACTTAAGCCGATCTACGCTAACACCTCGGTTGGGCCACTCTACACTGGATATGTACCATTGCCCGTCTTCCCCCTGGAAAATTTCGGGGGCATGAGATTTTAGCGTGGTCAAACGCTTGCCCTCATCCCCAAAATTGAACGGGTCGTCGGACTGATGAACATGAGTAAGGTGCTGATATGCTCCTTTGATTTCTTTTTTGTCCCAAATGCCATCCCATGAGCTGAAAAACAAGTAGAAAGTTTCATTAAAATAAACTAGCGAAGGCGATTCCGGATCAAAACTTTTAGACGTGAAGATGGTTTGTGGTTCACTCCACTTAAGCAAATCCGCGGACGTCCTTAGTTGAACTTTCTTATGGGCACAGTACACCATGTAATATATGCTATCATGCCAAAGCAGATTGGGATCTCTGGCGCCTCCTTTTTCCGAAAACAACGCTCCTTTTATTTCCCAGTCGGATAAGTCTGATGAAACCGCCAGCCTAAACGGACTGGGGCCATAAATCATGTAATAGAGCCCGTCTTTTTTTACGATGTATGGCGCGTGGTGTTCCAGGCGTTCGCCGGGTCGGTCTTTTGGTGGCAAAACCTTTGGAAGGTCCTTGTAGTGAGACGCACTCAACGTTTCTTTGAAAGCGGAGGATGAAGAGATCGCATGAAAGGAAAGGAATTCGCCTTCATGAATCGATTGGGTAGAGGTCTTGGGGTGCGTAATGCCGATAATGTGCCATTTCCCAGCACCGTCTTTTATAAAGGTGTGGTCATTGGGCACCCACTCCTCATACCACTTCCCCGCTTCCAGTTCCTTTGTAGAAGGACCGGGAAAAGTATCCCCGGCCGGTTTATATATCCAGGTGTACTCACCGGCCTGTACAGGTACCGATACCCTGTTTTTCCGGCCGCAAGACACTATGATCAATAAGGAAAAAGCGAATAGAAAAGTAGGTTTTATTTCTGTTGTCTTCATTGTCAGTTGCGGAATATTCTTATGAACAAATTGATTTTTAGGTTTCGAAATTATTCTTTCCATCGAATTTCAACCTTGTTGAGGCTAAAATTTACAGAAAAATACGTCAGCTTACTGGCGCACAATGACCCGAATGTGTATTGAGGCTTTTTTGGCCACCGCTAACATTCTGTCCCTTGTACCAGTCTTTTTGCTCTTTCTTCAAATATGTTTGCGGTCCAATTGTCACTTTTCTGTTCAGCAATCAGCAGACCGGCATTACCTGAATCCAATTCAGCCAACAGTTTTCCTTCTTTATCCCAAAATGCACTTTTTCCTCCTGATTCCAAATTCCAATGTTTTCCACAGTAATTCGACATTAAAATCATGAATTCATTTTCTTTGGCATATTCGGAAAGCATTTTATGTCCTTGATCTATCCCATTTGCAGAGAAAAATATGCTTGAAACATATATCGTACATTTGTTTCGTTTTGCATTCCTCGGATGCAGTTCGCAATTAATGTCGGCGCAGATGGCCAGAGAAATTCTTTCTTTTCGTAATTCAATTATCGGGTTATAGTAAAAGGAATGATTATAGAATTTATCTTCGCCCGAATGTAAAAATTGCTTGGTGTATATTTCAAGTCTTTCTCCCGGTTTTATTATAAATGACCCGATAAACAATTTTCCCTGAATTTCGATTGGGGCGCCTGCTATAATTGCGATTTTAAATTTTTGCGACAGTGCTTTCAGTTTGTTTAGCCTCGCATCATTTATATTAAATGCCAACGCTTTTCCCTCTTCTCTGCAATATCCTGTAATCGACATCTCGGGAAACGCGATGAGGTCAACCCCGTTTTGACCGGCAAATTCAATCATCCTGTAGTGATGCTCAAGGTTAAATCGAATATTTCCAACGCTTGACTCTATTTGCGCAGATGCTATTTTCATCTTTTCTGGTTGGGCTACAACAATTATCCAAGCTCGAGAGGATTGGTATTTCTTATATTTTAGGGTTCAAACATAAGGAATCCAATGGACTTTTTCGTTGATGTGTTGTATTTCCAGCGCTAACGTAGGTTCACATGTTGCCCGGGTATATTTCCGCGATGTTGAAATTGAGCAATTCACATGAGATCGATCCGGTGGTTTAAAGCTGGGATCCGGGCAAAAATAAAAGGAGGCAATGCAGATAGATATAATCGTAAATACATGAGGATAACATGAACACCATCCAAGAAAGAATGAACCTGAATGCATTTCAGGTCCAGGATTGTGGAAGCATATCGGAGGGTCATAACTGATGGAAGACGAACTAAGATAAATTATCGAGATTGGGGAGTTACCCCCGGCTCCAGTTTGTTTCGTATTCTTTAATCGCGATACCGGAATTATGAGATTTTATTTGGTTTGCATTGCAAACCTTATTAAGTTTGTACTGCAAACTAGTTTTATATAATAAATAAGATTGATATGAATAAGGACAAATCAAATTCATTTGATGAGCATCAATCGCTTCGGATCATTAAGGAAATGATACAAGTTTCTCAGAGGAAAATTAAACAGGATGGGATTCTAATCATCATTTGGGGCTGGATATGGTTTTTGGGAAGATTAAGGGATTATTATTTTTGGAAATTTCCACATATTCTGCAAATGAAGAGGATTTTTGATTTTGCGGGGTATCTTGTCTTTATCTTTGCAACCGTATTTACAGTTGTGTACATATACAGGCAGAGAAAAAAAGTCACAACCTATATCGGTGTATCTTTACGATATGTGTGGATATCCCTGATTGCGGGAATGTCATTAATCAGTATGACGCTTTACAATGTTTTGGAAGAGGCAAATTTTGAGCTCCAGCATCCCGTCTTTATGGTGTTTATCGCTTATGCGGTTGTTGTGACCGGTGGTATAATCAGGTATAATTTACTTGTACTCGGGGGTGTAGCATTTGCTCTGTTGGCGTATATCAGTTCGTTCTTTGCCATAGGGGAGCAATTGCTTTTTGAATCAATCGCATGGTTTGTCGCATTTGTAATTCCGGGTCATTGGCTGTATTCAAGGAGAAAAAAATAGGAGATAATGTTTAAGGAGTTAGATCCTTTGTTGCATTCCCAGGTTCGGTTGGCAATCATGTCAATTTTGATCGGTGTTAAAACTGCCGAATTTAGCTATTTGTTGGAGCATATCAACACGACGAAAGGTAATTTAAGTTTTCAGATCAACAAGCTGAAATCAGCAGAGTACATAAAGGTCATAAAATCTTTCAAGGGCAATTACCCACTCACAACCTGTGAAATTACACGGAAAGGGATAAGAGCCTACGAAAAGTACGTCGAAACTATTTCCGGATACTTTGAACATTCTAATCCTGACAAAAATCCTCGTCAATGAAAAGAAGAGGCTTTGTATTCATTTTTATAACAGCAGCATAATTGCCTGCCTATCGCACCTGTAACGGCAGGAAGATTTCAACCGCAGTTTTGGTATTTACAAAGCAGCCGAATAAGAGGTGGTCCGCAATCTTACCCGGTGCCTCGAAAAAAAGATTAATACCCGAGGAGGGGCCGGGAAAGCCATATGGGATGCTACAAAGAAGGAAAGTTGAGCGGCCATCCTGAGCAGGTAAGCAACGAAATAGTTGCCTGGTATATACATTAATTAACCTGAGATATGATTGAATTTAGATTGTTTAAGAACGGTAACGGAGTAATGCTCACCCTGTTTCTCATGTTCGCATCGTGTGTGCCGGAAAGTGAAAAATTAAGTAAGCTTGATAAATATCTAACTAAAAAATACGAAAAAGGGCAACTGAACGGGAACGTGTTAATCAGTAAAAAAGGGAAAATCCTGTATCAAAAATCATTCGGGATTAGCAAGATAGATCCGATCGATTCCCTTGAACCAAACTCGGTGTTTCGGCTTGCTTCGGTAAGTAAGCAGTTCACAGCCATGGGCGTAATGATCCTTAAAGAACAGGGGAAGCTCACATACGGTCAAAACATCAAAGATTTCATCCCCGGTCTTCCATACGATGGGATAACAATCAGGCATTTGCTGAACCACACGTCCGGATTATCCGATTATATTGATTTCATGGAAAAGAATTGGAAACCTCAGTATGCGGTTTACGATCGGCGGAGATTTATTGCAGGGAACGGGGATATAATACATATGCTGATGACAAAGAAGCCGGAGGTTGACTTTGCTCCGGGTGAGAAATGGAAGTACTGCAACACGGGCTACATGTTGCTCGCAACGATTATAGCGCGCGCGTCCGGCATCTCATATGAACGATATCTTGAGGAACAGATATTTGAACCGGCAGGAATGCGCAATACGATCGTCTACAAATACTTCCCTGGCCGGGATCCCAAAATGCCGCTTCGCGTCTATGGTTATCTTACTGAAAGAGAAAGCTCGGAAAGGTACACCATGGATTGCCATTTTTTAAACCGCGCCAGGGGTGACGGAGGAATTTACTCTACCGCGGGAGATCTTTTAAAATGGGATCAGGTTTTGTATACGGAAAAACTCGTTTCGAACGAAATTCTGGAGGAAGCTTTTACTGCGGGTAAGCTTAATGACGGAAGCCTTACGAACTATGGATTTGGTTGGTTTTTGGAGGAATCTCCCAAAAGTGGAAAAGTCGTTGAGCACAAGGGAGGATGGTGCGGATTTCGAACTTGCATTTACAGGGAAATTGAGAAGAACAATTGCATAATAATCCTTACCAATAATTCAGGAGATTATTTGCCGCAAGTTCTATCGAAACTACAGCGATTCGTGCATCGGTCCGGTTGAAATTAATCCGCATTGACTTCCCGGCCTCCCAAGTTCAGTGAACTTGCGGAAACATATGCGCATGTCCATTCTCAACAGAGATCCTGTGAAGCCATGTGTCATCTTCCGAGCCGGTACATGCTTCTTGCTTTTAAAGGCAACTTTGCGTGCGAAGTAACCCGGTTGCCGACTTAAGGATACTTCACCAAAATATACGGAAAGACTTGCCTGGGTTACTTTTGATAGAATACTGTCATAAAAGATAACCTTATTAACTCGGGATCTTGAAAATGTTATTTTGATTTTCTAAACCCATATACCATGAACGATCTACTTCGGGACATCCATGTGATTGTATTTCTTAAAAAACTGCAGTCGAGAACCAATGATCTTCTTGTTCAATCCTCCATGAACAAAAGGAGAGATTCATGCTGGAAGGGCTACAAACAGCTTGATTACAATCCTTTGATAAATTGGATTGAAGCATACCCGGATCGGGGAATACGGGATTTGGTTGAAGCTAAAAATGAACAGTTATTGCTTTTTAAAGGAATGTACGGGAATCAGAGCCGCCAGGACGAACCTGTTCGACACACAGCGCATCCGGCAAAATCGAGCAGGAAGTAGTAGTGAATACGAGTTAAACGTCAAATGAGATGATTTGGTCTTTCGAGGATCAAATACCTTCTGGCCGAAAGTCAGTTATACACTACCCAAGATAGCTTTTCAAGGCATCACTTACTGAGTTATGCCGCAGTCTTTTGGTCGCTTTTTCTTTAATTTGACGAACTCTTTCTCTTGTCAAGCCAAATTTGTCGCCTATTTCTTCCAATGTCATAGACTTATGATTATTCAGTCCATAGTAAGAAGAAATCACTTCAGATTCTCTGGGAGTAAGCTTAGATAAAGCTTCTTGAATTTCGCTTATCAGTGAATCTTGTAAAAGCCTGGAATCAGTTGGATCTATCTGTTCGTCTTCCATTACATCCAGTAAACTGTTACCATCGCTATTGATAAAAGGGGCATCTACAGAGATTCTCTTATTGGAAAGTCTCATATTTATTTCCACCTCCTTCTCGACGATTTTCAAGGCTTCAGCCATTTCATCAACTGTGGGGTCACGCTGGTAAACCTGCTCCAATTCTGAAAATTTACGTGAAATTTTATTTAGGGAACTCAATTTGTTCACTGGCAATCTCACTACCCTTGACTTTTCAGCAAGCGCTTGTATGATGGATTGTCTAATCCACCAGACCGCGTATGATATAAACTTGAAACCCCGGGTTTCATCAAACCTTTCTGCTGCTTTGATGAGTCCAAGATTTCCTTCACTTATTAGATCTCCTAGTGCCAGACCATCACTTTGGTATTGCTTGGCTACTGTTACGACAAATCGCAAATTGGCCTTAGTGAGCTTTTCCAAGGCTGCCCGGTCCCCTTCTCGTATTCTTCTCGCCAGTTCAACTTCTTCTTCAGGAGTAATCATTTCTACTTTACCAATCTCCTGGAAATATTTTATAAGAGATTGACTTTCCCGGATGGTTATTTGCTTAACTATCTTTAATTGTTTCATTATATTGACTCGTTAAGTAATCCGATAGAAAGCACCTTATTCCGATTTATAACTTGTGATGGTTAAATACTTTGAAAGGAGTAAATCATTGATCTACTCCCAAAATATTTATAGTGGATAAATTACTTTTTTATCACCCGAACATTAACTGCACTCATACCTCTTCGGCCTTGTCGAAGTTCAAATTCTACTCGATCATCTTCATAAATGTCATCCAGAATTCCGGAAGAATGGACAAAAACATCATCTCCGACCCCTGCTGGCTTTATGAATCCAAATCCCTTCTTTTCATTGATAAATTTTACTCTTCCTTTCATTATAATAATTGATATTCGTTGGAAAAAAATAACTATTTAAGATCAAAGCTTTCTCTAATACTTCTCAAGAAGGTTTCATCCCCAGTTGTTTCAGTATTTTTAAATGTCCGTACAATGCTGAAACAAAAGTCGTAGCTGTTTTATATGGCAATCCAAATTCTAAGGCAGTATTCTTTACAATACCTGAAATCTTCCTATAGTGCACATGACAAATGTTGGGGAACAAATGATGTTCGATCTGGAAATTTAAGCCTCCTACGTACCAGGAAAACCATCGACTCCTATTTCCGAAATTTGTAGTGGTAAGCAATTGATGAGCCGCCCAATTATTTTCCAATCTATTATCCTCATCTGGTACAGGATATTCTGTGCCCTCGATGACATGCGCCGGCTGAAAAATAATGGCAAGAATAAATCCTGCTATGTAATGCATAAGTAAGATCCCGATAAGGATTTGCCACCATATTAAAGTGGTTAAAACAAGGGGCAGGATAAAAATGTAGAATATATACAATGCCTTTGTCACTAATAAAATCACCCATTCTTTAGTGATGTTAGCCTTATGCATTTTTACCATCCCGTTTTTATGATACTTGGCAATTCTGACAAAATCTTTCAATATTACCCACACGATAGTCATCAGTCCATACAAAAACCAGGCATAAATATATTGATATTGATGCATTTTTTTCCAGGCAGAATGAGGAGATAATCTCAAAACACCTCGGGGACTGATATCTTCATCTTCTTCATATACATTGGTAAAGGTATGATGCATTACATTATGCTGGATTTTCCAATTAAATGCATTAGCGCCGACCAGGTTCAATGAATATCCGAAAATATCATTTACCCATTTCTTATTGCTATAAGCTCCGTGATTAGCATCATGCATTACTGAAAGGCCAATTCCCGCAATCCCAAGACTCATAGCCACAACTAATGGAATCATCCAGAAAACATTAGATATGATACCACTTAAAATTAAACCATATGGAATCAGGTAAAGGCTAAACATGAAAATTGTCTTGATCTTCATTTCCAAATTGGCATGTTTGTCAATTTGGTTGGCTTTAAAATAATCGTTGATGCGCTTGTTGAGTGTGGTTGAGAAATCCCGCTGCTTATTGGCGAAAGTAATTTTCTTTGATTTCTGCATTTATTCTTTTATTGATTTAACTTTGTCATACAAATGGATGCTCGATAGTCATTAATCTTTTTTCTGAGATTTTGTTAATGTTTTTAAGGTAATTTTTTTCATTGACATCACACATTGAGAATGCGTATCCTTTTGACCCTGCTCTTCCTGTACGCCCAATTCTATGGGTATAAGTTTCTGCAGTTTCTGGCAATTCAAAGTTGATTACAAAAGGCAGATCATTGATATCGATACCTCGGGCAGCAATGTCTGTTGCTACCAGCACTCGGGTGGTTTTCCGTTTGAAATTATGTAATGCTCGCTGGCGCTTTTGTTGTGACCTATCGCTGTGTATGGCTTCTGCAGATATTCCAGATTTTATCAGATCTCTTACAATTCTGTTGGCCCCATGTTTGGTTCTTGAAAATACAAGAACATTATTCATATCATTTTCTGAAATAATATGTTTTAGCAATGCGCGCTTACTTTTTTTGTTTACGTAATAAACAAATTGATCAATATTTGCTTTTGATTCATGAGTTGCTTTTACATTAATCTTCACAGGACTTCTCATAAAAGATTTGATTAACTTCTGAATACCTTGAGGTATTGTCGCAGAAAAGAAAACATTTTGCCTGTCTCTAGGGATTTGTACAATAATCTTTCGGATATCATGGATAAATCCCATATCCAACATTCGGTCCGCTTCATCAAGCACCAGAATTTCAAGATTGCCCAAATCGATAAGTCCCTGATTCATAAGATCTATTAATCTTCCAGGTGTGGCAATAAGAATTTCCGCCCCTTTTTGAATTTGCTTTACTTGTTGGTTTTGTTTTACACCACCATAAATTAGAGCATGCTCAATAGGCAGATATTTACCATATAAGCTAAGATTATCGCTTATCTGGATGGCTAACTCTCTGGTTGGCGTGAGTATCAGCGCTTTAACTCCTTTATTATACTTTCGATTGCTTAATATCTCAAGAATTGGAATGCAAAATGCAGCCGTTTTACCGGTACCTGTCTGTGCACTTCCTATTACATCATTTCGATTTAAAATCGAAGGAATGGCCTCTTTTTGAATAGGTGTGGGTGTAACATAACCTTTTGAGTGTAGAGCTTTCAAGATTGGCTCATTAAGGTTCAATTTCTTAAATGACATATGTGATAATTATGAATTAATTGAATCAATACTTTTGATCCGTTTTTATTGGAATGATTTACTATAATAAGATGTAATCATCTTTAAATGGTGAGAACAGCTCCAATTTGTAATTGAGGAGATTTTAATAGAAAACTACGGTAGGGAATGATCTTTACTGCAGAGAATTAAACTATCCACAAATAACGCATACAAAGTTACCGCTATAATATTTGTAAACCTAATCTATTTGAGTATCTATTTTTTGATAGATACTCATCAATTTAAAAATACTTTTGATAAAAGGCACGAAAACAAATCGTTTTTAATTAGCTGGAAATTGTTTCTTAAGCAACTAATTTCAATCTTATCGATACAAATATTGGTGGCCGGGTCGACTGATCAATCCCTGATGTCAATTGGATAAATAACATTCGTGTCAAGTACACACGTAAACCGAACACTATGTATTATACATTCCTGACGCTTCGTCAGCTTTCATCATTTCAATAATAAGCGCTTCCTGTTTTTCCTT
>JAKSDO010000170.1 GCA_022360055.1 Cytophagales bacterium | reverse complement strand
GCATTTCGGGGAGTACGAGCTATTTCCCAGTTTGATTGGCCTTTCACCCCTACCCACAGCTCATCCAAACACTTTTCAACGTGTACTGGTTCGGTCCTCCATTCCGTGTTACCGGAACTTCAACCTGGCCATGGGTAGATCACTGGGTTTCGCGTCTACCCCCACTGACTGTATCGCCCTATTCAGACTCGCTTTCGCTTCGGATACGTTCCTTAAAAACTTAACCTTGCCAGTGCGGAGTAACTCGTAGGCTCATTATGCAAAAGGCACGCCGTCACTGAATAAATCAGCTCCGACCGCTTGTAAGCGCACGGTTTCAGGTACTTTTTCACTCCCCTGTTCGGGGTACTTTTCACCTTTCCCTCACGGTACTGGTTCACTATCGGTCTCTCAGTAGTATTTAGCCTTACCAGATGGTCCTGGCAGATTCAGACAGGATTTCTCGTGTCCCGCCCTACTCAGGATACCACTATCAATTTAACACTCCACATGTAAGGGGCTGTCACCCGCTATGGCCAGACTTTCCAGACTGTTCCATTTAATGTTAAACCGAATGTTGTGGTCCTACAACCCCAAAAATGCCGAAACATTCTTGGTTTGGGCTATTCCGCGTTCGCTCGCCACTACTGACGGAATCACTATTGTTTTCTCTTCCTCCGGTTACTTAGATGTTTCAGTTCACCGGGTTTGCCCCCCGACTATGCGGGGTACCACGTCTTCAACGTGGTGGGTTTTCCCATTCGGAAATCTGCGGATCAATTCGAATTTGCCAATCCCCGCAGCTTATCGCAGCTTATCACGTCCTTCTTCGCCTCTGAGAGCCAAGGCATCCCCCATACGCCCTTCATTATTTCTTCTGTATCGAGAATATCTTTTGCTAGAAAACCTAAATTAGGAATCTCTATGACTCTTTCACAACATGTCAAAGAACTTCTTGATCAATTCAATGAAACTTAATCGCTACATGAAAATACTTAAGGGATGAACACATAGACTCATCAAATCTCTTGATCAACGCAACCGGATCTTATATCGTTCCTACAATATCAATCCAATTATTCTTCACTAAATCAAAATAGAAAACCTTTCGTCTTCTTTTAAACAGGGGAGAACCCTTTAACAACAAGCACCAAACTTCTCGTGGAGGATATCGGAGTCGAACCGATGACCTCCTGCGTGCAAGGCAGGCGCTCTAGCCAGCTGAGCTAATCCCCCTAATGTTTGCTTAGCTCATAAGCTCCCGGACTATCGCTCTGTCAACCGAACCGATGACCTTCACACCGCAGCGTGACGCAATCCCCCTTTGGGTCAGGGTGATCGTTCATCGTCGACCGGTTTTGTGTTCCGAGGCGATCAACTATGAGCTGATAACCAAATCCGTGGGCCTGCGTGGACTCGAACCACGGACCTCTACATTATCAGTGTAGCGCTCTAACCACCTGAGCTACAAGCCCGTCCAGCAAGTCAATTGCTTTTGAAGTCCTGGCCCGATCACCGACCTTTGAACGGTCGACCCCAAACCAATAATGAATAAATGTATGACAGCTACCCGCTAGGGGTGTGGAACTTTTGCACGCTTCTCAGGCGTGCTTCCAGAAAGGAGGTGTTCCAGCCACACCTTCCGGTACGGCTACCTTGTTACGACTTAGCCCCAGTCGCTGGTTTAACCCTAAATGCATCCTTTGACGGTATACATCTTCAGGTCCTCCCAACTCCCATGGCTTGACGGGCGGTGTGTACAAGGTCCGGGAACGTATTCACCGCATCATTGCTGATATGCGATTACTAGCGATTCCAACTTCATGAGGTCGAGTTGCAGACCTCAATCCGAACTGAGATGCACTTTTTGAGATTGGCT
>JAKSDO010000046.1 GCA_022360055.1 Cytophagales bacterium | reverse complement strand
TAAATGTCACTCTGTTGCCGGTAAGCACCAGCTTTCAGCTTATAAACATTTAATTCACATTTGTATCCATTTACAAATGCTTATTCAACGATTGCTTGTTTAATTTTTTTTATCTTTAGCTCCATGACGGATATCTTAACCAGATCTCAACCAAGCGCTCAGGAGATACTTCAGGAGGTTTTTGGCTATAGTGAATTTCGAGGAAATCAGGTAGCAATTATTGAGAGCATCAATAGTGGCAACGATACGTTGGTTTTGATGCCTACGGGAGGGGGTAAGTCGCTTTGTTATCAAATCCCCGCGTTGATGGCCACTGGGTTGACGCTGGTGATCTCGCCATTAATTGCACTAATGAAGGACCAGGTCGAGGCGCTCAAGCAGCATGGGATAGGGGCGGCCTTTATCAATTCTACGCAAGACTATCAGGAGCAGGAGGTAATTCTGCAACAAATACAGCGCGGGGAGATCAAGTTGCTTTATGTGGCGCCGGAGCGTTTGTTTTCTGATAATGTATCGTTCGTTGGGTTTCTCAAAAAGCAGGATATCTCACTGGTGGCTATTGACGAAGCCCACTGTATTTCCCAATGGGGTCACGATTTCAGGCCAGAATATCTGAAGCTTGGTGGGTTAAAGGTATTGTTGGAGCAGGAATTTCCGGTCATGGCCCTCACTGCCACTGCCGATAAGCAAACACGACAGGACATAGTGGAAAAGTTAGGCCTCGCCAATCCGGCGATTTTTATCTCCAGTTTTAACAGGGAGAACATTCAGTATCATATCCTTTCCAAAACCCAGCAATACGAACGGCTGGTTAAATTCCTGAATCAGCATAAGGAGGAATCAGGCATTATCTATTGCTTAAGCCGAAAATCCACGGAGCAACTGGCTGAAAGACTGGCTTACGAGGGATTTTCTGCTAAACCATATCATGCCGGACTGGACACGGCCTTGAAAAATGAACATCAGGAGGCTTTTATCAGGGATGATATCAAGATTATTGTAGCCACTATTGCATTTGGAATGGGCATCGACAAGTCCAACGTCAGATATGTTGTCCACATGGACCTGCCGAAAAACATTGAAAGCTATTATCAGGAAACAGGCCGGGCAGGAAGGGATGGCCTGCCTAGCCGGGCGGTTTTGTTTTACAGCTACGGGGATGTAGTGCGATTGCGGTATTTTATTTCCGTAGAAGGGAACGAGGAGCAAACCCAGATCATGAGCGAGAAGCTGGACACAATGGCAAGGTTTTGTGAAATAACTACCTGCCGGAGGCAATTTTTGCTGCGTTACTTTGATGAGGATTTTCCGGATAATTGCGGGGCTTGCGATACTTGCTTAAATGCAGGCGAAACTTTCGACGGAAC
>JAKSDO010000293.1 GCA_022360055.1 Cytophagales bacterium | reverse complement strand
GGATGACGGAACGTGTACGGATGTGGCTACGGTAACCTATACGGTCAACAGTTTGCCGGCGGCGAATGACCAGACGCCGGCAGTTTGTGAAGATGTGGCCGGTGGCGGCACGTCAGCAGTGGATCTGACAGCATTGAACGCCGCCATTGACGGCGGTGCCGGGCATACGATCACGTGGTACAGCGATGCGGGCCTGACAACTCCGGTGGGGGATCCGACGAATGAGACGGTAAGCACCGGTTCGGTATATTATGCGGAAGTGGATGACGGGACATGTACGGATGTGGCTACGGTAACCTATACGGTGAATGCAACACCGCCTGATGCTGCAAATCCGTCGGATAATTCTTATTGTGAGGGAAGCCCTACTGCGTCCATCTCGGTTGATGACCCGGGGGCAGGTTTCAGGATAGATTGGTATGATGCCAGTATCGGAGGAATTCTTTCGGGCACCGGCGCCACGTTTACACCAGCCGTGCAAGGTACGTATTGGGCGGAAATCGTAAATGAAACCACTTCCTGTGCATCGGTAAATAGGATATCTGCAACATTAACAGAATTTCCAAAACCTCCGGCACTTACAATATCGGGAAACAACAATCCGGCTTGCCAGGCTGCCGCTGAGGTCTATAGTGTAAGTGGTTTGCCGGGGTCCACATATGCCTGGACGATTCCTTTGGGAGCCGTAATTGTCGGGCCGACCGATGGTCCAAGTATAACAGTTGATTTTGGACTGAACAGCGGCGATATTACAGTTACCGAAACTTCTGCTGACGGTTGTGCCGGCGATGTTGCAACATTAAATGTGAATTTGCAAACATGTCCGTTTGCGGCTGACTTTTTTAGTGATGCCACGGAGGTATGCATTAACGAACCCGTAACATTTACGGATGCTTCCTCGGCTCCGGTCGGAACAAACTATACGTGGGATTTTGGCGTCGATGCTAATCCGTCTACGGAGAGTACACAGGGACCGCATGTGGTAACATACAGCTCGGCAGGAGCAAAATCCATCACGTTGACGATCACGAATGGCCCCCAAACGGATTTTGTGACAAAAAATATAACTGTGACGGACCTTCCGACTGCAGACCTTTCCGGCAACGCGACGATTTGCCCGGGCGCTTCCGCCTCGCTAACCGTAAACTTAACCGGAACAGCGCCCTGGATTTTTGTCTACAATGACGGTTCGACGGATATCATAGAAAATATTACCGGTTCGCCACATACAATTTCAGTGAACCCAACCTCTTTCACAACCTATACTCCGGTTTCGGTTTCGGATTCGCTTTGTACCGGTTCTGTTTCCGGATCAGCTACGGTGGATGTAACACCTCCGAAAGAAGTGGCGATAAGACTCGATTCTATTACGGGCGCTATACCGGGCAGTCTTGTTCGAGTCCCGCTGAGAGTGATCGATTATGAAGATCTGATGACCATGCAATTTACGGTTAAATGGGATCCGGTGTTATTGTCGTACAACAGTATCAGTGATATAAATCTTGGAAATGTTTCCGGAGCGAGTTTCGGGACTGCGGAAGTGAGCAATGGTTTCCTGACGTTTTCCTGGAATACTGCCGGATTGAATGATACGACCATAGTAGATAGTACGGCCATTTTTTCCATAGACTTCAACCTGGCCAACACACTTTGTCCGGAAGCCTATGTAACAATTGATGAAGCTCTAACCGCATTGACGCCTATTGAAATTGCAGATGAAAACTTGTGCATTGCAAATGTAACCGTAAAAGGAGGGAATGTTGAAAATACACCTGCCGTACAAGTATCAAGTGATGTAGGAAATTCAATTTGTTTTGGAGATCAGGTCATTTTCACAGGGCTTCCCGGGGGGATGACAAACTACCAGTTTTTCCTGAACGGTTCATCGGTTCAAAACGGAGCAAACAGCGTTTATTTAAATAATACACTTATCGATGAAGATTCGGTCAATGTTCTGGTTACGGACCCACAGGGATGTTCGCTGGCCGGTCAGGGAATTGTTATGAATGTAAACCAGATGACAATTACTCCAACCATAACTGACATCACTACATGTGGGGGGAATGACGGAAAGATAATTATAAATGTAACCGATGGAAGCGGGAACTATTCTTATTTATGGACTGGTCCGGGCATAGACCCTGGCAATGAATTCCTCAAAGATCAGTCCGGTTTAATCAGGGGATCTTATAATGTTGAAGTTGAAGATTTGACAACAGGCTGTCTTGAATCACTTGATATCGAATTGAAAGATCCGGTCAATTTTAATGTTGTTGTGACCAAATCTGATGTAACTACAACAGGAGGGAACGACGGTTCAATCTTATTGACAATTGATGGTCCAGGCGGTCCTTACGAAATTAATTGGAGAGGGCCAAATGGTTTTAGTTCAACTGGTACTTTTATTGAAGACTTATCCGCAGGAATATATATTGCTGAAATTGAAGATACAAATGATAGTTGTAAGGACGAGGTGACTGTATTGATTCAACAACCTTTTAATGCAATTGTTCTCAATGCAATAAAGACCGACGTGACGACCTGCGGAGCCAGGAATGGCACAATTAACCTGCTGATAACAGGAGGCAGTGGAAGCTTTGCCATTTCCTGGACAGGGCCCAATATGTTTACATCCAACGATCAAAATCTATCCGGACTGGAAGGGGGTTTGTACATAGTGACGGTAATTGATTTGGTTACTGCGTTAACGGCTCAGTGGAGTGTTCAGATTGACGAGCCTGAAGGGTTTATCATTAATGCTGATGTTACGGATTTAACACACTGTGATGCTGCCAACGGCACAATTACCCTGACGGTTACCGGAGGATCCGGTGATTTCAGCTATGCCTGGAGGGACCTGAGCGGCCTTGGATTTACATCTACAGACAAGGATTTGATCGATTTGGAGCTTGGGATTTACAGAGTTGCGGTTACGGATAATGTATCGGGATGTATTGATTCGTTAGATGCTGTGGTAGGCAGACCATCTATTTGCGAACAACCATGTGCGCTCAATGTTGAATCCACAACAAATAATACCTCATGCCCGGATACGGAAGACGGTGTCGCGGTAATAAATATTATTTCCGGCGGCTCAGGGCCCGGGAATTATTATGTGAGCCTGGATACAGGTAAAACGTACACCTCGTTTGAAGGACAGGACATAACCGCCATTATTGATAAAGGGCAAGGAAGTTACCTGTATATTGTTAAAGATACGGTAACAGGATGTACGGACCAGACGATTGCAAATGTCGGTGTCTCTACCAATCTGTTGGCGAATATCGGTGTAACAAATCCCGGATGTGCCGAAGATGACGGAATCATCACTTTTAACGTCTCGGGAGGGGTTGTTCCAATTGAGGTGGACATCGTTGATTCACTTGGAAACGTAACAACCAGGTCGGGGAATGGTTTTTCCCAATTTATGGATCTGACCGCCGGCAGCTATTTCTACACCGTGCGTGAGCAATCCGGTTGCAGTGTTGTGGCCTCAGATTCGATCGAATTGCGTGTAGACTGTACAAGCGGTTGTACTTCATTGATCGCCAGTGCGCATAGCTTCGAAGATGCCACATGCGGGTCGGATCCCAATGGGAAGGCAGTTATTGACGTGACAGGTGGATCGAGTCCGTATCAATATTCCGTGGATGGAAATAACTGGATCCCATTTATATCCGGAAATGTCATCGATCAACTTCCGCCGGATGGGACATATAATATCGTAATTCGACAGGATTCTGCAAATGCCGATTGCCGCGCTGAAGTATCCGTGACAATTGACGGACCGCCGCTAATGATACTTGAAACTCCGATAATTACAACACAAAAAGCTTCATGTAATCTGAATGACGGGGCAGTGAAAGTTGGTCGGGTAGCGGGAGGAATCCCTCCATTTACCTATCAAATTGACGGATCATTCTTCAATTTGGCGTCTGATTCGATTATTACCGATTTGAGCGCCGGTATACATACCTTTAGCGTCATAGATAACGTGGGTTGCCTGGCTGATTTCAGATTCACTGTGGATTCGCCCGGTGTAATTGCGGCTCAACTCACGGAAGTACCGGTCAGTTGTACATCCATATTCTTAAAGGCAGGGATTATGATCGAGGTAGACCTGGATTCAACGACACTTCCCGGCCCGTATGAAGCTTATGTCGCTCCGGCGAGCGACCCTCAGAATGGGACGGTTTACCAGATTCCCGACAATGGAATACGCACGATTTTAAACCTTGATAAGGATTTTTATACAGTCAATATCACCACGGGAATTGATGGCGGCTGTTCATTCTCAGAGACGATTCCGGTATTCAGCGGAGCGTACCCTCTTGATTTTGAGATCATCAAAAGCGACAGTATAGTGAGTTGCATAGGAGATATCGGATCCATTACGATCGGCAATGTCATCGGAGATCCGGATGCCGCTTTTATCGTTCAATTGATAAGCGAAAGCGACGAAATTCTGGAGACCTTCGAGCTTCACAGGTACGAATTTGAAGGAGGATTTACAATCGACAGGTCCAAAACGGATAAACTTGTAGCCGGAAGGTACTACATTAAGATGATACAAAATCAAAAAGAATGTGCCGACGTCGAATCTGTCTCTGAATTAATTACAATTCATGAACCTTTAAGTCAACTAGGTTTTGAGGTGTTTGGAGAGATGGATGTCGTTTCCCTGGCAGATCATCCGACCGGCAGCATCACCGGAGAAGTAATACCCAGCGGAGGAGATCCCTATGAAGTCTTGATTCAACTTGTCGATCCGGTTTTTGAAATGAACGTAACGGATATTATTAAGTTTAATGAAAGCAGAGATTGGGTGGAAGTTCCAAGCACCGGGGAGAATCTTAACAGGTACCCGGTCACTTTGGATTCGCTCTGGGCCGGTCTGTACATGATTGACGTGAGAGATGCATATGGATGTGAATTTGAATTGGAGCATAGCCTGGGGTATGACTCAACGATATTTATACCAAATGTATTTACTCCCAACGACGATGGATATAACGATTCTTTTTATATACGAAATCTACCGGATGAAGGCACAAAGGTGGTGATCTCAAACAGGAATGGATCCGTAGTCTTTGAGTCTGACAATTACACCTACAATGATCTTTGGGATGGCGGTAACCTGTCGGATGGGATCTATTTTTATACGATCACAACACCTTCCGGGGCCTCCTACAAAGGATGGGTTGAAAAGTGGAGTGGGGCCAGACCATGATATAGCTAAAGCGTTGCAAGAAATTCCATGGTATCGATATTGTCGGCATAATCCCATATCTCAGGCTTTTGTGTACCGCCAAAATATACGGTGTTATCGAATTCCTTCATATTGGTTACGATGCATTGGATTTTGTGTTCAAGGCGCTTAAGATCCGCGTTTAGTTGATTTGTATCGCTATAAAATTCATAATAGATCATTGAAACCGGAGATACCAGCTTTTCACTTTTTTGGAGAAGCACAAATTCTCCGTCTATATGAGCCGTATTATTTACCAATAATATTGATTTGTTGTAATAATAATTATTGCTGTATTTATTGTGATTTGATATATGATCATAATTCCCGAAATGAGCGATTAATTCGGCGAGGTCGTATCCGTTTGGGAGAAAAATTTTTGATACGTTTCTGCATCCCAGACCAAAATAGGAGAAAATATCGCGGGAGAGATTTGTCTTTTCTTCAGCCGTTTCTTTTCCGTTCAGTATGGCAACGGATGTCCTGTTCATTCTTATGATATTGGGATATTTCCCAAAATAGTAATTAAAATATCTGGCCGTGTTATCACTTCCTGTCGCGATTACGGCGCTGATATTTTGTAATTGATCAACGATCTCGATCCGGTCGTTAAACCGTGGATTTATATCGATTAATTTTTCGATAATAAACGGAATGAGCACGTCATCCTGGCTGCTGAGTTTAATGACCGCTTTATGGCCGCTTGTCAACACACAAATAAAATCATGTATCCCAACCATAGGTATGTTGCCAGCCATTACGATTCCGACCCTTTGACCGGTATTTTCTTGAAAGCTGTACCGGTTTACCCATTCATTGAATTTTGTTTCGTCGAGATAGTTTATCAGTCCGCGTATGGCCAACTCGATATTTTCCCTGGTAAACCAGGAATTTCGTTGCCGTGCATATTCAAATAAGCTTTTCCGGAGATTTCTGTCCTCTGGTTCCAACTGACGCCCAAGCTCTATAAATGAGTTTATCCGATTAATTAAATCCAATTATTTTTGATTACTTGAAATGTTTTATACTCTTTTGTGCAAACATAATACGAATACTGCAGTTTTGATTATTAATAAAAGTAAAGTTATTGAGATATGGCAATAATGATAACCGACGAATGCATCAATTGTGGTGCGTGTGAGCCAGAGTGCCCGAATACAGCGATTTATGAAGGGGGTGTCGAATGGACGTGGGGCGGAGGCACATCATTGGAATCCGTTGAACTGGATGACGGAACGGTAATTCAGGGAGAGGAAGAACAAGAACCATTATCTGATGAGTTTTATTATATAGTATCGAACAAGTGTACGGAGTGTATGGGATTTCATGAGGAGCCCCAATGTGCCGCTGTTTGCCCGGTGGACTGTTGTGTGCCTGATCCGGATCATGAGGAAAGCGAAGATGAATTGCTGGGCAAGCAAGCCTGGATGCACAAGCAGTGATTTTAATTGGTCGCTTTGATTGGTTTTCAATTCATTTTACTTCGTTTTATCATATAAGCAGAGAGCACCTTGTCAAAGTCATCGCTAATATCTGCGTGGATAAAATCGATCTTAAACTGACCGCATTTTATGGCCAACTCCTGAAAGTATTTGTTGACCTTATCTGCATAAGTTTCTTTAAATTGAGATGGGTGTAGTTTGAGTACTTCTTTGGTTTCAAGGTCAATGAAATTGTACGGGCGGTCCTCAAATTCCAGATCGATTTCTGTTTGTTTGTCGGTCACATGAAAGAGTAAGACCTCGTGGTTATTGTATTTGAGGTGGTGTAAACCATTAATTATTTCCTGTACTTCTTCGTGATTGTCAAACATATCGCTGAATACGATTACAAGGCTGCGTTTATGAATCTTATTGGCGATTTGGTGCAACACTTCCGGTATGCTCGTCTTTTTCCCCTCTTTGTAGGAGGAATGCAATAATTGCTCAAGGATGACCAGCAATTTGTGCAGGTGTGAATGCGTAGATTTTACCTGAGTTTGGGCCTCAATCCGGTCCGAAAATGTTGTGATCCCTACGGCGTCTCTTTGTTTCTGAAGCAAAAACGCAATCGCCGCTGCCGCCATTACACTAAATGTGATTTTTCCATGGTTTTTTTTGGGATAATACATGGATGAAGAATTATCGATCAGAATTGTGCAGCGCAAGTTGGTTTCTTCTTCATATCTCTTGGAAAAAAGCTTATCTGTTCTGGCGTATACCTTCCAATCGATGTCTTTTGTGCTTTCTCCGGTATTGTAGAGCCGATGTTCAGCGAACTCAACCGAAAAACCGTGATATGGCGACTTGTGAAGACCTGTGATAAAACCTTCGACAAGTTGCCTCGCGAGTAGTTCCAGATTACTTAATTCTCTGATTTTCTGTAGGTCAATCTTCATGAATTATGATTTACTGTATGGGATACAAACTTTTCTTCATTTTCAAACTATATTGCCTAACTTTTGATTTGAAAATTGAAGTAGGAAATTCAGCTTAATGATGTAAATTATCCATATTTTCTTGCAACAAAGTAAATCATTGTTTTATATTTATCCGATTTTAGGATCACATATACGAGGAATTTTTGAGAAATATTGATCAAAACGCAAAGAGCTGTGGAAGATAACAAGGATAACGGTAAGGTAGAAATTTATTCGCAAAGAGTACGAGCTGGTAAAAGAACCTATTTTTTCGATGTAAAATCGACCAGGTCAAATGATTATTATCTTACCATCACTGAGAGTAAGCGAAGATATAAGGATGATGGTTACTATTATGAAAAACATAAGATCTTCTTATATAAAGAAGATTTTAATAAATTCATCGAGGCTCTTAACGGGACGGTTGATCATGTAAAAACGGAGTTGCTTCCCGATGTGGATTTTGATCAATTTGACCGCAGCGATGAAGATAATGTAGAAAGAGAAAATTCCGATTTGGGTTCCGATCTCAAATGGGATTAAAAGATAACTGCCCTTTTGGACAGAGCCCTTGGATTATTTCAGGGGCTTTCTTTTTTTTATGTGATGAAACCGGTAGGACCGGAGCAAATTCAGGACACACACGAGCATGATCATGTTTCTCTGTGTGTCGGCAATTTAAAAAAATATAAACGGATGAAAGGTATTTTGACGTTCAATGAGTTTATATAGAAAGCCGATTCTTTTTGTAATTCTTATTGCGATAATACTGGTGTTCCTCAGTTGGTTTTTCTCCAGTATTTTTGCCTATCTGGTCATTTCTATTATTCTCTCGACAATTCTGCGACCACTTACAAATTACCTGTCAAATCAGCAATTTTTTAATGTTCGAATGCCTCGTGTTGTCGCAGTTTTTATTTCATTTTTCACCTTGATATTGTTGTTGTCACTTTTTGTGACATTGTTTTTGCCATTAATCTCCGATCAAATCGAAATTTTTTCGAGTATTGATCTCGAACAGGTAATACGGAGAATTGAAGCGCCATTGAATGCTCTGGAGGCTTTCCTGCTAAAATATCAGTTGGGTGATTTCGAAAAAGGATTCCTGGTAGAAAATATATTGGAGGGGATCAAGAATATTATTAAGGGAATTGAAATCGCTTCGATTGTTGAGAATGTTATTGCATTGACCGGGAATGTATTTGTAGGACTAATGGCGATCACATTCATTACTTTTTTTCTTCTTTATGAAAAAGGCATATTGAGAAAGCAAATTATTAACCTGATCCCAAATGAATATTTTGAAGTATCGATGGCAGGTTTGTACAAAATTGAAAAGTTGCTTTCCAATTACCTGATTGGATTATTGTTGCAGATGACCGCTATATTTTCTATCGCCTTTACAGGCTTGTCTATTTTTGGAATAAATTACGCCGCATCTATTGCTCTGTTTGCGGCAGTAATAAATCTCATACCCTATCTCGGCCCCATACTGGGAGCTGTTTTTGGCATTCTTGTCGGATTATCTACCGGCGGGAGTCAGCTATTTGTAAGTAATCAATTTTTAATTCTAACCATCGAGATCGCTTCTGTTTTTGCAATTGTACAACTTACCGATAATGTAATTCTCCAGCCCTTGATTTTTTCGAAAAGTGTAAAAGCCCACCCGCTGGAAATTTTTATTATTATATTTGCGGGCGCAACTCTGGCAGGTATAGTCGGAATGATTGCAGCAATTCCTGTCTATACCATCATCCGAGTATTTATTATGGAAGTTTACAGAGGGTATAAAAGTTATTACATTTTCAAAATTTAAAATATGTCTTTACAATGTGGAATTGTGGGATTGCCAAATGTTGGCAAATCCACTCTTTTCAATTCATTGTCTTCGGCAAAAGCTGAGGCAGCTAATTTTCCATTTTGTACCATCGAACCGAATATTGGCGTAATTACCGTTCCGGACGAAAGGTTGGAAAAACTGACTGCACTGGTTAATCCTGAAAAAACAATCCCAACCGTTATCGAATTTGTCGACATTGCCGGGCTTGTTAAAGGAGCGAGCAACGGGGAGGGATTGGGAAATAAATTCCTGGCAAATATCAGAGAGGTCGATGCAATCATACATGTGATCCGGTGTTTTGAGGATCCCAATGTCGTCCATGTAGATGGTAAGGTAAACCCGCTCCATGATAAAGAAATAATTGATGCCGAGCTTCAGTTAAAAGATCTGGAGACCATTGAAAAGAGAATCCAACGTGTCGAGAAAATAGCAAAATCCGGCGATCAGGATGCAAGAAAGCAATTAACAGCAATGGAGGCGTACAGAACCACTTTGGAAAGTGGAAAAAATGCCCGACTCGCAGACATATCCGAACAGGAGAAATTGATTGTCCCCGACCTGTTTTTGTTGACTGAGAAGCCCGTGATCTATGTAGCCAATGTCGATGAAGATGCGCTTCTGGGAAATGACATGACCAAACAACTCGAAGTTGTAGCCCAAGACGAAAATGCCGAATTAATAATTGTTTGTGCTGCTCTGGAGGAGCAAATTGCCCAACTCGACAGCGAAGCGGAGAAAAATGAATTCTTAGCAGAATACGGATTGGCCGAATCGGGCCTCAATAGGTTGATAAAAGCATCTTATAGCCTGCTGGACCTGATTACCTATTTTACGGCAGGCCCAAAGGAAGTAAGAGCCTGGACCATCCGTAAAGGCTGGAAAGCTCCCAGGGCTGCCGGGGTTATCCATACGGACTTTGAAAGAGGATTTATTAAAGCCGAGGTGATAAAAATGAAGGATTTCATTAAACATCAATCCGAGCTTGCCTGTAAAGAGGCGGGAAAGTTATCTGTAGAAGGCAAGGAGTATATTGTAGAAGACGGGGATATAATGCATTTTAGATTCAACGTATAATTTTTGTTTTATTCATAAAAGAATTAATATCTTTGACACTATTTGAAAATTATCGAAATTAATTTTCTTTTTAAAAGATAGATATTTTTTCGGTCTTTGAATTTTTAAGTTATTGTGAATGATACAATTAGTATTGTATTTATTTCAAAACTATTGGAACAATTATTAAATTTTTAAGTTATATTTTATTATCACTTAGCATTCATTTGTTAATGATAATTTTTAATGTCATAAAGTTGGTATTGGCTGTTTTTTGGATGTAATTTTTTTTAACTGTAACATACGAATCGTTGAGAGTTAGAGTCATATTTATTTTGAAAAATAAAGGTGCTTTTGTCCCTTTTCACCACCAATTTTTGCTTGCCCAACTCGTTAAGGGTATAATTCTAAAAGGAGCAAATGAGAAATTCAGGGATTTTTCTTATTACAATTTTTCGGGGCTTAAGGGTCAAACGAAAATAAGCAGAAATGGGCTACACTTTTTTTCCAACAGGGTAACCTTGGTCTTTTCATGCCTTGAAAAGGAATTCCTTGATTATTTTATCAATGAGTTATTCAAGATGTCTCACGTAGAGGTTGGAAATCTCGTATTGATACCCGAATCTGTAGAATTGGAGAGTGTGCCCGTTTTTGAGGGCGAAATGAAATATATATGCATTTCTCCGATCGTATTGATCAAGCCTACCTTTAATGATAGCGAAAGCAAAAGGTTTATTCCGCCTGAAACGGACGAGTTTTCGGATGTGCTTTTTGAGTCTACCATCATCCGGATGGAATCTCTGGGGACTTATTCCAACGATCAGCTTGCTTCGTTTTCGAAATTTCAATTGGTTCCCGACGAAAATTATTTAAGGAAAATACGCGAAAATCAAAAGAAATTTGCGAGGATATATCCGGTTTACGATCAGGATGTCAAGTATGAGGTTCGCGGCTATACATTCCCGTTTATATTATACGCGGCAAAGGAAGTACAGGAATTTGTATTTAGCAGTGGTCTGGGATCATTTACACATAAAGGTTTTGGAATGCTTGATTTAGCCAATTCCGATCCGTCGAAGAGAACCACACCTTACAGAAAGGCTAAGGAAGCTCAGGATTAGTCTCAATTCAGTTTCAAATAACCGATAATTATGTCGGTATTGAGCCTTTGATCTTTGAAATATACGATTATTTCATATTCATTTTTAGTTTCGAAATGATTGCCTTCGAGTAGGGTTGCATTTTCCGGATGCCGGGGTACGATATAAGCAAAGTCATACAATCCCTGTTTCAACATCAGGTTACACATGTAGAGCCCGGATACACGGTTGTATTTCATCTTATTAAACGCTTCGAACCTCCAATCGGTAAGTTTTCCGCCAAGGAAAATATCTTCATTTATGGTTCCTTTTAAATCCAGAAAAAAATGCACGTTTACATAATCAGATTCTGTAAAATCATTGTTGCCTTCTGAGTTTTCAACAACAAATCCGCCATTCAGATCATTTATAAATGAATAGGGCTCCGTCCCTCTCGATTTATCAAAATACAGGTATGCGTCGATCTGCGTATCGGACATATTAATCCTTTCAACATTTTGGCCCCCAAAGTGAGCCGATCGGATATCGAAAAATCTAAATTCATTGCCTGCCTTGAAATTATTCTCAAAATTGAAGTACCTGTATTCAAGCTGTGAGATATCCTCTTTTATCTGTGTCGGCATTAAACCATAAATGGCATTGTCCCATCTGTGATTTTGTCTCAACACGACCCGGATGTCAAGATAGGGATTTGGAATCGGCACCTGAGTATAGTCTATGATGAAATCGATTTGTTGATTGAATCTCCTTTGAACCACCCCGGTAGACAGTTCGAGATCGCCGATGATCTTCACTTGCTGATCAAATACGATGAATCGTTTTGTGATAATCAAATCATTTACATCATCTTCCCTGTACACGACCAACAGATAGTTGCCCGGAAGTTTTACCCGTGGAATTTCGAAGGTAAAGTGGATATATGGTACTTTTGTGGCCATTGAGAAATCGAATTGATCGACAGAAAATTCGTTATATTCAACAAGATATTGCAGCTCGGATAGGTTTGAAGGAGACCAGTCGATGTTGCAATGGACAATTTTAGCTCTGTAATAATCCGCTTCGTCGGTATATAACTCATCAAATTTTAGCATGAGGGGAATCCGCTGGCTTATGTGGATTGATGCCGGATGTAATGGAGTTGCTTTAATATCATCGGCATGAAAGAGAATGGCCGTTTTTATGTTTTTCTCATAAATCTTGTCGACGTATTCGAGCTTTTTGCCGGAAGAACAGTAAGCGTCGGAAGAAGGTAATTGTAAAAATATGCCTGTGATAATATATGAAATGATATACAATTTGCTGAACTTCATATGCTATAAACGGATTAGCGGGATTTATTTTATCCGGTTGATTACAACCGGATGCCAATATTAAGTGTCAATAAGGTAATAATTAGCATAAATATATCGACCTAACCGGAATTTATGCTCGATAATAAGGAATTAATTGAAGCTTGTGTAAAAGGAGATCGTCTTGCACAGAGGAATCTCTACGACCTTTATTCAAAAAGGATGTTTGTAGTATGCCTGCGCTACACTAAATCTCAACAAGAGGCAGAGGATGTTCTTCAGGAATCGTTTATCAAGGTATTTAGAAGCTTAAAGGGATACAGAGGCGAAAGCAGACTTGATTATTGGATAAAAAGAATTGTTGTAAATACGGCGCTTAACAGTCAACGGAAAAAACTTTACATGTATCCCATGGTGGATATAGACGACGTAAAGAACGAATTTGATCATAGTAAAGCCCTGTCAAACTTTCAATTGGAGGAATTGCTGAACATGATCAGAGCGTTACCTACGGGTTGTCAGACAGTATTTAACCTGTTTGCAATCGAGGGTTATAGCCACAAGGAAATTGCTGAAATGCTGGATGTGAGTGAAGGCACATCCAAGTCACAATTTGCCAGGGCTAGAAAACTATTGCAGGAAAAAATAGCAGAAGAAGAAAAAACTGAACGCTATGAAAAATATCAATAGAAAAACGGAATTTGAGAGGGAGTGGGAAGGTCTCTTCAAAAATGCCGAAATGGCTCCTTCTGAAGGTGTGTGGGATAAAATCGATTCCGCCCTTTCGAAACACGAAGCCGGATATTTTAAAAGAAGAGCTTTTCTTTTCAAATTATTAGCTGCCGCTTCCGTCATATTTGCATTGGGGGTGGGCATTTTTAGCATGAACTATTTTTTAGGTCAAAACGACTCGCAGGACTTGGTTCGGCAGAGTGATGTACATAACGGTGTAACCACTGACGAAAACTCAGCAGGCATATCTGCCGATTTGTCCGAAAGAAGTAGCCAGACGGTTAGAGACGCGGTGGAGCAAGGCAAGGATAATGGGGAAAGCGATAATGGGAGCAGCCAAAATGTATTGAGTGTTGCGGCAAACAATGAGGAAATTGCCGGCAATGATCATGGAAAGAAGGAGATGCCGATTGAGGGCGGTGATGTGTCCGTTACATATTCGGATTCAAAAATAACCGATGAACCTTTGAAGGAGTATACCTTATTGGCAAGTATCGGCCATCGCGGCATACCTTTAAATTCCAGGGAGGATATGATTTATGAAATAGATCACATTTATTTAATCCCAATCATGCCAAGAGGAGCTTCCAAGATGAAAAGGAATAAGGATTACGGAACGCTCTTGGCCGGATTGGATTTTTCAACCGGGTTGTTTGACCCAAATTTTCAACAGGGGAGCAATGTTTTTGCAAGTACGGGAGGAGCCGCATACGCAGATGCCCGCGTCGAATCTATAAATGACCAGCTCGCTTCCTTCAATACGGCGAATAAAGATTTCCTTCTGGTCAGAAGCGCTGGTCAGGAGACAAAACCTGAGCTTACCTACAGCTATGGAGCCCATGTTGGTTTCAGGGTTTCGAGGAGAATTGTTTTGCAAACGGGATTGGCGTACAGAAAGGCTAATACGACGACAACCACGACCGGATATATTGAAAATAACGACAGTAATTCTCAGATCCCGATCGTTGCAGCTTATCGATATCAACTGGGAGGATTATCTTCCGTAAAAAGAATATCCGAGACGAATTTGAATAATCAATACGAATTTGCATCCATTCCTGTAAGAGCGGGTTATGTGGTGGTTGACAGGAAAATCAATATGGCATTGATGGCCGGTGTATCATCTGAGTTTTTTCTCAATAATAGGATCATAAGCAGTAATGATGAATTTGAGACGCTTACCAGCTCAGGTAATGATTCGCCTTATAAAAACGTTTACTTCAACGGGTCTTTGGGGACCATGTTTGGCTACACATTCGCCAAAAACTATTTGATCACCGTAGAGCCAAGTTACAGATTTGCCATAAACTCATTTACGAAGAATGATTTTTACCTGAACAGCTATCCTTCATCATTTATGGTATCGTTTGGTGTAGCTTATAATTTCAAATGAAATTCAACCTTTTGATTAATAAGAGTGTCTTGTAAAATGATCGTTTAAAGTTGATGGGAGCATGGTGAAATCGGTAGCTTCATTTATTACTGCGCTTTTTTTATTTGGATGTTCGGCGGATATGGACAGCCAGGTGGATTTACTGATGGCATTTGATTTTGAAAGTGGAAATCAGCAATGGAATGGTGGCGTATCCGATTATCCCGTGCATTTCGAAGATAGCCTTGCAGTCCAATTGAGCACGGATAAAGTGGCCAATAGTCTTCCCTTGGATGAGAGCGCCGGTTTAAATATCAGTGGGGAGAATCCATACGGGGATCTGTTTTATTTTTTTAGCAGAAAAGTAATTGTAGAGCCGGGAAAAAAATACAGGCTGGATTTTGAGTTCCTGATCTATGCGCAATTAGCGGATGGCGCTGTTAAATCTTTGTCGGAGGAGCTGTATTTGAAGTTGGGGGCAGTAAATTATAAACCTGAATTGGAGAAAGTAGTTTGGAGAAATTCAGAGGATTACAAAACACTGAATATTGATAAGGGAGAAAGAAATGGTGATGAGGGACAAGATATGTTAAACATTGGATCGATAAAAGAGTATGCGAACCTTGTTCCGGAGGCTATATCCGGAAATACATTTGACAGGGCTTTTGAAATCGAATCCAATAAAGATGGTGAGATATGGATTTTAATCGGTGTAGATTCCGGAATAAGGAGTAATATTACTTTTGGACTGGAGGCTCTTACCGTATACTATACCGAAAAGAAATAGGCTAAGTTTAGTGAATGCAAGGGTGTTTCACGGGCTGTGGGCACCCTTCTTTTTATTCCAGCTTACCTATTTCATCAACGATTGTTTCCCATACATTATTTTTAGTTTCCAGCTCTTTTTTAAGGCCATCATAGTTGTTGTTGGCTTCTTTCAGTTTATCCAAGTCCTTATAAACTTCCGGATCTGCCATAATTGTTTCCGCATTTGCAATCTCTTTTTCAAGGGATTCAATTTCTCTCTCAACAGCTTCGAGGTTTTTTTTCAACTTGGCAAGCTGTCTGTCGGCGCTGGAATTCGGGGTGGAAACCGATTGCTTTTTTTGTGGAGTTTTCTTTTCAGGAATTTGAGTTCGCTCGCGATTTTCCGATCGTCTGGTTTTCCAATGCTCGAATTCCTCATAATTTCCGGGGTATTCTTTAATTATTTGATCCTCTATGTACCAGATTTTATTAGCCACTTCGGAAATAAAAAACCTGTCGTGCGAAACCAGAACAAAGGTACCTTTATATTGCTGTAATGCCTGGATCAAAATATTTACTGAGATGATGTCCAGATGATTGGTAGGTTCATCCAGCAATAAAAAATTTGATTCGGATATTAATGTTTTGGCCAGTGCAACCCTGGATTTTTCACCTCCCGAAAGAACTTTTATTTTTTTGTAAACATCATCTCCGCTAAAAAGGAAGCATCCCAGCACCATTCTCAGTTCTTGCTCAAGTTTATTGGTTCCCGACTGCTTGAGTTCGTCTAGAATTTCATTATGAAGCGTCAATGCTTCAATTTGATGTTGCGCAAAAAATGAAGGATTTACATTATGACCGGCAGTAACTTTTCCACCATGGGGTTCATTGTTTGAAACAATCCTGAGCAAGGTTGATTTTCCTATGCCGTTGGCTCCGATCAGGGCGATCTTATCCCCGCGCTCAATACGTACCGAGGAAGGTTTTAGGACCTCCAGATCTCCATAAGATTTGCTCACCTCTTCCAGTTGCACTACATGCCTGCCAGATTTATGGCTGAAATTAAAATTAAAGCTGATCGCAGCCGATTCCGATTTTACCTCTTCGATTTTGTCCATCCTTTCAAGGGACTTCACCCTGGATTGAACCTGGCGGGCTTTGGTAGCTTTTGCTCTAAAGCGGCTTATAAACTGTTCGGATTGTTTGATCTTTTGTTGCTGATTGATGTAGGCATTTTTTTGGATTTTGTCCCGCAGTTCTTTTTCGTTTAGATAAAAACTGTAATTTCCGGCAAATGTGTTGAGTTTACCATTACTTACTTCGATTACTTTTGATATCGTATTGTCGAGAAAATACTTATCATGGGAGACAATGATCACGGCGCCGTCGTAGTTTTTCAGGTAGCTTTCGACCCATTGAATTGATGGAAGGTCAAGGTGGTTGGTAGGCTCGTCGAGCATCAGGACGGAAGGTTTTTCCAGTAGCAATTTCGCCAGCATCACCCGCATTCTCCATCCACCGGAAAACTCTGCCAGGGGCCGGTGAAGGTCGGATGTTTTAAAGCCTACACCCTCTAATATTTCTTCCGCCAGGGATTGAAGCCGGTACCCGCCCAATGATTCATACTTTTCCTGAAGGGCGGTGAGGTGATTGACCAGTTTTTCCGAATACTCGGTTTCAAGTTTTTTTAATGCGCGCTCAATTTTAATCTCATATTCTACCGCTTCCCTGAAGGCCTCCATAGCAACCGCGACAATGCTTTCCTGGGATTCAAAAGATAGCAGATCTTGATTAAGGTAGCCGATAGTACAGTCATTTCTTTTGCTTACCTCGCCGGAATCCGGTGTGACTTCACCATTTATGATGCGCAATAGTGTTGTTTTTCCGGTACCGTTTAGTCCGATAAGGCCAATTTTTTCTTTTGGTTTTATATGCAGTTGAGCAGATTCGAAAAGAACCCGCTCTCCTATGAAATAGCTGAGATTGGAAATTGAGAGCATAGCATTTCTTGATTAACCCGATTTATCCACAATAAATCATTTTCAAAAGAATAATATATATGTAAAATATTGAATCATAAGCAAATACGCATCGGGATAACCCCGATCATTACTTGTATTCATTCCTCGAATTCGAGGAACAAAAAAATGCGTGCTCCTATTAAAAGGTCCCTTTTTTGAGCATAAAAGTAATGATCGGCCTTCGGGCGAAAAATTATGAATTTTTCGGGTTAAACTCCCATGGTTTTTCCGGTTGGCAAATTTAGGAAAGAATCAGGGGATGAATAAAGGTCAATCTAAAAAATCGATTGTAAAGTGCGTCTTTGTGGTATCCCACATCATCAGAAGGTTTGTTTTGTCATCTTGTAATTGAAACTCGATGGTAAACGGTTCATATACGACATCGGTTTTGCTCACTTCAGCATCGATCACTAAAACATTTTTATCGGAATTATAATTATAAGCGCCCCATTGTCCGAGATCGGAATTGAACATTACTTTCCATGAATCCTTTTCAGGGATCGTAAATATTGTATATGTACCGGCCTTGAGCCTTTTTCCATTTATTACGACATCTTTAGTCAGAGTGATCTCGGTAGCTTCATTGGCGCCTGTCCTCCAAACTTTACCGTATGGCACCAGGTCTCCGAAGATTGTCCTTCCTTTTTTGTGGGGCCGGCTATAGGTAACTTTGATGTAGGTAGATTCATACTTTACAGTGACTACTTCCAACGGGCTTAATCTCGGTTTAATGGCCTCCTGCGCAATTGTTTGCTGCACAAAAAAAATAGAAATTAATAATATCAAATTGAGTTTTAATTTAATGCCCATTTTTATTTCTTTTACGGTTGATAGAAAGCTTCGAATATAAAAACTTCATTTAACACTCTCTAGAGATTTATAATTTTTAATAATGGAACGACCGGATTTTGATAAAATTTTTATGGAGCTGGCAATAAATATCGCGCGGAGGTCTCATTGTGTAAAAAGGCATGTGGGAGCCGTACTTACCAAGGATACAAGAATTATTTCGATCGGATATAACGGCCCTCCTGCCGGCACGCACAATTGCGATGAGGAATGGCCCGAGACAGGTTGTGAGCGCGATTCCAGAGGCAGTTGCTCTCTCGCATTACACGCAGAGCAAAATGCGTTGATGTACGCCGTTAAAAACAATTCTAATGTAGATGGATCTACGATCTATCTCACACTGACGCCCTGCCTGGCTTGCGCGCGAATGTTATTGAGTGCAGGGGTAAAACGCGTAATATATCTTAACTCATATGCAGAATACAAAGGATTGCCAAAAGACGAAGGGATAGATTTTTTGGAAAAGTTTGGGATTGAGACCCAAAAATTCAAGGAAAAAATTGAGGTGCCGGACGCGCTGATCTAGATTATCCTGACTTCAGATTCCAGCGCGATCCCAAATTTGTTTTTTACATTTTGTTGTATCTTTTTTGAAAGATCAAGTATGTCGGTGCCTTTGGCATTTTTATGATTTATGAGCACAAGCGGTTGTTTCGTATGGACTGCTGCGCCTTTATGGATTTTACCTTTTAAATTGCATTTTTCAATCAGCCATGCGGCGGGAATTTTAACACGGTCTTCCGGTTGAGGAAAGGAGGGAACGTCGGAAAAGCTTTTTTGAATGAAATTGAATTGTTCGATTGGTACCACCGGATTTTTGAAAAAGCTTCCCGCATTACCGAATTTATCCGGGTCCGGCAATTTTGATCGTCTGATTTTGATGATTGCTTCACTCACGTCGCGAATCGTGGGTTCCGCAATTTCGGCCTTTTCAAGCATCTCGCTAATCCGGCCATAATGTGTCTTTATAATGGGATTTTTGGTGAGCTTGAATAAGACATTTGTGATTAAGTATTTGTCGCGAAGTTCGTTTTTGAAAATACTATCCCTATAACCAAAACAACAGTCCCGGTTATTGAAATATTTTTTCTCACCGGTCTCCAGGTTCAGAGCTTCCAGGGCCTCGAAGGAATCTTTTATCTCAACTCCATACGCGCCAATATTCTGAATCGGAGCTGCGCCGACCGTGCCGGGGATGAGCGAAAGGTTCTCCAATCCTCCGAAATTGGCCTTTATACAACTCTCAACCAGCTCATGCCAAACCACTCCGGCTCCGGATTTCACCCAATAATAATCGGCATCTTCTTTGACAACATAGATACCACCGATATTAACTTTTATTATAAGCCCGTTAAAATCCCTTGTAAACAATAAGTTACTCCCTCCGCCAAGAACCAGTGAACGGTCTTCTGTTTTTCCGGATTTAATGAATGTCTGCGCCTCTTCTATTGAAGTTAACTCAACAAAGCATTTTGCCTTGACATTTAAACCAAATGAGTTCAACTTCTTTAATGGGAAGTCTCTTTCGATCTTCATAGAATAGCCTGGAATGGTTAAAAAGTTCTTTTAAGATTTATTTTGGCAGTTGCAACTTTAGATACATTGCCGGGTTCGTCTTTCAGTTTCACAAAGAGAATTTTTTCCCCGTCTTCACCCGGCAGCTCATAATTTGAAATCGATTTCTTGAAAGGTTCCCACGATGAATTACTAAAGCCAGGATTGTCGCTTACCATCATCTCAACGGCCCCTTCGGCATCGATGAACAAGTTAACTTTTTTTTCATTGTGGTTTGTCCACTCCGCCCCGTCATTGATCGTAAATTTATTTAATTTTGGCGGAGTTGTATCCAGAATGATCGCACTTTTAACGACGTTGGAAAGATTGCCGGCATTATCCCTAAATTGCACGTAAAAGGTCTTTTCTCCATCAGCTTCGGCCAACACAATTTCTTTATTTGAGGATACGGTTTCCCATTTAGCGCCCCTGAAACCATTATTTTGGCTGATCCGCATATCGGTGGCGCCATCAACCCGTATTTCGATATTTACTTTTCGCTCCCTATTGGTTACAAATTTATTTCCGTTATCAATGTTGATCGAGGCATTTTTTGGAGGTTCCACATCGATTTTTATTGCTGCGCTTACCGGTTCGGAGGTATTGCCGGCAAGGTCTTTAAATTTCGCAAAAACCTCTGCGCCCGGTCGAGACATATTAATTGCCCAACCTTTTCTTACCTCTGCCATTGGCTCCCATTTACCATTTGCAAAATCAGACGAATTACTTAACATCATCTCATGAGCACCTTTGGCAAAAAGGTAAATATCGGCTTTGCCATTTTTATCCGTCAGCCATTCTTCTCCGTTGTTAATGGCGATTTTCCCGTCCGTCGGAGGAATTCTATCCAATACAATCTTGTCGTAATATTCATGCGTAACATTGCCCGCTTCGTCTTTAAACCTGCCATAAACGATTTTTAACCCGTCCTCACCTTCCAATATCCACTCTTTTTTAGGTTGATATGCTTCCCACAAGCCTTTGATGGAACTGGTATCTTTTAAATGATTGTTACTGATAGCCATTCTCACTGCATCCTCAACGTTAAAAGTCAGGTGGACCTTATTTTGCGGATCGGCGCAGTATTCGGCTCCATTATTAATCGAGAAAGCCATTATTTTTGGAGGAGCAAAGTCTGATTTTATCATTTTGCTAATCACTTCCGATTCATTACCGGCCAAATCTTTAAACTTTGCGTGAACATAATGAATGCCTTCAGGCCCTTCCAGTGTCCAGGCGACAGCGGATTTGAATGGAATCCATTGCCCCCCTTTCATGGATTGATGATTAGAAATCATCATAAAATCAGCGCCTTCAGCCCGAACCGAGAGCGATACCCGTTTGTTTTTATTTCTTACAAACGGATCATTATTATTAATTACCAAATCACAATTACGAGGAGGTGTCCTGTCGAGAAGTATTCCGGCAGAGTAGATCTTAGAATAATTTCCGGCTTTATCTTTCAATCTTAAAAATACCGTTTTTGGTCCGTCATCCGAAGCGTCAACGCCCCAGTTTTCAACGGCGTTTTCAAGTGGCAACAATTTAACTTCTTTGAAGTTTGGAATATTCGTAATCTGCATTCCAATGACATCTTCGTCGTGTTTTATCTGCAGTTTCAGGTTCCCTTCCGGATGATTGGTGACTTTATTTCCACCATTAATTATCAATTTGCCGGTTGGAGGTGTCATGTCAAGCATAATTTTACCGGATACGGTTCCGGAAACATTTCCGGCTTCATCCCGAAACCGGGCATAAACTATCTTTTCTCCATCTCCCGGTAAAACTGTCCAGTCCTGTCGCTGCTCTTTGAATTTCTCCCATTTTCTATTTCTCAGGGTGCTCGAATTATTACTGAACTGGGATTCAAACGCATCATCTACATCACAGTCCAAGGCCACGCTTAAGCTAATGCACCATTCATTTTTCCCATTGATATTAAATGTATTTACCTTCGGAGGCGATCGATCTAAAAAAATATCGGCCTTGGCCGCCTCGGAATAATTATTTGCCTCGTCTATTAACCTTATGTAAATGGATTTTAACCCATCGTTTTCATTATTGAGCTGCCAGTTTGAGATCGAGGCCGTAAATGCCTTTTCTTTTGCTCCTTCAAAATTCGGATTATTGCTCATGAGCATGCGAAGGTTTTGAGGGTTTTCTTTTGCGGATAGATTTACGGAGACCATTCCGTTTGGATCGTTGGTATATTTACGCCCGTGGTTTACGGTGATTAGCGGCTTTTGGGGCGGCGTTGTTTTAAAAATAATTGAAGCTTCGGCAGGAATCTTTGTTGTGTTTCTGGCTTCATCCATAAAATATGCCTTCACGCTTTTTAAGCCCTGCAAAGAATCCGAAATCCATGGAATATCCATTTTACCATTGGAATCGGGTTTGAATTCAAAATTTTTCCCGACACCGCGGCTCACAATTCTTACCATCGTGGCATCTTTAGATCTCAACGTCAATTTAAATTTTTTTGATCGTGTGTATTTCGCTCCGTCGTTAATCCGAATGTCGCCTCCCGTTGGCGGAGTGATATCAAGAATTATTGAAGTGCTTACTATTTCCGATTCATTGCCGGCCAGGTCCCGGAACCTGGCGAAAACCTTTTTTTCACCATCACCACCCCCCACGTCTACAATCCATTTTAATGATTCACTATAGGGTTCCCATCGCGCATTTTGAAAATTAGGGTTATTGGATAATATAACTTCGTTCGCCTCCTCGGATTTTGCGTTTATCAAAACTCTGCCAAGTTTGTCATTGGTGTATTTTTGTCCCTTGTTTATTGAAATATCGGAGTTTTTCGGTGGTGATGTATCGAAAACTATTTTATTGCTTTCGATGGGAGAATCGTTTCCCGCTTTATCTCTGAGTTGTACATAGACCCTCTTTTCTCCGTCATCGCCACTTAATTGCATTTTTAGCGGGTCCTCGGAATACGGCAGCCACTGAGCATCCGCAAGGTCGGGATCAAAGCCAATTTTCATGGATTCAATAAGTGATTTATCCGTCTTCAGGGATTTGACCTCAACTTCAATGTCCTTGTTGTTGGTAAATTTTGCCCCGCCATTTATCCTTATCCCAATCAGTGGGAGCATAAGGCTGTTTTTATCCGTATTTAATTTACGGGACGCGTATCCACTGAGGTCAGCAGCCACTACGAAGCTCAGCGAAATATAAACCGATAAAATACAAACCAGCTTAGCCATTATAATTCAATAAAGACGAAAGGTTGAGCATTAAACCATTCAAAAAATTATGCATAATAAATTTATAAATAAATCCTCTTTTTAGAAAAACTCACTAAACAACTCTAAATTAAGGTTTTTTTGGATGATCGTTTTATTCACAAAATCACTTGAATGTAGTGAATTTCTTAATTCTTTATTCATCCGTTTATACTTTTTTAGTTTGCTGACGCACAGAGTAATCTAATCATGCTCGTGTGTGTCCTGAATTTGTTCCGGTCCTACCGGTTTCATCTTCTTTCTTTTACATAATATCCATCTTTAGTTGCAATGTTTTTTCAGGAGATCACGTGCATATTCAGAGCCCAGTTTAAATGCTTCTTTCCAATCTTTACATGCGGCATCTTTATCTTTTAGTTCCAATTTTAACAAACCCCTGTTTGTATATGGGGCGGGAATGCCAGGGTCGAGCTCTATGGCAAAATTGAAATCATTCATTGCCCCTTCAAAATTATCCGTCTCATATAGGAATATTCCGCGCTTAAAGAAAGCTTCTCCGTTTTCCGGGTTATTTAGAATAGATAGATCATAATTTTTTAGGGCTTTATCACGCTCTTTTAAAGCGCGGTAAACTTCTGCTCGCATCAAAAATGTTCCCGGGAATTCCGGATCCAATTTGAAAACAGTATTCAGGTCTTCCAGAGCGGATTGATATTCCTGTATTTCGTAGAACGCCATGCTTCTCTTGAAATATATGTCCGGATTTAACGAATTTACTTCAATGGCCAAAGAAAGATCCTGAAATGATTTTTCGAAATTTTCAAGCGCCAAAAAACACAAACTGCGGTACACATAATAATCCTCTTCCCGATTATTGAGTTTGATTGCCGCGGTGAGGTCATTTATCGCTTTTTCATACTTCTCTAAAAAATAATTTGATAATCCCTTATTAAATAAGGCAATGTCTATGGTGTTGTCCAACGCCGTAATTAATGAGAAATCCTTTTGCGCCAAATTATAATTTCCCGTATTCAGGTAGAGACTTCCTCTTTCATTTAACAGCTCGAGATTGGTCGAATCAATGGAAATCGAGTGATTCAAGTCATAAAGAGCCTCTGCATAAAAACCATTTTCAGTGTAAATCCGAATCCTGATCAACAGCGCATCAATATTATCGGGATCAATATTTATCGAAAAGTTAATATCCTTCAAAGCACCTTCTCTGTCTTCCAAATAGAGTTTGCAGAGCGATCTTTGGTAATAGTAATCGGTATCAAACGGATCCAGGGTAATTGCGTAGCTGAGATAATACTTGGCACTATCGTATTCATCATTAAAAAAATGACACATAGCTATACCGTAATAGCCAAGGTCAGCTTCCGGATCCAGCGAGATTACTTTCCCGTAATCACGTAATGCCAGATTATAATTTTCCAATTCCAAAAATGAATCACCCCTGGCAATTAAGTAATAGATGTTGTCCTTGTTTACGGATAAGGCCGAATCGTAATAGTTTATCGCCCGGGAATAATTTCCTTGCAAATACAAAACGTACCCAATGTTATAGTAGGAGGTATCGTTTTTTGCGCTTAGCTTCAAGCTGTTCTTCAAATCGAAAAGCGCTCCATCCAAATCGTTTATTTCAATTTTTGCCAATCCTCTGGCGATGAACAGGTCGGCCGATGCATTTGTCGCAATCCGGTCATCCAGAAAACGAATGGCTTTAATATACTGACCGTTTTCCAGATAATAGTTCGCTGAGTCTATTTTCAGATTCACATGCTTTTTTTGAGCATAGGAAACGGACGAAAAAAATATGAAGGAGGAAAGGATTAAAAGTCTGATCACAACTTTTTTTGCTCTAATTTAATGACAAAAAGCAAGTGAAGCAGAAAACGTAAGAAAATCTGTAAAAGAGGTCTATTTTACAAAATAAATCTCTACCCGGCGGTTTTTTGATATTTCTTCTTCGGTTCCCTGGGTAAAGAGTGGTTTTGATTCTCCCACGCCGGTTGTGGATATCCTCAAAGAATCGATTCCGTAATTCTTAAAGTACATGGCAACTTCGTTTGCCCTGTTTTCAGAGAGCCTTTGATTAAATTCTTCCGTACCTTCTTTATCGGTATGTCCGATAAGCTCAATATGATATTGCCTTTTGCTTTGTAACCTGCTCGACAAATAATCGATCAATTCGATGGAGGATTGTTCTACTTGATAGGATCCGAACTCAAAATAGATATTTCTTGAAATTGGCATACCAATCAGCTCATTTATTTCCGTTTCCGTGAGTTTGTATTTATCCTCATTGAGCACGGCAAGCTCTTTGGCGCTCTCTTTGGCGGTAACTTCCGAAACATAGATGTTTGACAATGCACCGTCCCTGTTGCTTGCAAAGTAAGCGGCCTGCTCCTCCTGCATAAACAAATACGCGTCGAAGGCCGGAGAATTTATGTTGCTCCCGAGATTGATGGGCTCCGACCATATGCCCCAGGAATCATATAATCTCCTGGACATAAATATATCCGCATCGCCAAACCCGCCATGACCATTGCTGGCGAAAAATAATAATTTACCGTCATCGGATAAGAAGGGAGATATTTCGAAGCCACTCGTATTTATAGTTGTACCGAGATTGTCCGGAAGTGACCAGTTACCTTCATCATCCTTTATGCTGATATAAAGATCTTCGGCTCCATGGGTATTTTTATAGTTCATTGAAATTAACAGAACGTTTTCTTCTTTATTGATATAGAAGCCGATAAAAGAATTCTTAGAATCCAGTCCGTTGATATTTACATCGTTGGGTTTGCTCCAGTAGCTACCAATTTTAATGGATCTTGAAATACCAAGGACAGTGGTGTTGATCGGATTGTAAGCATTGGTGAGAAACAGGGCCGACTCATCGCGATTAATCCCAATGACGGCATTATTTCGGTTGTTATTCAATTCCGGAAAATCGTTGATCGCAGTAAGCCAATTGCCATTTTCATCTTTTTGACTCATCCAGATATCCTGGCCGGAGTATTTGCCGCCGACATTATTTTCATGGAAAGTCCTGACAAAAAACATCTTTGTCCCGTCAGGGGACAAAATAGGCATGCTTTCTTCAGCATCACTGTTTATTGCTGCTCCAAGCACTTTTGATTTGCTAAACGTGAAATTTTGAGCAATAGATTCAGTCTGGCCAAATGTAAGTGCAAGCAGAAAGTAAAATGTAAAAAAGTTCCTGATCTTATCTGTGTAAATACGCATTAACCTCACCATAAGTAGGGCGATTTTAAATCTTTTTTATTTAACATCAAACCAAAATGTAATTCATGGCTGCCATTATTATAGTTATTCAGGTTGGAAAGGGTATAATCATAGGAATAACTAATGTTAAAGACATTATTTATATAAACACCGGCCATGAATACCATAGCTTTTGTATTTCGGTAAGATACGCCAAACCAGGGTTTTTCATTAAACATAACTTTTACGTTGGCTTCCCATTGGTTGTTCACCTTGTTGTTATAGCTGTAATAGGCAGAAGGCAATAGCTTAGTAGTCGTGCTAAGATTGAATTTTAACCCCATAAGTATATTATGATCGATGGATTTGTCATAATCCAAAACTTCATCCGAAGCGATTGAAGTCCGAATTGCTTTAAAAGCGGCATAGGACAGATACCAGTTTTCTCCGTAGAACGCAAATCCCGGATTGATATCGAAATATGTATTTTTCCCTCCCTGCGCAATGAGTTGCTGGAAGTATTCGTCTTCGTCGGGTTTGGTTAGAATTATTTTAGAGAGATCGATCCTGTTGCTTGTGATGCTTGCCGATGCGCCAATGGACAGATTTGTTTTAAACCCGATTGGGATGTGTATAGCATAATTGAAGAAACCCGAGATCTGCTCGAATGGCCCCTGCCTGTCGTAAATTATATGCCCTCCTATGCCGTGTTTTATATTACTTTTTAACGATGATTGAATGTTTGACAAACTGTCAATGATGTCGGGATTACTTATTCGAAGCGCGTATTCCCTATACGATTGAATGGCGTCCTTTTTAATATATCCGTTTACTCCTATATAATTTGTGCTCGGAGAATCATCAAATCCGGCCCACTGATTTCTGTAATTAATTTTTACATCAAGAAAATTATCGATCCCTGTGAAAGCGGGATTTATTGCAGGACCAACCTGAAAATACTGACTGAAGTAAAAGTTATCTTGCGAGTAACCGTTTAGTATGGTCAAGAGAAATAGTATAGTGAAAAGAGAATATCTCATTTTGAATATTTGCGTTACAGATCGACTCATCTCAGAATTGAAATTGTACCTTTGTAATTGCGTTTAAACTTATTGATACTGATTACATAGTAATACGGTCCGGGAGGAAGCACCTCTCCGTCGCTTGTACCATCCCACTCTTCATCGTATCCGATCGATTCATATAGCAGTTCTCCGGACTTGGAGAATACCGATACTTTCGTGTCTTCATACCTTTCAATGTGCTCTATTTTCCAGGTATCGTTTACATTATCGTTGTTTGGCGTTATGCCGGTAGGTATTATTAAATCTACAAATGTATTTTCAAATTCAACTTGTCTGAGATAAGGAATACTTACGGTATCCGCATCATATAATAATATCTCAATGGTTCTCGGGCTGATGTTCGGATTTAATGAATTTGTATTCATGTACCTCAGAAAAGTAATGGCGTTTGTGTACACATTCGTATTTTCTATTCCCTTGATCGTTAAAACTCCGGCAGAATCTTCCCATATGTAAGTAAGATCCGTGAGGGATAATGTATCATAGAAGAATAGATCTTCGCCTTTTAAATAGTTTTCCTTGAATGAGATCACTGCCATCTCGATTTTATCACCATCTCCATCGAAAACGGTTCCGTCGGTTATCTGTGTCCCTTCGGTGTTGGCAAATTCAAACAGAATTGGATCCCAATCGAAATCAAGGATTTCCGGAGGATCGATTACCGATCGAACATTTACATTCACACTTCGAGGCACAAGGGCGTAATCAGTTCCGTCAAAACCATTCCAGCCAAAAAAGTCGTTATCATCATTGTTTTCTTCCGGAATATACTTCAAACTGTCGATTTCGACGTATTCAATGATATCGCCGGCTTTCACCAATGCGCCGAATAATGATAAACGTCCGTATAATGGCAAGTCGGTGATTTTAACATTTTGGAGCGTGTCTCCGTCCGTATCAAAGAAATGTGCTTTGAACAACTCCGGCGAGAAATAAAATGGGACATCTTCATCCGTGCTAATCGGGAAAGAGGATACCTGAGGAAGATTGTTTTCCTTTTTCACTCTGAGCTTATATACCTGAACGGCCGAATCCAACGCAAGGTCTCTTACCACTACCCGAATGTCGTACAATCCAATGGTCCCTGAGGGAGGGGTACCAAAGATGGTGGCTGTTCCATTGCCATTGTCCTGATAATTGAGGAATATATCCGATCCATCCTGAAGTTCGATTGTAAAACTCAACACATCACCGATATCGAGGTCCGGATCGTCCGCAGTGACAAGGTAGTCGTAAAAATCACCGACTTCCATGACCGTATCTGCCTGACTGGTAATGGTCGGCGGGTCGTTTTCATTTTGTACGTTAATTGTATATGCCACATGGGTGGTGTCGTTTTCAGTATCAAATGCGAAGAATTCCACCTGATGTACAACACCCACCTGTTCATCTGTCGGCGTTCCGAAAACTCTGGCAGAATCGGTAGTTATTTCTTCGTAAGTAAGCCAGTTTGGAATACTTAGCGCATCGATGGTAATAGGTTGATTTTCCGGATCCGAAAAGACGATCAGATACTCATAAGCCAGATCCTGGTTGCCCAATCCTATCGGAGGTGTTTCAAGCACCGGAGGATCATTCACCGGGGCAATCGATATACTCAGAACATCAGTCACCGATGCTCCATTTGGATCCATTGCTTCAATTGTGATCTCCGCGTCACCGAATTGGTTTAGCGCCAGATAGATATCCAGTAAATTATCCGAAATTACGAGGCTATCAAACAAGTTGGGATTTGTATTAACCAATATACTGAAATTTAGTTCGAAGTCCGGATGATCGGCATCATCGAATATGGCAAATAAATCAACGGATGTAATGTTTGAATCTTCATCTACATCAATTGGTGAAAACCCATTTGAAACCGGGAAGCTGTTCCGGAATATTGTTGCGGTTATGACCGCGCCACCTAAGGAGGCATCATCACCTCCCGTAGCCGCCTGAATACTAAAAGAACCCTCTGTGGTACTTCCGTTCGCAGGAGTAAATTTTAATCCGGCAATACCTTCGGAGCTGAGGATAAATTGTCCGTCCGTTATTTCCATAACACCATCATTTTTGTAAAGATTACCATTCATAATATTTGTAATCTTGAAATGCGATACTTCATCGCCATCGTTGACGTTTGGAGTTATTACCAATCCTTCAGTGGTCTGATTATCCCCGTTGGCAGTCGCATCCGTTGCGGTAGGTGTGTCGGCGACCGGATTTACGGCAATCACAAATTGTTCTTCAACAGAATTATTTGTATCGCCTCCGTCATCCACGGTCACCGTGATAACCGCGGAACCAAACCTATTTTCAACGGAATGGTACGAAAGCGATCCGGTAGTTGATGGGGATGTATAATTTACGCTGATGTTCCCGTCAGGAATCAAATCCTGATTGTCGGACGAGGCGGTTACCGAGAGTGTCTGGCTCTCACCGCCACCTGCGGTAATACCGGACAGGGCAATATTCTGTATCCCGGCGTCCTCATCAATAGCGGCCGGATCAGGTATATCGTCAATTGTGGGCGGATTGTTGACGGAAGAAACCGAAACAACAAATGATACCACAGTCTCGTTATTTGTTGTCTGACCATCGTTTAATGTTACGGTAATTGTTGCCGTTCCGTTCTGATCCAGCAGTGGCGCGTATTTTATCTGACCTGTACTGTTATTTTCATATTGAACAACAGGATCGGGAATTAATGCCGGGTTACTCGAAGAAGCGCTGATTGAAACGGATTGAGCAGGGAACTCCTCATCGCTCCCCCCACCCGGACTGATGCCGGAAATTGCAATATTTTGTTCTCCGGCATTCTCCGGTATCGGGGCGGGGTCGGATATCGGATCTATTGTCGGAGGGTCATTGACCGGGTTGACGACGACATCAAAAGTTCTGGTTATCGTATTGCTGCTCGATCCACCGTCATCTACCGTAACAGTAATCGTTGAGCTTCCGTTCATATTGAGATCGGGCGCATAATTTAATTGGCCGGTAGTGCCCGGGCTGGTATAGACCACCGTAGGATTTGGAACCAGGGCCGTGTTGGAAGAAGTTGCGGTTACTGTCAATGTCTGAGACTCATTGATTCCCGCGGTTATACCGGACAGTCCGACCGATTGTGTCCCTGCATCTTCATTGATCGCTGCCGGGTCGGGAATCTCAGTTAAAGTTGGCGGATCGTTGACGTTATTCACAGTAATTATAAATTGGGATTCCGCACTTGTATCGTCTCCTCCGCCATTGTCCTGAAGTACGGCTGAAATGGTTGCCGTACCATAGGTATTATTTGCAACGGCATAAGTTAAATTTCCGCTCGACTCGCTAATATCCGGATTAGCGGTAAACGAGATATTTCCAGTGGTGCTTTTGATGCTTAAAATAAAATCCAGCGTTTGAACTTCTCCGGCGCCGGGATCGCCGTCATTTATGGCGGAAGCAAAATTATTTACGGTTTGTGCCCCGGCATCTTCATTGATCGCCGGCGGATTACCATTAATTGTAAACGATGGGGGATCATTCACGGCTGTGACATTTATGGTCATCGTATAGGTGTCATTACTTATGTTTTCAGAAGCGGAATTATCTTTGACTTTGAATTTGAAGGTCGCGTAACTGTCTCCGTTTTCATTCGACACCGGTTTAAAAACAAGCAATGATACATCCGGACAATTCATGAATGGAACTACATCGGTCCCGTTGTATTCCAGGTCCCCGGCAGTTTCAATTTCAGTAATTTGAATACCGTCAAATGTATGTCCGTCGACATCGTTAAAAGTAAAATCGGCCACGGAAAACGAATAGGGCTGGTCCTCCAGAGTCGTAACGGTCTCGTCATCCCCGGTCGGCCGGTCATTGACCGCTCCGACGCTGATGGACATTTTGTAATCGGATATGGAAAAAGATCCCTGACTATCGCGGACCTGGAAATCAAATGTTGTATATGGAGATCCGTTTTCGTTCGTAACTGGTGTAAAGGTCAGTAGTGTAACATCATCGACTACCAAATTTATGGAAATGGGATTTCCATTATACAGCAGCGTTCCCCTTGAAACGTTACTTCTGATTCTTATCCCGTCAAATGTATGGCCGTCAACATCGTTAAACGGAAAATCAGCGTCTTTAAATGTGTAAACGGTATTTTCATCGGGAGATACCGAGCCGTCATCGTTGCTGGTCGGCCTGTCGTTGACCGGGGTGACATTTATCGTATATGTATAATCTCCCGGACCATCTACACTCACGTCTCCGCTCGAATCCTTTACCTTGAACTTAAAGGTCGCATACGGAGCCTGATCGTCATTGTTTTCATCGGGTGTCGGAGTAAATGTCAGCAATGAAACGTTAGGACATTCAAATCCGATTGTCACGTCCGTTCCGTTATACTTCAATTCGCCGTCGGTTTCCACACTTACGATTTGAATCCCGGCAAACAGGTGCCCGTCAATATCGCTAAATGTAAAATCTCCGGGAACAAAAGCTAAAATAGCATCCTCGTTTATAGTTTTGCCCCTGTCTCCGCCTGTTGGCGGATCATTTACGGGATTTACCGTGATGGTGAAATTCTGGGCAGCGCTGGTTTTATCACCGTCTGTTAATGTCACCGAACATGTAGCCGTACCATTGCTGTTTGATTGCGGCGTATAGGTGAGGTCTCCGGTCGTGGCATCAATTGCGGGATCTGTCGCAAATTGCAATGATCCGCCGTAGGATATGTTGAATGTCAGGCTTTGAGTCAGTTCCGCATCTCCGTCGTCGATGTTCAGTGCAAATGCGGATTCGGTGGCTGATCCGTCATCCTCGTTCACGGCAGGCGGATTGCCGTTTAAGGTAAAAGACGGGGTGCCGTTTACTCCCGTTACATTTATTGTGAAGGATTTCGTGCTGCTCGTTTGTCCTACGGGTTGGCCGTCATCCGATATATAAACTTCGATTTCAGCCGAACCGTTTGTGTTTGCTTTGGCCTCATAGGTTAAGGTTCCTGATGAATTAATTGCCGGATAGGTTTCAAATTCCAGGATGCCTGTAACGGATGTGGGTGTACTTGCAACATGAAAGGTGAGGTTTTGAGTCTCTTCAGGATCGCCGTCATCAATGCTTGACGCAAACCCGGTCACTGTTTGCATCCCGTCATTTTCTCCGGAAGTATGACTGGCTTGTAAATCAAAACTCGGCTTGTCATTTACCTTATTTACTACGATAGTTAGTGTATAGTCATCAACACTATTATTTAAACCATCGTTTACTTTAAATAAGAAGGAAGTGTACGGATCATCATTTTCATTTGGATCGGGAACGAACTGAAACTGACCTGCGGTAATTGATGCTGCGGTGATATCCGTTGGGGCAGATATTGGGCTTGAATTTAACCGAAGGGCGCCCTCGGAAGGCAACGTCATTACCCGGATTGCGCTTAGAGTACCTCCGTCCGTATCGGAAAAAGGGAAGTCTGAAGTACTAAATGTATAAGTGACATCCTCATCCGTGCTTACTTCGCTATTGTTATTGGAGGTTGGCGGATTGTTGACGGTTACGTTCACCTGCAAACGAGCACTGCTTTCACAACTACCGGATATTTGCGACGCATAATATGTGCCTGCGGTAAGAGGGTCGGCTGGGTTGTACGGGGTACCTCCCGAAGGTAAACTGTACCATTGAACGTTGATTTCATTTACATCAATATCCGCAAATGTCGGATTATCGCAACTGCAGAAGTTCTGATTGGGATTACTGGTAGTAGGGGTGCCAGGCGTGGTAGTGACGGTGACATCAACCTGTAAACGGGAATTACTTTCACAGCCATCAACGATTTGTGCTGCGTAATAGGAATTTGTCGATAATGGGTCTGCGAGCGCAAAAGAGTTTCCACCCGAAGCCGCGTCATACCATTGAATACCGGATTCGTTTACATCAATGTTGGCAAACCTGGGATCGTCACCGCTGCAAAATTCCTGAGCGTTTTCCGACGTTGTTGGCGGATCCGGTAATGGTTTGACAGTAACCGTTACACTTACACAAGCTGACGCTCCGCAGCTATTCTCCCAACGCGCATAGTAGGTTGTTGTTGCGGTTGGGGAGGGAATTGTCAAAGGGTTCCCACTTCCGGTCAACGTGCTGCCACAACCGCCTGTATACCAATTTACGGTTGTACCATTGCCACCGGAAGCCGTAAGATCGATCGTCCCGTTATCATCTGCGCAAAAGTTATCTCGGTCGGAAGCTGCGGAGGTTGGAGCTGTGGGCAGATCAATTAGCGTAACGGTAGTCGAAGCCTGGTCGGTACACCCGGCGGCATTGGTTACCGTCAGCGTATAGGTGCCCGCCATAGCGGCCGTGGCTGAAGCGGCCACGTTTGGGGACTGGCTGCTGCTGGAAAATGCGTTGGGTCCGGTCCATGCATATGAGGACATGCCGTCC
>JAKSDO010000040.1 GCA_022360055.1 Cytophagales bacterium | reverse complement strand
CCGAATCCAATCCGGGTTCAACATAATATTGCACACTCCAGTCCGGGTGCTTTTTGATTATCGCAGCGTCATAGATGCCGCTGTAATGGCAATGCAAAGGGATTCCAAGTTTTTTGGTGGCCGCCCGCCATAATTGGAGCACGTCGACAGTCATTTTCGGAGGGACCGATGCATCATTGATCTCGCTGAACCAACTGGTATAGCCCGGATGTCCCTTACAGTCGGTTTGGACAAAGTCCGGCTGAACCAGCTCGAGCATAGATACAAGTTCTTTTTCGCTGCATTCCGTACCGAGAAGTGTGTCCTCCTTCGTTGCGTGAATATCGTAATGTATGCCAAAGTATCGATCTTTGCCGTACCATCGGGAGTAGGGATGCACATGATCATATTCATTTACAGATTGATTTTCCTCCAACCCTACATGACCTTTTTTTCCTACTTGGGTACATGAGCATACCATGAAAATAAAAAAAATACAAAAAAATAGCTGCTGCTGTTTCATTTCTACCTGAAGATTGACTGCCCTAACGAGCGTACAAGTTAATAATAGCTGCAGAAGAATTTCAGCTATTCAGAGAATTTTGATAATTAGATGTACCGCCATGCGGAGCAGTAAAAAAAATCGAATATTATTTTCCATCAGTTTCGCGTATTTATTGATCGTCTCTATGAATCGACCTTTACCCGCTTGCTTTTGAATTTCTTACAAGTTTTAGATACCGGGCATACATAATCCTTTTCATCATCGAATTCGACACCTGATTTTCTCTGTTCTCCGGAGCCTTCATCTGAAATTCTTTTCTTCAAAATGGGCGGCTTTCTTAATTAATAATTCCATCGAAATCCTCCGAACATAAATCAGCGCCGGAATATTCCTGTGTTTTTCGATAAATTGCTCTACTGAAAAATTCACTGAGTTTTTCGGGTTAACCACTCAGGTTGAATCGGAATATGCCACTCTGCGTTACTTTTCCCGAAGTCCCGGAATCCGGGCTTACCATTACAGGTAATCAACCGGGTTTCCGGTGTTCTTTTGCCGGGTTTGGTTTACTGAAGCGCGCGCATGGTCTCAACGTTTGCATATTTTTTTGCCATATAATATTTTAAATACTTGATATTCAGTAACTTATTAAAGTTCGAGAAAATAAACTTCAATAGTACCCCACTCATAATCTGAAAATCCCAAGGAAGGATTAAAAATTTATTTGTTTCTTTACGGGTCCGTATTCCAAGCCAGCCATTATTTCAAAATAGATAAAAATACCGAGTGCTGAACTCCGGCTACAGATAGACTATGGTTTTTACGAAAAACCAAATGCATTTTTTCGGTATTGGGGAATTTTTTTGTATTGGACCCGGGTTATTATTAAAAAATTAAATATGACAGATCATAAGGTGAGGCAGGCTAAAGCCAGAAGGAGGAAACTAAATAATCTAATATTGCACCTTCATCCAAACATGGTTCCGGAAAAAGCACTGAAATTTACGCTTACCTGGGGCTTGGGAGGAATGGCAGCACTGCTATTTGTTCTTCTCGTATTTACAGGTATTTTGCTTCGTTTTGTTTACGTGCCTACACCGGAAGGAGCCTACGACTCAATTGTTTACCTTAAACAAAAGGTGGTCTTCGGAAATTTTGTGAGGAACATTCATTATTGGAGCGCTACATTTTTTATTGTAGTTGTTTTTCTGCATTTAATGAGAGTTCTATATACCGGAGCGTATGCAAAAAACCGCGCCTCAAATTGGGTAATCGGTCTGTGCCTACTTCTTTTGGCAATATCCATGAATTTCACAGGCTACCTTCTACCCTGGGATCAATTGGCATACTGGGCGATTACCGTAAGCGCAAATATGCTTAAGTATATTCCGTTTCTTGGTGAAAGTTTGCATCGATTGCTGGTACAGGGCGATGAAATTGGCGCTCCTTCGCTCTTAGCATTTTACAATTTACATACAGGATTACTCCCACTTGCCACAGTCATGCTTTTAGCGTTCCATTTCTGGAAGATAAGAAAAGCCCGCGGAGTGGTCATTCCAAAAGATAATCCCGGTGACGGCTCCCGAAAAGTCCCCGTATGGCCCAATTTGTTGGTCCGGGAATTCGTTGTGGCCCTGATACTTCTTGCGGTGGTATTGATCATATCTTTTTCCTTCGACGCCCCGCTTCAGGAAAGGGCAAACCCGTCAGTCAGCCCAAACCCGGCTAAAGCACCCTGGTATTTTATGGGCTTCCAGGAATTAATTTTACATTTTCACCCGACAATATCTGTTTTAATCCTTCCGCTGGGAGTTTTAATTCTCCTGTTTTCACTTCCTTATATTAAGAATATCGATCCGGAACAGGGAATTTGGTTTCTTTCAAAAAAAGGAAGAAAAATCAGCATTTGTTCTGCTTTATCCGGAAAATTGTTTGCCGTAATATTCGTTTTATTAAACGAATACCTGATTAAATCATCCTCACAAACAATACTTTTGAAAAATGGTACGATTCCGTTTATTGTTTTTATGGCAGCACTGTACACGCATGTTCTAATACTCGACAAAAAATTTAATGCCACAATTGCTGAAATTTTACAATCGGTTCTAACCATTATTTTCAGTTCATTTTTAGTACTTACGATGATTGGTATTTTCTTTCGGGGGAAAGGAATGGCGTTAATTTTTTAGTTTCTGCTATTGACAATGAAAAATCAAAAGAGAAAAAGTGCGATCATGCCCAAAAAGGGGATGCAAAAAAGATCTTTCTTCAAGAAACTATGGGCAGGCATAGGTCTGTTGGCCGGGGTAGAGCTTGTGTGGTTGACCTTGAATTTCTTGTCCCCTAAAAAACAAAAGAAAGACATAAAAAATTTATTTGCTGCGGGCAAGATCAAAAATTTCAGCAGAAATTCGGTAACGCCGTTCAGAAATCGTAATTTTTTCCTTGTCAGACTACAGAATGGAGGGTTTATCGCGCTTTCTATTAAATGTTCGCATCTAGGTTGCAATATCGAATGGGACGAAAACGATGAAAAGTTTGTTTGTCCCTGCCATTCTTCCTGGTTCACCATCAACGGAGATGTTATGCACGCTCCCGCAACTCGTCCGCTTGCCACCCTGCCCATAATTATCGAAAATGGCGATGTTAAGATCAACACAAATGTCATATTGAAACGAAATTCAATTGAGGACACTGAGATTGTATACGCAGATAAACATGGTAAGACCTGACGAAACAGGCCATGCCTGAGATAATTATTGAGGTACACAAGATAATGATGATCAACGGCACATGGTAAGGTTTCTGCAAATTTTAAACGCATGAAACCGGCAGGACCGGAACAAATTCAGGACACACATGAGCGTGATTATAGTGCTCAGTGCGTCAGCAACCTAAAAAAATATAAACAGATGAAAAATTTTAAAATAGCCGGGTTTATAGCATCCCTGATCATAGTGGTCATCATTCCTCTGTCGGTATTTAAGTTTCATATTTCATCGAAATTGTATTCCGCAGAAACCAAACCACAATTCGTCGGTGTAGCTAAATGCGTTGAATGTCATAGAAATGAATATAACTCATGGAAAGATTCGCATCATGCCCATGCCATGGAGATCGCATCCGATGAAACCGTGCTGGGCGATTTCAACAATGCAGAGCTTATCGATGGCGATAAAACACATCGATTCTATCGGAAGGACGGTAAGTTTCTCGTTTTTACCGAAGGTCCTGAGGGTGAGATGCGGGAATTTGAGATTTCCCACACCTTTGGTTACACACCCTTACAACAATATCTTATCCCTTTTGAGAAAGGAAAATATCAATGCCTTCATCTCAGTTGGGATACGGAAAAGAAAAAGTGGTTTAATCTCTCAAAAATGATCTACGGGGAAACCATACATCACAACGATTGGTTGCATTGGACAAATCAGGCACAAAACTGGAATGGAATGTGTGCCGAATGCCATTCTACAAATCTTAACAAGAATTATATTTCCAAAACCGATTCCTTTAATACAACGTTTTCAGAAATTAATGTCAGTTGCGAAGCATGCCACGGGCCTGGCAGTGAACATCTAAAATGGGCGTCTCTTCCGGAGAGCTCACGCACTTACGACGGCAACTATGGTCTGGCTGTGAAGACAAGTTCAATTAACAACGAACAATATGTAGATATTTGCGCCAGATGCCATTCCCGGAGAGGGCAATTTAAAGACTTCAGGCATGAATTCAGGCATATTTACGATTACATGCAACCTTCAACGCTAAACGAGAATTTTCACCCCGACGGACAAATACTGGAGGAAGATTACGTGTATGCCTCATTTCTTCAAAGCAAAATGTACCGAACGGATGTTAAGTGCAATGATTGTCATGATGTACACAGTGGAGAAAGGTTATTGGATGGAAATGCACTTTGCTATCAATGCCACAATCCGGATTATTACGGTAGCGGGAATCATCATTTCCATAAGTTGAAAGGAGAACCCGGCGAACCGCTAAATTTAAATGGAAAAGTAATTGACGTTGGAGAGGGGGCGCTTTGCGTTAACTGTCATATGCCAGGTCAATACTACATGGGTATTGATTTCCGAAATGATCACAGCATACGCATTCCGCGCCCCGATTTAACCGAAAAAATAGGAACACCCAATGCGTGTAACCAGTGCCATACAGATAAAGATGTCAAATGGGCTATAAACTATTTTCAAAAATGGTACGGAATTAAAAACCGCCCGCATTACGGAGAAGTTCTGGCTGCCGGGCGTATGAATTCGAGCGAGGCAAAACTTCCGCTTATCCGTTTGGCCAACGATACGTTATCTCCTTTAATCGCCCGGGCAACTGCAATAGAGCTGTTAGGTAATTATGCTTCAGACTCCGCGTATCTTACAATTAAAAAATATCTCGATGATCCATATGCAATGTTAAGACATGCTGCAATAGCGGTCTACAACAATACCAGCTTACAGAATTATGTCAATGATATTGCACCGCTTTTAAATGATCCATACGCAGCGGTCCGGGGTCAGGCGGCATTTAAATTAACCTTTGTGCCTCGGGATCAAATACCGGAAAGATATGAGCGCAATTTTAAACAGGCCCTAAAAGAATACAGGGAGAGTAATGAATACGCAGCTGACTTTTCAGGTGGCAGATTAAATCTCGGTATCTTATATTCCAATACCGGCCAGCTTCAGCAAGCTAAACATAGCTATCAAATGGCCATCAAGATCGATAGCGCATTTGTACCGGCTAAAATAAACCTGGCCTCCATACACAATCGGGTAGGTGAAAACAAGGAGGCGGAAATGCTCTACAGGGAAATAATAACCGGCAATCCGGATTATTCCGAAGTTTATTATTCGCTTGGATTACTTCTGGCAGAAGACGGTAATTATTCTGAATCAGCCAAATATATGGAAATAGCATATGAAAAAAGTCCTGAAAACACCAGGGCTTTATACAATCTTTCGCTCGTTTATCAACGACTGGAAAAATTCGATAAAGCCGAGAATAGGTTGTTGCGGGCAATAGAAATTGATCCGAAAAATTTTGATTACCTGTATGCGATCGCCCATTTTTACATAAACAATAACAAGTTTGATAAAGCCAGAAAAATGGCGCGAAAGCTTAAAAAACAATTCCCAGGTAATCAGACGGGCAATCAGCTTATCGACTATATTGAGCGTACGACAGGCGCACCTATTTAATCCGGATTACTGGACATGTGAAAAAGTAACGCAGAGTGGCTTACTTGAAGGGGCGGAAATAATAGCAGCCATTACCGGAAAACCCGCACGCATTATTTGAACTCCAACATCGCTACAAGACAGATCGAATTTTTCGTCCCATTGCTCTGCGATCCGGGTGGTCAGGAGCATCAGGGTGGTCAGAAACATCGGATATTTTCGAAATATCCAATGTTTAAATTTCACGAAATGCCACAGCCCGGCGATCCGGGCATGTTGGTAAGTTTCCGTCCTAAATACCACTGGTCGGAGTATTTCAAAACTGTCGGGCTATCGCGTAGAACACATTTTATCAATTAAAAATCTACTTTTTCCTCATAAAGCTTTTGATGTTGAGATTTTAAAAAATCTACGGGCATTTTCATAATCTTTCTATCATACGTCATCAATCCGTTTACCTCTACCTCTACATCCGTTGTCTGCGTATAAACCGCCGCAGATAGTCCTTTGGAAATGAGAGGTATTAAATCAGCCATCAACTTTTCGTATCGCGCGCTCAGTTCATCAGAATTTTTAAAATTGCGATATCCCCAGTTATTCTTTTCCTGCCAGGTATGGTCTGCAATGGGTAATCCCAATCCTCCAAATTCGCCAAGGGTGATAACTTGTTTCTTGCCAAAGATCTCGGCTTTTGGCATCACCGGATCAGGATAATTGTGCAAATCAATAATATCCCCACTGAAATGAAAATTACCTCCGCTAGCTTCATTTACAAGTCTTGAAGGGTCCATTTTTGCGGTCCAGTCCACAATTTCTTTGGTCTTAAATTGGCCCCAGGCTTCATTGAACGGCACCCAAACCACAATACTTGGGAAGTGATACAGTGCATCCATAATTGCTTTCCACTCCATTCGGTAAATTCTTTCCGATTCAGGTGATCGATCCATATCTCGACCGGCACCTGTAACTCCCGGTCTTGGTTCCCACCTGGCGCCAAGATCGCCGCTTGGCATATCTTGCCATACAAGCATTCCTATCCGATCGCAGTGATAATACCATCTGGCGGGCTCCACCTTTACGTGCTTGCGGATCATATTGAATCCCATCTCCTGAGTTTTGATAATATCGAATTTCAATGCTTCATCCGTCGGTGCCGTATAAAGCCCATCCGGCCACCACCCCTGGTCGAGCGGGCCGTATTGAAACACAAATTCTCCATTGAGCATCATCCTTAGGATGCCATTCCTATCTGCTTTCTTGCTGATTTCTCTCATCGCAAAATAACTTTCAACTTCATCTATTGATTTGTTTTTTCTTATTAACGAAATTTTCAAACCATATAAATGAGGCCGATCAGGTGACCATAAAACCGGATCATCAATCTGAATAATTGCTTTGCTATTAAGATCGACTATTTTTTCGGCAAGAGGTGAATCATTGTCGAGCACGACAATTTTTACCTTGTCCGTCTCTTTTCCATTTTCAATATCAGCCTGAACGCTAATGGTTTTGTTTTGAAGATCGGGCGTGTTCTTTATCTCTTTGATATAAGTGCCGACAACTGCTTCCAACCATACGGTTTGCCATATTCCGGTAACCGGAGTGTACCAGATGCCACCTGGATTATTTACCTGTTTTCCCCTTGCCTGCGGGCCTTCATCTGTCGGGTCCCAAACTCTCACAACTAATTCCTGATCCTGGCTTTTAGATAGAAAAGAGGTAACATCGAAACTAAAGGGATCGTATCCTCCCTGATGCATTCCCACCCTTTTGCCATTGACAAATACTTCAGTTTCCCAATCAACCGCACCAAAGTGCAACAAAATGGTTTTCTTCTTCATGCTTGAAGGAAGCGTAAAAGTAGTTCTATACCATAAATTATGCTCTTTTCCTACAGATTTTGCAACTCCTGACAAGGCCGACTCAACAGCAAAAGGAACCAATATTTTTCCATCAAAGGTCGAAGGTTGCGTTGATTCTTTTGGCTGAATGGAATATTCCCAAAGGCCATTCAGGCATTTCCAGTTGTCGCGAACCATTTGAGGTCGTGGATATTCAGGCAAAACACTTTGGGGGTCTACGTCTTCTGCCCACGCGGTGATGATTTTTCCCCGATCGATCTGCCAATCGATTTCCTGAGTAAATACAGGGAAAGCAACCATTAATAATACGAACAATTGTAAAAGAAATTTCTTCATGTGTAAAAAATGATTAAATGTAATTGTAAAATTTGAAAAATTAGTGTGCAGAAACACAACCTCATGATGCCTTGCATTGATAAAGTTCAAGTATAATTTTGACATGAGCCCAATGAAAGAGTCCCTATCTAATCAACTTAGGCCGATTTGGCACCTGACTTTTGAAAAGAGATACATTTTTGCAAAATTATGTTAAACAGAATTTAATGTGAAAATTTCATTTTCAGCAATTTAAATACTTTAAAATCATCGAACTGACATTCATTTTAAAAAATGTAGCAGACCCTCTCGAAAAAGGCTTAAGGGTCTGCATTGGTATCTAAAGCTGAATGTTCTCAACCGCAGAAAATAACATATCTTCAATTCCGGCTATTTTTACTCCAATCCGTGCAAAGACATCGTCTTGTGCCGGAACTAAATCGGGAACATCTGTACTCATACGAATGCTATTGAGATCACCAATAGATCCTCGATCCAACTCTGAAGTAGAAATGCTTGTTCTGGTATCGACAAAAGCTGTTTTACTCACATAAAGAAAGACCCTCTCAATGTCTCGCGCATCCCCATCAGTTATGATCTGCTCCAACCCGAAGGTAGATGTAACCGTTCTACCGGAGCTGGAGAAATTGGCATTTCTAACCATATAATATGGTTCAACTTCAATATTCATTGTTCTATTGCCGGTCAATGTCACATTGATCGTATCCGAATTTGTATCGGAACTGATCATCGACCGATAAGGTCCCTGACCTTCTGGGATAACAAGTTTATAATCTGCCGCAAACAAAAGTGCTGAAAACGAACCGTCCTGGTCGACCGCTACATTGATCGGATATTTTAACTGCCAGCCGGGCTCCCAAAGCTCAAAATACACGTCATTGTAACTTACGCCGATAGGCGCTCCATTGTGCACTATTTGCCCGTCAAACAGTATTCCCGGTTCATCGTAATTGTCGTATTGGCAAGAGGCGAAAACCACTGCTATAACTAATGTGATTATACAATTGATATTTAGTTTCATAGTTTTAACATTTTGAAATCCTATTGATTTGGATTTTTTACTATAAGAGGATTGGAATTTCTGATTTTATCACTAATAAACGAATAGTAATTTCCCAACCGGAATCTATGCGCATTATTCACAACACTTGGAATTGTCTCCTTAAAAATCCACTTGCCATCGTTTGGATTGCCCGGATCGTAAATCCTATATGGCCACAGTGCAAATACTCTTGTGCTTGGTTCATCTGCTTTGCCCGGATTTTCAGTTAGATCCGTGTAATCCCCATTCCAGACGACATGGGCCAATCGCCATCTTTTCATATCAAATAAGATATGCCCTTCAAATGCCAATTCCACTTTTCGTTCATGAACGATCCTGTCAAACGACAAATCGGAAGCTGTCAGATCAATTGTAAAACCAGCCCTTCTGCGAATTTCATTTAGATAGTTTAATGCTTTCGTCACTTCGTTTAGTTCGAAAGCAGCTTCTGCGGCATTCAATAACACTTCCCCATACCGATATCTCACCCACCAAACATCGCTTCGTGTACCTCTTTGGCCCGACCCCACATCCGGGTCATTGAACTTTCGTACATAAAAACCGGTTTGTGCAGATGATTCCAATTGATCTATTGGTCCATCAAAACCTACTACTTGCTCTTCAACGGTTTTACCGGGAAGGACTGCTTTTCCTCCAAGATGATCTGCCGAAATCACGGAACCGTCCGCCAACTGGTATCCCGCCCAGATATCCACCAATTTGCCTCTATACGTCGATCCTGGTAGGATCACTGTTCCGCCTAACCGGGCATCTCTTCCGGAAAATGCATCCATTGGGTTGTCGTAATAAATGTAATCACCTGTTCCTTCATCGATTGTTTTTATAGGCGAAAATGTATTGTCAAGATATTCGAAAGACTGCACAAGGTTCAATGTCGCATTGATGTTTCCCCCGGCAATATTCTCCTCTCTCAAAGATCTTGGAATAGCCTCAATAGTGAACGAATGAGTTCGTCCCTTCGTCTTATAATCCTTCACAAAGATCACTTCGGGATTACTGTTTTTATCCAAAAACAAATTACTGAAATTCTCTTCCAGATTATCTCTCTTTCTGTATAGCGCATAAGACCCCTGAGTGATCAGCTCTTCAGCGGAAGATAAAGCTATTTGGTAATAATCATCTGCCATGGAAGCAGGAATGCCCACTTCACCTCCTGAAGTAGAAACTTGTGGCGTAGTAGCGCCATACTTTGCGATGGAAGCTGCGTATAGGGCTGCGCGGGTTTTCATTGCCAATGCCAATCCTTTTGTTGCCCTGGATTTGATATTGACATCATCGGGAAGAATGTTTTTTATTTCCTCCATTTCGTTGATCACAAAGTCATACACCTCATGCTCTTTATTCCTTGGATATTGCAAATAGGAAGGATCACCGCTAAAATCGTATTCCAGAGACTCCAGAATCAAAGGAACCCCACCCATGCGTTTAACATGTTCAAAGTATATAGCGGCCCGGAGAAATCTTGCTTCCGCCAAAAATCTTTCCCTGGCCTCTTCCTGCAACTCTTCGGCCGCCTCACATTTTTCAACAAACAAGTTTAATTCCCGAATGTATCCATAATCCCAGATCGACCACCAATCATAATTGTAATCCTGGAACCGGTGCCTCCAGTAATTGTTAAAATTGGAAGCAAAAGCCTCATCAAAGTTGGTGAATTCCCACCATTGCTCCAATTGCTGAATATCAACATAACGATCATATAGATCTGTCAAAACCGACAAAACCAATCCTTCATCTTCCCACACTTGTTCTTCCAAAAGGATGTCATTGGGTTTTTTGTCTAAAAAATCTTCATTACATCCACTGCTTAGAGATGTTATGATTCCTATGACTAATAGATACTTTTTCATCATCTTGCTGTTTAAAAAGTTAGATTTACACCTACGTTAAACAATTTGACCTGCGGGTATTGCAACCCGTTTTCATCGGCCACTTCGGGATCAATACCATATCTTCCCACATTATCAATTGAGAATAAATTAAAGGTATTTATATACACTCTGGCTTTTTGCATCTTCATCTTTTCGACCCATCCCTGCTGAAAGGAATAACCAATTTCCATGGTTCTCAACCTTAAATAGTTCACATTTATCATCCACCAGTCCGAATGTTTATTGTAGTTGCTGTGGCCGGGATTGTTGAAACTGAGCGCGGGATTTTTGCCAGGTATCCACTCACTGTTCAGATCAAATGGGTCGGCACGATGCCAACGGTCTTCGTACATGGTGGATAACAAGTTGCCTGTATTCTGGAATGGCCATCGCATTTCCCATTGCTGATTGTATGAATACATCGTGCCTCCTGAGAAATCCATACTGAAATCGATGCCTCTGTATTCGAGCGAGAGGTTTATCCCAAAATTTGTAATTGGATTTCTCCACGTACCGTAGCCAATTGGGCGCTCGTCATATCCATCAATTTTACCGTCTTCATTGATGTCTCGATAAATAAGATCACCCGGCAGGAGTGTTTTGTTGCCTTCGCCATCAATATTTATGGGATAGTTATTGATTTCCTCCTGCGATTGGAACTGTCCTATTACTTCATATCCCCAAAACGTACCATCATATCTGTTTTCCCTGGAATTTCTATAGTGGTCCCAAGAATTACCCCAGCGAGGTTTGTAAGAGGAAAGGGATTTGCTGCGCGCGTAGGAAACATTCCCTCCTACATTAAATCTCAGCTTTCCAAAACTGGTTCCATAATCCACAGTGGCTTCAAAACCAGACTGGGAATCACTATTCAGATTCTCTTCGGGCAACGTGTACCCCAGCTCTTCCGGTACGACCACATCATATTTAAAAGCCCGCAAGCCGGTTCTGGTTCTATTAAAATAATCTAAAGAACCGGAAAGGTTACTGTTAAATAATGAAAAATCCAATCCTATATCCGTGATGGTGCTGGTGTACCAGGAAATATTATCCACCGGTTTTCCCCGGTCTCGAGACCCAACAGTCGTATTGCCATCAATGATCGCTGTGGAAACACCATAGTTATATCCGGGGATATAATCGAAAGGCCCTATTCCGACATCATCATCACCCATCTCGCCGTAAGATGCCCGTATTTTTAAATCGTTCACCCAACTGATATCAAAAAAACTTTCTTCGGATATTCTCCATCCACCTGAAAATGAAGGGAAAAAGCCCCATCTTTTCCCATCTGCAAATTTCCAGGACCCGTCATACCTTCCAGCGATTTCTATATAATATTTGCTATCATAATCGTAATTTATCCTTCCAATATACCCGATCCTGGCTTCTTCAATATCCCTGTCACTGTAGGTATCCATATCTGCAAACTGAATGAGGTCCAGGAAATTGGTCTCCGGAACCGAGTGTAAAAAATTTCTTTTATGTCGTCTTTGAATACTTTCCGCGACAGCAACAATCCCCAAGTTATGTCTATCGGCAAAAATCTTACTATAATTTAAATGAAACTGGGTGACATTTTCTGTAATCTTTTGCTGAGTTCTGTCTCTATACGGATTATCGTTTCCTCCCGTCCTGTTATAGACATCCGTATTCGGATCATAAGTGAATACGTCATACGTGTATTCAAAAGTGTTCGCCTCTTCATCTGCATAATAATAGGAGTAAATTCCTTTGGCAGTCAAGCCTTCCAACAGCTCATATTCTGCGGTAAAGTTGGACTGAAGTACGCTCCAGTCACTTCGCCACCATCCCGTAATATCCTTGCTCAATAGCGCCCAGTTGGTCTCAATATTGCTAATATGATTTGGATAATCCGGATGATCATTGGCGTAGGGACGCTCTGTAGGTCTGTTCCTGAAAAGTGCAAATCTTGGTTGCCAGTAGTCATCAAAACCCGGCACTCCCGGATTATCCCTGGTCTCTAATCTTCCATTGAGTTGAACTCCTATTTTGAACCTCTTGGCAATTTCCGTATCAATATTTGATTGAATGTTGGTTCTATTGAAAGTAAAATCATCAAATACCGCATCCTGATCAAATCGCGTGATCGACAAATAATAATTAGTTTTCTCAGATCCTCCGGTGGTATTGATGTTAAAAGAAGATTGAGGAGCATTTTTATCGACAATAAAATCATACCAGTCAAAGCTCTGATATCCGGGCTCTGTTCCTTCTCTCCATTTTTCCAATTCTTCGGGAGTTATGGCTGTACTTCCATGTTGATTCATCTCAGCATCCGCCTTTCCGAGCATCCAACTGTAGGCATCTACTCCTTCCGGAAACCTCGACCAATTCTGAACGCCATAATAAGCATTGATATTTACGGTATTCTTATTATTTAATCTGCCTTTTTTGGTGGTAACTACGATCACACCATTGGCAGCCCGCACCCCATATATCGCTGCCGATGCATCTTTGAGTATGGTGATACTCTCTATATCCTGCGGAGCCAGGTTATTGAACTGACCTTCATCTTTCTGTATTCCATCGATAACGTAGAGCGGAGTACCCATATTCCTGATTTGTAACCATGCTCCCGCCCCCGGCCTTCCGTCTGGCTGTCTGAAAGAAACTCCAGCAATTTTCCCTGCCAACATACCACTTGTTGTGGCGGCATGTACTCTTTCCAATTCACTCGCCTGTATATTACTAATGGCCCCAGTTAAGGACTCCTTCTTTTGCGTACCATAACCAACGACCACTATTTCTTCCAGCGCGGTAATATCTTGTACGAGCTCCATATCGATCACCGAACGATTGCCCGCAACTACCTCCTCTTGAACATAACCTACCGAACTAAATACCAATATTGAATTTTCATCAGGTACCTCTAAAGAATAATTCCCTTCTACATCAGTAACAGTTCCAAGGGAAGTCCCTTTTACAAGAATGTTTACACCGGGCAGACCTTCACGATCTTCTGTGGAGGTAATCTTTCCTGTAATAATACGGGATTGGATTACAAGCTCTATTTCATTTATGGCATTGATATCGGGTTCGTTGATTTTCTTGACACTGATATTTTTATTGACCTGCTTAAACTGTAACTTGGCCTGTTTTGAGATCTCTAACAATACATCAAATAATACTTGCCGCTTACGATATGAGGTAGATATTTTTAAATTCTTGTCAATTTCATAATCATTGAAAATGAAAATGTAATCCGTCACATCTTCTATTTTCTTAAAAGCTTCAGCTAACGTGATGTTTTCAAATTTTAACTGCACCTCGATTTCTTTTACACTCTTGATTTTCTGTGCGCTCAGATCAAAAGCTACAAGTGACTGTAGAAACAGGCAGGTTATTGAAAATCCTAATAGCGTATACTTTGTAATCATTAAGATTATGCGTAATCCTTTTTTTTTCATAATTTTATCATGTTTATTAATAAGAAATCTATTGATAACATTTACCGGGGTGGCGTTGTGGCGATGCCACCTCTTTTTTGTCCTTTTATCTCATAGGCATTGCTGTTATTTGTTTAAAATTCTATTTTCACCATTTCCCCATTCATCCTATAACTAAATCCGATGGAGTGAGAAATGCTCTGCATTACGTTTGATAAAGATTCGTTGTCAAATTGTCCCGAGATCACCTGCGCTTCTTTTGATGTACCCGATACAGATATATCTACGCCATACCACCTTTCCAACTCATCAATTACTTCCTTGAATGGTGTCTTGTCAAAATAAAGCGTCCCGTCTTTCCATAAGACGGCTTTCGAATGAATAAATTCTGATCTATTTAATTGACTGTTCTTTTTATCATAGTTAATAGCTTCCGCATCATTCAGAATTAGTTTTTTGTGATCTTCATCATATACCTCAACCTTACCTTCCAATAGCGATACGGTAATATTGTCTTCATCCGGATAAGCTGAAACATTGAACTTAGTACCTAAGGCCGTAGTTTTTAATGATCCAGTTACTACAATAAATGGTTTCAAAGAATCCTTCTCCACTTCAAAAAATGCTTCTCCCAATAAATTGACTATTCGTTTATTATCCTGGAAATTTTCCAAATAGCTGATTTCGGAATTGGCATTTAAGTAAACTACAGAGCCGTCAGATAAAAAAATCTTCGATTTCTGACCGGAAGGATTAGCTTTTTCCACTAAAATTCCTTTATAATCTGACTGCTCTTCAAATGGTGATCTGGTAAGCCATAAACCGGCGATGACTAATATTAATAAACCGGCCGCAATCCTATAAAAATAAAATGAAAAAGACCTTTTTGATGGACCACTTTGTTGTAATGGGTAGATAGGAAATATTTCCGTATTGGTTTTTAAAGTTGTTTTATCGTATTGTCGGTTCATGCTATCGATCTTCTGCCATAGCAATTTCTTTTTTCTATCTGATAATAACTCGTCTTTAAATTGCAGACCTAAAACCAGCTTTTTAGCTATTTCAATTTCCTCCTTCTTATGAGGGTGCTCCATGATCCATTTTTCCCAGAAGTAATTTAAGGCAGAGTCATCATTCACGATCCAGTTTCTGAAATTCTCATCCTTAAAAAAATCTTCAGGTGTATAATTTATGTATTTCATCTATTACGGAAATCCCTTTATCTATAAAGAGCAGGCGTTGCCTGAGACTTCACCAAAAAAAAAAATACTTTTTTAAATAAATGATAGAATAGGGTTTAAATCCTGTGAAAGCATAACTCGCCCTTAAAAACCTCCGGAAATTTTCGTAAATAGAGCGCTTAGGTTTAACGGCATTTCTTAAAAATAAACGAATTAAAACCCGAAGACTTGACAATCTATCAGAAAACCGAATTCCAATGTGCCTGAAGCGTAACTCTATGGTTTAGTCGCTCTGCGTTTCCGGTTCAGGAATGGCCCCTGAGCCTAAAAAACAGCTAATAGTAACGTTAACCACAAAATCAATTTCTCCTTTAGAATTTGAATAGCCTTAGAAACGAGGTTATATGTCGATCTTTGGTTTAATCCCATCATTGACGATATATCCTGATAAGATAAGTTTTGAAAAAATTTTAAATAGATTACTTCCTTTTGCCGTTTCGAAAGCGTATTCAGGGCTTTTTTCAGCCGACCAATTTCTTCCAGTTCTCTTTGATCACTAATCATCAGCTCTTGTTCGGAAGAGACAAACTCAAAATTATCTTCAATTAAATAGTTCTCGTTCAGTACTAATCTCCTGTCTTTATTCAGTCTTTTTATCAATTGCCTTCTCAAACATGACAATAAATAAAACTTAATTGATCTAACCTGACCTAAATTTCTCCGCAACCTCCATAACTCGGTAAAAACATCTTGAATGGCATCTTCTACGATATCCGAATTTTTGCAAAGTTTTTTCCCATATGGATAAAGCTCACCGATATAATCGCGATATATTTCGGCATAGGCTTGATCATCGCCTTCTTTGAAGGCCTCCCATTTCCCAGGATCACTCTTCTGCCGGATAAGTCTACTTGCTTTTTGAGGTTTACCCATAATTATACCCTAAAATTAACTTTAGAATAATTCTTTTTTATGAGATTAACCAAAAAAATTCAACACAGAATCCATAAGATAATGAGATGGACCTGCCCATAAGCAGATTATCTACTTTAAATAACACTTTGACATATCTTAGCGCCATTCCCGAACCCTGACTTTGACGGAACAGTCGAGAATCGTGAGGTTGCCTTTAAACCGGGTGAGCTCGCTCAACAGGATCTCCAGAACCTTCTCGGATCTGGATCTGCATAAAAAATTCGAAGCAACTGTAGCAAATTATGTTCGCCTGAGGTTTCGTCAAATAAGGCATACCGTATTTTCTCATTGGACTGCCCGCCCAAGATACGCCCAAAAGAATTCTTCTAAGTTTAACACAAAAAACTTGATATGTTTAATCCCAATCCTTATGTTTGCCAAATCTTAAATGAGAATAATTCTTATTTAGTATTAATTCAACATTAAATGTCCGCTACAACTGATGACATAAGAAAAAAACTCGCTGATAAGGGATTAAAGGTAACTCCCCAGCGAATGAATATCCTGAAAGCGGTGTATGAACTTGCCAATCATCCAACCGCTGAAAGTATCATTGGACGCATTCGAGAAAACCATCCGAATATTGCCACCGGTACCGTGTACAAGGTTTTGGATACGTTGGTGGAAAACAATCTGATTAAAAAAGTGAAGACCGACCGGGACATTATGAGATATGACGGAGCAATTGATAATCATCATCACTTATACTGTACCCAGTGCGATGTAATTGAAGATTACATGGATGAGGAGTTGGACGCTTTATTGAAATCGCACTTTAAAAATAAAAAAATCAAAGGATTTAAAATCGAAGATATTGTTCTTCAGATCAGGGGAACTTTTGATAAATGCTAAACCAATGCTGTCAGGTTAAGAGGTTTTTCAACTTCTCCCCGCCCCGCTCTTAAGGCAAGAGAGGCATGAAGATGCTCAACTTAACGGCAGTAAATTCTAAATAGTAAAAACCGGATATCATGGAACAGAACCTGGAACAGGAAATTATGAGCATGCCTAGAATAGGCGACGCCGCACCTGAATTCGAAGCGGTAACTACACAGGGGAATATTCGTTTTCCTTCTGACCTTAATGGAAGTTGGGTAATCTTATTTAGTCACCCTGCCGATTTTACCCCTGTATGCACATCGGAATTTATGACGTTTGCAACCATGGAAAGCAAATTTGCAGAAGCAAACTGTAAACTTGTGGGACTATCTATTGACGGGCTATACAGCCATATTGCATGGCTGCGGACGATAAAAGAAAAGATAGAGTACAAAGGCATGAAAGATGTCGAAGTAAATTTTCCACTGATAGAAGATATCAAGATGGATGTCGCTAAAAAATATGGAATGATTCAACCAAATGAGGATTCAACCAAAGCGGTAAGAGCGGTATTTTTCATCGACCCCAAAGGAATAATTCGCTCTATTATTTATTACCCGTTAAGTTTGGGAAGAAACTTTGATGAGTTATACAGGGTAATCATTGCCCTGCAGGCGGCAGATAAATTTGGCGTCGCGACTCCGGCAGACTGGCGCCCGGGAGATGATGTTATCATCGGACCTGCAGGTTCTTGCGGAACGGCAAAAGAACGAATGGAAGATCGTGAGATCGATTGTAAAGATTGGTTTTTCTGTACCAAAAAACTTGATAAAGATACGGTGCTCAACGAGGTATTAAATAAAGTATGAATCACTTATAAGAAATATAAAGGATGAGCGGACCCGGTTTGTAATCCGCTAATCCTTTTGTCATAGCAGATGGCAGTCAGTTACTTTTATATACATAACCATCTCATACGATAACTCAATGGAAACAGAGATCTTAGCCAGAATACAATTCGCATTCACTGTTGCATTTCATTATATCTATCCGCCTTTAAGCATAGGATTAGGCCTCTTAATGGTAATTTTTGAAAGCCTTTATATAAAAACAAAAAATAAAGAGTACCACATATTGGCAAAGTTTTGGACCAGGATTTTTGCTTTAACCTTTGGTATCGGCGTGGTTACGGGAATTGTTATGGAGTTTGAATTTGGCACAAACTGGGCCGTATACTCGCGTTATGTCGGAGACATATTCGGAAGCGCTCTGGCCGCCGAGGGGATCTTCGCGTTTGCGATGGAAAGCGGATTTCTCGGTATTTTACTCTTCGGATGGAACCGCGTGAAGCCCTGGGTCCACCTGGTTTCCACCATAGGCGTATTTTTGGGCTCAATGTTTTCAGCCGTCTGGATCGTTGTAGCCAATAGCTGGCAGCAGACACCCGCCGGGTATCATATCGTGGGCGAAGGACTTAATGCGCGGGCGGAAATAACGGACTTTTGGGCTATGGTATTCAATCCCTCGAGTGTGGACCGGCTCACCCATGTATGGCTGGGCGCTTTTCTGTCCGGTGCATTTCTGGTTTTGAGCGTACATGCCTATTATCTCTTAAAAGGCAGGTATACGACCATTTCGGAAAAAGCTTTTAAAATCGCCTTAGCGGTCGCTACGGTGTTCTCCCTGGGACAATTGTTTACCGGACACAAATCGGCCGAAGGTGTTGCAAAGAATCAACCGGCAAAATTAGCGGCATTGGAAGGTCATTTTGATGCCAACGCGCCTGCAGATATGTATCTGTTCGGTTGGGTGGATAAAGAAAATCAAAAAGTGACGGGTGTAAAAATACCCGGTGGCTTGTCGTTTTTATTGGATTATGATTTTAAAACACCGGTAAAAGGATTGAATGCATTTCCCAAAGAAGAAAGACCTTCTCAGATCAATGCGGTTTTTCAGTTTTACCATCTTATGGTGATCATAGGAATGATCCTGATTGGCTTAACCTTATTCACTGTTTTTTTATGGTATAGGGGGAAGCTTTTTGAAAAACGCTGGCTGCTTTGGGTATTTGTTTTTTCGACCTTGCTCCCGCAAATAGCCAATCAGGTAGGCTGGTTTGCTGCGGAAATGGGCAGACAACCATGGGTGGTGTACGGGTTGCTAAGGACTTCGGATGCTTTTTCACAGACCGTATCGGCAAATCAAATTCTATTTTCGCTGATACTTTTCTTCCTGGTTTATACACTTTTATTTGTGCTCTTTGTGTACTTATTGAATAAGAAAATTCAGCAGGGTCCGTACGACGAATCAAATGATTTTGACAGGCCGTTTACCGAGGGATTAACCAAAACTATAACTCAAAATTAGGAATTATGGAAACGTTTTTGGGCTTGGATTATCCGACATGGTGGTTCTTAGTGGTCGGCGGGTTGTTCTCAGGATACGCCATTTTAGATGGTTTTGACTTCGGAGCCGGAGCCTGGCATCTGTTTTTTAAAGAAGAACAAAGCAGGAGAATTGCCCTGAATGCAGTGGGGCCGGTTTGGGATGGCAACGAGGTTTGGCTGGTCATTGGCGGCGGGGCGTTATTCGCGGGTTTTCCGGTCATGTATGCAACACTGTTTTCTTCGTTGTATATACCATTTATGCTCTTTTTGGTATTCATAATTTTCAGAGCCGTTTCAATTGAGTTCCGGGGAAAAGAAGAAATGCTGTGGTGGCGAAAACTATGGGATATCGGCTATAGTGTATCAAGCATTATGATGGCTTTCCTGTTAGGCGTTGTTTTGGGAAATGTGTTACAGGGTGTGGCCATCGGCGAGAACTACAGTTACCACGGTCAGGGCTTTTTTGAATTTTTGAACCCTTACGCAATCATGACAGGGTTTACAGCGCTCACATTATTTATGATGCACGGGGCTATTTATCTGTTGTTGAAAACCGAAGGAAGGCTATTTGCCCAGCTCACCCTGCTGTCAAAAAAAGGAATGATATTCTTTATGGTGTTTTTTGGAATAACAACGCTATATACCCTCTTGTATATTCCGCATTTGTCCGATGATTTTAAACGCAACCCAATCCTGTTTGCCGTTCCGCTGCTCACGTTCCTTAGCATTGCCAATGTGCCCAGATTGGCTAATAAGAAAAAGTATGCTACGGCTTTTTTCTTTTCATCGTTGACCATCAGCCTGTTGTTGGTATTAGCTGCGATTGAATTATATCCTACCTTGTTAATATCCTCAATTGACTCCGCGTACAATATAGATATCTACAACGCCGCATCTTCAACCAAATCGATGCAAATAATGCTTATTATGGTAGCTATAGGCGCACCGCTGGTCCTGGGATATACGTTGTTTGTATACAGAACCTTCAAAGGAAAGGTCAAATTGGACGAAACGAGCTATTGACCATCGAACCGATAAACAACGACAAGAATGAATATGCACCGCCCCACAGATTAATTGACCGGCGATATACCGCCCGATTCGGAGAGATCACAAACATGCCGCAGTATTGTTTAAAGCAAATGATTTACTCGCAAACAGGTGCGCCCGACTATCTCGCGGAACCCATGTAGAAATCGCCTTGATAAAGTTTTCATTAATGGCAAAAATAAACTAATTTTGTCTTAGTCACACGAAAATTAAAAAAAGTAACACGATGCCGGTAGTAAGATTTGGTGTTTCCCTGGAAAAAGAGCTTCTTGAAGAGTTGGATGCATACGTTGCGGACAACCAGCTTGCCAACAGGTCCCAGGGGATCCGGCATTTGCTGAACAACAATATTGTAAAAAAGAAATGGAAGTGCAATAATGTTGTAGCAGGTTCATTAACCTTGGTTTACAATCCTCACAAACGAGGGATCGTTCACAAACTGACGAGCATCCAGCACGAATACCACGAGGTGATCCTGTCGTCCCAGCATTTTCATCTGGATCATGACAATTGCCTGGAAATCGTAGCAGTAAAGGGGAAAGCTGTGGTCCTGACAGAATTGGCCGATAAGCTGCAATCCCTAAAAGGATTGCAGCACGGCATGCTGACGATGAGTAAGGCAAACTAATTTTTTTTTCGCATGAGTAACACGTTTTTCATTTTTTTTTAACACGATTTTCCTCAATGAAACATTTTTTAATCCAGGGAATCCGAATCCTGCTTTTGTACGGAATTTTATCCGCAGGATTAACGCCGGTAAATTACGGGCAAAGTAATTCCGACTCTTTAAAGACCATACATCTGGGAGAAGTTGTGGTCACGGCAACCCGCACCATGCGCAATCCGAGTGAAATTCCTGCCCGGATTTCCGTTGTAGGCACTGAATTGATTGAGGCAACACCGGCGCAGCAGACAGATGACATATTGAGGTTTGTTCCCGGAGTAAACGTCAACCGCTCCGCCGGCATCTATAGTCAACGGCCCGCGGTTACACTGCGCGGATTGTCCGGGGATGAGCAATCGAGGACCCTGGTTTTGATGAATGGCATCCCCATCAATACTTCGGATGAGGGAGGGGTAAACTGGAACCGGATCAATCAATTTGATCTCGAAAGGATCGAGATATTCAAAGGTCCCGGATCAACCCTTTATGGAAACAATGCCATGGGAGGTGTTATTAATTTAATCAGTCGGAGGCCCACCGGGCCCGGGGAGATATCCGGAACCGTAAGCTATGGAACCTTCAATACCGTCCGGCAGGATCTGAACATCCGAATGCGGTCTGACGAAGGTCTCTACGGCATCATTTCCCAGTATTTCCTGAAAAGTGACGGTTATAACAATGTCCCTGAAGACAGGCGTACGCCTTATGATATTGCCCGGTCGCTGGAAGAGATCGGCGTATCGGCTAGAATTGGTTTTGACCGGGGCGCCTGGCTGAACTGGGAATTACAGTATGACATTTTCAGGGATACCCGGGGCGAAGGATATCAAATTCTCGCCCCGCTGGGGTGCTACAGGAATTTCAATACGGATCTTATACGCGGGAGCCTTCAGGGCGGCGACGAAAACACACATTACAATCTGAACCTTTATTATCAGCTTGAACATTACTATGATGTGAATGAAAGGTTAAAGGGTTCGAATTACTCCAGGTATGACGTGAATTCTCAACGCAGGGACCTGGGGATGATCTTCAGCATCAGCTCGGACCTCCTAAAGCACAACACCTTTACAGGTGGCTTTGAATTGAAAAAAGGAAGTATAGACGGCGGGGATTACTATCAGACCGAACCATACGATACCGTACACAATTCAGGAACCCTCCGGACGTTGTCGTGCTACGTTCAGGATGAACACGCCTTTTCGGACAACAAAATCAGGCTTATAGCAGGCATTCGATTCGATCTGGTTTCTTTTTATGATGGTAATTATCATGCTACAAATGCCTGGAGCGCCATCCCCGAACTGAATGACCATACCTGGTCGGAGCTATCTCCCAGAGCAGGTCTTCGCTTCAATTTTATCCCGGAAGTCAGCGCTTATATTTCCTATTCCCATGGTTTCCGCGCATCCATCCTCGACGATCTTACCAGGACCGGTTGGATGTGGGTGGGACCAAAATATGCCAACCCGGAGTTGGGCCCGGAATCCCTGGACAATTATGAGCTCGGGCTGGATCTTTCTCCCTTTGGTAAACTTAAAATCTCCGCTTCGGCCTACTATGCGCTGGGCAATGATTTCCTTTACTATGTAGCTACTTCAGATAGTTTGTTCGGTCGACCTGTCTACAGAAGGGAAAATGTAAGCGATGCGATCCTGAAAGGAATTGAAACCGAAATAAATTACGAACCCGCCCCCGGATTGGTCCTCACCGCAGGTTATACCCACGCCGACTCAAAGATCGATGGATTTACCGAAAGACCCGAACTGGAGGGGAACTACCTGAAATACGTACCGAGACATACTGCCGCGGCAAGTGTCTTCTGGAAAAACGGGATTGTAAATGCAAGTATTCGCGGGTTATATAAGGGGGCACAATTCGCCGACGATGCAAATACGGTAGAACTGGATCCGTATTTTACCTGTGACCTTCAGATCTCAAAACAGATCATGGAGCGCTATCGTTTTTCCATTGATGTGCAGGATCTTTTTGATGGCGAACACATCGAAACGGCAGACTATATTTCACCGGGACGGATCATAAGCGGGCGTATAAGTTTAAAATTTTAAAATATTGATAAACAACACTTTAAAACCAATCGTTTGGCTTATTGCGCTCTCCTTTTTGATGAGCTGCAGGCCGCGCTCCGCCTCGAAAGCGGAGGGATGTATCGTGGTTCGCGATATGCTGGGCCGGAAGGTTGAGATCCCCAAACAGGTAAAGAAAATCGTGGGTATCCGGGCCGGCGCACTGCGCTTATTGCTATATATGGGCGCTCATGAGATGATTGCCGGCATAGAAGAGATCGAAAGAAGAGGTGAAAGGCCTTATATGGCGGCATATCCCGAATTACGGAACCTGCCCCTGATCGGGCCTTCGATGGGTGGAGATGCCGAACTTATACTAAAAGCAGGTCCCGAACTTATTTTTATGTCCTATACCACCAAAGAAGATGCCGATCGTCTTCAGCGGAAAACCGGTATTCCGGTACTGGCCATTGAATGTCCTGAAATAGGCAGTGAAAGAGCGCGGTTGTATACCTCATTACAATTTATCGGGAAGGTGTTGGATAAAGAAAAACGGGCGGATGCGCTGATCACCTATCTCGGGCATACCATCGAAGAGCTTAACGAGCGTACACACGGGATATCTGCAACACCCTCCGTATATGTTGGCGGCGTTTCGTACAGCGGTTTGCACGGCATCAATTCCACCCATCCGTATTATCCGCCTTTCATCTTCGTGAACGCCTCCAACGTGGCTGCATCAATCGATAAAAGACTGATCTCCCATATCAAAGGCACCTATATCGATGTGGAACAGCTCCTGATCTGGAATCCGGATTATTTGTTTATAGATGCTTCCGGGTCCCGGCTTGTACACAAGGAACGGACGGAAAACCCCGCATTTTTCAGTATGCTCGAAGCGGTTAAAAACGACAGGCTGTTTTACTTATTGCCTTATAATAATTACGCCACAAACTACGAATATGTCCTGATCAATGCGTGGTACGCCGGCAAGATCTTATATCCCGAAAAGTTTCCGGATATCGATATGAATGAAAAAACAGATGAAATATGCATGCGGTTCTTAGGTAAAAAGTTCCTTAACGATCGATCCGCCGTTGAGTTCGGTTTTATGCCGGAAGTATTATCCGAATGATCATGCCAGAAAGAATCCTCGAACAATATAAACAACATTTAAAGCGGGGCGTCCGCTTCATCGCATCCGTTTCGATGATCCTTCTCACCGTCGTATCGGTTTCCATTGTCGTAGGTTCGGCAGAGGTCGGATTTGTGGAATTGTATCAACTGCTGACCGGGAAGGGCACCGCTTTCTCTGCTCAGATCGTTTATCAGATCCGCCTGCCAAGAATTATCGGAGGGATGCTGGCCGGAACAGCGCTGGCCACATCGGGAGCTGTGGTTCAGAGTTTGCTGAGAAATCCGCTGGCGTCGCCTTTTACACTTGGTATTTCGGGCGCTTCTGCCTTTGGGGCAGCTTTTGCGATCATCGTGCTGGGGGCGGGAAGCACCTATGAAAGCTCAAACGATGCATCTGCCATCGACAATCCTTACCTGGTTACAAGTTCCGCTTTTTTATGGAGCATTTTAAGTGTCGCGGTCATCATTTTAGTGTCGAAACTTCGTGATACCTTACCGGAAACCATTGTACTTGCCGGAATCGCTGTCAGTACGCTATTTGGGGCCGGGATCTCCGCCATGCAGTATTTTGCAGACGATATACAGTTGGCTTCCATTGTTTTCTGGACATTTGGGGATCTGGGAAGGGCAACATGGGAATATGTGATGATATTGGGGATATCCCTTGTCCCGATCATGATCTTTTTTCATTATCAAACCTGGAATTACAAATCCCTCCGCGCAGGTGATGAATATGCTAAAAGCCTGGGCATAAAGATCGATTGGGTACGGTTGTCCGGGATGCTTGCGGCTTCTCTGGCCACGGCAATTGTAGTCTCATTTTTCGGGGTTATCGCATTCGTAGGCCTTGTGGTTCCTCATATTGTCCGCAAAATGATCGGAGGAGACGATCCGATGACCTTACCGGCTTCCGCTGTTTTCGGAGGGATGTTCCTGGTAGGTTCCGATACCCTGGCGCGTACCGTCATTTCACCCGTGATGCTCCCTGTAGGGATCCTGACATCTTTTATCGGTGCGCCTTTGTTCCTGTTCCTTTTGCTAAAAAATACACATAAAGCTTATTGGTCTTAAACGGAAAGCTCAATGAAGATAGCCATTCATAACCTGAATTTTTCTTATAATGGTTCCCGCGTACTGGAAAATGTCAGCAATTGCATTGAAAAGGGTGATTTTGTGACGCTGGTGGGCCCCAACGGCTCGGGAAAAAGCACTTTGATAAAATGTATGGCCGGGATCCTGAAAACAAAAAACGGAACAGTGCGGATCGAAAACAGGAAAATCGAGTCTGTTTTGCCGGCTGACCTGGCGAAGCAAATGGCTTATGTCCCTCAATCCGAACACAGAACACCCGTTTTTACTGTTTTTGATCAGGTTTTACTTGGACGAAAACCTTATTTCAACTGGAGACCGGGGAAAAGGGATCTTGCGGTAACCTCCCGGGTTCTGCGAGACCTTCGTCTGGAACATATTGCCATGAACGACGTGCACAGGCTGAGTGGCGGGCAACGACAGGCTGTAATCATTGCCAGGGCGCTCGCTCAGGAGCCCGACATATTGTTGCTGGATGAACCGACTTCCAATCTTGATATGAAGCACCAGATTGAAATTCTCGAGATTCTAAAATCACTCGCTCAAAACGGCGTAACCATTATTATTGCCTTGCACGATATAAATATGGCGATTCGTTATGCCAATAGAATAATTATGCTCAAAAGGGGGCGTGTATTTACCGCAGGAGGCAGAGAAATCATCACTGTTGAAAATCTGGAAAATCTGTATGAAGTAAAAGTAAGTATTGTGAAACAGGGGGAGCATCAATTTGTAATACCATGCGGGCATCGAAATGAAACTGAAAAGTAAATCCCCATACCCGGAGCATCCCTCCTCCCGGGGACATGAGAAGTCATGGTCGGAAATATATGGAAAAGTCTAAATAAACTTCATAGAACTATGGGTTTAGTCGTTGTATATAAGGGCTGGCCGGAAAAGGAGCTCAAGCATATCGCAGGACGATTTAAGGTGAATAAACGCGCAGTTTTGTATACATCTCCTGGATCACGTGTAGAATTTTTGTCGAACATCAATAAAAAAGAAAGAAATGAATATGATTCGGTTAAAGCCAATCGGAATTGTGGCAAATGAAATAAATGAACCTGCCGATCTCCTTCAGGTCATGGGAAAACCCAGTACGATTTTCATTCATAACGAATATAAAGATGGTCTCCTGGACATTGAAAAATATGAATTTCTGGATATTGTTTTTTATTTTCATCGATCGGATGGTGTTCAATTGTCTGCCGGCATCCGGTCGGGAGATGTGCGTGGAGTATTTGCCTCGCGCAGCCCGGACAGGCCCAATGCCATTGGAATTACCACGGTAAAACTACTTGAACATCGTGGTAACCAACTGGTGGTAGAGGGGTTGGACGCTATTAATTACACTCCGGTACTTGATATTAAAAGTCACAACACCTCCCTGTTTGCTTCCGAACTGGATTCCAACCCGGCCCTCCATGCCCTGCTCAAAGCTGACCCGAGAATCGAAATACGAAATTGCATCCGCAAAGGCAGGCAAGAAACGCTGTTGATTAAGGCAGCACAGATACACGGACACTTTTGCCCCGGGCTGGCTATGGGAGTAATGGCAGCCGCCTATGCCATGAAAGAAATGAAAACCGACTCGGACGGTATGGAAGATCTGCTGGCCATTACCGAAACCAACAACTGTTTTTCCGACGGCGTACAATTTGTAACCGGCTGTTCTTTTGGGAATAATGCTTTAATTTTTAAGGATGTCGGGAAAACGGCATTCACACTGACAAAAAGAGATGGGCATGGGCTCCGAATCGGGACCAAGCCTGAGTCCGGAAAGATCATCCGCGAATCCTTTCCGGATTTTCAACAATACTACCAACAGGTCGTTGCTAACCAAAATCACGACCCCGAGCTTGTAAGTAAATACAAAAAAGTAGCGCTTGAACGGGCTTTCGGCACATTGAAAATCCCTTTTGATCAACTGTTTTTTGTCCAGAACATCCATACTGAAATTTCGAACTATGCATCTATCTCAGACAGCGTGATCTGCAAGGGCTGCGGCGAGAACATCATGAAATCGCGGTCAAAATATATGAACGAACACTTTTACTGCTTCGAATGTGCAGCAGTTGTACATGCATATCTCGATGGTGACGGAATTCATTTATAAGCGCTATAGCCGGATCACCGGCGAATGTGTCGAGGTGGTTTTCGCATGATTTGAAAAGTCGTGTCTATTGTTTGATGTCCCAAAATGCCAATGTATCCTGAACACGCCCAAATCCGTGACTGTATTTGATGCGTGAACCGTATTATCTCTTAATCAGTAATTTTTTATGAGCTGAAGAACCGGGTGTCTCTAACCGGTAAAAGTAAATGCCGTTTTTCAGGTTTGATCCCAGTCTACCGAGATTTAATTGATAATAATTCAATCCTTCATTTGCATATATCTGCTCCTGAAATACAATTGCTCCGTGAAAGTCAATAATCGATAGCACGGTTTCCGAAGGATCATTCATAAAGAACTTCACATTTGTGATGTCCCCGACAACCGGATTCGGATGAACTTCGAAAAGTCCTTTTTTTCGTACTTGCCGCTCCGGCAGTTGTTGAAGTACAATGGGCAATTGATTTAATTCTACGTCAATGGCCATCGTTTCGGTCGGTTGGTCCGCGAGCGCTAAACTTATGCGCTGATCCGGTTTTGGGGAAACCTTAAAAACGAGGTCAAACAAAACAGTGCCTTCCCGGAAATCGACGGAATAGCTATTGTCACTGTCCCAACTGCACGAAATTACACCGTCTTTCTTATTAGTCTCGTTAAATGCCCCGGAGATGGCTCGGTTTTCGATCCGCACCAATTCAAAAGCGTCCTTGTCCCATTTCATCGAAAACTGATAACCTGAAATATCTTGAAATGCCCTTGTTTTTACCGGAACAACTATTAAGTCTTCGGTAATACTTTCAAAGCCATCTGTATAAAGTTCAAGTGATTGACTAGATATTCTCCGGTTTGTCGGACTTCGGTACATATCTCCCATCCGCGTTGCGGTATAATTTATAACTGGTACCGAAGTCGAAAATGTATCGTTAACTTCGCAGATATAGGAAAAAGGATTGCCCGGGTCCGAAAACCCGCAGGTATACTTCCAGGTTCCCGACGGCAGTACCTTTGATGCCCCGAGAATAAATTCCCTCAAACATACAAGATCGAGTGCGGTAATACTTTTTGAATCATTTACGTCAGCGGCGAGGTAAGAATAAGGATCGCTGAATACACTAAGCCCCAGAATATGCCTTCTGGCTACGACGATATCCAATGTACTGACCCCGTGTCTGATGACAGAGTCTTTTTCCGGTAGTGGAAGGAGCTTAAAAGGTTCGCCGGAAATGCCTGATATTTCAAAAAAGCCCGATGCATTGGTTTCCAAAAGAGTCGTGTCTGAAGTTATCAGACAAAACGGTATACCTCCTATAGGACCCTGTTCGGGAGTTGCAGCCATTACTTTTATTTTCTCCATTTTAATCTTGTTTTGCATCCTGAGCACAAAATAGTCTGTCTTCGTAGCAGTCAATTTCTCCTCACCTGCATGTTCAGGATCGAAATCTATAGTCCCCTGAAAAGGTCCGGAAACATAAAACCGATCTTGATAAGCTTCGATCCGCGTTCCGTAGCTATGTTTTCTATTACCAAAAGCTGCGGCGTCAAGAAAATCACCCTGTCGATCCAATTTCAACAGGTATATATTGGGGACACAAGCGGGCGGCGTGGAAAAATAGGCCGTATTAACACCCGGGTCAAAATCAACCGTGTACTGAAAGCTTCCGGTGATACCAATCTCCCCTTTTTCATTGACAGCCAATCCCCGTCCGCTATCCCATCCGGCACCACCAATACCATGTGCCCAGATAAGCGCCATAGATGCGTCATGCTTGGTTACAATTATGTCGTAATGACCTTTGGACCGGATGATCCTGTCGGAATAACCAGGATCAACATTGAGGCTTCCCATGAAAGCCCCGGTCATAATAACCTCATCTTCATAAGCTATCAGATCATAAAAAACGTTTGATGAAGCATTTGAAATGTGTTTTCCGGAAACAAAGTCTCCGTCCGAGTCAAATTTAGCCAAAAAGAGATCTTCATGTCGACTTTGGGAGGTTTCGAATTCTCCCTTTTTGCCAATTTTCAAGTAACCGCGAAAGTCGCCGCCGACCCAAATCGCCCCGTCAACACATTCGACAATTTTCATTTTTCTCCATCCTTTAACACCCGGTTTCTGCCAAACGACATTTCCGGAAATATCTATTTTTGTTAATGTATCGGCGCAATTGATGTAAAAACTTCCATTGCCGTAATACGCTTTTCCGGCAACCTGCTTCACCCATTGAAATTGTCCGTCCGGATCTAGCTTGAGAATGAAATGAACTTTTCTACCGGATAATATGGTTTGGTCAGGTTTACCCAAGCCAGGTTCAAAATCCAATTCTCCGTTAAAATTGCCTGCAAGATAGAGGTTGTTCAAATCATCAACGTAAAGATGGTGATGATAAACAGGTTTGGCATAGAGCTTTGACCAAAGTAAACGACCATCGGGGTCATGTTTCACGATAAGTGTTCCATAACCTGATGTTTGAAAGACCCGGCCGTCAACCTCCATCTCATCGATAAAACAGGTGCCTGTATAGACATTCCCGTCATGATCAATCTCAATATCACCGATATCGTTTCGGTCGATGCCGTCAAATTTCTTTGCCCATCCCAGCTCCAGTTGGGCAAAGGACGGGTCAATAAATAGGAAAAAAAGAATAAATGAGGAGTATGGGATGAGTTTATGCGATTTCATAGTTTAAAAAATTAGCTCTTATCAAAAATAAGCAATGTTTCGTGCCAGCCTCCTGGAAAAAAATCAAATTCATTACCCGTACAAGTTCCGCAAAGGAGTTGAAGAACTCCATAATAAGTGGCGCCGTAAAAAAAGTTTGAGCACCCTTTAGCAGGCTTTTATTGTTTTGCAGACAAGGTACTTCCAGTGTAAGTATCCTTTGTTTCAAATCAAAAACCTACTTGAGATTTTGGATTTATGAAAGTTGCCTTTCCATCGAATCTTGTTTACCCTTCAAGCAAAAACCGTTTCGGATCTTTATGGCGTGGTGCAATGCCCCATTTGTTCAGGATAGGCTCTTCCAGTGCCTTTTCCCGGTATTCATCCGGAGTCATGATGGGCAACCCGTGAACAACGGGATAATATCTGCCGCATTCCGTACAGGTGAAGAGCCCCTCAATGATCTCCTCGTCATCTTTTTTGAAAATCCGGAGTTGAAGCGCTTTTTTGTCCATCGGACAACACAGTTTATCAATTAGTGTTTTTTTCATCTGTTTATATTTTTATAGTTTGCTGACGCCCAGAGCAATATAATCATGCTCGTGTGTGTCGTGAGTTTGTTCCGGTCTTACCGGTTTCATACGGATATTTTTTTCTGATCATAAGTAGTTGTTTCCGGTTGATTTTTCCATATACCAAAATTAATCGGGTAAAACGGCCGTCTGCCCGACCCACAAATTTCCATCCACAAACGTCTGTTTTTCGTCCGACCCGATTTTACATTTCCCGGAGATCTTCATCCCATTTCTTTCAGTATCTTTTTATAGGCTGATATGGCCTCGGAAGGATCATTGGAATTCATGATTCCCGAGATGACAGCCACACCTTGAAAGTCCAGGCGGCTAAGCCTTTTTATGTTCGACGGATTTATCCCTCCCGCAAGAAATATCGGCATCCGGGTAATTTCCCGCGCCTTCAATACGGTTTCATGCCTTACAATTTCACATGTATCTACCGAATTTGAAGGGAACATGGCACAAAATGAAATATAATCCATCCCGTGCAATTCCGCCCACTGGATAGCCTCCGAATTATTTCCGCAAGTCAATCCCGCGAGAAAATTCCGGCCAATGCTTTTTTTGATGCGGTCCAGACTTGCCGGGACCTTGTCGAAGTGTACTCCGTGAAGGGGAGCTTGCTGAAGCAATTGCCAATCCTCATTGATCAATAACGGTATTTCATACGGAGACGAAATTTCGGCAACCCTTTCGATAAATTTCAACTTATCCGAGGGGCGATACTGCACAGGCCAGTTGTTCCACAGTTGAATGATATCTATTCCGGCATCCAATGACGCTTTAAGTACCGGAAAAAATACTTCCTGAGGCTGGCACGGGTCCATGACAAAATACAGCCCCCCCAGCTTGATATTATTTTTTTTCATGTGTGTCTCATTAATGATCTCAGGCATCGCCCGTTTCATGTTAATCCGGAGTTATAGGCCCTGAAAAAGGATTCCCAATACGGATCTTCGCCCGAGAAGGCAAAAGATTTTTCTTCTCCGTTTTCAATGATCCTGCACCCTTTGTTCCGGGAAGTAAATTTACCTACGGCAACCGCTTCAATGGAATGGCTCCCTAAATGGTTGATCAGCCTGGATACCTGGTTTTCCCGCACAGCCATGATCATTGATCCGGCCCCGATGCTGAATCTCGGATCGATCTCAAATAACCCTGCAATGGCTTGTACGGCTTCTCCGACAGGTATCAGATCGCTATCTACGGTAAATCCTACCCCGGCAGCCTTGGCCATTTCACTTATGGCGCCGAGTACACCTCCCTCGGTCACATCGTGCATAGCTGTCAACTCCGTGCCGGGATCCAGGATATCCGATGCCAGCAAAGCCTCCCGCAGAGAAGAGGTGCGGTAAAAATTCGTGTTTGCCAACTGCTGGATCTCCCGGCCGAGTTTATTTTTTACCGTTTCCGGAAAACACATGGCCAGCATGGATGTAGCTACCAGCGCAGCTTCCTTGGTCACTACGATGGCATCACCTGGTTTGGCTTTGTCGCTGGTGAGAATATCCCGTTGCGGAGCGATCAGAAACATCGTACCTCCACCGGAAACCGTCGAGTTTTGTCCTTCTATTTGTCCGGTATGACCACCGGTGATGGCTACGCCGAGATCCTTGCAAAACCGGTGAAGGTGTTCCCAATACGTGCGGAAGGTGGCCGGTGAAAGGTCCGTCGGTAGATTGAGCACGAATTGCGCGTATTGAGGAGCAAAGCCCGTCGTAGCCATATCGTTGGCGATCAGATGAACGGACAGCCACGCAGAAGCTTCCGCCCCTATGGCCGGTATCAATGAAAGCGGATCGCTGGATACCGCCATGGCCTGTCCCTGTCCAATGGCTATGACTGAAGTATCAACTCCGAAGGAAGGGCCTGTGATCACTTCCTTGCGTTCCGAACCGCAGTTCGGGAACAATATCTTTTCGAAGGTCAAATCGGAGATTTTCCCCAGATTATTTTCAAAAGCGCTCATTCCACATCATTTAACCGAACATGCAAACCAAAAAAATCACCGTAAGACCTGCGCCATTCCTGCACGGGAAACCATTTGGGCAGTCCGGTCATTTTCCAGCTTATGGTATAATCCCGCCCTTTCAGCGCTTTGTGAATCAATGCGATGAGTTTCTGAGGGGTATAAAATGTCGCGGTCACATAAAATGGATTTTTGCCAAATGCCTGTTGTATCCTTCTTCTGACCACTTTGGGGGAATTCCGGTTCATCATGCCGAAAACGATCCCGTATTTACCCACGCGTACCGCCTCGCGAATTACCTTAACGGGATCTCGGTAATATTCAAAAGTAGTAATGAACGCCAGGGCATCAAACAGTTGATCTTTGAAGGGCATGTGGTGCGCATCGGCCAATACCAGGTCTCCATCAAACAGGTGCACCCCCTGACCAAGCATAAATGGAGAAATATCTCCACCGGTAGCCTCTATGTCTATCTCTTGCCACCAACGGGTAAACCGGGTGGTTCCGCATCCGAATTCAAGCAGTGTTTTGATCCGGCAATCTTTTTTGATCAGATCGCCAATTACTTTTTTTTGCCAGATTTCGGCGCGTTTGTACCTGCCTTCATACCAGAGTTCGTAGGTATCCGTATGGTCGCGGTTGAAAAACCACTCCCGGCGTCCCTGCCAGGTTCTCAATTCCGCAGGGGCCAATTCAAATTTTTGTGTTGCCACATCACTCATAAGCCTGTATTTTTAAGTGGTACCTGATATGATGATGCGAAGGAGGAAAAACAAAGAAGGGATTTAGCAATTCCTACGCTGGCATTATCCAGATCAGGTGTACGGGTATTATCTCAGCCTAATTTCAATTAAGCACCCCGTTGACTAATTTATACTCAAAGGTAAGCCAGGCAAGATGAATAGGCAAGAAAAAATCATGTAAAGAAGCCGAAGATCAACTCAACAAGCTCGGTGCAAACACTTTTTTCAAAACGGTCCGAAAAGCCAAACACCGGAAATTGGCATGAGCAACAAATCAAGCTACAGCTTTCAAGAAAACGAACAGATTCGCCGGGAATTGGGTGCAAACGACCATTTTTAAAAGCTAAACTTCGCTTTCACCCAATATTCCGAATTGTTTTTGTACAGACCAAACATTCCTTCGTCGCCTTCAAACCAGTCGTAACCAGCCATCATGTGGATTTCGTCCGTTAAGGAATAATCGGCGCTGGTACGATTAAAAAAGCTTTGGTTTGTCACATCGAAATAGGTAAATGTCGACAGGCTTAGTGTATTCTGGAAAACCTTTTTAGTGATTCCCGAGGTAGCGAGTACCGTATTCTCCTTGGTTTCTATTTTGTCGATATAATCAGGGATCAGTTTGTGCGAATACTGAAAAGTGAGTGTCCAGTCATTTCCGGGATACCAGTCGACACCCAATAAAAAATTGCTGGTATTCCGCTTGACTTTATTGTTGCCTGAGGTTGTCGTTTGTAATTCCCCAAAATATTCTGCGACCTCACCTCGCACAACAAATTGCCTTATTGGGAATGAAAAGTCCATCCCTACCATATCCATCCGGTTATGTTGTGCTTCAACAAAAACCGTATCGTTATTTGTTGAATAACTGCGCTGAAAAACCGGCATTTTATTCCAGGTATGCAGCGCAGAAAAACTAAAATCAATACCTGATAAAAAGAAGGAAAACCTTCCTCCGAATTCGCTGTTGGAAATCTTTTTAAGTGGTGTGTTTTCCATGTTTACTTCAAAATGGGGGTCGCTGCTTTGTGGAAAAACCGACCACGGGTTATCTGGAGCATCAGGAATGATAAAGAAAGAGGGTACTGGAACAAAGACAAATTCGGCACTAAGATTTGATTTCAGGTATTTTACCCGAAAAGCATCAACCGGAATACGAATGTCGTCGTAGTCGCGAGCCAGAAACTCGGTCATATCCATAGGCGAGACCACATCGGTAATGCGCAAACCATCTGCAACCCCCCAGATTATAATTTGTCGTCCGGCTTTAAAATCCCAATTACTGCCGGAATATTTAAAAAAAACTTCTCGGAGTTCAATCCTGGTCTCCTCTTCCAGAATACCGTTGTAAACCGAATTTACAGATGCAAAGAGGTACGACTTTCCTTTTGTTGCACCAAATTCCGTCCTCAAGCGACTTCGGGAACTCATAAAGTCATAAGGGCTTTGACTGCGGACGGCATGGTATGTATCGGCAAAACCGTTGAATGTATATTCTATTTCATCTCCTTGTGCAACTGCGTAAAACGGTAATACGAGTAAAAATGCGATCTTTCTCATACGTATAAAAATTAAAGGCCGGAGTCGAAAGGCTGAAGTTACAGGCCCTCCTTATTCCATCTCCGGGCTTCCGGCCCTGTCTTTTTACAGACTTCCCTGCTCCAATTTCGCCACTGTAAAAAGGCTTTCGTTAATATCGATATTATACTTTGGGTTTTCGATGGTCAGAATGGTTTGATGGTTCGTTTGCACATTTGTCATGTGCAGTTGATGTGCAACCCAGAAACCGTCGACCTTTTTTATGTTCGACAGCTTAAGTTCCCGGTGTAATTTTGCCAACTTATCGTAATATTCCACCTTCAATGCGATCAGGCAATCCTGATGGATCCATGATATCTTTTTGGAATAGATATCGCGTTTGTCTTTTGATGTGGATTCCACTACCCAGCATTTATGCCCCTCCATGGTTTCTTCGCGCAGCAATTTATGGGTATCCTCATCCACATTTCTGCTTCCCATGTCGTCATAGGTAAAATCGGTCCCCATGAAGTAATCCTTCTTTGCCGATGCTCCACTGATCCGGCGGGTTTTCTTCATAGCCGGGAGGTAAAGCCACTTGTCATCGTCTTTTCCAATCTCGTCATAATCCCAGGTCAAAAATCCGGTTCCTTTTACATCACCGGGATAAAGAAAGAACATAATGGTTTTTTTGTCTTTGCCCAAATCCATTGAATTCGATACCACTTTCCGGTCCCTGCTACTTCCGCGTTTGTTTATAAGCTTCATGCTCATTTCGGAATAGCGTGTGTCGCCATCGGGCCGGTCTTTTACTTTTTGTATAATTTCACGTCCGGTAAGATTTTGGGCAATTGCCCCACAGCTTATCAATAGTGCTAAAACCATCACTGATAAAAATTGTATACTTTTCATACTCTATGTTTTATTAATTTATAAATATCTTCTTGTACTTGATTTATAGTCATGGAATTCTTTGCCATACCTTTCGTTGCAGAACTTTTCTTCCTCAAGAATTATTAGGGAATAAGGAAAAGTTTACCATACGTCTGGCCCCTTCGCCACCAAAAAACATTGGTAGATAGGATATGGCCAGATAAACAGCGCTCAATATCCAGCCATTTTCTATTGTAAGTTTAGTAAAGATATCCATAGTTGTAAATTCTAATCTAATACACTGAACTCCT